>NZ_AQUU01000004.1 GCF_000372365.1 Aggregatibacter actinomycetemcomitans DSM 8324 | reverse complement strand
AACTTGATACCGATAATTTCGGCGGAATTTTTAGAAGCATATGAATATGCTCTTTCATTGCGTACGCTTCTATTATTTCCACATTTTTATAGTCGCATAACTGCCTTAATATGCTACCTATATCCGTTCTAAGCCTTCCGTAAATGGCTTTTCTTCTATATTTCGGGGTGAAGACGATGTGATACTTACAGTTCCATTTGGTGTGTGATAGACTTGAATCGTCATTGGCTTTACTTACCATTGACTTATCCTCCTATATCTTGAATTTTGGTTGTCAGCCTTATTCATTATATAGTGAGGATTTTTTATGTTGACCGCTTAAGCTCTTTGATTCCATACGCATAGCGTACGGTTTTTATAGCTAGACGTTGTCTAGCTATAATAAAAAAGGCTGAATCCTTGTTCAGCCTTTATTTTTGCCTGAAATTATGGTTTTAGCAAATTATCAAAGGTGTCCACTTCCAATCTGCCTTGTTCTACCCGAATGCCTTTAGCGGCTTGTTTAATCATCATATCCCGTGGATTTTTTTCGTCTAGGGTATAAACCGGCGTGTTGCTCAGATAGGTGGCGATATTGTTGGTGAGTAACGGCACCAGACTTTGAATTTGCCCCATGTATTGTTCAGGCGAGCCGGACCAGCGTAGTACGCGAATATCCTTCAAATAAATCGCACCTTTTTGCGCATCATAATAAGGCACAGTGTCGAAGGTGAGGTTCAATTTGGCGGAAAACTGATCGGTAGGCAGTTTGAATAAGCCGTCGATAATGCCGCTCAATTCCAAGCGTTTTCCCGCGGATTGCCCGATTCTGGCGCTGAAATCGTGCAGATTGTAATCCACGCTGGCAAGACCGGGAATGCCATAATTATTTTTATAATTATTGTACCGAGCCAGCAATTGGTTGATTTCATTTTCGCTGATGGCAAGGGCAAATGCGGATGTTGATAATGTTGAGGTCAGCAAAAGTGCACAAAGTAATGTCACAAATTTCGGTTTTAACCAAGCAAACATAGGTATTCTCCTAATCGTAAGGTTTAAAAAAAATAAAAAAACGGTTAAACTAGACCGCACTTTTATCAATTCAAGGGGCTTATTTTCATGCAGAAATATATCATCAGGGTGGTCTTATGCTCATCAATTTTACTGTTATCGGCGTGTGGTTCGTTATCTGAAATTAAAACCGCCGGTACGTCGGGTTCCGTCGCTGAGATGATGCAGGCAAATGCCGATGTGAAAGCGTTACTGCAAAAAGCGGAAACCTTGCCGACATTTGAATATGTCGACAACAATACGCAATATACAGCTTACTTAAATGGACAACCGGAATTGATTAAAGTTAGCAACGGTAGTGACAATAAATTATTTTTCTATAAAGGAGGCAAAGTTTCCGTCGCGCAGGAAAATGGCAAAGTTCGCAACATTGACGCGGCAAACCGAGCACAAAAAGCCTTAGTCGCCGAAGCCATGAAACTGTACAAAATGTTGGGTTCAAACAATGCGGATAAAGGCGTGGTTAACGTGAAAACCGGTAACGATGCCAAATTAAATTACCTTTGTATTGCAAAAATTCAACAGGTGGCACAAACTTCACGCGTATTTCGTAGTTCTGCTAACCACGCTAACAGCAATTCCCGCTTAGCTGCTGATGTGCGTTTAAACGGTAATCGGTTCTATAAAATGGATTGCCGGTTGTCCGGCAACCGGGTTGCAAAATTAAGTTTAATTAAGAAATAACCGGCAGGATTGCACAAAAAGTGCGGTTAATTTTGACCGCACTTTTCTTTTATAGGGATTCTATTATGTCAGACTCAGTGACGTTTTCTTTTGCGCAATATGTTCAGCGGCTCTTAGCAGAACATAAAGGGGAGCGGGTCTATTATTTTACCTACGGGAACAAAAATTATTGGCTGAAACAACCGGAACAATTAAAAGGCGTGTGGCATTTGCTAAAACCGCATCCGCAGCAGGCATTTCAAAACGAGCTCCGGAGTTTGCAGTATCTTGCACAACGACAAGCACCGGTGCCGAAATTAGCCGCTTTCGGTAAAGATTATCTGGTGCTGGAAGATGGTGGCAAAAGCGTAGCGAATTGGGTTGACGATAATATTCCAACGCAAACCAAACAACAGATTCTGTTGGATTGTGCTAAAGCCTTGGCGCAGTTACATCAACAGGGACTGGTGCACGGGCGCCCGGCAATTCGGGATATTTTATGGCATGACGGCAGGGTGTTATTTATTGACTTTGAAGTGGACGCAACAAAACGGAACTTACCTCGTCAGAAAGTGCGCGATTTGATTTTGTTTATTTATAATTTATGTCGTGAGGAAAATATTTCCGATGAAACTGTCCGCACGGTTATGCGCGGTTATGAACAGGATTGTGAACCTCAAGAGTGGCAGGATATGATGTCTTCCGTATGCCATTATCGTTTTTTGTATTATTTATTATTGCCGTTTAAATATATTGCTAAAAAAGATTTAATCGGGGTGTATCGTTTATTTAGAAATGTGGAAAAAGTGAAAAGAGGCGAAGTATGAAAAAAATTATCCTGGCAGTATTTATTCTATTTAGCCTGGCAGCGTGTTCCGTAGGTGTCGGTGCAAGTGGCGGTTCCAATGGCGTTGGTGTAGGGTTCGGTGTTGGCACCGGTGTACGTTTATAAAAAAATGCCTGATAAATTTCATTATCAGGCATTTTTTCAATCTTAATATAAGGCGTTAACCCGCTGCATAAATCCGGTTTAATTCATGCTGTGTGAGTTGCATCGGAAAGTGCGGTCATTATTTTCCTCGTTTGTTTAAAGTTCGGGCACTTTCCCTTTCATACGGAGATAACATTTGCAATTCGGCGGGGCTTATTGCATAATGCAAACCCTTAATCGCCAGTGTGAAATGAAATCTTGCGGTTAATTCAATGGAAACCTTTTCGGTCCCTCGCAATGAAGTCTGGTTTACCAGGTCAGGTTCGGAAGAAAGCAGCCAGAGTCAGAATTTTCGTGTGCCGAGATCAAGCTGGGAAGGTTTCCACCTTTCCAGCCTTCCCAATTAAATGCGTTGTGTCAATTGCTTGAAAAAGCCATTTTCTTTACTGATTAAATCCAGATAAGCACCTTGTTCAATTAATTGATTGTTATCAATCATGACCAACTGATCAAATTGTTCAATAGCGGTTAAGCGGTGCGTCACCATAATTAATGTTTTTCCACGGCTGTGTGCCAAAATTGCCTGCAGAATGTGGCGTTCCGTTTCACGATCCAAACCTTCCGTTGGCTCATCTAACAGTAAAATCGGTGCGTCATTTAATAGCACCCGAGCCAAGCCCAAACGGCGTTGTTCACCGCCGGATAACGGACGACCGCCGTCACCGAGCCATAAATCCAAGCCTTGTTCCTGATTCACGAGTTTTTCCAAGCCCACTTGTTGTAGCACGGCAAGCATTTTTTCATCGCTCAACGGAGCATGATTGGCAAGTTGCAGGTTATTGCGCAATGTGTCGCTGAACACGTGCACCCGTTGGGTCAAGAAGCAAAATTGTTGGCGCAGGGCAGTTTCGCTATACGTTTGAATCGGTTTGCCTGCCAGCAGAATTTCACCTTGGTTGGCATCATAGTTACGAACTAATAATTGCAACAACGTGGATTTTCCGCTACCGGTTTTGCCTAAAATGGCAACTTTTTCGCCGGCTTGAATGTTGAGGGTTAAATCCACCAGCGCCGGATTAGTGCGTTGCGGGTAAGTAAAATGCAGATTTGTCATTTGCAATAACGGCTGTTGTTCATCGGGTTCCACTTCTTGCGTACCGGAAAAATCCAATAACGGCTGTTGTTCAATAATGTCCGTTACCCGCTCGGCAGAGGTAACCACTTGCCCGATGTGTAAAAATGCTGCGCCGATAGGCATCAGGATTTCAAACGAGGCAAGGGCGGCAAAGGCAAATAAGCCGATAAACGCCATGCGGTATTCATCGTTGCCTAAATCCGCTTGGGCGGCAAACCACAAGGTGACACATAACAGCAAACCGTTGGCGAACAATAAAAGTGCGGTGGAAAATCCCGATAAATTGGCTTCCCGTTGTTGGTAAGCCTGCCATTGTTGTTCCGTTTGGTTCAGTTTTTCTTTGACCTTGTCCTCGCCGTTAAACAGCAATAATTCCGCTTGCGCCTGAATAAATTCGATAAATTGCGTGCGGTAAAGGGCGCGGGATTGGGTAAGTTTGGCGCCGAATTTGTTACCCAAATGGTAAAAAATCGTCAGGATAACCAGCAAGAGCGCCAGTAATGTGAAACCGATAAACAGCGCGAGCGGGGCATTAATAAAACTCAAGCCAAAGGTAATGAACGCAATCACCACTATGGCGCTGATAAAGGGCGCAATGAGGCGAAGATATAGGCTGTCGAGGGTGTCCACATCGGCAACCAAGCGGTTTAATAAATCGCTGTTACGATAACGGTTGAGCAGCGCAGGGCTTAACGGAATGATTTTGTCAAACACCTGCACGCGCAGTTTTGCCAATACGCGGAAGGTGGCGTCATGGGTGACCACTTTTTCAAGGTAGCGCGCCACGGTACGCCCGATTGCCAAACCGCGTACGCTGGCGGATGGGTAGAAAAAGTTAAATAGCGAGCCGAAACCGGCGATGGCGGTGGCGGCAAGAAACCAGCCGGAAAGGGTGAGCAACCCGATACTGGACGCCAGCCCTAAAATCATCAGCAAGCCGCCTAAAATTAACGGCAGTTTGGCGAATTTAAATAAACGAAGAAAAGGCAATAATGCGCGCATTAGTGAATATCCTGTTGTCGTTGTGCCAATAATTCGGCGAAGAAACCTTGGTGTTGTAGTTGGTCAAAATGCCCTTGTTGAATAATTTGCCCATGGCGCATGACCAAAATATTGTCGCATTGTTTCAGATCTTCAATACGGTGAGTGATCATTACCGTGGTTTGCTGTTGACTAATTTGTTGCAATGCCTGCAACACCTGATTTTCCGATTGGGCATCCAGGCTGGCGGTAGGTTCGTCCAACAACAGCAAATCACCTTTGTGCAGCAGTGCACGTGCCACTGCCAAACGTTGCGCCTGCCCCACGGAAACACCGATGCCGCCTTCTTTAATTTCTGCTTCCAGACCAAGCCGATCGGTAAACTCTTTTGCTTGTGCCAAGCGCAAGGCATGATCAATTTCCTGTTCGTCGGCTTGAATATCACCCAGCAATAAATTTTCTTTAATGGTGCCTTGTAGCAGCAGCGGGTTTTGCCCTACCCAGGCAATATGTTTACGCCATTGCATTAAATCCAAATCGCGCAATTCTTGTCCGTTAATTTTCAGGCTGCCTTGATACGGCAGAAAACCTAACATGGCGTTGATGAGCGAAGTTTTGCCGGCACCGCTTTGCCCGACGATGGCAATATGGCTGTGTGGTGGAATAGAAAAATTCAGGACTTCCGTCAGCGGTTTACCTTGCGGCGATAAGACCACCAGATTTTCACCTGAAATTTCTACCGCACTTTTTCCTTCAAATGCCGCTTTTTTATCGCCTTGGGCAGTTAAATAATCGGCTTCCAGAAAATCCACAATGGCATCTGCCGCCCCGATACCTGCGGCGCGGTCGTGATAATAGGTGCCGAGATCGCGTAATGGTTGATAAAATTCCGGTGCGAGAATCAAGCAGAAGAAACCGATAAACAGGGTGATTGGCGTGCCGTAAGTACCGAATTCGATTTGCCCTAAATAACTAAAACCGAAATATACCGCCATTAATGCTATAGAGATGGAGGTGAAAAATTCCAGCACGGCAGAGGAGAGGAACGCCATTTTCAGCACGTCCATAGTAGTTTCACGGAAGTCTTCCGTGCTTTCTTCAATGTAGCGGGTTTGTTCCAAAGTGCGGTCAAATAAACGTAAGGTTTCCAAGCCACGCAGCCGATCTAAAAATTGCCCGCTTAAACGGGCGAGGGTGTCCATGTTCTTTTGGCTGCTGTCTGCTGCTGCTTTGCCCACTAAAATCATGAAAATCGGGATCAGCGGTGCGGTGCCTATTAAAATCAAACCTGCCGCCCAATTCAGTGGGAAAACCGCAATTAGAATAATGATCGGTACAATGGCGGAAAGCGCTTGTTGCGGCAAATAACGGGCGTAGAAATTGTGCAGGTTTTCTACCTGTTCCAACATGATCGTCGCCCAGCTACCCGCCGGTTTGTTGTTAATGGTGGCAGGACCGACCTGATGAATTTTATCCAGAATTTGCCGGCGAATACTATTTCGTAATAATTGACCGCACTTAAAGCCGATTTTTTCCCGTAACCATAAAATCAGAGCGCGCAATGCAAATCCCACAATCAAGCCGATAAAATAAGGTATAAGACCACTAATTGCTTTATTAACAATAATGATTTTATACAGCAATGACGCCAGTAAATAGGTTTGCGCCACGAGAATGACGGAGGAAAGGGAAGCAAGGAGGATGTTAAGGTTTAAATATTCTTTAATTGGCTTTTGCTGCGTGCGTAACCATTGTTGCAAATACTTTTGACGGGATTTGTCCATAAGTTGCGGTTTTTTACAAAAGATAGAAAAAACATAAGGCGGGCTTTAAAGCCCACCGTGTTGTAACATTATGATTTTATTGACGGAACACAACGCCCGTTTGATTTATTTTTGCGCGTCTAAATAACGCTCGGCATCCAATGCTGCCATACAACCGGTGCCGGCAGAGGTAATTGCCTGGCGATAATTGTGATCCATCACATCACCGGCGGCGAAGACACCCTCCACGGAAGTGGCGGTGGCATTACCTTCTAAGCCTGATTTCACCACGATATAGCCGTTGTTTAATTCAAGCTGACCTTGGAAAATTTCCGTGTTCGGCGCATGACCGATGGCGACGAATACGCCGTCTAACATGACGTCCTCGGTGGCATCGGACTGCACGTCTTTTAATCGTACTCCGGTCACGCCCATGTTATCACCTAATACTTCGTCTAAAGTGCGGTGGGTATGTAGAATGATTTTGCCTTCTTCTACTTTTTTGTATAGGCGATCAATAAGGATTTTTTCCGCGCGGAAGCTGTCGCGACGGTGAATCAAATGCACTTCGCTGGCAATATTGGCTAAATACAAAGCTTCTTCGACCGCCGTATTGCCACCGCCGATCACTGCAACAGGCTTATTGCGATAAAAGAATCCGTCACAGGTGGCACAGGCAGAAACGCCACGACCTTTGTAGCTTTCTTCGGTCGGTAATCCCAAATAGCGGGCGGAGGCACCGGTAGCGATAATTAACGCATCACAGCTAAAGGTTTGAGCATCACCGTATAATTTGAATGGGCGGGAGGAAAGATCAACACGGTTAATATGATCGAAGACAATTTCCGTCTCGAATTTTTCTGCGTGTTGTAGCATTCTTTGCATCAGTTCCGGACCGGTAGTTTCACCGAAATCGCCCGGCCAGTTTTCAATTTCATTGGTGGTAGTTAGTTGACCGCCTTGTTGTAAACCGGTTACTAATAACGGTTTCAAATTAGCGCGTGCCGCATAAATCGCAGCAGTATAGCCGGCAGGGCCGGAGCCTAAAATGAGTAATTGAGCGTGTTTAATTTCAGACATAAATAATCCTTTTTTAAAATAATAGTTGAAAGGGCAGGTACATTATAGAAGATTTCCCGTCAGTACAACAACGAATAGATCAATCGGCGGTATTTATTAGCCACGGGATCATTGTTACCGATAGCGGCTAAAATAGATAAAAATTCCTGTTTGATTTTACCTTCTTCCGCACTTAAATCCTGACGCAAAATCCTAAATAACAGATCCAGTGCTTCTTCATTGCGGTTGGCTTGATGTAATTGCAACGCCAGTTTTAAGGCAAGATCATTTGTCGGCCCTTGGGCAAATTCTTCTTGTAATTGCTGGATTTCCGGCGTGTCGGCGGCTTTAATCAATAATTCAATTTGCGCCTGCAAGCCCTGCCAGCGGCTGTCGCGATCCTGTAGCGGGATCTTATTTAAAATCTGTTGCGCAGGCTCGGTTTTCTTCATAGCGATATAGGTTTCCGCATAGAGCAGCGCAATTTCACTGTTTTTCTGGTCGGACAACTCCCAGGCATCTTTTAACAACGGCAATGCCTGTTCGTAATTTTCGACGGCGAGCAATTCCAACGCTTGATTAAACTTAATTTCTTCCTCTTTCGGTAAAATCGCATTCAAACGCTGTTGCAATGTGGCATTATCCAATGCCCCTTGAAACGCATCCAAGGCTTGCCCGTCTCTGAATAAATAGGTGGTCGGCAACGCCTGAACGTGGAATTGCGCCGCCACCATTTGTTCTTTTTCACAATCCACTTTGGCTAACACAAACTGCCCTTGGTATTGATTGGCGTAGTTTTCCAACGTTTTAACAAACGCCACGGAATCGGTATGGCTGGGTGCATAAAAGATAATGACTAACGGATAATTTTGGGAAAGCTGCAGAGTTTCATTAAGGTTATGTTCGTTGAGGTCACGAATATAGGGAAAGTCGGTCATGGTTGTCTCTTATTTTTTAAGTGAAATTAACGGGGCGCATTATAGCAAAGTGCGGTCGGTTTTTTTAGTGTTTTTCATTTGAACGTTTTTTAACAAAGGATACGCGTCAGGAGACGCGTGTCAGCATAATCATTCATATTTAGTCAAAAGTGCGGGTCATTTTCCCAATCATTTCTCGAGTCCAAAAAACACTTTCAATATCCACCGCACTTTTTTACATATCATACTATTAATAATCACTACGCTAGCACGTTTCCTAACCACAACCGTTCGAAACATGTAATACATTGATATTTCAAAAGTATCTTACCCCCTGTAAACGAGGGGAGCCAAGTTACTAAAGAGCCAAAATATTTCAAACGGCTATGGCTAGGAGATTCGTGTTTTCAGAAGTGACTAAGATAATTCATTATTCCACACGCAATCTCACCGCCACCGTTTCCCCTGCATCAAGATAGCGATTGATTCGTGCCGTTTCCACGCAGACCATAGTTTGATAGCCGTTTTCTGTCATGTTACCGGTAGGTTTGTGCCATGGGTTCCACAGTACCACATCGCCGGCATTGTGATGTTCCACAATGATTGTGCGTTGATTGTCATAGTCGCGAATTTCCGTCGGTTGTTGGGTGGTGTAAACACAATCCACATTTTCCGCAATATGGCGTGGTGACGGCACGCTTTCTTGTTGGCGGGTGAGGGCGTTGAAGCATTCCGTCGGCAGGTTGGCGATGTCGGTATGGGTGATATTACCGATGTTGAAATAACTGTGTAACGCCAGCTGCACTTTTTCCATTCCTGCTTCACCGTAATGGGTAAAGCGCAAGTCACAATGTTTGCCGAAAATCATTTCTACTTTCGCTAAAATCACATTGTGCGCGGAAAACAACGAAAAAACCAACCGCACTTTATCGGCATTAATTGCGTAATCGCTCAACTGCCACAGGCTGATACGGGCGAACCCGTGGGCAGGTGTGCCGGCGTTATTAAACCACGGATAACAAATAGGAATGCCGCCGCGAATTGCCGTGCTGGTTTCAAAGGGTTCGATTTCACTTAGCCACAGCACGTCCTGTTTACTGTGCGCCGGCTGCCAGCTGAATAAATGCGCCCCTTGTAAGGCGATTTTTGCCGTGCCTATGGCGTGTTGTAAATGTAAAACGGGAATTTCGTTATAGGTATATAAGCTCAGTTCGGGCGTGATTTGTTGTTGTCGTTGAATATTGATCATCATCTTGTCCTTGTTGATTCAGAAAGAGGGGAAATCTGCTATACTGTGCCGACTTTTTAACAGATGAAAAAAATAATGGCGTATTCGGAACAAATTAGCAAGGTCTTTTCCCATGATGGCGAGTTAAGTGCGTACATCAAGGGCTTTCGTCCCCGCGCGGAACAGCAGGAAATGGCTATGGCGGTGGGCAAAGCCATTGAACAGCATGGCGCGTTGGTGGTGGAAGCCGGCACCGGCACAGGCAAAACCTTTGCCTATTTGGCGCCGGCATTATTGGCGAAGAAGAAAACCATTATTTCCACCGGTTCCAAAAACTTGCAGGATCAGCTATTTAATCGCGACCTACCCGCCATTCAAAAAGCCCTAGGTTACAGCGGTAAAATCGCGTTATTAAAAGGGCGCGCCAATTATTTATGTCTGGAACGGCTGGAGCAGGTGATTGCGCAGGGCGTGCTGGGCGATCGTAGTGTGTTGCATGATTTGTCCAAAGTGCGTAAATGGCGCAATGCCACGAAAACCGGCGATTTGTCCGAATGTATCGAAATTGCCGAAGACAGCCCGATCCTGACGCAATTAACCAGCACTGCCGAAAGCTGCCTTGGCAGCGATTGCCCGAATTATGCCGATTGTTACGTGGCATTGGCGCGGAAAAAAGCGCTCAATGCGGATTTGGTGGTGGTCAATCATCATTTATTTTTTGCCGACATGGTGGTGAAAGAAAACGGCTTCGGCGAATTGATTCCCAATGCGGAAGTGATCGTGTTTGACGAAGCCCATCAGCTCCCTGATATTGCCAGTCAATATTTCGGACAATCGGTCACCTCGCGCCAGCTGTTTGATTTGTGCAAAGATATTCAAATTACTTATCGCACCGAAGTGAAAGACATGAAACAGCTTGGCGTAGCGGCGGATCAGCTGGTAAAAATTGTGCAGGATTTCCGGTTGATGTTGGGCGAAGGCAATCTGCGTGGCAATTGGCGACAAATATTGCAGCAAAGTGCGGTCAAAAAATCCTTTGGTTTTTTATTGGAAAAACTCAATTTTACGGCGGACGTGGTGAAGCTCGGCTTGGGGCGTTCGCAAACTCTGGATAGCATTTTTGAGCGCATCGCCCAGCTACAAAATTTGCTTAAGCGCCTCACGGAAACGGAAATTACCGGCTATTGCTATTGGTTTGAATGTATCGGCCGCCAGTTCGGCTTGCACATTACGCCACTGACCGTGGCGGATAAATTCGGTGAGCAAATGGCGAAGCAAAAATGCGCCTGGATTTTTACCTCGGCGACCTTGGAAGTGGGCGGGACTTTCGAGCATATCTGCCACCGTTTAGGCATTCAAAACGCGGCGCAGAAAATTCTGCCGAGCCCGTTTAATTACGCAGAACAATCCCTGCTTTGTGTGCCGCGTTATCTGCCGGCAACCAATCACAGTAGCACCTTCAGTCAATTAGGCAAAATGCTGCTGCCGATTATCGAAGCCAACCAAGGGCGTTGTTTTGTGCTTTGTACGTCCTATGCCATGATGCGCAGTTTGGCGGAATATTTCCGTGAGAACAGTAAATTGATCATTTTGTTACAGGGTGAAACGGCGAAAGGCACTTTGTTGGAACAATTCATTTCGCAATCCCATAGCGTGTTGGTGGCGACCTCCAGTTTCTGGGAAGGTGTGGATGTGCGCGGTGACGCGTTGTCCTTGGTGATTATCGATAAACTACCATTTACCGCGCCGGATGAACCCTTGTTGAAAGCACGCATTGAAGATTGCCGTTTACAAGGCGGCGAGCCTTTTAATGATATTCAGATTCCTGAAGCGGTGATTACTTTAAAACAGGGTGTCGGGCGTTTAATTCGTGACGTCACCGATCGCGGCGTGGTGATTATTTGCGATAATCGTTTGGTGATGCGCCCTTACGGTGAAACCTTTTTGCGCAGTTTGCCGAATTTTAAACGTACGCGGGATTTGCACAAAGTGGTACAATTCCTCACAACAATCAATAAAGAAGAATCAGAATAACGATGAAAAATGTCACATTGCTTGCTTTAGATACGGCTACAGAAGCTTGTTCTGTTGCATTGTTACGCGGTGGAGAGAAAGCGCATTTGGAACAATTCGCACAACGTGAACATACCAAACATATTTTGCCCATGGTGGATGAAATTCTGGCGCAGGCGGGAATTAAACTCTATCAAGTGGATGCTTTGGTTTTCGGGCGCGGCCCGGGCAGTTTTACCGGTGTTCGAATCGGTGCCGGCATTGCGCAAGGGTTGGCGTTCGGCGCCAATTTGCCGGTGATTCCCGTGTCAAATTTAGCCGCCATGGCGCAAGCCGCTTATGTGCAATATCAGTCGGAAAATGTGCTGACCGCCATCGATGCGCGCATGAATGAAGTGTATTTTGCCCAATGGAAAGCGCGGAAAGTGCGGTCGGATTTCGGTACGTTTTTAGCTTGGCAGCCTATTATTGCCGAGCAGGTGTGCAGCGCGTCGAGAGTGCTTGAACAGGTGGTGCAGCACCAACACGATAATGCAGTGTTAGCCGGCACAGGTTGGACGGCATACCCGCAACTTACCGAGGCGAACCTTGGTAAAAGCACCGATATTACCCTGCCTTCCGCGTTATATATGCTGGATTTGGCGCTGCCGAAGTGGTTTGCCGGCGAGACCATCAGCCCGCTGGAAATTGAGCCGATTTACTTACGTAACGAAGTCACTTGGAAGAAATTACCGGGACGGGAATAGATCTTAATTACCTTTTAAAAAGGAGAATTAAAATGAACAAAAAAATACTTTTATTTTGCACCGCACTTTCCCTTGTGTTAACCGGCTGCGTATCCGCGCCGCAGGGTTTGGAAGCCAAACAGTTCGAAATGTTAAATCTGAAAAATGTGCAGGCGCAGGATTACGATTGCCGCTGCCTGAAAGTGCGCTTGGGCGGCAAAGTGGTTTCCGCACAGGCGTTGAAAGATAAAACCAAAATTGAAGTATTGAATCAAACGGTGGCGTATTTTTCCGCGAAACCTATCGTGGATAGCTATAGCAACGGACGTTTTATCGCCTATTTAAACGGCTTTGTGGATCCGGAAAATCTGAAAGACCAGTATGTGACAGTCGGCGGAGTGCTGAACGGCAAAGAGCAGGGCAAAATTGATCAGGCGGATTACAATTATCCCGTGGTTCAAGCCGATCAATACCGTATTTGGAAGCTGGTGAAAGAATATTATTACGACCCTGACGACATTTATGACTACGCACCGTTTTACCCTTACGGCTGGGGATTTTCGTCCCGCTTCTTTTGGGCTGAACCGCGCGTGCGCTATAATTTATATTAATTAACCCGATTAACAATAACCAAACTCCCCTAAGGAACGGCAATGGAAAAACTTTGGTTTAAAAATTATCCGGAAGGTGCGGAGCGCCAATTAGACACCTCGGAATACGATTCGATTTTAGATATGTTTGAAAAAGCGGTGCGCGAACATCCCGATCGTGCCGCTTATATTAATATGGGCAAGGTGTTGACGTTTCGCAAATTGGAAGAACGTAGCCGTGCTTTCGCTGCCTATTTGCAAAATGAATTGAAATTGGAGCGCGGCGATCGCGTGGCATTAATGATGCCGAATTTGCTGCAATATCCCATTGCGTTGTTCGGCGTGTTGCGTGCCGGGTTGGTGGTGGTCAATGTGAACCAGCTTTATACGCCGCGCGAGTTGGAGCATCAGCTGCAGGACAGCGGAGCGAAGGCCATTGTGGTGGTGTCAAATTTTGCTTCTACTTTGGAAAAAGTGGTGTTTAACACCGCCGTCAAGCACGTGATTTTAACCCGTATGGGCGATCAGCTTTCTTTCGGCAAACGCACTTTGGTGAATTTCGTGGTGAAATATGTGAAAAAGCTGGTGCCGAAATATAAACTGCCGAATGCGGTAACTTTCCGTGAAGTGCTGAGTGTGGGGAAATATCGCCAATATGTGCGCCCGCAAATGGAACGGGACGATTTGGCCCTCCTGCAATATACCGGCGGCACTACAGGCGTAGCGAAAGGGGCGATGTTATCCCACGGTAATATTATCGTGAACGTGTTCCAAGCCAAATGGATTGCTTACCCGTTTGTAGGCAATCGTGGACGCGAACGCTTGGCGATCCTCGCTTTGCCGCTTTATCATGTTTTTGCGCTAACGGTAAATTGCTTATTATTCATTGAGTTAGGTGTAACCGCTGTGTTAATCACCAATCCGCGTGATATTGAAGGCTTTGTGAAAGAAATGAGAAAGCACCGCTTTGTGGCGATTACCGGTGTGAATACCTTATTCAATGCCTTGTTAAACAACGAGAATTTCAAAGAAGTGAATTTCTCCGCATTGAAACTTTCCGTCGGCGGCGGCATGGCGATTCAACAAGCCGTAGCCACCCGCTGGCATGAATTGACCGGTTGTAACATCATTGAAGGCCGGAATGTTCTCCATTGATTGCCGCCTGTCCGGTTAATGTGGTGAAACATAACGGCAGTATCGGTGTGCCGGTGCCGAATACGGACATTAAAATTATTAAAGAAGATGACACGGAAGCGGCTATCGGCGAAGCGGGCGAGTTATGGGTGAAAGGCGAGCAGGTTATGCAAGGTTATTGGCAGCGCCCGGAAGCCACTGCGGAAGTGATTAAAGACGGCTGGATGGCGACCGGCGACATTGTGGTTATGGACGAGGATTACAGTTTACGCATTGTGGATCGCAAAAAGGATATGATTCTGGTATCCGGTTTTAATGTGTATCCAAATGAAATCGAAGATGTGGTGATGTTGAATAACAAGGTTTCCGAAGTGGTTGCCATCGGCGTGCCTCATGAGGTTTCCGGCGAAACCATTAAGCTTTTTGTGGTGAAAAAAGACGAAAGCCTGACCCGCGATGAACTGCGTACGCATTGCCGCGAACACCTAACGGGTTACAAAATACCGAAAGATATTGAGTTCCGCGAGGAATTGCCGAAAAGCAATGTGGGCAAAATTTTGCGTCGCGTGTTGCGTGATGAAGAACTTGCGAAGTGACCGGCGAATTAAATCGTCATTTCAATAAATATGGTTAATTAAGGAAAGAGAATGCCACACCGCATTCTCTTGTTATTTCATTATGCCTCAACTTAAAAAAGAAGTTCAAAATCCACCGCACTTTTCGGTGGTGACCGATGATGCTGAATTGGCGCGGGTATGTCAGGCGGCACGACAGCAAAGTGCAGTCGCGTTAGACACTGAATTTGTGCGGGTACGAACCCTGTATCCGAAACTCGGTTTAATTCAGATGTATTTCGGCGATCGGGTGGCGTTAATCGATCCCTTACCGATTCAGGATTTTTCGCCGTTCATTAAATTGCTTGCAGATACTAATTTGGTCAAAATTCTGCATGCTTGTAGCGAAGATTTAGACGTATTCCAGCATTATTTTCAGCAGCTGCCGCGCCCGATGTGTGATACACAAGTGATGGCGCATTTTCTCGGCTTTGCCGGCTCCACCGGTTTCGCTACCTTGGTGCAACATTATTTCCAAATTGAAATCGACAAAGGCGCCTCCCGTACCGATTGGCTGGCACGCCCGTTATCGGATACGCAGCTGCAATATGCGGCGGCGGATGTATGGTATTTGTTGCCGTTATATGAACAAATGCAACAACAGCTTACGCAAACCGAGTGGCAAAGTGTGGTGGAAAATGAATGTGAATTTTTATTGAACAAGCGGGCGCAGACAACCAAAGATCCCGATAGCGCTTATTTCGCTATTCCCAACGCATGGAAATTGAACCGATTGGAATTAATGCGCCTAAAACTGCTGGCTAAATGGCGTATGGAAGAGGCGATGAAGCGCGATCTTGCACTAAATTTTGTGGTGCGCGCAGAAAATTTATGGCAGGTGGCAAAAAGCAATCCGAAGCATATTTCTACATTGCCGGAACTGGGTTTAAGCACAGCGGAAGTGCGTATTCACGGTAAGAAATTGCTACAAATTATCGATCAGGTTAAACGTATCGTGCCCGAAGATTACCCGCCGCCGATTCAACGGCTCGCCGATGATCCGCGTTACAAAGCCATATTGAAAGCCTTGCAACAACATTTAATCCAAATTACCCCGCCGAATTTAGCGAAGGAACTTATCGCCGGCAAACGTCATTTGGAAAGTCTGATGAAATGGCATTGGTTAAAAAATAGTGAAGATGATTTGCCAGAGCTGCTGACGGGGTGGCGTAAGCCTTTTGGTGAGAAGTTGCTGGCGGCATTGAAAGCCTTTGATGAATAGCCATCACAACGAAAAGAAAAGTGCGGTGGATTTTTACAGCGTTTTAAAAACGCTTTGAAAATCCACCGCACTTTTTGTTAATCAGGCTTATTGTAATTTTTTGCCTTCAAACTCGCCGGTGAGACTTTCCAAGAAGGACGTAATGTCATCAATGTCTTGTTGCTGCGGTTTAGCATTGCTTTGATATTTCAACATGATACGAACGGCTTCTTTCAGATCTTTTGCCGACGCATCGTGCATATAAGGCGCCGTTAACGCAATATTGCGCAGTGATGGCACTTTGAAACGGTGCATATCATACGGATCTTGAGTTTGTGCGAAACGACCTTGGTCGGCATCAGTGAGCGGTGTGCCGCGATCTTTGAAATAATCGCCGTAGATACCCATGTATTCGTAAGATTGTCCGCCCATGTTCACGCCAGTGTGGCAGGTGTCGCATTTGTACTGTTTAAATAGCTCGTAACCTTTAAGTTGTTGCGCGGTTAATGTGTTTTCGCCTTTCAGATAGCGGTCAAAATCGCTGTTCGGCGTAATTAAGGTTTTTTCATATTCACCGATAGCATTGGTGAGGGTTTCTTTGCTGATTTGCGGATAGACTTGTAAGAACGCTTGTTTAAAATCTTCATCCTGCTCAAATCGTGCCACAATTTCTTCCCAGGAATGGGAACCCATTTCTACCGGATTTAATGGCGGTCCGCCGGCTTGATCGGCTAAATCCACGGCACGCCCATCCCAGAATTGTGCGAAGTTAAATGCGGCGTTGAAGACAGTCGGCGCGTTAATGCCGCCTTTTTTGCCATCAATGCCGGTGGATGTATCTAAACGGTCAACACCGCCTTTGTCCAGTTGGTGGCAGGTGTGACATTGAATCGTACCATCGCCGGATAAACGACCATCCATAAACAGTTTATGCCCAAGAGCAACTTTTGCCGCATCGGTCATGATTTCATCAGGAATCGGTTGAACTAAACGGTGGTTGTCCGTGCCTTCGGTATTTGCCGGTAAAAAGGCTTTCCGTTGTTCGCGAATCCAGTTTAGCAATGCGGTTTTTTCATCTTCATCAGGGCGGCTTCCCCAGTGAATATGAAGAAACTTGGCAATCGGCATTTCGTCATTTTCAATAACCCGTTCAAGTTTTGCCAAATCCACTTCCGATAATTTGCTTGGATCTTTTAAGCCGTTCAGTAACTCATTTAACAGGAATACGCGGTTGCCTTCTTTGATGTCATTTTGCAACATGGAGCCAACTAACGGAACATGGGCATAAAAGGGGAGTTCTGCATTTGGTGTATGACAGTACTGGCAGCCGTTGTTAAAAAAGACTTTTGCGATTTTTTGTTGCTCGGCAGAGTAACTACCTTCAGCCAATAATTTTTCCATTTGTCCTTTATCATACTGATGAACGTACCCTACAACTCCTAAATAGCCAACAATAGCGACAACCGCCGTTTTCAGTGCAAATTTTTTCATAATTGTCCTCCAACACTTAAAAGTAAAAACGAAGAAGGGATTATCGGTTAAATATAAGAGCAAACATATGATTTAAATCAATAAATTCAATTTGAAAAAACAATGGATGAAATAGATTTTAGTAATTAAATATCTATTTAGAGCATTCACTATAAATATATTTTTATATGAGAGTATCTGTTTTTTAGGTTGATTTGCAAATTTTAAAAAATTTTTTGTAAGAAAATGGAAATGTCTCCGTCTAACATTATGTGTGTGGGAGTTTATTATGACTTTTTCACTTCGTGCTTATTCAAGCAAAATATTTTTACATTTAATACTATTATTTAAGGAGTTTATCATGAAAAAAATTAATTTATTAACCGGCGTACTTGCTCTTACTATTGCATCATTAGCATCAGCTAGCACAACAAATATGAAAGAAAGTGTAATGCATTCAGACGATATTAAACAAGAGATTAGCTATAACATGGGAAATGATCTGGGAAGTATGAATTATCATAAACCGACTGTTAGAGAGTATGATAGACGTATGAAAGGGGATAAATAATTTTCGGAGGCTTATCATAGAATATGATAAGCCATTATTATACATGGAGAATTTATATGAAAGAAGTTCTTAGAAAGTTTTGCCTTTCTAATATTGATATTACCGTATTAAGATTTTCAGTTGTTTTTATTATCGCATTATTTGGTAACTATAAATGGTTTGATTTTGAGGTAGAGGCCTTAAAACCTTTAATATCTCCAACATGGCTAAGTTTTTTATATGAATTTTTGGGATTTCATGGGACTAGTTATTTGCTAGGCTTTATTGAAAGCGTTACTTATATTTTCTTAGTTGTTGGTATTTTTAAACCTAAGTTTGGCGTACTTGGTAGCTTGTTTACTATCGCTCTTGGCGTAGTAACACTTAGCCTTATACCTCAAATTGGTGTTAATGGTTTTATTATTAAAGATATTATACTTATTGGCTCCGGTCTTGTGTTGTTAAAACACGACCTAAATAAAATTCCATTTGTTAAATAGTCGGTAATAAATAAGTTCGCCTCAATTTAGGCGAACTTATTTTTGTATTTATAAAGTACTATAATAAGTAACTTATTCAGTAACACTTTCAGTTATTAACTTCACCAGTTTATTCATTTTTTTTACATTCCCTGCCGTGACATTATGTTTTTCTGCTATAATCTCATTTCTATTTAGACTTACGAATATTTCACCTTGGCTATTCTCCCATACTAAAGCTTTTAATGGTAAATCAATAGCTAGGGTTGGGGATTCAATCATCATTGGGGTACCTAGTTGCGGTTTTCCAAAAACAATTACACTTGAAAACGGCATGCTCAATCCAGCTTCTTTTGCTGCAGCTTGATGGTCAATTATCGTGAATATTTTTATGTTCTTATCATTCAAAGCTTGCCGGATTTTTGAAATAGTGTTCTCTGCAGAATACTTACTTTTAAATGTTTTTAAATATAGACTGCTATTTTTTACTGATTGGTTAGACTCACTGTCAGTATTGGAGGCAGCCTGAATGCTTCCCGTTGATAAGGCAGTAATTATTGCTAACGCTAAAACTTTTAATTTCATAAAGATCTCCTAGTTACAAGTCTGTTTTTCATTCTATACTTAATTTATATAGTTATCTGTTATTGCTGAAAGATGTAAAATCAATTTGACCTAAATCATAGGCAACTAACTAATTCTTAAGTAGATCAGTATATTATTTTAATTTTCAGATTAATTAATGTATAGGCTAATTGCTGGTAATACTTAAATTTTAAGAAAGGATCGTTAGATGAGAAACAAGATTCAATTTTTGATGCTATTTAGCATATTTTTTCTTATATCTACATTTTTTTATAGAGTGGCCTTTGCAGTTCCTTCAAAAAATGGTAACTATGGCGTATTTCTTGGTATTAATGGAAATGAAGAAGATAAATTGCAAGGATACAATATTGTTGTAATCGATCCTGCTATGTTTCAACCTTCTCAAGTGGAGAAATTACATGCTTCAGGGAAAACTGTGTATGGGTATATTAATATTGGAGCAATTGAGAAACACCGCCCGTATTATAGTCATTTTCAGTCAGTCATGCTTGGTATCTATGAAACTTGGCCGGATGAGCGATGGGTTGATGTATCCTCTCCGGTATGGCAGCGTTTTATCGTTAATGAGCTAGGAAAAAAGTATGCTGATATGGGGTTGGATGGTTTTTTTCTTGATAATGCAGATGTTTATTATCATTATCAAACAAATGAGATATTTCAAGGGCTTGTAACAATTTTGACTGGGCTTCGATATTATAATATTCCACTTATTATTAATGGAGGGGATCTTTTTGTAAAAAAATGTATTAATCAAAATACCGTTTTAATTGATGGTATTAACCAAGAAAGTGTTTTTACCACTATTGATTTTAATAAAAAAAAATATGGAATCCAGCAGAAATCGGAAACAACCTATTTTCAAAAATATCTGGCATATGTTAAGGCTCATGGATTATCTGTCTATTTACTTGAATATAATGCAAGTAAGGAACTGTCAAAAAAAATTGACAAATATGCAAATGAAAATGGCTTTCTTTGGTATAACGCGAAGGGATTAGAGCTTCGGTAACTCGTGTGAATGCAGATATAATAAGTAAAAAGTTAGCAGTCAATTTAATAATTTTGATGTCAATAACTAATTGATAGGTCGTGAAGGATTCGAACTTTCGACCTACAGATTAGAATCCCTTGTGCACAGGATTAGTAAAAAAGTACCGGATTTTACGCGATGTACTCAGCCAATACACCTGTAATCCATCCACTAACGTCACCAAGTAAATCAATGTGATCCATTTTTAAGTTGCATTTTTAGATCAACAGTAATTTTTCCAATATCGCCAACAAGAGTACATGACTGTAGCCGTTTAAAGACGGAAAAGTTTTATTATAGTGAAAACTACTATGCAGTCCGAACAGAGTCAATGCGTTTAACACATTAAATTTATTTTTTGATGTTGCGTAGGATTTTTAACTATGACAAAAAGTGCGGTTGGTTTTTAAAGTGTTTTTAGCGATGGATTGCTATATACAAACTTTCAGCTAATTGCTATCCTTTAACAGATAACTGTCTATTATCTTAAGGAGAAAATTATGTATTTTTTAGATGGCCTACCAATTGTTTCCATTATTTTTATCGTACTTGTCGGTGTTGTGCTTTATTCAACATTGAAAACGGTGCCACAAGGTTATAACTGGACGATTGAACGTTTTGGTCGTTATACCCGTACATTAATGCCGGGATTAAATTTTGTCGTTCCATTTGTTGATCGTGTTGGTCGTAAAATCAATATGATGGAACAAGTGTTAGACATCCCATCCCAAGAAGTTATTTCAAAAGATAATGCGAATGTCGCTATTGATGCGGTATGTTTCGTTCAGGTTATTGATGCGCGTAATGCCGCTTATGAAGTGAATCACTTAGAACAAGCTATTATCAATCTTACTATGACAAACATTCGTACGGTTTTAGGTTCCATGGAGTTGGATGAGATGCTATCTCAGCGCGATTCCATTAATAGTCGTTTGTTATCTATTGTAGATGAAGCGACAAATCCTTGGGGGATTAAAGTGACCCGTATTGAAATCCGAGATGTGCGTCCGCCACATGAATTGATCGCCGCGATGAATGCTCAAATGAAAGCTGAACGTAATAAACGTGCAGATATTTTGGAGGCGGAAGGTGTGCGTCAGGCTGAAATTTTACGCGCAGAAGGTGAAAAACAATCCCGTATTTTAAAAGCGGAAGGGGAACGTCAGGAAGCCTTCTTACAAGCTGAAGCCCGCGAACGTGCCGCGGAAGCGGAAGCGAAGGCGACCCAAATGGTATCCGATGCGATCGCTAATGGTGACACGAAAGCTATTAATTACTTTATTGCGCAAAAATATACTGAAGCGCTAAAAGAAATTGGTGGTTCGGATAATAGTAAAGTCGTGCTGATGCCTTTAGAAGCCGGCAACTTAATCGGTTCCATTGCCGGTATTACCGAATTATTAAAAACCGATAAAAAAGTAAATTAACAACAAGAAAGTCGAGGTTGGGTATGGAATGGTTAGCAGATTGGGGCGTTTGGCACTGGCTTATTCTTGGTTTTATCTTGCTCATTGCTGAAGTTGTCATTCCCGGTGTTTTTCTTCTATGGTGGGGATTAGCCGCCATCGTTGTTGCCGGTATCATGAAATTTATTCCCGCCTTACCGCTTTCGGCATTGGCGGTAATTTATGCGGTTATCGCCATTATTCTTAGTATTATTTGGTGGCGCTATCAACACGGTAAGGATCAAATTGATCAATCGAAATCCGTCCTCAATCAACGGGATCATGCCATGATAGGGGTGCAGGGAAAAGTCTTAACTATTGCCGAAAACGGCATTGGTAGAGGCGCTTTCGGTGATACTACGTGGAGAATCCAGGGGCGTGATTTAGCAGTGAATGATATTGTTGAAGTTGTTTCTGTTGATAGCATCACATTGAAAGTTAAGAAAATTTAAGGAAAGAAATGAAGCATTTAATTATTTCTGCACATCCTAATCAACAAAGTTTTAACCGCGCCATCGTGGAACGTATTGTAAAAGCCTCTCATGAATTAGAGGCGGAAACCACTGTTCGGGATTTGTATACATTAAATTTCAATCCCGTTTTGTCTTGGAGTGAATTAAGTGCAGGGCCTGAAGGCATTGTGTCGGCAGAAATTAAATTTGAGCAAAATTTAATTAAAGAAGCGGATTTGATTACCTTGGTCTATCCCCTTTGGTGGATGGGCTTCCCTGCTGTTTTGAAAGGTTATTTGGATCGCGTTCTTAGCTATGGATTTGCATATCAAACGGAAAATGGCGGTTCGGTGGGATTGTTGGGTGATAAAAAAATGCAACATTTTATTACCATGGGCAATAATCTTGAACGCTATCAAAGCATTGCTTTTGATAAAGCACTACAAACCTGTTTAGTTGACGGTTTGTTTAATTTCTGCGGTATTACCGATATTCACCATGATATTTTCGGAGATATTCACTTTCTGGATGAAGCTGGGTATCAGCAGATTTTGAATAATACCGCACAAAAAACACAAGAAAATCTGACCGCACTTTTGGCAAAGGATGGCTCCAAATAATGCAGGAAAGTGTGCAATTCAATAATTTTTCTTTGATTAGCCGTTTATTCGGTAATTTATTTTACCGCCAACCGACAGATCCCATTTTATCCGGCGTTTTTGCTTGGTTGCAGCAAGGTAATTTATCCCAAGTCTGGGCGTTAAACGAAGACAGCGACGGTAAAAGCGCATTAGATGCCTTGCAAAGACCCATTGATTTGACATTGTTGAATCAAGAATATCAAAAACTTTTCGGTCAGTCGGGAAGTGTGGCGACACAAATTTCTGCTTATGAGATTTCCATTGAAGATTTTAAGGGTTTTCGGCAAATGCGCAATTTGCCTGAAACGGAAAATATCGATCATTTTGCCATGTTGCTACTGACGGCTTCCTGGTTGGAAGATAACACCGATTCATTGAGCGCCCAACAGGAATTATTTGAGCATTTTCTTCTGCCTTGTGCGGCGAAGTTTTTAGTGAAAGTTGAAAAGCAGGCGACGTTGCCATTTTATCGCGCTCTGGCTTATTTAACCCGTGAAATGCTTTCTGCGATGGCTGATGAGTTGGATTCTGAAGAACTATAAAGTCTTGTTAAAGGCAGTTAAAAATAAAGGTGAGTTTTGGACTCACCTTTTTCATATCTAATCTTTATACAAATTATCTTCTTCATTCGGCTGGGTTTTAAAGCGGCGATGGATCCACATATATTGTTCCACACCGTTTAGTATTTCTTTTTCAATGATTTGATTCATCCGGGTCGCAATTTCCGTTTCCGTGTGCAGATCGGAAAAATCCACGGGAGGGGAAATTTTAACCGTGTAGCCGGAATTATCTTTGTTTCTTAACGGTGAAAAAGGAATCACTTTACTGTTCGGTGAAGACTTCAATAAATAGTAGCTGCCCGTTGTGGTTGCTGCGCCAGGAACGGCGAAAAACGGCACAAAGACCGCATTTTTTCTGCCGTAGTCATGATCCGGCGCATACCAGATAATATCACCGTGACGAATGGCTTTAATCATGCCGCGTAAATCTTTGCGATCTAGCATATCTTTGTTGGAACGCAACCTCCCTTGGGTTTGTATCCAGTCAAATAACGGATTATCATTCGGGCGATAAACGCCAATGCCCGGTTGATGGATGCCGACAATACGTGCGCCTAATTCCAGCGTTAAAAAATGTACGCCGACAAAAATAATGCCATCCTGCAAATTCGTTTTTAAATATTCCAAACCTTCAATTTTTGACCACTTTTTGATCCGATGATCAGACCAAAACCACGCCATGCCGGTTTCAATAATCGCCATGCCGGTGGAGCGTAAATTGGCTTGTAGAATGTCATTGATTTGCTGTTCGGATAAGTCGGGGAAGCAGAGTTCTAAATTGCGTTTGGCAATTTTTGCACGCCGATTGCCTATGCCGGTTTTAGCAAATAACCAACCTAATCCGTGTCCGATTTTGCATAAAATAGGATAAGGAAGCAGTAATATCAGACGGAAAATGCCGAGTGCAAGCCAAAAGCCCCAATGTTTGGGATGGAGAAATTCAGTTTTAAAAGTCGGAAGAACGGATTTTGCCATAAAGGAATTACAGGATTATTTCAATTGGTTTAGTTTAGCGGAATTTTTAGGAAATAGCATTTCCCCTGTGGTAGTATTAGCGAAATTTTTTATTCTATATAAGAGAAAATCAAATGGCTCAATATTCTGCACAATTTAATCATGCAAAAGTTTTGGTATTAGGCGATGTGATGTTGGATCGCTATTGGTTCGGTGCAACCAACCGTATTTCACCGGAAGCACCGGTGCCGGTGGTGCGTGTTCAGCAAAATGAGGAGCGTGCAGGCGGTGCGGCAAACGTGGCAATGAACATCGCTTCGTTAAATGTGCCGGTGCAATTGCTGGGCTTAACCGGTCAGGATGAAGCGGGCGCGGCGTTAACCTCATTATTACAACAACAAAAAATCGCTTGCGACTTCGTACAGCTTGCTACCCACCCGACAATTACCAAATTGCGTATTTTGTCCCGCCATCAACAATTATTACGCCTTGATTTTGAAGAAGATTTCCAGAACGTGACAAGTGCGGATTTGCTGAAAAAACTAGAAAGTGCGGTCAAAAATTACGGCGCTTTGATCTTGTCCGATTACGGCAAAGGCACATTAAATGAAGTACAAAAAATGATCCAAATTGCCCGTAACGCCAATGTGCCGGTGCTCATCGATCCGAAAGGGACGGATTTTGAACGCTATCGCGGTGCGACCTTATTAACGCCGAATATGTCCGAATTTGAAGCGGTTGTGGGTAAATGTCATTCTGAGCAGGAAATTATCGACAAAGGGTTGAAACTCATTTCGGAGATAAATTTGACCGCACTTTTAGTGACCCGTTCGGAAAAAGGTATGACGCTGTTGCGTCCGAACCAGCCTGTGTATCAGCTGCCGACGGAGGCCAAAGAAGTTTTTGATGTGACAGGGGCGGGAGACACCGTGATTAGTGTGTTGGCGACAGCATTGGCGGACGGTCGCAGTTTTGAAGAAGCCTGTTACTTAGCCAATGTCGCCGCCGGTATCGTCGTGGGCAAATTGGGCACGTCAACGGTTTCAACCGTGGAACTGGAAAATGCCATTCATGGCAGAACCGGCACCGGCTTTGGCGTAATGACCGAAGCGGAACTGAAAGAGGCCGTTAAATTGGCGAAAGATCGTGGTGAAAAAATCGTCATGACTAACGGTTGTTTTGATATTTTGCATCCCGGTCATGTGTCGTATTTGGATAATGCCCGTAAATTTGGCGATCGCCTGATTGTTGCGGTGAATACGGACGATTCGGTAAAACGCCTAAAAGGCGAGGAGCGTCCGATCAATAATTTGGCTTCCCGCATGGCGGTGCTTGCCGGGCTTTCTTCTGTGGACTGGTTGGTGCCGTTCGGTGAAGATACGCCACAGCGTTTAATCGGTGAAGTGTTGCCGGATTTATTGGTGAAAGGCGGCGATTACAAGCCGGAAGAGATTGCCGGTAGCAAAGAAGTGTGGGCGAACGGCGGTGATGTAAAAGTGCTGAATTTTGAGAACGGTTTTTCCACCTCAAACGTCATCAAAAAAATTAAACACTTGGAAAAATAAGTGCAGATAAAAATAAAGCGTGGTTTTTCCACGCTTTTTTCTTTTATAGATTGTGCAAAATCCCTTCAATGTGTTTTAAGCCATTTAAACGGGTAGAGCTCAACCGCTGCGCAATGCCTAATTCCTTGAAATACGCCGTCAAATCAAATTGGTGTAAGGCTTCCGCTGGTTGATTGTCAATACGCTGCAATAAAATCCACAGCAAGCCGTTCATGATGCGTGCTTCGCTGTAAGCCTCAAAGTGAAAAGTGCGGTCATTTTTTTCGATGGATTTAAACCACACCTGCAGTTCGCAGCCCGGAATGGTTTCCATGGCTACCAAGGCTTCTTCGCTGGGTTCGGGAAGATTTTTCCCCGCCTGAATAATTAAGCGATAGCGATCTTCCCAATTCTTAGCGGTGATTAACTGTTGTTCGATATTCATCGTAATAATGCCAAGGCTTTATCTAACGCGTTGAAGAAAGTATCTACTTCCGCTTCTATGTTGTACGGCGCAAAAGACAAGCGCAAGGTGGCGGTTTGTCCTAAGCGTGCCAAATAAGGCTGGGCACAGTGCTCGCCGACCCGTAGCGCGATATTTTGTTCCGCCAGCAATGTGGCTAAATCGGACGCGTTGACGTCTCCAAAAATAAAGCTGACCACGGAACTCGGTTGCGGGGAGTTAAACAGTTTACATTGCGCATAACCGCTCAAACGACGGCGGGTGATTTCCGCCAAATGCACGGCGGTTTCTTCCATGTCGCCGATGTCCCATTGTGCCAGCCATTCCAACACCGCGTTGAAACCGATAACGGCGGCAATATTCGGCGTACCGGCTTCCAAACGATAAGGCAATTCGGCAAAGGTAATTTGTTGTTTACTGACTTTATTGATCATTTTGCCGCCGTATTGCAACGGTTGCAGTAAATCCAGTGCGGATAACTTCCCACTGAGCATACCAAGCCCCGTCGGACCATAAATTTTATGGGCGGAAAACGCGATAAAATCCGCGTCGAGTTCTGCCAAATCGATTTTTATGTGGCTAATCGCCTGCGCGGCGTCAAGCAAGATCAACGCCGAACTGTTGGCACGAATGCGCTGAATCAGTTGTTTTACCGCTTGCTGCGTGCCGGTAACGTTCGACGCAAAATTTAACGCCACCAATTTTGTGCGTGAATTGAGTTTTTCCCGTAACGCCTCGGCATCAATCAACCAATCATCGCCAATGGGCAAAACATGAATTTTAGCGCCGCTTTTTTCGGCAATTTCATGCCAGGTCACAAAATTGGCATGATGATCCGCTTCACTAATAATGATTTCATCGCCGGCTTGTAAATGTGGTAGTAAACCGTTTGCCACCGTGTTAATCGCCTGCGTCGTGCCGGATGTCCAAACCACCGCCCGTTCGTCTTCTGCGTTAATCAATTGCTTCACCCGCGTACGTGCCTGTTCGTAAAGTGCGGTCTGTTTTTCATCATATTGGCTACGATGGACAGAACCGGCGGATTGATAAAAATCCACCGTTGCATCAATTAAACACCGCGGTTTCAGTGTGGTCGCCGCGTTATCTAAATAGACCACAGCATCGGAATGGAGATAAGGAAAATATTGACGAAATATCACGGGATCAAAATTCATGTGGTTTACCTTCTTTGTTGACGCCATAAGTGCGGTTCGATGGGATGACGATCCTGCCATAAGCCGATACGCCGTTTTTTTGCCCGTTGTTCCGCTTCGCGATAAACGGGATCCTGAACATATTGTTTATAGGCCCACGCCATGCCCTGTTGGACCATGATTAAATTAACGTTTTGCCCTTGCGCATCATACGCGATGGCTAACTTGCGATGATAGCGATCCTCGCCGGAAATCTCCAGTTTGATCTCACGTTGATGAATCAATGACGCGAGCATTTGACGGGATTTCTTGCCGAATGGCTGATTGTGTTCGGGCGCATCAATTTCCGCCAAACGCACTTTGATTTGTTTATGATTGCCTGTTAAGCAGGTAAAACTGTCACCATCACTGATGCCGACAACGCGACAGGCTAACGTGTGGGCGTGAACGGTGAAGGGGAGCAATACCAGCAGAATGCAGAAAAATCCTTGTCGCATAATTGATAACGGCGCTAAAAGTGCGGTCATTTTTTCCGGTAAATTTTAAGGGAAGGGTTAACTTCAAGTGACAAAAAAAGCTGCGTTTTACGGCAGCTTTAATTTTTCAGAAACTTATCATTGGTGCCTAGGGTCGGACTCGAACCGACACGTTTATTCAACGGCGGATTTTGAATCCGCTGCGTCTACCAATTTCGCCACCCAGGCAGCATTGATAAGCTTCGTAAAAACGAGCGGTATTATAAGGGATTATGTTTCAGTTGCAAGCAAAAACTTTGCAATTTTGTTTAACTGTTTAAAATTCAACACATTCAATAATTTTGATCTATGTGAAATTTTTCCCTTACTTTCTTTTCTACTAGTGTAGTGGCTTTCCGGAAAAAATTCCCCTTCTTGTAAAATAAGAGTAGAATTATTTTAAATATTAAAAAAAAGTTGAGTTTTCACTATGTATCGGAAAGTTTTTGACTTAGCAAGATCGTTACTCCTGTTATATTTCATGCTGTATTTGGGCGGGCTTACCGCGCATTTTGTTCCCATTGGCATTCCCTCCAGTATTTGGGGATTATTGTTGCTCTTTACGTGCTTAATTACGCGCATTATCAAAATCGAATGGGTGATGTTTTTCTCTAATTTTCTGGTTCGTTATATGGCACTGTTGTTCGTGCCGGTCAGCGTTGGGATCATTAAATATTCCGGGCTGCTTATGGATCAAATGAAAGTATTATTGTTGCCGAATATCGTCAGCACCTGCATAACCCTTGTAGTGATCGGTTTGTTTTCCGATTATTTGTTCTCACTGAAATCCTTTAGCCGTTTAAAACGCAAAGTCATCAAAAAAAGAGCAAAGGGGGAATAATGTCTTATTTGGTTTATCTTTATACTTTGCTAACCATTGTTGCGTTTGCTTTGGCAGTAAAAATTAACAAACGCTGGAAATCCGTCGTACTGAACAGTTTTGTGCTGACGGTGCTGATTTTAGTGGCGGTGTTGCTGATTTTCAAATTGCCTTATGAAAGTTATATGGAAGGTAACGAGCCACTCAATAATTTATTGGGCGTAAGTATTGTTGCGTTGGCTATTCCGTTATATGAACAACTTCGCCAAATTCGCAACTACTGGCAAATTATTTTAATCACAACGGTGGCGGCTTCTGTGTTGTCTATGTTAAGCGGGGGGATCTTTGCTTTATTGCTTGGCGCACAGCCTGATATTGTGGCTACCGTGTTGCCGAAATCCGTGACGACGCCCATTGCCATGGCGGTGTCCGAAAATCTTGGCGGCATTCCTTCCGTGGCGGCGGTGGGCGTGGTGGTTGCCGGTTTACAGGGGTCTATTTTCGGCTATTTATTATTAACCAAAATCGGCTTGAAAAATAAAGAATCCATCGGATTATCCGTGGGCGCCGTTTCTCACGCGTTAGGCACGGTAAGCTGTATGGAAAACGATAAGAAAGCCGGCAGTTACAGTTCCATTTCCTTAGTATTGTGCGGTATCATTAGTTCAATTTTGGCACCTCTTATCTTCAAATTGATCTACACATTGGTATAGCATGAAAAATCAGATTAATCCCCGTTGGCAGCAACGTTTTATTGACGATAAACCACGGGAAAAAGACCACCGTCCGCCGTTCCGTCGAGATCGCGGACGCATTCTCCATTCCGCCGCCTTTCGTTGTTTACAGGCAAAAACCCAAATTCACGCGGTGGGCGAAAATGATTTTTATCGCACTCGTTTGACCCATTCGCTGGAAGTGGCGCAAATCGGCAGCAGCCTTGTAGCGCAAATGAAATTTGCCGAAGCCTTCAATGCCGTGGCACACCAGCTTTCCGTAGAAAAAAGCGAACTGCAAAAACAGCTGATTCCGTTGTTGCCTTCTAATGATCTGATTGAAAGTTTATGTTTTGCTCACGACATCGGTCATCCGCCTTTCGGGCATGGTGGCGAAGTGGCGCTCAACTATATGATGCGTAACAACGGCGGCTTTGAGGGCAATGCACAAACCTTCCGCCTGCTCACCAAACTTGAGCCTTATACGCCGAACGCCGGCATGAATTTAGCCCGACGTACGATCCTTGGTATCGTAAAATATCCTACCATTTTGGATGTGTCCTCCGCACAGTATGCGCAGTTAGACGAAACCCAACACAGCGATCCCCGTTATGTGAAAATCGCCGATTGGCGACCGGGCAAAGGGCTGTTTCGTGATGACATTGCCATGTTCGATTGGTTGCTGGAACCGCTTTCCGAAAGCGACCGCACGTTGTTCGGCGCGCTACAAAAAGTGCGGTCAAATCCCAAAGAGATTTTAAAGACCCGCTTTAAATCCTTGGATTGCAGCATTATGGAGCTGGCAGACGACATCGCCTACGGCGTGCACGATTTGGAAGATGCTATCGTGGTGGGCGTGGTGAATGTGCAGCAATGGCAAGAAGCGCTGAACGCACTGAAAAATAGCCAATCGGAGTGGATGCGTCAACATATCGAACACATCAGCGAAAAACTGTTTTCCGATCAACATTACTTACGCAAAAATGCCATCGGCGCCTTGGTCAACTATTTCATCACCAACGTACGTTGGAAAATTCAGCCGGAATTCAGCGATCCGCTGTTGCGTTATAACGCCGAATTACCGCAAGAAGTGGTGGACGTACTCAACGTGTTCAAAAAATTCGTGTTGAAGTATGTCATCAATAATGTGGAAACCCAGCGCGTGGAATATAAAGGTCAACGCATTTTGACGGAAATGTTCCAAATTTTTGAATCGGATCCGCAACGCCTGTTCCCCACCAACACCGCCAACCGCTGGTTGAAAGCGGAAGAATCGGGCAAGAAGCGCGTCATTTGCGATTACATCGCCGGTATGTCCGATGCGTACGCGCTCAAGGTGTATCAGCAGCTTTAAAAGTGCGGTTATTTTTTTCTTTATTTTTATAGGACTTTTTTGTGGCACTCATCAGCTTAACCAACGGATATCTTTCTTTCAGTGATGCGCCTTTATTGGATCATGCGGATTTACATATTGAACCGAACGAACGCGTTTGTTTAGTGGGGCGTAATGGGGCGGGGAAATCCACCTTGCTCAAAATTATTGCCGGCGATGTGGTGATGGACGACGGCAAAGTGCAATATGAAAAAGACTTGGTGGTGTCCCGTTTGGAGCAGGATCCGCCGCGTCATGCGGAAGGCAATGTGTTTGATTATGTGGCGGAGGGCATTGAGCATCTGGCGGATTTATTGAAGGAATATCATCATATTTCCGTGCAATTGGAGCAAAATTACAGCGAGCAGGTGCTCAATCAGCTTGCGCAAATTCAAGCCAAATTAGAACATGCCAATGGCTGGCAATTTGAAAATAAAATTAACGAAGTGCTGGCAAAACTGGAACTTAATCCGAATACCAAACTCGCCGATTTATCCGGCGGTTGGTTGCGCAAAGCCGCTTTGGCGCGTGCGTTGGTGTGTAATCCTGATGTCTTGTTATTGGATGAGCCTACCAACCACCTAGACGTTGATGCTATCGAATGGCTGGAAAATTTCTTGATGGAATTCAGCGGCAGCATAGTCTTTATTTCCCACGACCGTTCCTTTATTCGCAAAATGGCGACCCGCATTGTGGATTTGGATCGCGGCAAATTGGTTTCTTATCCCGGCGATTATGATTTATATCTCACTACCAAAGAAGAAAATCTGCGGGTGGAAGCCTTACAAAACGACTTATTCGACAAACGCTTAGCGCAGGAAGAAGTGTGGATTCGCCAAGGTATCAAAGCCCGCCGCACCCGTAATGAAGGACGTGTGCGCGCCTTAAAAGCTATGCGGGAAGAACGCAGCCAACTCCGCGACGTATTAGGCACGGCAAAATTGCAATTAGACACGTCCAGCCGCTCGGGCAAAATCGTATTTGAAATGGAAAATGTCAGCTACGACATCGACGGCAAGCAACTTCTCAAGGATTTCAGTACCACCATTTTACGTGGCGACAAAATCGCCCTTGTCGGTCCGAACGGCTGCGGCAAAACCACCTTTATTAAATTGTTGCTCGGCGAGATTCAGCCCACAAGCGGTTCTATTCGCTGCGGCACAAAATTGGACATTGCCTATTTTGACCAATACCGCGCTGATCTCGACCCGGAAAAATCGGTGATAGATAACGTCGCCGACGGCAAACAGGATGTGGAAGTCAACGGCGTAAAACGTCATGTGTTGGGCTACTTGCAGGATTTCCTATTCCCGCCGAAACGTGCCATGACCCCGGTTAAAGCCCTTTCAGGCGGCGAACGTAACCGTCTGTTATTGGCGAAATTATTGTTAAAACCCAATAATTTGCTCATTCTGGATGAGCCGACTAATGACTTGGACGTAGAAACCTTGGAATTGTTGGAAGAAATTCTCACGGATTATCAAGGCACCTTGCTTATCGTCAGTCACGATCGTCAATTTATTGATAATACCGCCACCGAATGCTACATCTTTGAAGGCAACGGCGTGCTGAATAAATACGTCGGCGGCTTCTTCGACGCCAAACAGCAGCAAGCCAATTATTTTGCACAAAAAGCCGAACAAGGCGCGGTTAAAAATAAAAAAATCGAGCCGAAAAAAGAAGAAAGTGCGGTGGAAAATAAAAACGTTTCCAACAAACCGAAAACCGTCAAACTTTCCTATAAAGAACAACGCGAATTGGAACAGCTGCCGCAATTGCTGGAAGATTTAGAAGAAAAAATCACCGCACTTCAAAGCGAAATCGCCGACCCGAATTTTTTCCAACAATCCCACGACATCACTGATGCCAAATTGAAAGCGCTGGCAGACACCGAAACCGAACTGGAAACGGCATTTATGCGCTGGGAAGAATTGGAGGAAAAGAAAAATCTGGCGGAAGGGAAATAACCACGTTTTTGCTCCCATGATAGCGCAAGCGTTCACGTTTGTGTTTGCATTGGTCTAAATGTGGACGCAACCGTCAAGGTATTTTTTGATGGCGCGCGTTTCCTAACGCGTGCCTGTAATATCAATAAGTTAAAAGCACACGCTATGAAGCGTGCGCTATCAAGGGGAAAGGAAATAACCACGTTTTGCATGTTAATGTGAAAAAGTGCGGTTGTTTTTTAAGATGTTTTTAGAAAATATAATTAACTTAAGGAATTAATATGAACAATTTAAAAAAGAACTGGATCATTATTACTGCTGGGGTATTAGTAATCATTGCTTTTGGTATGTATGTTTGGAATTTCCGGAACTATGATATTTCCGATAATAGTGCAAAGTGGAATGATTTTGGAAGCTATATTGGTGGGATATTTTCTGCATTAGCATTTTTAGGTGTTGTATATCAGTTGCATACAACAAAACAAGAACAAAAAAAGCAAGAGTTTGAACGAACTTTCTTTATGATGTTGGAACAGCATAATTTGAAGTTGAATACTATTGGGCAAGAGGTAATAGATGAAATCTACGATAAAATTATATCAAATTATGGAAGTATGGATTCACTAAGAAATAAAATTGAGATTCAAGAAAAATCTAAAATTTATTCTGAAGTTAATAGTTACTTTTTACTTCTATATAGGATTTTGAAATTCATTTATGAAAATGGTGAGTTAAATAATAAAAATAATTATTCAAGTTTATTGAGAAGTTTTATATCTAATAAATTATTAGTTGTATTGTCTTATCATCTATCTAATAGAGATGACTCTTATAGGAATTATATTGAATATATTAATAGGTTCTCATTTTTGGAGCACGTAAATTTTATAGATCTAGAACTTGAATTTATACATCAAGTGAGTAGGGTAGAGAAAGAAGCTTTATACGATTTAGTTTTTAAGGGAGAAAGTTATCTATTTGATGCTCTTAAGAGTGGTGAATTAATTCCTGATGATATTGATAGCTATGATCGTGAAATGTTTTTAAAGGAAATTATCCAAAGTAAACAGGAAAATTGTCCTATAATATATAAAAAGTTTATGGGGTTAAATTTGGGATATGTCAAGGAAGGGAAATCTGTAAAAGCTGAATTAAAGTATGAGGATAATATTATTTTTCATATATTAAAAAACTTTTCTTTATCTGCTTTTGGAAAAAATAAAGAGTATGGGGAATTAATTGTGAGATATAAAAATATAGTAAACCCAGATAAGGAATAAATATGTACTTTATCCCCTATGATAGCGCAAGCGTCCGCGCTAGTGCTTATCCGGTCCAAGCGTGGACGCTTGAACCATCAGATGTCATTCCTGTTCTTATACCTTCGGAAGCCTTTCTCAAAATGTCGTCCTGATCACAGTTTTCAAACCTGTGCATTGATCCCCCTGCTGTTCCGTCATAGACTGCATCTCAGTTGCTGAATCAATTAACCTCAAAAAGGAGAAAATTATGAAAATTATGGCTGTTTGCGGTTCCGGTTTAGGGAGCAGTTTTATGATGGAAATGAATGCCAAAAAGGCGCTCGCTAAATTGGGGATTGATGCCGAGGTGAATCATACGGATTTGGCGTCGGTGACGGTGAATGATGCGGATGTGTTTATTATGGCGAGCGATATTGCCGAGAGCAGTTCCATTCCGGTGGAGAAAATCGTGGTGGTGAAAAATATCGTGAGTGTCGGTGAATTTGAAGAAAAATTGGCAGCGTATTTTAATCGGTAGTTAAAGGAGCATAGTGATGGATTCTATACTTTTCTTTATTTTAGACATTTTAAAAGTGCCTTCCATTCTGGTCGGTCTCATTGCGTTGGTCGGCTTGTTGGTGCAAAAGAAATCCTTCCCCGATGTGGTGAAGGGAACGATTAAAACCATTTAGGCTTTATCGTGCTGGGTGGCGGTGCCGGCGTGTTGGTGGGTTCGTTGACGCCGTTGGGCGGGATGTTTGAACATGGCTTTAACGTGCAGGGGATTATCCCGAATAATGAAGCCATTGTGTCCATGGCGGTAGAAAAATACGGCACGGCGACGGCACTGATTATGGCGTTCGGCATGGTGGCGAATATTTTGGTCGCGCGTTTTACCCGCTTAAAATTCATTTTCTTAACCGGTCACCACACCTTTTATATGGCGTGTATGATTGCGGTGATTTTAACCGTTGCCGGTTTGGAAGGCATGGAATTGATTGTTGCCGGATCCCTGACTTTAGGCTTGATTATGGCGTTTTTCCCGGCGTTGGCGCATTTTTATATGAAGAAAATCACAGGTAGTAATGATGTGGGTTTCGGGCATTTCGGTACTTTGGGTTATGTGCTTTCCGGCGCCATCGGTCAGGCGGTGGGTAAAGGATCCAAATCCACGGAAGAAATGGATTTGCCGAAAAATCTAAGCTTCCTGCGTGACAGTTCCATTTCCATTTCACTGACCATGATGGCGATTTATTTCATTCTTGCCATCGCTTCCGGCAGTGAATATGTGACGGCGCATTTCAGTAACGGACAACATTATTTGGTGTATGCGGCGATTCAAGCCATTACCTTCGCAGCTGGCGTGTTCATCATCTTGCAAGGGGTGCGTTTGATTTTGGCTGAAATCGTGCCGGCATTTACCGGGATTTCCGAGAAGCTCGTGCCGGATGCCAAACCTGCGCTGGATTGCCCGATCGTCTTCCCGTACGCACCGAATGCGGTGTTAATTGGTTTTCTTGCCAGTTTCGTGGGTGGGATCGTCGGCTTGGCGTTACTCAATCAATTACACTGGGTGTTAATTCTGCCCGGTGTTGTACCGCACTTTTTCTGTGGCGCCACAGCCGGGGTGTTCGGTAACGCCACCGGTGGTCGTCGCGGCGCAATTTTAGGCGCATTTGCACACGGCGTGTTGATTACCTTCTTGCCGGTATTCTTATTGCCGGTCTTGGGTTCTCTTGGTTTTGCCAATACCACCTTCTCCGATTCGGACTTCGGCGGTGTGGGTATTGTGCTGGGCTACATGGCGCAATATTTCTCCAAAGAGATGATTTTAATCTCCGTGGTGAGTGTTTTCCTGTTGCTGGTGGGCTATAACTACATTGCGAAAAAAACAACAGAGCAAAAATAGGTGAATAAGATGGATACTACAGAACTTCAACGGTTTGCTCAGAAAATTCGTCTTAACACATTAAAATCGCTGGTGCATTTAGGCTTTGGTCACTTCGGTGGCAGCCTTTCTATCGTAGAAACCCTTGCCGTGTTATACGGCAAGGTGATGCGCCTCAAACCTGAAGATCCGCATTGGCAGGAACGCGATTATTTTGTGTTATCCAAAGGGCACGCAGGCCCCGCCCTGTATGCCACTCTCGCCTTAAAAGGCTATTTTCCTCTCGAGCAACTTTTTACCTTAAATTCCGACCGCACTTTTTTGCCAAGTCACCCCGACCGTTTGAAAACCCCCGGCGTGGACGCCACAACAGGTTCGCTCGGGCAGGGCATTTCCATTGCGGCAGGCATCGCCTTGTCCCATCAATTACGCGGTATGCCGAACCGCACTTTTTGTATTGTGGGCGACGGCGAACTGAACGAAGGTCAATGTTGGGAGGCGTTTCAGTTTATTGCGCATCGCAATTTAACCAATCTTTGCGTCATCGTGGATTACAACAAATTGCAATTAGACGGATGCCTGACGGACATCATCAATCCGTTCAGCTTGCAGGACAAATTTGCCGCTTTCGGCTTCGTGGTGGAAACCGTCAACGGCGATGATATTGACGCCTTGTGTCGTGTGCTTTCCGCTACGCCGACCCGACCGTTGGCGGTGATTTTGGATTCCAAAAAAGGGCAGGGCGTGCCTTATATCGAAAACCTTGCCAATAATCACCATTTGCGTCTGAATGACGAAAGCCGCGCGCAAATTCAGTTATCAATCGACGAATTGGAGGCGGAGTATGGCGCTTAAATTAGAACGTGATGCGCTGGAAATGCGCAAAATTTACGCCGGCACCTTGCAGGAATGTATGCGGGAAAATCCGCTGGTGATTGAACTGGACGCGGATTTAATGAGCTGCATGACCATGGATAAAGTGCAGAAAAATCTGCCGAATCAGGTGATTAACTGTGGCATTATGGAAGCCAATGTGGTGGGCATGGCGGCAGGGTTAGCCATTGCCGGGCACATTCCGTTCTTCCACTCGTTTACCGCCTTTGCCAGCCGTCGCTGTTTGGATCAGCTGTTTATGTCGGTGGATTATCAACAGGCGAACGTGAAAGTTATCGCCTCCGACGCGGGTGTCACGGCAGTGTATAACGGCGGCACGCATATGTCCTTTGAAGACATGGGCATTGTGCGCGGGCTGGCTCATGCCAAGGTGTTGGAAATCACCGACGGCGCCATGATGAAAAATCTCGTTCGGCAGTTGGTGGCGTTAAAAGGCTTTTATTGGGTGCGCACCATTCGTAAAAGTGCGGTCAAAATTTACGATGAAAATGAAACCTTCACTATCGGCAAAGCAAAAGTCCTGCATGAAGGCAAAGACATTACCCTGATCGCCAACGGCATTATGGTGGCGGAGGCCTTGAAAGCGGCGGATATGTTGGCAGAGCAGGGCATTGACGCCACGGTAGTGGATATGTTCACCCTCAAACCGCTTGATCGGGAATGCGTGATTCAATGTGCCAAACGCACCGGTAGAATCGTCACCTGTGAAAATCACAGCGTCCAAAATGGTTTAGGTTCCGCCGTGGCAGAAGTGCTGGTGGAACATTGCCCGGTGCCAATGCGTCGTATCGGCATTAAAGAGCGTTACGGGCAAGTGGGATCCTTGGAATTCTTGATGAATGAATACGAGCTCACTGCGAATCATATTGTGCAGCAGGCGTTGACGTTGTTTTGATGTTCCCGACCAAAATCATGAACTTGCTACTTCGTGGTATAAATAACCCGTACAATGCAAACGATATTGTTAGATAAGATGAATTTATAGCTAAATACTTAACAAACAAAAGTGCGGCTAGTTTGAAAAACGTTTTTTTAGCTGACCGCACTTTTATGAATCCCGCTTAAGCAAAAGTTGCCTGGTGGGCGATGAGTTCTGCTTTGGCTAAGGCGAAAACGCCGACACCGCCGTTTTTGAGTTCAAGCCAATTGAACGGGACGTTGGGGAATTGTTCGATTAAATGCACCATGCTGTTGCCTACTTCGCATACCAATACGCCGTCGTCGGTGAGGTAGTTTGCCGCTTGGCGCAGGATTTGTTTGGTGATGGTTAAGCCGTCGTCGCCTGAGCCGAGTGCCATTTCCGGTTCGTAGTGAAATTCTTCCGGCATATCTGAGCGATCGTCTAAATCCACATAAGGCGGGTTGGTGACGATGAGGTCATATTGTTCTGCCAATAATTGAGAGAATAAATCCGATTGAATCGGAAACACGCGGCGGCTGAGGTTGTAGCGTTCAATGTTGATTTCCGCTACGTTCAGCGCATCAAGAGAAAGATCGACGGCGTCCACATCCGCTTCGGGGAATTGCTCGGCACAGGCGATAGCGATACAACCGCTACCGGTGCACATATCCAAAATACGTTTCGGCGCTTTTGGCAACAAGCCGGCAAAGCCATCCTGAATCAGCGCACCGATCGGCGAGCGCGGGATGATGACCCGTTCGTCTACATAAAATTCCAATCCACAAAACCAGGCGCTGTGAATTAAATAGGCGATAGGAAGGCGTTTTTCAAGACGAATCATCACTAAACGGATGAGTTCCAATTTTTCTGCGACGGTTAAGCGGGCATTGTATAATTCGGCGGGAAAATCGGGCGGCAGGTGAAGGCAGGAAAGCACCAGCTGGTGCGCTTCGTCCCAGGCATTGTCATAGCCATGCCCGTAAAATAATTCGGCGCGATTAAAGGTGCTGTAGGTCCAGCGCAGAAAATCTTTGATACTGTGCAGTTCGTCATGTACGTTGGCGGAATAAATATCGTCGATCAATTCCTGATTAAAGGTAATTTGGTTCATGGTTTGCTCTTATCAATGTTAGAATTGCGCGTAGTTATACCATATTTGAGATAGGAAACGAAATGTTAGATGATGAAGCGATTTCGCTGTTCCGTGCCGAAATCAAAGGTGTGAAGCCGTTAAAGCAGGACAGATTCGTGCCGCCGCGCGCCACGAAGAAGAAAAATCAGATAGCGGTCAAAGAGGTGCGCGAGCAGCGGGACACGTTATTTTATTTTTCTGACGAATATGAACCGTTGTTGAACGACGAAAGTGCGGTCAAATATTTACGTGAAAATGAGGATTCCCATTTGCTGAAACAATTGCGGCGCGGGGATTTTTCGCCGGAAATTTTTTTGGATTTGCACGGCTTAACCCGCGAGCAAGCAAAGCTGGAATTGGCGGCACTGATTCAAGCCTGTGAGAAAGAACATATTTATTGCGCAAGTATTATGACCGGTTACGGCACTTACACCTTAAAACGTCAAATTCCCCGTTGGTTGGTGCAACACCCTAAAGTGCGCGCCTTACACCAAGCCCCGAAAGAATGGGGCGGTGATGCGGCAATCTTGATTTTAATCGACGTTTAGACGGTTTTCTGAAATGCACCGTAAAGGGACGGCAGAATTTGGCTGATCATGCTTAACTGCTGAATCGGAATGTTAAATTGTACCTGTTCCGGTTGGGCGTTAGTATTTAGATTGACTTGCACCTGTTTTAAACGTAATTCAATGTTCTCGTGCAGCTTTTCAAAAATATCCGGTGGCAGTTTTTCCAGGTGTTCCAAAATATAAATAATCTTTTTCGCCGCCGGATAAAATTCCGCTAAAAATGCCGTGCTTTGCTGTATTTTTTTCATTTTACTGCGATACGCGCCGAGCGCCGAAATATAACTGAGCAGAGAATAATTGATTTTTAGCAGCTCGAATCCTGTTTGCAAATACGCCTGATATTTCTTCGGTTCATGATTCATATTGGAAATGGTGGCACTTAGCGCCGCCGCATATTCGTGGGCGTAACGACGCACGATACGGTATTTCAGATTATCCCCTTTGCCGAATTGCAGTTGGCTGACCACATAAAGCAAATATTGCGCATCGCTTTTTACTGCCTGTCGGCTTACTTTATCCAGTTGTAAATATTTCCAGTCCGGCCAAAAATAAGACACCGCAAACCAAGAGATCGTAGCGCCGATAAGGGTATCAATGACCCGCGAATAAAGCGCCTGTTCCACATCAAACCCCATGACATCAAAACTGAAAATCACTTGTAAAGTAATAAAAAAGGTGGAGAAACTGTAATTATTGGTGCGGAAAAAGAAGAACAGGGTGCTGGTCAGCACAATTAAGCCCAGTTGCAATTCCAGTGTCGGGTTGGTGTATGGCAATAATGAACCGATAACCACACCGAGAATGGTGCCGATAATTCGTTGTTTGAGACGTAATTTGGTGGCGGTGTAGTTCGGCTGGCAGACGAACACGGCAGTAAGCAAAACCCAATAACCACGATCTAACGGTAAAAATTCGCCGATTACACAACAAACAAACACTACAATAGACAGACGCACCGCATGGCGGAAGAGTTGGGATTCAAAGCTACAATGGCTACGAATTGCCAATAGGATATTTTTTAACCCGGTGATTTGCTCTGTGTAAATTTGTGCCCGTTCAGTTTGTTCCGTATTGTCCGCTTCCTGATCAATGTGGCGTAGCTGATAATCCACGCTTTTCAGGTTATCCAGTAAGGTTTGCAGATTGAGCAGAGTTTCGCTTTCTTCCCTATGAGCGGCGCTGTAAAACTCAAAGGATTGGTTTAAACCGTGAATGGCTTTTTCTACCCGAGTGTCGTAGTGATAGGTTTTATTGCGCTGTAAACTTAAAGCAATGTCGCGACAGGCTTGGGCTTGCAGTTCCAATAAACGTTGAATGCGGAAAATTAAATCGGTGTTTTTTAAATGTTCCGCTAATTTTTGATAGTTAAAATGGCTGGAACTGATGCGCTCGTGAATGTCCTGTGCGGCAAAATAATAACGAATCATTTGGGTGGTGTGGCTGTGGCGATGTTGCCCGCGAATACGGTAAAAAAGTGCGGTGCGGGAGCCGTTGAAGGCATTGATGAGTTCGCTGTTTTTCATCGCCATGGCAATGTGTTTATTTTCGATTTGATCGATTTCATCAGGATCGAAAAACATGGATTTGGCATCCAGATAATTGGCTAATGCCAAAAAGGATTTGGCAACGCTTTCCTGCACCGGGCGATTAGGGAAAAATAAATGCACGCATAGGGTAGTGACGCTATAAAGCAGCGTACCGCAGAGGATCATCAGCGGATTGATGTACCAAAGGGTATCGGGCAAATAGGCCAGCGTGGTGTATAACGCTACTACTAAGGTGCCGAAAGCGATGGTGCTGTAACGCTGCCCCAAAGCGCCGATCATGGTGAAGGCAAAGGTCATGAGCGTCATTAACAGCATAAATTGCAGGTTATGCCCAATGCTCAGTTGCACGCTTAGGGTTGAAACGGAGAAAGCGAGCAGGGTGTAAAATACGTTTTTAATACGGCCGGTTAACCGGTTATCCAAATCCACTAATCCGCCGGCAATAATGCCCAGCACCAAAGGCATGCTTTGTTCGGAAATATTAAAATACCAAATTGCCAGCACCGCGAGATTTACAGCGGTAAAAATCGGAATGGACGCAATAACTTTGGCGTTAAACCAGCGATTCATGTTTAACCTTATTTATAAAACTGCTTGTATTGTTGTTCGGTGAATTGTTGGCGGATTAAGGCGGCAGTGTCTTTCGGCAACACGCGTTGTCCCACCGGATATAATGCGATGGCGGCGATTTTGAAATGCGCCAAGCCGGTCGGAATACCGATGATGGTCAGACATTGAGAGATACCGCAAAACACATTGCTGAGACAAAGCCACCAGCCGAACAAAATGAACCAGACAATGTTAAGTACGGATCCGATGGAATTTTCCACCGCACTTTTCGGTTCTAAATACTTAACATGAATAATGTCATTGCCGAAAGGCACGAATGTCATTTTGGTGATTTCCCAACAGCTGCGGGTGTATGGCAAGGTGACGATCAAAACGGCGCTCATCACGGTGGCCAAAAGCCATGCCAAGGTGACGGCGAAGCCACCCAGGACAAAATTCAGAATATTTAAAACGAGTGCAAGTGTTGCGTTATTTCCGTTCATTATTTCAGTCGCTCGGTTAAATAGCCTTGGTAATCTGGAATGCGAATGTCGGCAGTTTCATTAAATAACGGAGAAGTGACTAAAAAGTCTGCACTGGCGATATTCATGGCTACCGGAATATTCCACACCGTTGCGATACGCATTAAGGCTTTGACGTCCGGATCATGGGGCACGGCATTCATCGGATCCCAAAAGAAAATCATTAAATCAATTTTGTTTTCGGCGATCAATCCGCCTAGTTGCTGATCGCCGCCCATCGGACCGCTCAATAGGTTGTTTACCGTTAAGCCCGTTTCCCGATGAATCAGATTGCCGGTCGTACCCGTGCCGTACAGGGTGTGATTTGCCAATAAAGTGCGGTGGTTTTTACACCAGTTTATGAGGTCCTGTTTACAGTGATCATGTGCCACTAACGTGATATGTTTATTTTTAGGTAGCGCACGATAAGTGGTTTGCATAAATTCTCCTTAAACAAAAAGTGAGCGGGAAGCTCACTTTTCAAATGTATCTAAAATTAATTTTATTTTTGTTTTTTCACCCAATTAATGAAACGGGTTTGCGTTTCTTTGTCGGCTTGTTGATACCAGTATTGGAGCATTTGCTCGGCAACATTCTCGCCTTGTAAGGTGACTTTGCCTTTTGCTACTTTACCTGTGGCCGCACCACCGGCTACCACGGTAGTGGTCGGCGTGGCAGTTGAAGCGGTTGCAAAGGCAGGCACGGCGGCGGCTGCACCGGAAGCGTTGTATTCGCCTAAGTCTTTAATCAGGCTAACGGTTGGGAAGAAACCTTCCTGTTTTAAGTATTCTTGTTGAGTTTGTATGTTCGCGCCGGAAGCGGTTTTTACGCTGATCACCGGGGCCTTTTTAAAGGCATTGAAATCACGCTCGTTAGATAATTTCGGGGCGGAAATGATGATGTCTTGTGTTGAACCTTGGAAGGTAACGACAATTGGATCGGTTTCAAGTAAGGCGCTGTCGGAACTGGTTTTTATAATCTCGGATACGCGCACTACCACTTGGTGCTTTTGGGTGTCATTAATATTGAAACTGCGGGCTTCCTTCAATAAGGATTTTGACGGTTTTTGACCGTCAAAGGCGAGGAAGTCGATGTTGGATGAACTGGTGATCATACCTGCAAAGCTGGCGGTACTGGCTAAAAGTGTTGCAGCTAATGCAGCTAAACGAAATTTCATATTTGCTCCTGTTTTGAGTAAAATTAAGTGACACTTTATAGCATAAAGCGTTGGCTGTATGCTATTCCAAATTCGCGGAAATGCAAATAGAAAATTGTATTTAATGGCTGGTTTTTTGTTTTTATTCGATTTTAGGAGACGAAAATGCTGAAAAAACGTTTTTTGGTTTATGGTTGCGTGCAGGGTGTCGGCTTCCGTTATTTCACTTGGCAACAGGCAACAAAAATCGGCGTGACGGGCTTTGTACGCAACCTTGCTGATGGCTCCGTGGAAGTGGTAGCCATCGGTTCTGAGGTGCAAATTCAGGCGTTAAGTGACTGGCTGCACCATGGTCCGCGCACGGCGACGGTGCAACAGGTTTTTGCGGAAGATTATCTCAGCAGTAAAGTATTTACGACGTTTCAAGTGTTGCATTAAAGCGCAGGCGGATTTTGCTGTAAATAAGTGCGGTCAAAAATGCGGTCGCTTGTAGCAAGATAATGCAAGGACCGGTTGCGCCGTCGATATAATAGCTGATGATCGTGCCTAAAATGCTCGTGCTGACTGAAGTTATTAGGGCAATGGCGATCATATAATCAAATCGCTTGGTTAAAATAAAGGCGGTAATACCCGGTGAAATGAGCATGGCGACTACTAAAATAACCCCCACCACCTGCATGGCGCTAATGATGGTTAAGGCAAGTAAAATCAATAAGCTGTAATGTAGCAGACGCGGCGATAAACCAACAATTTTGGTTTGGTTGGGATCGAAACAATAAAGTAGGAAATCTTTTCGACGGAGAAAGATGACAAGAAAAATCAGCGCAGTCATAAAGAAGGTTTGCCAAACCTCGGCATCACTGACACCAAGTAAATTACCGAATAAAATATGGGTTAAATGTTGTTCTGTTTCAATTTTGGTAAACAGTACAATCCCTAAGGCAAACATCCCTGAAAATACAATACCCATTGCAGTATCTTCTTTAATTCGGCTGTTTTCTTTTAAATAGCCCACACTAATAGAACAAACCAAGCCCGCGATAAAAGCGCCGATACTTAACGGTAATCCCAACCAGAATGCGACCACAATTCCCGGTAACACGGCGTGTGAAATGGCATCGCCCATTAACGACCAGCCTTTTAACACTAAATAGCAGGACAGCATAGCACAAATAACGGACACCAACAGCGCGGTAATTAACGCGTTTTGCATGAAAGGGTAGCTGAAAGGTTCGGTAATCCAAAGATAAATGGCGTTCATTTTTGCACCTCTTCTTGTGCGATGGGTTTATGTTGATGGAGCAAACCGTACTTCGGTGAAAAAATGAATGCCAGCAAGAAAAGAGCGGTCTGAATACAAACAATAACGCCACCTGTTGCACCGTCTAAGAAATAGCTTATATAAACGCCTACGGAACTGGAAGAAATGCCTAAAACTACGGCAATAAGGACCAAAGTTTTAAAACGATCGGTGAGCAGGTAAGCGGTTGCGCCCGGTGTGATAACCATGGCGATAACCAAAATGGCACCGACGGTTTGTAACGCGGCAACCACGCAGGCGCTGAGCAAGGTGAAAAACAGGATTTTGTAGTAAATCGGTGAAAAGCCGACGGAAGTGGCGTGCACTTCATCAAAGAAAATCAGCAAAAGATCTTTCCAAAAGATCAGCAGTAATACTAAACAAACGCCGATGATAATGCCGACTTGCAGAATATCTTCATCGGCAATGCCCAGAATGTTGCCTAAGATAATGTCTTGTACGTTAATCGACGTCGGGTTAAGGGAAATAATCAGTAGGCCAAGGGCAAAGAAAGTGGTAAAAATAAAGCCGATGACTGCGTCTTCACGGAGTTTGGTAATGGATTTTATCCAAAGAATGGCGATGGCGGCGAGGATACCGGAAAAAAATGCACCAAGCGCGTAGGGCAGGGAGAGGGCATAAGCAATGGCAACGCCGGGTACGACGGAATGAGAAAGGGCATCACCAATCAGTGACCAACCTTTCAGCATTAAATAAGCGGATAAAAACGCACAAATGCCACCCACCGCCGAGCTGATTAAAATGGCTTTCACCATGTAATCGTAGGAAAAGGGTTCTAATAACAGGTCCCACATTATGCGTCTTCCTTCGGTTTGGTATATCTGACAGTAGGTGCCGGTGGATCAATTTTAGTTTTACCATAGAATACCGCTGCCCGCTCATCATCGGTTAATACCGTAACGGCGCGTGGGTCCTCGTCATCATGCAAGTCTTCGCCTAATAGCTTAATGTGGCGCAACACACCGCCAAAAACCAATTCCAAGTTATGCTGGTTAAAAGTAGTTTCGGTCAAACCTGCAGCGATTACCGTGCGGTTAATCATTACCACGCGATCACAAAAATCCGGCACGGAACCTAAATTGTGCGTGGAAACCAGAATTAAATGCCCTTCACTGCGTAACTGACCTAATAAATCAATAATGGCGTTTTCCGTTTGTACATCTACGCCGGTGAAAGGTTCGTCCAATAAAATAATCTTACTTTGTTGTGCGAGCGCGCGAGCAAGAAATGCCCGTTTTTTTTGCCCACCGGAAAGCTCGCCGATTTGGCGATGGGCAAGGTGTTCAATGTTCACCCGTTGCATGGCTTCCTGCACCTTTTGTTTGTCCGTTTCACTCGGACGGCGCAGGAAGTTCATGTAACCATAGCGCCCCATCAGCACCACATCGTAAACAGAGACCGGAAATTGCCAGTCCACGTCTTCCGATTGTGGCACATAAGACACTAAATTTTGTTTTAAGGCTTGTTTAATTGTGAGATTGCAAAGAGAAATATTACCTCGTTGCGGTGTAATTAACCCCATCAGACTTTTAAACAGGGTTGACTTACCGCTCCCGTTCACGCCGACTAAAGCGCAGGTCGTACCGCCTTCTAGTTTAAAAGAAACATCATGAATGGCGGTATGACCATTGTTGTAACGAACGACTACGTCTTCAACGCAAATAGAGGCAATATTTGATGACATTATTTTTCAAATCCTTTAGCAATGGTAGAAACAGTCACTTTTAATAAATCAATATAAGTCGGCACAGGACCCTTGGCACCGGAAAGAGAGTCAACATAAAGCACGCCACCGTATTTTGCACCGGTTTCTTTTGCTACTTGTTTTGCCGGTTTCGGGGAGATGGTGCTTTCACTGAATACGACCGGAATATTGTTGGCTTTGACGGTTTCAATTACTTTACGCACTTGTTGCGGCGTGCCTTGTTGCTCAGCGTTAATCGGCCACAAATAAGCCTCTTTAAAACCGTAATCACGTGCTAAATAACTGAATGCGCCTTCGCTGGTCACCAACCAACGCTGTGCTTCCGGCACTTGTGCTAATTTTTCACGCAACGGTTGATCAAGTTCTTTGATTTTTTGGATATAAAGTGCGGTATTTTTTTCGTATGTTTCTTTATTTTGCGGATCGTATTTAATCAACGCATTTTTAATATTTTCAACATAGATTAACGCATTGGAAGGTGACATCCAGGCATGCGGGTTCGGGTTGCCGGTGTACGGACCTTCATGAATTGACATCGGCTCAATGCCTTCGGTTACAACGACCGCCGGTTTATCTTTGACGTTTTGGAAGAATTTTTCAAACCAACGCTCAAGGTTCAAACCATTCCATAACACTAAATCGGCAGATTGTGCCTTGACAATATCTTTCGGGGTTGGCTCGTAATCATGGATTTCTGCTCCGGGCTTGGTGATGGACTCTACGGTTGCCGCATCACCGGCGACATTTTGTGCCATATCTTGAATAATAGTGAACGTAGTGACAACTTTAAATTTCGCATAAGCAAGACTACTGCTTAAGCTTAACGCAAGTACGCTGACTAATGTGGCTAATAAACGCATATTTTTTCTCCTTGGCTTTTTAACTATAAAATAACAACATAAGCTGCGCGGACATTATATTCTTTCTATTTCTAAATGCAAATGATTCTCAAAAAAATTATAGACATTTTACCGGTTTGGGGAGACCCGCCAGCTTGGTTGCCTGTTTTGCCGGACCATCGGGAAATAAACGTTGCAAATAACGGCTATTGCCTTTATCTTCTCCCAGCTTTTGCGCGGTGGCTTTCACCAACATACGAATGGCAGGAGAGGTTTTATATTCTTGATAAAAATCACGCACAAAATGGATAATTTCCCAATGGGCATCCGTTAATTCCAGATTTTCTAACTTTGCAATCGCTAAGGCGACGTCCGGTGTCCAATCATTTATATTTAGTAAATACCCCGACGCATCGGTTTCAATGCGTTTTTTATTGACTTCGAGCATCGGCAAGACCTCATGATTTATACGGATTTGGTTATATAAAAACGCCCCAAAAAAGGGGCGCTGCATTTATCTATTAAATTAATAATTAATCTCGGGAAGAGAAGAATGAAAGTAAGTTTAACAAGCTGATAAATAAGTTATAGATTGATACGAATAAACTTACTGTGGCACGAATATAGTTGGTTTCGCCGCCGTGAATGATGTTGCTGGTTTCATACAGAATTCCCATGGTGGAGAAAATCACGAACAACGCACTGATACCTACATAAAGCGCCGGGAATTGGAAGAAGAAACTGGCGATCATGCCAAGTAACAACACCACGAATAAGGCTAAAATGGTGCCGGACAAGAAAGACATATCTTTCTTCGTGGTCAATACATAGGCAGAGCATGCGAAGAAGGTCGCCGCAGTACCCGCCAATGCCAACACGATAGCATCACCCAAACCGGCACTCACATACGCATTTAAAATCGGTCCGACGGTATAACCCAAGAAGCCGGTAAAGGCGAAAGCGGACAAAATCCCCAACGCACTGTTTGCCAACGCATTGGTTAAGAAAAGTAAACCGTAGAAACCCACAAGCATCAGAATTAACCCCGGTCTTGGTAAATTCATCGCCATGGAAACATAGGCCACCACAGCAGAAAATGCTAACGTCAAAGCCAATAGGAAATAGGTGTTACGCAACACTTTATGTGTGCTCAGCAACGATTCTTCCTGCGTGCTAACAATAATACGAGATTGCATAAAAGCTCCTTTAAATTAAAGAAAATAACAGGTTAAAACCTTTGTGTAAGGTAAGGGTTGAGAAGGGAAAAGTCAATTCTTGGCAGTAAATATTTTTTATGGATGCGCTTGCGGAGTGAAAAGTGCGGTCTAAAAAGTAGGTGTTTTTATGCTTCAATAAGAAGATTAAATAAATTTAATAATTTCAGTAGATTAAATAATTTTCTGCTATTGACTATGGAAGATGGACGGGTAAATTATTCAAAAAAATGAATGACAATAATGCTATCTACTTATCCGAAGATCATCTTCGGTGTTAAAATCTAAGGGAAGCTATCATGTCTTGTTTAGAAAATGATCCTTATTATGTCAATTCTCCTGTTATGAACCTTAGCGTTCGCTACTTTTTAGTGCTGTTTTTTATCCAATTAAACTATTGCCTACTGTTTCGGAATGATAGAAAGCTACGCAGCTATTGACTATCCTGTTTGGCAGTGACACTGAAACCTTTATCGACAGCCTGCACCACGCTGATTAAATCGACGGACTGCTACGTAAACTCCAGCCCTACACCGTGCAAATCCCTGAAAAAGCGTTTGAGGCTTTATATAAGGCAGGACGCATTGAGCCGATAAACGAGAAAACCTTCGGTAGACAATTTTATACACTGATTGGGCTGGATTTGTATGACGAGGTGGCGGAGCTTTCTTCGGAAGATACGGAGTTTTTGAAGAAAGAAAACTTGGTGTTTTAGCTAACTTATTATTTTTACGATGAAAGTTTGCATTTTTCTTTTAGAGCGCATATCATCAGTCTGATTTAAAAACATATTCGGAGAAAACCAAGACCCATGCCCCATCACCAGCTTACTCCCTATCAAGCCCGATACTACTCCTGGTTACTTACCCGTCAAGCCGAGGGGAGCAACGTCGAATCTTTAGCAAGCACCTTAGTCGATGCCCAAGTCGATTTGAATCCGCACCAAGTGGATGCAGCTTTGTTTGCCTGCCAAAATCCCCTGTCAAAAGGCGTGATTCTGGCGGATGAGGTCGGTTTGGGTAAAACTATTGAAGCGGGCTTGGTGATTTTGCAGCGTTGGGCGGAGCGCAAACGCAAAATTCTGATTATTACGCCTGCCAACCTGCGCAAACAATGGCATCAGGAATTGCAAGAAAAATTCGGTTTGCAAGGCATGATTTTGGAAGCCAAAAGCTACAACGCTGACAAGAAAACGGGCAAAAACCCATTCCGTCAAGAAAGCCCCGTTATTTGTTCTTACCAGTTCGCCAAATCCAAAGCGGACGACATCAAACAAATCGGCTGGGATTTGGTCGTATTGGACGAGGCGCACCGCCTACGCAATGTCTATAAGAAAAACAACGTCATAGGTAAAACCCTAAAAGAAGCCCTGGCAAACGTTTCCAGCAAAGTCCTGCCCACCGCCACGCCTTTACAAAATTCCCTGTTGGAACTCTATGGCTTGGTCAGCATGATAGACGAGCGCGTTTTCGGCGACTTGGACAGTTTTCGCACCCAATTCGGTGCAAAAGCGACCGAACAAACTTTACTTCATCTACGCCAACGGCTAAGTGCCGTCTGCCAGCGCACCTTGCGCCGACAAGTTCAGGCATATGTTCCCTATACCAAGCGTCTCGCCATTGTGCAAAAATTCACCCCGTCCGACCAGGAGCGGGAGTTTTCTTTTTTGGTTGCCGAATATCTGCGCCGTCCGAATCTGCAAGCCCTGCCCGAAGGGCAGCGGCAGTTGATTTCATTGGTATTGTGGAAACTGCTTGCTTCCAGTAGCCGCGCCATTGCCGGCGCATTGGAGACCATGACCAAACGTCTGCAAGGTGTGTTGGAGGAATCTGCGCCGCAAGACTTGGTTGAAACGCTGGACGAAGATTATGAAAGCCTGGATGAAACCGCCGAAGAATGGGAAGAAGAAAACGAACCCAATCTTCTGACCACCGACGAATATCACGCCATTGCCGATGAAATCGACGAGCTTAAACATTTCAAAACATTGGCGGAAAATATCCGTGAAGACGCAAAAAGCTGCGCATTATTGACCGCACTTTCCACCGCATTCGACAAATTAAAAGAACTCGGCGCCGCACAAAAAGCCATCATCTTCACCGAATCCAAACGCACCCAAGATTACCTCTTAGAATGCCTTACCCAAACCCTTTATGCCGGTGAAAACGGCGACGGCATCGTATTATTCAACGGCACCAACAACGACGCACAAGCGCAAAAAATCTACAAAGACTGGCTCAAGCGACACGAAGGCAGCGACAAAATCACCGGCTCCAAAACCGCCGATACCCGCGCCGCCCTGGTCGAGCATTTCAAAGATCGCGGTTGCATCATGATTGCCACCGAAGCGGGCGCCGAAGGCATCAACCTGCAATTCTGTTCGCTCATCATCAACTACGATTTGCCGTGGAACCCGCAGCGCGTCGAACAGCGCATCGGACGCTGCCACCGTTACGGGCAAAAACACGATGTAGTCGTCGTGAACTTTGTCGATGAAACCAACGAAGCCGACCAGCGCGTTTACGAACTGCTCGAACAAAAATTCCAACTCTTCAACGGCGTCTTAGGCGCCAGCGACGAAGTATTGGGCGCCATCGGTAGTGGCGTGGACATCGAACGGCGCATTGCCGACATCTACCGCCGATGCCGCCAACCCGAAGACATCAAAACCGCCTTTGACAGCCTGCAAAGCGAATTATCGGACGAAATCAACCAAAACATGATGAAAGCCCGACAAACCCTGCTGGATAATTTCGACGAAGAAGTCCGCGAAAGACTACGGATTCGCGCCGAAGAAAGCCAGGCTGTGCTCGACAAATACGAAAAAATCCTACTGGACTTGACCCGAAGCGAATTGGGCAGCTACGCCGATTTCGACAACGGCGGCTTCACGCTAAAAGGGCTACCTGAAAATCTTTCAGACGACCTTAGCATCCCAATCGGACGCTACGAACTGCCGAGAAAAAGCGGCGAAGCCTACCTCTACCGCATCACCCACCCATTAGCGCAAGCCATCATCGAACACGCCAAACATCGAGATTGCCCGCCTGTACGCTTGATTTTCGATTACCAAGTAGGCAACGGCAGAATCAGCACGCTGGAACCCTATCGCGGACAAAGCGGACAGCTTGCCGCCAAACTCATCAGCGTCAGCGCTCTGGGCGGCATGGAGCAGCACGTCCTTATTTCCGCCGTCACCTCAAACGGCGAAACCCGGCAAGATAACGACCCCGAAAAACTCCTGCGCCTGCCCGCCCATATCGCCGAATCCGCCGTCAATCCCAATTTTCAGACGACTTTGACCAACGATATGGCGCAACGTCTTCAAACCCTGCTCAACCAAACCACCGAACGCAACCTCGGCTACTTCGAGCAGGAAGTGCAAAAACTGGATGATTGGGTCGATGATTTAAAACAAGGTTTGGAACAAGAAATCAAAGAAACCGATCGCGAAATCAAAGAGGCTCGCCGCACCGCCGCCACTTCCGCCACCTTGGAAGAAAAACTAAGCTGGCAGAAAAAACAGCGCGAACTGGAAAACAAACGCAGCCGCCAACGCCGCGAGCTTTTTGACAGACAAGACGAAATCGAAGAACAGCGCAACCGATTGATTGAAGAGCTGGAAGAACAGTTGAAACAAGAGGTTGAAGAGGAAGAATTGTTTTTTATTGAGTGGGAGATGGTGTGATATGAGTCAAATTGAAAGGAAAAATAAATATGGCTGATTCATCTTTAAGATTAAGACCATGGGTCTCGTTAATTCTTTTTATTAGTGCATATTCTCCATTAATGGTGATTATGGCAATTAAACAAATAGATTTGACAAGTCCAAACTATTTTAATTCTCCAGAAATCGGAATTGGCTTATTAGTTGCAGCAATAATTAGCAGCGTCATTGTGTTGCAAGTGGTTAAAAGCGTCCGAAGTGGATTAATGGTTGTCGTGAGTAAGGCATCGAATAAGTCAGGAGATATGTTTGGATAAACAAGCCACTATACCTGCCGACTACGCGCAATGGTTGGTGGACATTAAAAGCAGAATTTTGACAGCGCGACAAAAAGCGGCATTGGCGGTGAATGCCGAACTGGTTTCACTGTATTGGCATATCGGGCGCGATATTTTGCAGCGTCAGGCGACACAGGGCTGGGGTAGCAAAGTCATTGACCGCTTGGGGCGTGATTTGCGCGAAGCGTTTCCCGAAATGAAAGGGTTTTCTACCCGCAATCTAAAATATATGCGTGCTTTTGCTGAGGCTTGGCTGGATTTTGAAATTGTGCAACAGCTTGTTGCACAATTGCCGTGGGGGCATAACGTCTTGTTGCTAACACGCCTCCGAATATGCTTTAAAACACGGCGGCAAGCCTTGGCGTTATGTTTTGATTCCGCATGATGAAGTCAACGAATCGAAAAGATTGGCGGATTTTTTAAGATTTGAGAAAAAGATCGTCTGAAAACGGTTCGCATCCGTAAAGTGCGTGGATTGAAACTAAAATTGATAGGTTATCAGTATAAAGCAGCCACCTTCAGGTGGCTGTGTGTTGAAATATAGAAGTCAATTAATATACCAGACGGTCTAGGTAGCAGCCATCTTCGGGTGACTATGTGCTGAAACTACTTGACATACGCTTTTATGGGTATTTAACCGATTAAAAATATGTGAGCTTGTTGCCTAATGGTGGGGCAGCGTTTAACAAAATGCTCTGTGCGACTTCGATACTCGCCAAGCTCACGATTTATTACCCTGCACGATTTTATACAATCCTTTTTTAATCTTATTCAACATATTGGTAATTCAAAAAAACACCTTAAAAATCAACCGCACTTTTCCTTTCATAAAACAAAAGCTGAATCTCTCTAGATCCAGCTTTTTTTATCTATTTATTACGCTAATTCCACGCGTAATTTTTTCGTTACATCCACCATCACTTTTAATGCGGCGATGGTTTCCGGCCAACCGCGGGTTTTTAAACCACAGTCCGGGTTGACCCATAAGCGTTCTTTCGGTACCACTTGTAACGCTTTGCGTAGCAAGTGTTCGATTTCGGCGGCGGTTGGGACGCGTGGGCTGTGGATGTCGTACACGCCCGGGCCAATGTCGTTCGGGTATTTGAAATCGCCGAATGCCGTTAATAATTCCATGTCGGAACGAGAGGTTTCGATGGTGATCACATCTGCGTCCAAGCCTGCGATTGCCGGTAAAATGTCGTTAAATTCGGAATAACACATGTGGGTGTGAATTTGCGTATCATCTTGGCAACCCATTGAACTTAAACGGAATGCTTCTCCTGCCCATTGTAAATAAGCGTCCCAATCGGCGCGTTTGAGCGGTAAGCCTTCGCGAATTGCCGGTTCGTCAATTTGAATCACTTTAATGCCGGCTTTTTCCAAATCCAACACTTCATCGGAAAGTGCCACGGCGATTTGTTTACATACGGTTGAACGCGGAATATCATTGCGCACGAAAGACCATTGTAAAATCGTTACCGGGCCGGTCAACATGCCTTTCATCACTTTTTGCGTTAAACTTTGGGCATATTGCGACCAGCGTACCGTCATTGGCTCAGGGCGAACCACATCGCCGTAAATCACCGGCGGTTTTACACAACGGGAACCGTAGCTTTGTACCCAACCGAATTTGGTGAAGGCAAAACCGTCTAATAATTCGCCGAAATATTCCACCATGTCGTTACGTTCCGCTTCGCCGTGAACCAGCACGTCTAAATCCAATTTTTCTTGCTCACGCACCACCAATTCGATTTCTTTTTTCATTGCCGCTTCATAATCCGCAAGGGACAATGTGCCTTTTTTGAAGGCGGCGCGCGCGTGTCGAATTTCAGTAGTTTGCGGGAAAGAACCGATATTCGTGGTTGGCAATAACGGTAGATTTAACCAGGCATTTTGTAATTTGATACGTTCCGCAAACGGGGATTTACGTTGATCCGCGCCTTTTGGCAAGTTCGCCAAACGTTCCGCCACTTCAGGGCGATGAATATCTTTTGAGGTCGCACGGGCATCGGCGGCAACTTGGCTGGCATCCAGTTCCGCTTGTACGGCGGCTCTGCCTTGCTCAAGTGCGGTCTTAATGACGCGTAATTCTTGAATTTTTTGTAAACAGAATGCAAGCCAGCTGTAAAGTTCAGGTTTGTTTACTTGTAACTGTGTTTCCACCGATAAATCATAAGGGGTGTGAAGCAGAGAACAGCTTGGCGCAATCCACAAACGATCGCCCAGTTTCGCTTTTAACGGTTCCACCACATCCAACACTTGGTTCAGGTTCGCACGCCAAATGTTACGACCATCAATCACGCCCACAGACAAAATCTTGTCGTAATCAGCAAAGGCGGAAAGTTGGTCAGGCGCACGCACTAAATCAATGTGTAAGCCCGCAACCGGCAAGGCTTTTAATAACGCAGCGTGTTCCGCGACAGAACCGAAATAAGTGGCTAACAGTAATTTTGCGTTTACTTGTGTGCTTAATGTGGCGTACACGTCTTTATAAGCCGCAACCCATTTAGCCGGCAAATCGACAGTTAAAGCAGGTTCGTCAATTTGAATATAATCCACGCCTTCTGCTGCCAATGCGTTTAAGATTTCTACATAAACCGGTATGAGTTTATTTAATAAATCAAAGCGATTAAATGCCGCACCTTTTTCTTTGCCTAACCACAAGAACGTTAATGGACCAACAATAGTGGGTTTAACATTCAAGCCAAGGGCTTTGGCTTCGCGAATTTGTTGCACGTAATGCGCCGGATTAGCTTTGAATTGGGTATCCGCGTGGAATTCCGGCACGAGGTAATGATAGTTGGTGTCAAACCATTTGGTCATTTCAATGGCAAATTGTGCTTTGTTACCGCGCGCCAGTTGGAAATATTGATCAAGGGTTAAATGTTGGCTGTCAAAGCCGAAACGAGCCGGAATCGCGCCTGTTGCCACTTGCAAGTCTAAAATGTGATCGTAGAAGGTGAAATCCGCCACGGCGACGTAATCCGCATTCGCTGCCGCTTGGTGTTTCCAGTTGATTTCGCGTAAGGCTTTGGCGATGTCTAATAAATCGGCTTCTGCGATTTCACCGCGCCAATAACGTTCTTGTGCAAATTTAAGTTCACGTTTTGCGCCCACGCGCGGAAAGCCGGATAAATGAAAAGTTGTCATACTAATTCCTCAATGTGTTAAATGATTTAGACGGCTAAACGTCTATACGTGGGCTAGAATGACGAAAACGGGGGTATTATGCAAATTAATAATTTTCTAAAAGTTTATGAAAGAAATTAATGATCCTGTATTTTATTAGTTTGCGGTGGTAATTATAAAAAACGCTTTTAAAAACGACCGCACTTTTTCATCGATTTCTTTATGGATTTTATGGATTTCTTCTATGTAACGTTAAAGTGCGGGCCGTTTTCGTGTATGATACGGCTTCATTCTTTTTCGAATTTAGATGAATCTTTCTCATGAAACCGATCTTCCTTGAACTCAGACATCTCAAAACTTTACTTGCCCTGAAAGAAACCGGTAGCGTTTCCTTAGCGGCAAAGCGGGTTTATCTCACCCAATCGGCGCTGTCCCATCAAATTAAATTATTGGAAGAACAATACGGCTTGCCGTTATTTGAGCGGAAAACCCAACCGTTGCATTTCACCGCGGCCGGGGAGCGCTTGATTCAGCTTGCCAATGAGATTCTGCCGAAAGTGATTGAAGCGGAGCGCGATCTGGCGCGGGTGAAGCAGGGCGATGCGGGCGAGTTGCGGATTGCCGTGGAGTGTCATACCTGTTTTGACTGGCTGATGCCGGCAATGGATTCTTTCCGCAAGCACTGGCCATTGGTGGAACTGGATATTGTGTCCGGATTCCACACCGATGCCGTCGGCTTATTGCTGAACCATCGCGCCGATTGGGCGGTGGTTCAAGAAGTGGAAGAAAATTCGGGTATTGTATATAAACCATTGTTTTCGTATGAAATGGTCGGCTTATGCGCGAAAGATCATCCCCTGGCGACGAAAGATATTTGGCAGGCGGAAGATTTTTCCGATCAAACTCTGATTACCTATCCTGTGCCGGACGATATGCTGGATTTACTGCGTAAAGTGTTGTATCCGAAAGGCATTAACCCGACCCGTCGCACCAGCGAACTCACCATTGCGATTATTCAACTGGTGGCAAGTAAACGTGGCGTGGCGGCTTTGCCGTTTTGGGCGGCAAAACCTTATTTGGATCGCGGTTATATTGTGGCGCGCAAAATCACTCATCAAGGTTTGCACAGTAATCTCTATGCGGCCTTTCGTGAAACAGACGCGCATATCGCCTTTGTTGATGATTTTTATGAAACCGTTAAAGTACAAAGTTTTTCAACTTTACCTGAATTATCTATATTAGAAGAGAGCTAGCCATATGTCTGATGTTAAGACAACTCCTCATCCTATATTTGCTGCCGCCAAAGCAGCGTTACCGTACAGTTCACCGATGATTGCCGGTTTTTATTCCTTGGTATGGCATATGGCATTTATATGAAATCCCTGGGATTTGGTGCGTGGTATCCGTTTTTTATGGCACTGTTGATCTACGGTGGTTCGGTGGAATTTATTATTGCCGGCGCGCTCACCTTACCGTTCGCTCCGCTTAATGTGTTATTGATTACACTGATGGTCAGCGGACGACAACTTTTTTACAGCATTTCCATGTTGGAAAAATACGGTAAATATTTGGGCAAGAAACGTCCATATCTCATCGCTGCCCTAGTGGATGAATCCTTCTCTCTCAATTATATGGTAAAAATTCCACCGCACTTGGATCGCGGCTGGTATATGTTTTTCGTCAGCTTTTATTTACAAGTTTATTGGGTGGCAGGCGCGGTACTCGGCAATTTGTTCGGCAACATTATTCCTTTTGATTTAAAGGGCATTGAATTTGCTATGACGGCATTATTCTTAGTGATTTTTGCCGAAAACTGGTCGCGGGAAAAATCCCATGAAAGTTCTGTGTTGGGGCTGGCAATTGCGTTTATTGCGTTGTTAATTTTCGGCAAAGATTACTTCCTGCTGCCGACGCTAATCGGTATTTGGACGGTGCTGACACTCCGTCGCCCGAAACCGAAATCAAAATTGGAGAGGGTGAAATAAATGAGCTTAACCGAACAGATTCTCACCATTGCTATCGCAGTATTGGCGGTGCAGTTTACCCGTTGGCTGCCGTTCTGGATTTTCCCCGCCAACCGCCCGATTCCCGAATATATCCGTTATTTGGGCAGAGTGTTACCTGCCGCCATGTTTGGTATGCTGGTGGTGTATTGCTATAAGAATATTGACGTATTGATCGGTTTTCACGGCTTGCCGGAATTTATCGCCGGTGCGGTGGTGTTGGCGCTGCATTTTTGGAAACGCAATATGTTCCTTTCTATCGCTGCCGGCACCATGCTGTATATGTTGCTGGTGCAACAGGTTTTCGTGACATAAAAACGTTCTTCGAGATAACCGCACTTTTTCTGACATGATAAGTGCGGTTATTTTTTTAGGTGTTTTTTATTGACGTAAAATTGCTTCAAAACGGGCAGCTTTGACTAAAACTTTTCTTGCTAATGCCTCAAGGTGAGGTTTGTCGGCAATCTGTTCCAATCGTTGATACAAATAAACCGACTGTGGGTTGCTTTGCTGCCAATAACTGTCCTCAATCATGCCTGCCACAGAGACGAGTGAATCAAACTGACGTTTGATGTATTGCTGTTGCTCAGCTTGTTTTTTGCGAAGTAGTGTTTCATCTATACCGTTTTCAATAATTTCATCCAAAATTTGATGGGTCAATTTGATTAATTCTTCAGCACGATTAGGTGCGCAACTGAACGCAATTTTCCCTTCAATTTGCGGCGTATGCGGATCTTGGCTGAACCAACTATTGACGGAATAAATGCCCGATACTTTTTCACGTAAAACAAGGCGAAGTTTTTCTTGTACAATTTCAGCAAGGATTTCTAAGGCATATTTCTGTTCCGGATGCCATTGATTTTCAGCGGTAAGATAAATTTCCACATCAGCACGTGGTTCACTTAATCCGCGCATAATGAATGCTTTTTTAGGAGTATGAATATAACCGGGCTGATAAGCACGGGCCTGTGTTTTTATTTCCACTGTCGCTAAATATCGCTTTGCCAATTTTTCGACCTCGGATCGGGAAATATCACCAATAATGAAATAAGTGAAATCCGTTTTACCTAAAATCTTTTCTTGATAAATTTGACTTAATTGTGCAGCTGTAAAGCTAAGCTGTTCATTTTGATTTTGGGTATAAACTGTAGCAGTGTTAGGTCGGCGCAAATAGGAAATAGATTGCATAAACTTTGTTTCGGCATCAATTTGTTTAAAATAATCCTGTGTTTCCCGATGATATTTTTGTAACACATTATCTGAAACGGGAGCGGATTGGAGTTTCAGACGGAAAAGTGTCAGCAAACTACTGAGATCTTGCGGTTTTGCCACACCGGTAAAACCTTGCTTATCGTCATCAATAACCGTTGCCAACACAAGTGGGCTTTGACCAAAGAGGTTGTTGACATCTGCCTGCGTTAGTTCACCTGTGCCGGTATCATCAACTAAGGTAATCGCCGTTCGCAATAAATGATAATCTTGGTTTGGTACAGATCGTAATCCACCGCTTGTTACTGCTCGAAAATGGACTTGGTTCGGTGTTTTATTGCTGTAGTGATAAATTAATTTTGCCCCGTTACTGAGGCGAAATTCATCAATATCGCCTTTATCCCAGTGTTTTTCTAATACTAATGAACCGTCTTTGAATTCAAAGTGCGGTTGTTTTACGATGTGTTTTTTGTTTTCCCATTGATTTTGACCGGAATGCATTGCTTGGTTCCAACGCTGTTCTATATAATCTGCATCAAAAGGAAGTTTTTTCTCCGGTAGCGGTTGTGTTATCAGTAATAGCTTAGCGTTTAACGCTAACATTTGATTAAATGTTGCATTTAAGTCAGTTACTTTAATTTCATTCAAAAAACGTCGATTTAGATTATAGCGTTCTTTAGCGCTTAACATGATTTGATGATTTGCCGCGATTGCAATCAAATCATTAGCAATTTTTAAGCTGCCAGGACGAATATTTTGTTGTTTTTCATTGAGATTATGTAGTCGTGCAATTTCGCCGTTAAGCTCGTCGGCGGTAAATCCATGTTGTTTAATTTCGGCGATAAAAGCAAAAAGTGCGGTGATATTTTTTAAATAATTGGTATCGATTAATTGCAAGGAAAAGACACTTTGCAGGGTTTGTTTACCAAGATGAGAACGATAGAAATTCGCCGAATCCAACCAGTTGTTTTGGCTTTTTTCCCATTTTTGCAGACGTAAATTGACTAAACGGGTCACAATTTGTTGAATGAGATCTTGTTTGTAGCCAATGACCGTTTCTTTTTGTTTATCTTCTTCAAAAAAGCTCAACTCCAGTGCCGGGATATTGGTGCCTTGTTCGGCAATACTTGCTACCCGCCAATGATGAATCAGCGGAATGCTAAAATCAATTTTATCTAACGGGCGTTGTGTGCGAGAACTCGGTTTATCTAGTTGTTGTGATATTAACTGTGCAATTTTGTGCGCATCGATATCACCGACGACAATAAGGGACATATTATCCGGTCTATACCATTTATGATAAAAATCGGTTACGCGATCACGGGAGATGTGACGAATAATATTCATATCGCCAATCGGGTCACGTAACACATAGCGCGAACCTGCCATTTCAATTGCACTTTTTTTATCTCCGAGACGTAACATTGGGCTTAATCGACGTCGCCATTCTTCTTGTACCACGCCGCGTTCACCATCAAGGTCTTTGGGTAAAATTGTGAGATGATTCATCCATTCATTGATAACATCAAAAGCAAGGGATAGTTTTTGCGGGCTATTACCGTCTAAATTCAGAGTATAAACGGTATTTTCAAAATCAGTGAATGCATTAATATCGCGGGCAAATTTCATACCCAATTTTTCAAGAGCATTAATGATGGTATTTTCAGGATATTTTTTCGAACCGTTAAACGCCATGTGTTCTACTAAATGGGCGATGCCTTTTTGATCATCATCTTCGTGCATTGAACCGGCATTTACCACTAAACGAATATACACCCGATCTTTGGGATCACGATTATTCAAGATGTAATATTGCAATCCGTTTGTCAGTTTGCCGTGTTTAATATCGGGATCGAAAGCTAAGGCATCAGGATCTATTCCGGCTTGACAAGCAATGAGTAAGTGAAAAGAGCAGAGCAGTACGAAAAGTGCGGTCAGTTTTTTCATCGTTTTTTGATTGGACGTAACAAAGAAAACCTACGCTAATTCACATTAGCGTAGAAGTATGAAGTAATTATTATGAACTAGAATTTGTAGCCGACTTCCAGCCAAAACTCGCGGCCGGGCGTGTAAATACCGTATTCATCGTTACTTGAAATTGGTTTTACGGTTTTTGATTTACGGGTTTTATTTAATACATTTAGTATGTCAACTTGCAAATAAATACTGTGATTACCGGTAATGGTCGGTTGCCAACGAATACTACTGTCCCATTGGGTGTGTCGGCCGTAGTGATAAGAACGATAACGGGAAATTCCGTCGTTAAAATCACCTTCCAAAACGTCATAACTGCGAATCGGTGCTTTTATATACAATTTGTTTGACCAAGTGATGTTGTAATCGGGGATTGCCATATCCAAGCCGAAGCGGGCAATCCAGTCTTCTGTAGAACTATTGACTTTGTTCAGCATTTCTCTGCGGGTAAGTAATTTACCATCGAGATAAACTAATTCATTGGGATCAAGATCTCGACCTATATCCGCCCGTTTGGTTTTTAACCAATCAAATCCCAGAGAGCTTGTCCAGTAGCTTTTACCCAATTGCCAAGGTTCAATATTATTCATTTGGAAAGTGTAAACGTCGACGCTGAAGTCACTGCCGTTATGATAAAAATTAACTTTATTGGCATCACGTTTTAGCACAATACGATTTTTATTTTTGCGATGAATATAATTAAGTTTAAATACCAGATTATTGAATTCTTGATCAAAACCGATACTAAGTTCATCAGCGTAAGGGGTTTTTAAGGAATGAAATTCTTGGTATTTACGACTGGTATCACGGTTTATTTTTAAAATCTCATTCGTTAGTTTTAATGAAGCGAAAGAGCGTCCATAATAGCGGTTTAAACCTAATGTGAATCCGGTTTCCTCCCACGGTTTATAGCGTGCAACAAAACGCGGGGCGATATTATTGTTTTGCAGATAGTCATCACGTTCAATACGTACACCCGGGCGTAGCTCCAATTTTTTCCACTTAATTAAATCTTCGGTATAAAAAACAAAGTTTTGATAACGGGTTTGGGCATTACCTTGGTGGGTAATATTTGTTGTCTCAATTGGGCTAAGGTTAGGATATTTTTGAATAATTTTGGAATGTACATCCTGCGGGCGATTAAATTTATAATGGGTTGCCTGATAAATTCCACCTATAGAAATAGAATGGTTGGCAAAACCTAAATTAAAGGGATCTACGGCAAATTCTGTGGAGAAATGAATGTTGTCTTGCGTAAGAGAACTATTACCATAACCACCTTTTTCATAATCATAAAGCGGATCAAAGTTTTCATCGAAAACAGAAACGATTTCAACATTGGCAGAGGAGGATTTCCGCTTGTCTTTAAAGTGATCGTAAGCAAGTGTATTTGTCAAAATGCCTGAATTAAAAGAATGTACCCAAGCTAATGTTGAACCGAGGGCTTGATGATAATCACTGACGTTACTATCAATATTAGTAGCATAATATTTTTGTTCTTTATAATTAGAATAACGGAAGCCCAGTTCAAAACGATCTTTTTCACTTGCCGCCAAATTGAAGTTCAACAATAAATTATCTGAATCGCGTTTATGATTTTGTTTGTCTAATTTAGCGTCGGGAGCATAACCAATTAATCTATTCTGTTGAATGCGGGCGTGGCGTTTACTGTAACCGATCACCATGCCCAAATTTTCCGTTAAGCCTTTTTCTGCCATGATGCTGAACGTCTGTTTATGGTATTTAGGTTGAAATTCGGCAACACCGCCTGCATCAGGCCTAATTTTATCTAAAAGAGTTTTTGCTGAGCTATCTGCATTAATTTTTGCCCAACCGGAGTTGGTGGTGCGATATTTTAGTGAAACACCGTCTTTACCATTATATTGTTTGGTTTTAGCTACGACTGCACCTCCCATGAAACCACCTAAACTTGCGGAAATGTTGCTATCGTGAACTTCGACTTTTGATAGCATAGATGCATCAAAAAAATAAGCTTGCGTATTACTAATACCCGGAACAACCTGCATGGCTCCATCAAAGATTTCGTTATCGACGGTTAAATCATTATTTACGTTTACGTTATCGACAAAGTAAGCAGTTTGGTTTGCATCGGCTCCATTAATTGAGATATTTTGCGGCTTAATTTCGCCACGCTGAAAACCATCTTGGTCGCTGTCTTCATAACGAATGTGCGGATTGGAACGTAGATAATCGGTGATGTTATTATTGGTTGTCGGTATTTTTTCCATCTCATTGGAAGTAACAGCCTGGGTGGAGGAAAGGGATTTATTACTATCTCCGTATACTATAATTTCCGGTAACATATTGGATTTATTTGTTGATTTTTCTTCCGAAAGAACATGCTGTGCATACAGCGCCGTACAAATGAAAAATGCGATCTTGGTTTTTTTATACATAGTATTTCCTCAGATTCTGACCATAGATAAAAACGATTCGCATTATATTTTTGTTTGGTTTAATGTAAAGAATAAATTTATAAAATATTTGATACAAAATTTTGTAACTTTGACTACCTTCCGTAGCGAAATATCCAGGGTAGCTTTTTAGTTAATTAATTGGGTTCATGTTTTAGTGAAGTGACAGATTAAGTGCGGTGGTTTTTCCTCGTGTTTTTACGGCGCATGGGCGCATTTAAAATAACAAGGCTTTTTGCTATAATCCGGCGCTTAATTTATTGAATCGATTTTTATGGGGTTTATGGTGGCAACGTTCCATTTTCCGACATTTCATGAAATGTTTCCCGTTGAAAAACGTAAATTAAAATTATTGCGGGAAGGGTTGCGCTATGGGGCGCGTCGTTTGTTTTTTGTCGGGCAATGTTCGGCGTTGGTCAAGTTTATTCACGACAATCCCTTGTGGCAGCCGATTTTTACGCAGCATCCTTATCGGGTGAATACGTTATTGAGCCAATATTGCGATAAAGGTTTTAACGTAACTCAGCGCTTACAGGCGATTGAAACCAATTTTGCCGTGGCGGAAAAACAATTCGGTAAGGCGTTATGCGAAACGTTAATCGCGCAACAGCCGGTATTGCTATCACAGTTAACCGATGAGTTAGCGTTAAATTTAACGCTGAATCATATCGACCCTTACGAAGGTTTTTTTGCCATGGGTTTAACAGATGCAAATCAACGCAGCATTTATTCTGCCGGTTTTACCTTTTTAGCGAATAATCGCGTATTGATCGCTTCCATTCAGGGACCAAAAGGCGATGAAGCGCAGGATTTGGTGCGTCAGGCAACAAAAGCATTGCATGGCGTGCGCCCGATGTTTATGTTGGTGAATGCGTTTAAGGTATTGGCGGAAGTATTACATTGTCGCTTGCAAGGCATTCCGCATAAGCGTCAGGCGAAATACCGTTGGAACGATTCGGCGAAATTGTTGTTTAACTATGATGAATTTTGGCAGGAAAACGAGGGCAAATTAGCGGAAAATTATTGGCAAATTTCGACCGCACTTGAACGTCGTCCGTTAGAAGAAATTCAGAGTAAAAAACGTTCCATGTATCGCAAACGTTACGATATGTTCGACAAAATGATGACAGAAATTCAATCCCTTTTTAATAGAGAAAATCATGAATAAAATTATTACGGTGGACGGCCCGAGCGGCGCCGGTAAAGGCACATTATGTTATGCGTTGGCGGAAAAACTGGGCTTTGCCTTGTTGGATTCCGGTGCGATTTATCGGGTGACGGCGTTAGCGGCGCTAAAAAGTGCGGTGGATTTGGCGGATGAATCTGCGCTTGCCGAGTTGGCACAACATTTACACATTGAATTTGTGGCGCAAGACGGTGAAGTACAAATTTTGCTCAATGGTGAAAATGTCAGCGGCCAGATTCGTACGCAGGAGGTTGCCGATGCCGCCTCAAAAGTCGCGGTTTTCCCGCAGGTACGGGCGGCGTTACTGCAACGTCAGCGCGATTTTGCAACGGGAAAAGGCTTGATTGCGGACGGTCGGGATATGGGCACGGTGGTGTTCCCCGAAGCGCAAGTCAAATTATTTTTAGACGCCAGCGCGGAGGAACGTGCAAAAAGACGTTATAACCAGTTGCAAAATAAAGGGATTAGTGGTAACTTTGCACAGATTTTAGCCGAGATAAAAGCGCGTGATTTGCGCGATAGAAATCGTGCCGTCGCCCCTTTAAAACCTGCTGATGATGCGTTTTTACTTGATAGCACCGCATTGAGTATTGATGAAGTGATTCGTCAGGCGCTCGATTATATTCAGCAACGTATTGATATTAAAGCTTAAATTTCACGGTTTGTTCATGGATGAATGAACTTTATTATCAGCCCCACTTTTTATGGATTAGAAGTGGACGTTATTTACTTAAAATTGAAGATTAATTATGACAGAATCTTTTGCTCAACTCTTTGAAGAATCATTGAAAGACCTTGAAACCCGTCAAGGTGCGGTCGTTAAAGGTACCATCGTTGCTATCCAAAAAGGCTTCGTACTTGTAGATACTGGATCTAAATCCGAATCAGCTATTCCTGCCGAAGAATTTTTTAATGCACAAGGTGAATTGGAAGTTCAAGTGGGTGATGTTGTTGATGTCGTGCTTAAAGCGGTGGATGACGGTTTCGGTGAAACTGTAGCTTCCCGTGCTGATGCAAAACGCAACGAAGCTTGGATTGTATTGGAAAAAGCATACGACGAACAAGCGACTGTTCTTGGTTTGGTTAACGGTAAAGTTAAAGGTGGCTTCACAGTTGAGTTAAACGGTGTTCGCGCATTCTTACCGGGTTCATTGGTTGATACCCGTCCTGTTCGTGATGCAGATCACTTACTTGGCAAAGAATTAGAATTCAAAGTAATCAAACTTGATCAAAAACGTAACAACGTTGTTGTTTCCCGCCGTGCCGTTATCGAATCCGAAAGCAGCCAAGATCGCGAAGAAGTATTGGCGAACTTGTCTGAAGGTGCAGAAGTTAAAGGTACCGTTAAAAACTTAACCGACTACGGTGCGTTCGTTGATTTAGGCGGTGTTGACGGTTTATTACACATTACCGACATGGCTTGGAAACGTGTTAAACACCCAAGTGAAATCGTTAATGTTGGTGATGAAATCACTGTTAAGGTATTGAAATTCGACAAAGATCGTACCCGTGTATCTTTAGGCTTAAAACAATTAGGTCAAGATCCTTGGGCGGCAATCGCTGAAAATCACCCGGTAAACAGCAAATTAACCGGTAAAGTGACTAACTTAACCGACTACGGCTGTTTCGTTGAAATTTTAGACGGTGTTGAAGGTTTGGTTCACGTTTCCGAAATGGATTGGACTAACAAAAACATTCACCCATCTAAAGTGGTTAGCTTAGGTGATGTTGTTGAAGTGATGGTACTGGAAATCGATGAAGAACGTCGTCGTATTTCTTTAGGTTTAAAACAATGCAAACCTAACCCATGGACACAATTCGCCGAAACCCACAACAAAGGTGACAAAGTTGTCGGTAAAATCAAATCCATCACCGACTTCGGTATCTTCATCGGCTTAGAAGGCGGTATCGACGGTTTGGTTCACTTGTCCGATATTTCTTGGAATGTTCAAGGCGAAGAAGCCGTACGCAACTACAAGAAAGGTGACGAAGTCGCTGCCGTTGTATTGCAAGTGGACGCAGTGAAAGAACGTATTTCTTTAGGTATCAAACAACTTGAAGAAGATCCGTTCAATAACTTCGTTGCAATCAACAAAAAAGGCGCAGTATTAAACGCTAAAGTTGTTGAAGCAGACGCTAAAGGCGCTAAAGTTGAATTAGACGGCGGTGTTGAAGGTTATATCCGCGCGGCTGATTTAACTAACGAAGTGGTTGCCGGCGATGTTGTTGAAGCGAAATACACAGGCGTAGATCGTAAAGCCCGTATCGTTCATTTATCTGTTCGTGCGAAAGATCAAGCTGAAGAAGCCGCGGCAGTTGCAAGCGTGAATAAGCAAGAAGATGTTGCTATTCCAAATGCAATGGCAGAAGCTTTCAAAGCCGCTAAAGGTGAATAATTCACTTTTTACTAATAAACCGGCATAGCAATATGCCGGTCATAAAGAGTTAGGAGAATATATGACAAAGTCAGAACTTATTGAACTTCTGGTGCAAAAAAACAGCAACATTCCTGTTAAGCATGTTGAAGAAGCGGTAAAAGCAATTTTAGAGCAAATGTCATATGTGTTAGAACATGGCGAACGTATAGAAGTGCGTGGTTTCGGTAGTTTTTCTTTGCATTGTCGCCAACCGCGCATCGGACGTAATCCTAAAACCGGCGAACAAGTAAAATTGGATGCCAAATGTGTGCCATATTTTAAGGCAGGCAAAGAATTAAGAGAACGTGTCGACGTTTATGCAGCATAATTTTTTACTAACTAACTTTTCATAACGGCACTTCTAAGTGTCGTTTTTTATATGTATTTTTGGCATAATGCTCACACATTTATCTAAAGGAGAAACAAATGATTAAATATATTTTGGGATTGATCATTACCTTAGCCATTGTGCTGGTTGCCGTTACCATTGGTACCAACAATGATCAAATCATTACCTTTAATTATATTGTGGCGCAAAGCCAATTCCAGCTTTCTACCTTAGTTGCTATTTTATTCGGCCTGGGATTAATTCTAGGGTGGTTTATCACCGGATTCTTCTATCTCAAATTAAAGTTAAAAAATATTGCGCTGAATCGCCAAATCAAACGCCAAACGCAACAAATCAACGAATTAACGACCAGCAGAGATAAGGTTTCTCAATAATGCTTGAACTCCTCTTCCTTCTTTTGCCGATAGCCGCCGCGTACGGTTGGTATATGGGGCACCGTAGTGCTAAAAAAGATCAGGATGATGTCAGCAACAAGCTTTCTCGGGATTATGTCACCGGGGTGAATTTTTTACTTGCCAATCAAACGGAAAAAGCTGTTGATTTATTTTTGGATATGCTGCAAAAGCAGGAAACTGAGAATGAAATCGATAGCACCTCACAATTTGAAGCGGAATTAACTTTAGGGAATTTATTTCGCTCCCGTGGCGAAGTGGATCGTGCGTTGCGTATCCATCAAGCCCTCGATAACAGCCCTCATTATTCTTTTGAACAAAAACTGTTAGCCAAACAACAATTAGCCAAAGATTTTATGACCGTCGGTTTTTTTGATCGGGCGGAAAATCTGTATATTTTAATGGTAGATGAGCCGGAGTTTGCCGAAGGCGCGTTACAACAACTGACGGTGATCTACCAGAAAACCAAAGAGTGGAAAAAAGCCATTAATGTGGCGGAGAAACTGGCAAAAATAGCACCGAAAGCCAATAATGTGGAACTGGCGCAGTATTATTGTGAATATGTGCAACATTTGCCGGCAGACAGTAAAGAAAATCGGCAGCAAATCTTATTGCAAGCGCTTAAAGTCTCTCCGAATTGCGTTCGTGCTTCAATGATGTTGGCGGACTTGGCAATTCAACAAGAAAACTATAAAAGTGCGGTCGGTTTTTTAGAAGAAATTTTAAATCAGAGCCCGGCGTATATTAGTGAAGCCTTGCCGGCGTTGAAACATTGTTATCAAAAATTAAATCTGTTAGATAATTTTGAGCTATTCTTAATCAAAGCCAGCCGCCAAAATAACAACAGCGCAGTGGTGTTAATGCTTGCAGAACTGATTGAAGAAAAAGACGGTTATTCTGCCGCCCAATTGAAGTTATACCAACAATTGCAACAAAATCCGAGCACGCCGATTTTTCATCGGTTTATCCAATATCAAATTGATGATGCAGAGCAGGGCAGAGGCAAAGACAGCTTGATTTTATTGCATAAAATGGTAGGTGAGCGGATTAAACAGACTTTTGATTACCGCTGTAGCAATTGCGGCTTTCAAACCCATAAATTAATGTGGTGCTGTCCTTCCTGTCGTCAATGGGAAACCATTAAACCGGTTAATGCGATTGAACATAATTAACCGTGACTTTGCTTTATAAGGAGAAAAATATGACGAATAAAGTCATTATTGCATTGGATTATGAAAGGGAAGCTGAAGCCTTGGCTTTGGTTGACCAACTGGATCCGAATTCATGCCGTTTAAAAGTCGGAAAGGAAATGTTTACGACGCTTGGCACGAATTTTGTAAAGCAGTTACATAAGCGTCATTTTGATGTTTTCCTTGATTTAAAATTCCATGATATTCCGAACACGGTAGCAAGAGCGGTGCGTTCTGCGGCCGATTTAGGCGTTTGGATGGTGGATTTACATGCCAGCGGCGGTTTGCGTATGATGGAAGAAGCCAAGAAAATCCTCGAGCCTTATGGCAAAGATGCTCCGTTGCTAATTGGCGTTACCGTGCTGACCAGCATGGAAGATTTGGATTTATTGCAAATCGGCATTAACGCCTCACCCATGGAACAAGTTATTCGTTTGGCGCATTTGACCCAACGAGCCGGTCTGGACGGCGTGGTTTGTTCACCGCAAGAAGTGGAAATTTTGCGTCGTAATTGCGGTGAGAACTTCCTGCTGGTGACACCGGGAATTCGTCCGATTGGTACCGATTTGGGTGATCAACGCCGCGTGATGACACCGGCGGCAGCAATTCGTTCCGGTTCCGATTATTTGGTGATTGGTCGTCCAATTACCCAGGCGGAAAACCCGGCAGAAGTGTTAAACGCCATTAATGCGTCTATTGCGTGATACGTATGACAAGTCATTTAGTGTATTCCACCGACGTCGGGCGCATTAAAGCCGACAAACCGCAGGAACCAATTCTGCAGGGCGACGGTATTGTGCGTATTCAGCTGCAAAAAACTGGACGTAAAGGAAGTGGTGTAAGTATTATTAACGGGCTTGGACTGGCTGAGCCTGAGTTGAAAGCCTTGGCGGCGGAATTAAAAAAACGCTGTGGCTGCGGTGGTGCGGTGAAAAATCATACCATTGAAATTCAAGGCGAAAAACGTGATTTGCTGAAACAACTACTGGAGCAAAAAGGCTTTAAAGTAAAGTTGGCGGGAGGTTAAAACAAAAAGTGGGTTTGAGCCCACTTTTTGTTTCTAGTGAAAATAGCCTAATAACATCGTGGCAGTCAGTGCCGCAAGGGCGAAGAAGAAAAAGTGCGGTCGAATTTGAGATTGTTTTTTACTGAAGAATTTTGCCGAGAAGACAATGTAGCCTGCAAGCAGTAAAATTTTCATTATGATCCAAATTGGTAATCCGTAGTTGAACACAAATAACATGGCGACACCGCTCAAAATAAGCAGGGTGTCCGTTAAGTGCGGTAGGATTTTCAAGAGTTTTACCGCGCGCCAGTTTTTCTGTGTTAACTGCATTGCCCCACGCACAATTAACAACCCTAAACTTAGAAAAGCACAAACAATGTGCAAATAAACCAGATAAATACCCATTTTTCACTCCAATAGTAAAGGCAGTAGTAAAACACTACTGCCTTAAAATAGAAATAACCTAAACTTGTTATTCTTCGCTATTTTCTACCGCACTTTCTGTCGGATTTTCACTTTCTTCGTCATCCACTTCGCAGATACGTTCTAAACTCACAACGTGTTCTGCTTCGCTGGTGCGGATTAAGCGAACGCCTTGGGTGTTACGTCCAACGATGCTGACTTCGCTTACGCGGGTGCGAACAAGGGTGCCTGCATCGGTGATTAACATGATTTGGTCGTTTTCTTCCACTTGTGCCGCCGCCACGACTTTGCCGTTACGCTCACTCACTTTAATGGAAATTACCCCTTTGGTGTTGCGGGATTTGGTTGGATACTCATCCAGTTTCGTCCGTTTACCGTAGCCATTCTGCGTTGCGGTGAGAATTTCGCCGTTGTTTTTCGGAATGACTAAAGAAACGACTTTGTCGATATTTAAATCCAAGGTTTCTTCTGCGTTATCATCAGAAACGTCTTCAATTTCCACCGCACTTTCGTCGTCATTCAGATCATTGGTTAAGGCGAGTTTGATCCCGCGCACACCCGTTGCCAAGCGCCCCATAGCACGCACGGCGGATTCGCTGAAGCGCACCACGCGACCTTGAGAGGAGAACAACATGATTTCATTGCTGCCGTCGGTAATATCCACGCCGATTAACTCATCTTCATCACGCAAGTTAAGGGCGATAATCCCGCTGGAACGCGGACGGCTGAATTCTGTTAATGCGATTTTCTTCACAATCCCACCGGCGGTTGCCATGACGACGAATTTGTCTTCCTCGTAGGCGGCGACCGGTAGAATAGCGGTGATCCGTTCATTTTCATTTAACGGCAAAATATTCACGATTGGTCGTCCGCGCGCGCCACGGCTGGCTTGCGGTAGTTGATATACTTTCAGCCAGTATAAACGTCCGCGGCTGGAGAAGCAGAGAATGGTATCGTGGGTGTTGGCAACCAGTAATTTTTCGATAAAATCTTCTTCTTTCATTTTGGTTGCGGATTTACCTTTACCACCACGACGCTGTGCTTCGTAGTCGGTAATCGGTTGATATTTCACATAACCTTCGTGGGAAAGGGTCACCACCACATCTTCTTGGGCAATCAAATCTTCCAGATTTATATCGCCGGAAGCCGCCGTGATTTCGGTTCTGCGCGGATCGTTAAATTGCTCGCGGATTTGCTCCAATTCTTCACGAATCACTTCCATTAAACGCTCAGGGCTACGCAAGATGTACAATAATTTACCGATGGCATCCAATAATTTTTTGTATTCGTCCAGGATTTCATCGTGACCTAAATTGGTTAATTTTTGCAAACGTAAATCTAAAATGGCTTGTGCTTGCACTTCGGTTAAATAATATAAACCGTCACGAATGCCATATTGTTCGTCCAAATCTTCCGGACGAGCGGCATCGACACCGCTTGCCGCCAACATATCGGCGACATGACCCAGCTGCCATGGATGGGTGAGCAATTCACGTTTGGCGTTTTCCGGATTTGGTGCTTTGCGGATTAATTCGATAATCGGATCGACGTTTGCCAAGGCAATCGCCAAGCCTTCTAAGATGTGCGTACGTTCACGGGCTTTGCGTAATTCAAAAATCGTACGACGGGTCACCACTTCGCGGCGGTGTAATACGAACGCCTCAATGAGCTGTTTTAAATTCAATAGTTTGGGCTGACCGTGGTCAAGTGCGACAATATTAATCCCGAAAGTGACTTGCATTTGTGTCAACGCATACAGGTTATTTAACACCACTTCGCCGACCGCATCACGTTTGATTTCGATGACGATGCGCATACCGTCTTTGTCGGATTCATCGCGCAACCCGCTGATCCCCTCAATTTTTTTGTCTTTGACGAAATCGGCAATTTTTTCGATGAGTTTCGCTTTGTTCACTTGATACGGAATTTCGTTCACGATGATGCTTTCACGGCCTTTTTCATCGGTTTCGATTTCTGCGCGGGCGCGTACGTAAATTTTTCCGCGTCCGGTTTTATAGGCTTCTTCAATGCCTTTACGTCCGTTGATCAATGCCGCCGTCGGGAAATCCGGGCCGGGAATGTGGCTCATTAATTCATCAATGGTAATGTCGTTATTTTCGATATAAGCCAGACAGCCGTCCAACACTTCGCCCAAGTTGTGTGGCGGAATGTTGGTTGCCATCCCCACTGCAATCCCGGAGGAACCGTTTACCAATAGCGCCGGGACTTTGGTCGGCAGCACTTCGGGAATCATTTCGGAACCATCGTAGTTTGGCACGAAATTGACGGTTTCTTTGTCTAAATCAGCCAATAATTCGTGGGCGATTTTGGTCATACGGGCTTCCGTATAACGCATTGCCGCCGGCGCGTCGCCGTCCACCGAACCAAAGTTACCTTGCCCGTCCACCAACATATAACGTAAGGAGAACGGCTGCGCCATACGTACTAACGTGTCATATACCGCGCTGTCGCCGTGCGGGTGGTATTTACCGATCACGTCACCGACGATACGGGCGGATTTACGATAAGGTTTGTTGTAGAGATTGCCCCCTTCATGCATCGCAAATAACACGCGGCGGTGTACCGGTTTTAAGCCGTCACGCACATCGGGCAGGGCGCGCCCCACAATAACGGACATGGCGTAATCAAGGTATGAAGATTTCAATTCTTCTTCAAGGCTTACCGGCGTAATATCTTGGATTAAATCAGACATTTAGAATTTCCTAATGATTGAATTTAATAGTGAAAAATTGGCGTGATTATAGCACGGAGAGGTACTTTTCCCTAAGAAAAATCTCGGTTTATAGGCGAAAAGTGCGGTTGATTTTTCAGATGTTTTCAGAGATAGAAAGGGCGGTTTTGAGACCGCCTTTTGCATGGTTATTTTTTGTTATTTTCTGCGCAATGATTAATGTCGCTACACTTGCCGTAAAGGTACAGGTTGTGACTGGAAAGCTCAATACCGTGTTGTTTACTGATTTCTTTTTGGCGACTTTCGATTAACTCGTCATTGAATTCAAAGACTTTGCCGCAATCGGTGCAGATAATGTGGTCATGATGTTGGGTTGGCGCCAGTTCGAAAACTGATTTATTGCCTTCAAAGTTATGGCGAATAAGAATCTTTGCTTCATCAAACTGGTTTAATACACGGTATACTGTTGCTAGACCGATGTCTTCGCCATTTTCCAATAACATTTTGTAAACGTCTTCAGCAGAAAAATGGTGTTCTCTGTGTTTTTGCATTAAAGCGAGAATGGTTAAACGGGGTTCGGTAATTTTTAATCCTACTTTTTTTAATAATTTAATATTTTCTTCAGACATAACAGCTCCTTTTTGCTATTAAGCTAATTCGGCTAAGCACATCTCTTCATAGACTTGTTTAACCCATTTATTTACACGTTCGGATGTTAATTCAGGCTGGCGATCTTCATCAATGCACAAGCCGACAAAGGTATCATTGTCGATTAATGCTTGTGAAGATTCAAAACTATAGCCCTCGGTTGACCAGTTGCCTACGATAATGGCGCCGTGCGGTTCAATAATGTTGCGCACTGTTCCCATGGCATCACAGAAATAATCTGCGTAATCCTCTTGGTCGCCACAACCGAAAATTGCTACGAGTTTATCCGTAAAATCAATTTGTTCCAATGTCGGGAAGAAATCATCCCAGTCGCATTGCGCTTCACCATAATACCAAGTCGGGATACCGAATAGCAGAAAGTCGTAAGCTTCAATATCTTCTTTGCTGCTTTTTGCGATGTCGCGAATATCGACTAATTCACTACCTAATTGTTTTTGAATCATTTTGGCAATATTTTCCGTATTGCCTGTGTCACTACCATAAAATAAGCCGACAACAGCCATTTTGTTCCCTATTTTCTTAACTTCTTAACACTAAAATCATCTTGTAAAACTGTTACGATTAACTCGAAACGGTTTAGGTTTCGTGTTGGCACACATCCTCATAACTGCTGAACCAAACCCGTGTGCAACTCTAGCTTCACACGTTTTTACCCACAGGATTTACCGCATTTTAACTGAGAGCATTTATTACTTCGAATTGATTTTTCCCGCCTAAAATAGATTGGTTTTTGCATGCTTAACTTTACGGATCTCGCTAAATAAATCTAAAGTAATACAGTCGGAATCTTGTTTTGCTATATTGTGGATTATTGGTTTGTCAATTCACATTTCAATAAAGAGAATTATTTGTAAAGTGATAATTAAAGTGATAATGATAAGCCACAGTGAAACCCGCGTCGAACTATACCATAAATTTGGCACTAAATGAAACTCTATTTAGACTTGTATTCGCTATTAATTTTATTTAAAAAGTTCGTGATAGCACGAATTACAAATTGTGGTTTCTCGGCGTGTACCCAGTGATCGCTGCCGTTAATGGTGAAGGAACTTGCCTGCGGGCATTGGGCCAAAATGCGATCGGCATATTCCGGCAGAATATAGGACGAATTGCCACCTTTAATGAACAGGCAGGGTTGTTGAATGTGGCGGGTTTGCCATCCCATCAGGTTAGGGTAATTGCGTTTAAGTGCGGTCAAATTAAAACGAAAATAATCGACGCTTGTGGCATCAAAAGACTTCAGCATAAACTGTTGCACGCTTTCATCGTAAATATGTTGTGCCAAAATTGGTTTGGCTTCCTGACGGGTATGAGGCTGCGTGTTTTTCACCGCAAATAACCCGTTGAAAACCGCATCATGCCCATGTTCGCCGTAGGCAATGGGCGCAATATCAATCACCACCAGTCCTTTTACCAAATCAGGAGAATTCGCCGCCAGTACCATGGCGGTTTTGCCGCCCATAGAATGACCCACCAAAATCACTTCGCGCAGTGATAAGGATTGAATGACATGAAACACATCTTCCGCCATCAAATCATAGTTCATTTCTTCACTGTGAAAGCTCGCGCCGTGATTGCGCAAATCTACCCGTAAAATGGCATAATCTTCACTAAATGCGCGGGCAATAATACCCAAATTATTCATATCGCCGAATAAACCGTGAATAAAAACCAAAGTCGGCTTGTTAATTGCTTGTTTTAATTCATTAAATTGAAATTTGAGTAATTTTTGCATCGGGTAAATTTTTGGCTAGAGAATTTATTAATAGCTCGCTATAATGTGCCAAAAGATTAAATAGATCAAGCAAGTGGAGAGAGAAAATGAAAATTATCGAAGTGGACGAAGAACTTTATCAATATATTGCCGGTAACACGCAATCTATTGGCGAAAGTGCATCCGATATTTTACGGCGCTTATTAAACCTTTCCCCGCACAACACATATTTCAGTTTACCGGAAAATCAACCGACGATCGTCACCTCTCCATCAGACGCCAAAGCAGAAGCAACGGAACAAACCACGATTTTTGAAGAAGAAATCAATAAGCCGGTGACGAGAAAACAATCTGATGAAGTGATGCAGAAAACCATCAGTAAATTGGAAACCTTGTTACATTCCGAAGAATTCAAACAGGAAAACAAAGCGGTTATTCGTTTTTTAGCGATTTTGACCATTTTGTATCGCACCAATCCGGAAGGATTTGCGCTTGCCACCGAATCGTTACAAGGGCGCACCCGCGTGTATTTTGCCAGAGATGAAGGCACATTGCTGATGGCGGGCAATCACACCAAACCGAAACAAATTCCCGATACGCCGTATTGGGTGATCACCAATACCAACAGCGGTCGTAAAATGCTCATGCTGGAAGGTGCGATGCAATCCATGCACTTGCCGGAATCGTTAATTGATCAAGTGCGGTTATTTTTTACGGCAAATTAAATCTCATGGCTCTTGGTAGCAAATTCGCACAATCTTCTTTATTCTCCGAACGAATCGCCTTGCAAGTATTGCAAGGCGACGCTTTTACATGGCGCCAACTGGTTGAAAAAACGCTACAAATTTCCGCATATCTGCAGCAATTGGGCGTAGAAAAACAATGTGGTGTCGCGCTATGCGGAAAAAATAGTCTTGAACTGCTGCTATTTTATTTGGCGGCGATTCAGACGGGGGCGCGGGTGTTAATGCTTAATCCGATGTTCCCGTTGGAAAAACGCATTGCTCTTTGTCAATCTAATCATGCGGATTTTTACTTTACGGCAGAGCAGAAGGCATTTGCTAGCGAGCAACAAAAGTGCGGTCCAATTTTCAAGTGTTTTTTAACCCTGAACGACGCCATGGCACAGGCAAATCAAATTCACGCTTACTCGGATGTTGATATTGATTTTTCTCAACCCGTCACCATGACGCTCACTTCCGGTTCCACAGGCTTACCGAAAGCCGTAGTGCACAATGTACAAGCCCATTTGGATAACGCCCGAGGCGTGTGTGAGTTAATGAACTTTGACGCAGCGGATTCGTGGCTGCTTTCCTTGCCCTTATACCATGTCTCCGGACAGGGGATTGTGTGGCGTTGGTTGACCGGCGGCGCCACCTTGGTGTTACCCGGTGAAGATTTTTATGCGGCAGTGAATCAAGTGACCCATGTCTCGTTGGTGCCGACGCAGGTTCAACGTTGGTTGCAATATTTGCAGGAAAACCCGGCGCCGTTACAAATCAAGGCGGTGCTGCTTGGCGGCGCGCATATTTCCTTAACGCTTACCCGGGCGTTGCAACAGTTGGGTATTAAAAGCTATTGCGGTTACGGTATGACGGAAATGGCATCCACAGTGTTTGCCAAAGAGAGTGACGAAAAAAATGGTGTGGGAAACGTCTTAGCCGGGCGTGAATATTGCCTGCAAAATGGCGAAATTTGGCTACGTGGCGCGGGATTGGCACTCGGTTATTGGCAGCAGGGGAGAATTGTTTCGCTACTGAATGAACAGGGTTGGTTTGCTACCAAAGATAAAGGGCAATGGCAGAATGGCGAGCTTGTGATTTCGGGGCGAATTGATAATATGTTCATTTCCGGTGGGGAAAATATTCAGCCGGAAGAGATTGAAAAGGTGATATTGCAGTCTGATTTAGTTAAGCAGGTTTTTGTGTTGCCTATGGCGGATTTGGAATTCGGTCAGCGACCGGTTGCAATCATTGAGTGGTTGGAAAAATCCAAAAGTGCGGTGGAAAATCTGCGCGAATTTTTACAAGGGCGGTTGGAACGATTTAAACAGCCTGTTGCCTGTTATGATCTGCCGTTAAATTTAACCGACGGCGCTATTAAGATTTCACGGAAAACGTTGGCGGATTGGCTGGCGCAGCAATGAGGATAAGTATGAAAATAAACGCTTTTTTGACCGCACTTTGTGTGGCATTGTTGCTAAACGTTGCCGTTTCGCAAAGTGCATTTGCCGATCAGAATAATGCGTTACCGACGGAAAAATCCTTAAAAGCCGATTTGGCGAATGCGCAGAAACTGCCCGATGGCGATGAGAAAAAAACATTGGTCGCCGACCTGCAAACGTCTTTGGATTTGTTACAGCAAATTCAGGCACAGCAAAAAGCCAATGATGAGCTACAGGCAACCATTAACGGCGCCGATGCGGAAATTCAAAAAGATAGCACGGATCTGCAAAATCTGAAAAAACAACTGAATACGGCAAGTGCCGATGACTATAAATCCGCCACCTTGACCTCGTTACAATCCGCTTTTGAAAAGCTAAATGCACAACAACAAGACACGCAAGCGGCATTAAATGTAGCGAATGGCTTGTTGGCGGGGCAAAGTTCCGTGTCCGAACGGGCGCAAACGGCGTTGGCGACGAATTTAAAACGCACGCAGGAACTCAATCAAAAACTTGCCGAGTCTTCTACAAGCAGCACGCTGAAACAGCAATATCAGTTAGAGTTACAACTGATCGAACTGCGCAATGCCAACAATCAATTTTTGTTGAAAAACAGCGATCAACTTACCGTATTGTATAAAAACCGTTACGATTTATTGAGCGTAAGAGTACAAGTGCAGCAGCAACAGCTTGCGCTGATTCAAGAAGTGATTAACCAAAAGAATTTGGTGCAATCGCAAAATCAGGTGGAGCAGGCGCAGCAGCAACAGCAAAGTGCGGTCAAAAATAATTTTATTCAGCAAGAACTGGAGCGTAATGCACAGTTGAGCCGCTTTTTACTTGAACAAACGGAAAAAACCAATACGCTGACTCAGGATGAATTGCGTATGCGCAACGTGTTGGAAAATTTAACCCAAACTCAGCGCACCATTGACGAGCAAATCAGCGCCTTGCAGGGCACGTTGGTGTTGTCACGAATTATCCAGCAACAAAAACAAAAACTGCCTACCAATCTAAATATTCAGGGTTTATCAAAACAAATTGCCGATTTGCGCGTGCAGATTTTTGATATTACCCAGCGCCGTAACGAGTTGTACGATTTAGATGCTTATATTACGAAGGTACAATCTGATGAAAATCAAACCTTCACCGATACGGAAAAAACGCAATTAACTAATTTGTTGACGGAACGCCGTAAAATCGCTTCCGATGTGATTAAATCATTAAATAATCAGCTGAATTTGGCGATTTCCTTAGAGTTGACCCAACAGCAGATTACGCAAATCAGTGATCGAATTCAGGCTAAACTGGATCAGCAAAGCTTCTGGGTAAAAAGTAACAACCCGCTCAACCTGGATTGGATTAAAACCTTGCCGATGTCATTGAGCACGCAATTTGACGGCATCGTTAAAAAATTAGGTTTCCCGAGTAATTTTGACAATCTGCCGTATTTATTGACTTATGTGTTTATTCTGGTAGTCATTGGCGGGATTATTTTTAAATTCAAACCGGCAATTAAACACCGCTTTGCGTTAATGAACGGTGAAATCAATACGTTGCGCTCCGACAGCCAGTGGCATACGCCGATTGCGTTGTTTTACACAGCAATTTTGTCCCTGTCAGGAACGTTATGGTTTTTGGCAATTTGTCAGCTTGTCGGCTTTTTCTTCTTCCGTAACCCAGCGGAATTCTGGCAGTGGTCGCTGAGTATGGCGGGCTATTGGTGGTTCTTTAGTTTCCTGCTGGCGGTATTGCGCCCGAACGGTATTTTAGTGCGCCACTTCGGCTTTTCACAGGAAACGGCGGAGAAATTCCAATCCATTACCAAGCGGATTATTGTCGCCGTGGTTTTATTGTTGAATACTTCGATTTTCAGCAGCGTGATGGATAGCGGTTTAGCCAATGATGTGCTTGGTGAAATTAATACCATTATTGCGTTAGGGTTCTGTATCCTCATTATTGCGCCGCGCTTTAATCGCGCGGTGACGGCGTTTGGCGCAAACACGCAGGATAATCGCGATAAAATTATTCTGAAAATCGTACGCATTTTGCTACGTTTGGCGCCGGTCGGATTAATCGTATTGGTCGTGTTAGGCTACTATTACACCGCGTTAAATCTGATTTCACACATTATTAATACTTACATTGCCTGGGTGGTGTGGTCGCTTGCCCGCCATACCGTCTATCGTGCCATTACCGTGGCGTCCCGCCGTTTGGCGTATCGTCGTTTACAGGAAAAACGTCAGCAAAAACAAGCGGATTCTAACGACGGTTCTCCTTCTGACGATGTGGTAATGATTACTGAGCAGGAAGAAGGTTTGGCGTTAAATCAAGTGCGCAGCCAGTTATTGAGCTTTGCCGATTTATTCATTTGGACGGCGCTGTTTGCCATGTTCTATTATGTATGGTCGGATTTGGTCACTGTGGCAAGCTATTTGCGCGACATTACATTGTGGCAGCAAATTTCTACCACGGAAGCGGGCGTAGTAACGGAAAGTATTTCGTTATTTAACTTGCTGGTGGCGTTGGTTATCATCAGCATTACCTACATTCTGGTGCGCAATATTCCGGGGATTTTGGAAGTGATCGTATTTTCTCGGGTAAGATTGTCGCAAGGTACGCCTTATACCATCAACACCTTATTAACCTATATTTTAGTAGCTATCGGCGGCGCCTGGGCGTTTGCGACGCTGGGAATGTCGTGGTCGAAATTGCAGTGGTTATTCGCCGCACTTTCCGTCGGTCTTGGTTTCGGTATGCAGGAAATCTTTGCGAACTTCGTGTCGGGGATTATTTTATTATTTGAACGCCCGATTCGGGTCGGCGATACCGTCACTATTAATGATGTGAGCGGTACCGTAGCGAAAATTCGGATTCGTGCTATTACGTTGATAGATTTTGATCGTAAAGAAGTGATTGTGCCAAATAAATCCTTCGTGACCGGGCAGGTGATCAACTGGGCGTTATCCAATACGATGACACGTTTGGTAATTCGCGTTGGAGTTGCTTATGGTTCCAATCTTGAATTGGTGAAAAAATTATTGCTTCAAGCGGCAAATGAACAGCCGGCTGTGCTTAAAGATCCTGAACCGCGTGCATTATTTTTATCCTTTGGGGCAAGCACATTAGATCATGAATTGCGTGTTTATGTGGGGCAACTTTCCGAGCGAACAAATACCATCGACTCGCTCAATCGACGAATTAATGAATTATTTACAGAAAATAACATTGATATTGCCTTTAATCAGCTTGATGTGTTTATTAAAAATCAAGATACCGGTGCAGTCATGCCACTGATTGAAGTAAAATCTTAATTGCATTAAAGAGAGAACAGCATGGCAGGAAATACCATCGGACAATTATTTCGCGTCACCACCTTCGGCGAGTCCCACGGCATTGCCTTGGGTTGCATTGTGGACGGCGTACCGCCGAACATGGCATTATCGGAAGCGGATATTCAACCGGATTTGGATCGTCGTAAACCCGGCACCTCGCGCTATACCACACCGCGCCGCGAAGACGATGAAGTGCAGATTTTATCCGGTGTCTTTGAAGGAAAAACCACCGGCACCAGTATTGGCATAATCATTAAGAACGGCGATCAACGCTCGCAGGACTATGGCGAAATTAAAGATCGCTTCCGTCCGGGACATGCAGATTTTACTTATCAACAAAAATACGGCATTCGTGATTATCGCGGCGGCGGTCGTTCTTCCGCCCGCGAAACTGCCATGCGCGTGGCGGCGGGTGCCATCGCGAAAAAATATTTACGCGAACAATTCGGCATTGAAGTGCGTGGTTTCTTAAGCCAAATCGGCGATGTCAAAATTGCGCCGCAATCCGTGGAACATATTGATTGGGCAGAAGTAAATAGCAATCTGTTTTTCTGCCCCGATAAAAGTGCGGTGGAAAAATTCGATGAATTAATTCGTGATCTGAAAAAACAAGGGGATTCTATCGGTGCTAAATTGACCGTGGTGGCGGAAAACGTCCCCGTCGGGTTGGGCGAACCGGTGTTTGATCGTTTGGATGCGGATTTAGCCCACGCATTAATGAGCATTAATGCGGTAAAAGGCGTGGAAATTGGTGACGGTTTCGCTGTGGTAGAACAAAAAGGTAGCCAACATCGTGACGAAATGATCCCGCAAGGATTTCTTTCCAACTATGCCGGCGGGATTTTGGGCGGCATCAGTTCAGGACAACCGATTATCGCCACGATTGCCCTCAAACCCACTTCCAGCATTACCATTCCGGGGCGCTCGGTGAATCTCGACAATGAATCTGTCGAAGTTGTTACTAAAGGTCGCCACGATCCTTGTGTCGGCATCCGCGCCGTGCCGATTGCGGAAGCTATGACGGCGATTGTATTGTTGGATCATTTGTTGCGTTTTAAAGCGCAATGCCGATAAACCTGAAAAACGGATGCCATCATGAATAAAACCTTTCTCCAATTCATCAAAAGTGCGGTCGTTTTCAGCAGCGTTTTTTACGCCGCCAACGCTTTTGCCGCGCCGCAAGATTGGCAACAAATTAAACGTCCGATTCCCGCAGAAGACGGGAAATCGCAGGCTATCGGCAGTTATTCCAACGGTTGTATCATAGGCGCCCAGCCTTTGCCTTATAAAGGCGACGGCTATCAAGTGATTCGCATGAATAAAAACCGCTATTACGGACACCCTGACATGATTAGCTACTTGCAACGTTTGGGGCAACGCGCCAAGGCGGCGGGTTTGCCGACCATGTTGGTGGGCGATATTGCTATGCCGGGCGGCGGACGTTTTCTGACGGGACACGCCAGCCATCAAATGGGGCTGGATGCGGATATTTGGCTGCGCATGGGCAGTATGTCCGACAGCGACGCACTGAATTCCGACGGCAAAGGTTTGTTGGTGGTGAATCGCAAAGCGCAGCGGGTGGACGACAGTATTTGGAATGCCAACCACGCGAAACTAATTAAACTGGCGGCGGAAGATGTGAAAGTGACGCGTATTTTCGTTAATCCGGCGATCAAATTAAAACTCTGCGAAACCGCGGGCGCCGATCGCGCCTGGTTGCACAAAATCCGCCCGTGGTTTGGGCATGACTCCCATTTCCATGTGCGTCTGACTTGTCCGCAAGGGGCGCAGTATTGTGAGAATCAAGCGCCGGTGCCCGCCGGCGACGGTTGTGGGGAAGAACTCTATTCTTGGTTTAAACCGGCAAAACCGGGTTCAGCCCCGAGCAAACCGAAAGTTACACCGCCCGAACCGTTTTTGTGTCAGCAAGTCTTAAGCTCGCCGAATCGAAGCGAGTGGCTGGAGTGATGTATGGAATTCGGACTTGATATTTTAGCCATTTTATTTGCTGTTGCCTTTATTGCCGGTTTTATTGACGCCATTGCCGGTGGCGGCGGTTTAATCACCATCCCCGCGTTACTGATGACAGGGCTTCCGCCGGCGGTTGCGCTCGGTACCAATAAACTACAAGCCTGTGGCGGTTCCTTTTCTGCCAGCCTTTATTTTCTGCGTCAAAGAGCGGTTAAATTTTCGGAAGTTTGGTTGATTTTGTTGATGATCTTCCTCGGATCTGTTGCCGGCACCATTTTAATTCAATTAATTGACGCGTCTTTGATCAAGAAAATTCTCCCGTTTTTGATTTTGGCTATCGGTATCTATTTTTTGGTCACCCCTAAACTCGGCGACGAAGATCGCAAACAGCGTCTTTCTTACCCGATTTTTGCATTTTGTATCGGTACGTTTATGGGCTTTTATGACGGCTTTTTCGGCCCCGGTACCGGTTCCATCATGAGCTTGGCTTGCGTGACATTACTTGGCTTTAATCTGGCAAAAGCCACTGCCCATGCCAAAGTGATGAATTTTACCTCTAATCTGGCTTCCTTGATTTTCTTCTTAATCGGCGGACAAATTTTATGGACAGTGGGCTTGATTATGCTGGCAGGGCAGTTCATCGGCGCCAACTTAGGCGCCAAAATGGTGATGACCAAAGGAAAAACGTTGATTCGCCCTATGGTGGTCGTAATGTCCTTTATCATGACGGTGAAAATGGCGTTTGATCAAGGTTGGTTTGACTTTTAACGGCATAGAGTGCGGTCAATTTTTTGATTGTTTTTTTATGAATTCCGATGGCGTCCTGATGGCGTGCGTTTTCTAACGCGTGTCCTAATTCTTAAAACTGAACGAAGAACGATAAATGACAGATTCTCAACAAAACGTCCGTTTAACGGCGCGTGTCGGCTATGAGCCACGTTTCTCATGGTCGTATTTAAAGCCGAAATACTGGGGCATTTGGTGCGGTATTTTGGTACTGCTTTTGCTCGGCTTTATCCCTTTTCGCTTGCGCGATAAGCTGGCGGCGAAACTCGGTGTGTTTATCGGGCATAAAGCGAAAAAACAACGTAAACGGGCGCAAATTAATTTGCAATGTTGCTTTCCGCAATGGTCGGAACAGCATCGTGAGAAGGTGATTGATGAAATGTTCGCCGTGTTGGCGCAAGTGATGTTGGGCATCGGTGAAGTTGCCGTGCGTTCAAAAAAACATTTGCAAAAACGCAGTGAATTTATCGGCATTGAACATATTAAACAGGCAAAAGAACAGGGTAAAAACGTGATTTTGCTGGTGCCGCACGGTTGGGCGATTGATGCGTCGGGGATTATTTTGCACACCCACGGCATTCCCATGACGTCCATGTATAACCCGCACCGCAATCCTCTGGTGGACTGGCTTTGGACTATCACCCGACAGCGTTTCGGCGGCAAAATGCACGCCCGCCAAAATGGTATTAAACCGTTTTTGAACCACATTAAGCAGGGGCAAATGGGCTATTATTTGCCGGATGAAGATTTTGGCGAAGAGCAGAGTGTGTATGTGGATTTCTTCGCCACCTACAAAGCTACATTGCCGGGTATTAATAAAATGGCGAAACTGGCAAAAGCGGTGGTGATTCCCATGTTTCCGCGCTACAACGCAGAGGCCGGCAAATACCAGATGGAAATTCATCTCGCCATGGCATTAAGTGATGATCCGGAACAATGTGCACGCGCCATGAATGCAGAAATTGAAAGTTTTGTCACTGAAACGCCGGCGCAATATGTGTGGATTTTACAGCTGCTGCGCACCCGAAAAAATGGTGAAGATCTTTATGATTAATGTTCGGCAATCCGTCGATTTATGATAATATGCGCGCCGATTTATAATTTTAATCCGTGCAAAAAAACAACCGCACTTTTAGGTAAAAAAATGGAAAAACAACTTGCACTTATCGCTTCTTCAATTAAATCCATTCCCGATTATCCGAAACCGGGCATCATTTTTCGTGACATTACCAGCCTGGTAGAAAACCCGGCGGCATTTCATGCGGCTATCGATCTCATCGTGCAACATTGCAAAGACAAAGGGATTAATAAAGTGATCGGTACCGAATCCCGCGGTTTTATTTTCGGCGCGCCGGTGGCGTTGGCGTTAAATGTGCCTTTCGTGTTGGTGCGCAAGCCGGGCAAATTACCCCGTGAGACCATCGCACAATCTTACGAATTGGAATATGGGCAAGACACTTTGGAAATTCACACGGATTCCATTCAACAACGTGATAATGTCTTAGTGATTGATGATTTGTTGGCGACCGGCGGCACTGTTGAAGCCACCGTTAAATTAGTGCAACGTCTTGGCGGTGAAGTGAAGCACGCCGCGTTCGTGATTAATTTATCGGAATTGGGTGGCGAACAGCGTTTACTTGGATTGGGCGTGGAACCTTATACCTTGGTTAATTTCGCCGGTCATTAATTTTTCAGATTAGGCAAGCGGGAAAATATAGTATGAGTTATCAGGTATTAGCAAGAAAATGGCGTCCGAAAACCTTTGCTGACGTTGTGGGGCAGCAACATATTTTGACCGCACTTGCTAACGGTTTGCGTGAAAATCGTCTGCATCATGCCTATTTGTTTTCTGGCACGCGCGGCGTGGGGAAAACTTCCATCGCCCGTTTATTCGCCAAAGGGCTTAATTGTGTCAGCGGTGTCACCGCCGAACCCTGTGGCGTGTGCGAGCATTGCAACGCCATCGAAAAAGGCAACTTTATTGATTTGATCGAAATCGATGCGGCGTCCCGAACCAAAGTGGAAGACACCCGTGAATTGCTGGATAACGTGCAATATAAACCGGTGTTGGGGCGCTATAAAGTGTATCTTATCGATGAAGTACACATGCTTTCCCGCCATTCTTTCAATGCGTTGCTGAAAACCCTGGAAGAGCCGCCGGAATACGTCAAATTCCTGCTCGCCACCACGGATCCGCATAAATTGCCGGTAACGATTTTATCCCGTTGTATGCAGTTCCATTTGAAAGCCCTGGAGCAATCACAAATCGCTGACTATTTGGCGTATATTCTCAATCAGGAACAGATCCCTTTTGAATCCTTGGCGTTAGATAAACTTGCCAACGCCGCGCAGGGCAGTATTCGCGACAGTTTAAGCCTCACCGATCAAGCGATAGCCATGAGCAACGGCAATGTTACGCTCAATATCGTTAACGATATGCTCGGTTTACTGGATGAAAGTCAAGCCATTGAGATGATTTATGCGTTACAGCAAGGTAACGGCGAAAAACTGATGCAGGCAGTGAATGCTGTGGCGGATAAAGCCGGCGATTGGGATGAATTGTTACGTGAAGTGGCGGAAAACTTGCACAAAATCGCCATGCAACAACTCTTGCCGCAGGCTGCCTTGGATGAAAGCAGTCAAATCGGCTTTTTAGCCAAACATATTGCGCCTCAGGACGTTCAATTTTTCTACCAGGTCGTTGTCACCGGTCGTAAAGAATTAAGTGCCGCACCAACGGCGCGTATGGGCGCTGAAATGGTGTTATTGCGTGCGTTGGCGTTTCACCCGAAATTAATGGGGGATTTTGCGAATGCAGAACAGAACGAATTCAATCCTCCGTTAAGCCAACAAAGTGCGGTGGAAAATCCCGTTAAATCTCCATTGCAATCTACCGCCCCCGCGATTGAAATGCCGGTGGTTTCACAGGCGATCAAAGCCAATTATCAAAGCCGTAAAAAATCGGTGGCGGATAATGCGCCGACTCAAATGGAAAAAGCACAACCTGCGCAATCGACAGAGGCGTTAGTCAATTCCCCCGTGCTGGACGCCTTAAACGGGCTGGAGCAGCTGGATGCCATGCCGAGTACGCCCTCTCAAGAAAAAAAAAAGTCTGAACGCTTAGCACAACATTCATCGGAAAAACTGACCGCACTTTCCCATGCAACCACGCATTCTGACGCCCAAAGTGCGGTAGAAAATCAGAGTGAATCTGATAGCGACGAAACTGATGCGGATGTGTTGTTAGGCGAGGATTATCGTTGGGAGTGGAGCAACCCCGAGCTTGCCAATATTGAGCAAGGCCCTAAGCCCTCCGAAATCAAAGCCGCCATTTTGCAGGACATCACTCCTGAATTACAGCAAAAAATCGTCAATTTAACTCAAACGCAAGATCGCTGGGCGCAGCTGATTGAGCAAAGCGGTGTAGAAAATCTCACCAAAGAGTTCGCCTTAAATACCTTCATTTGGCAGGAAAATGACGCGGAGTTTAAACTTGGTGTGCGTTCCAGCCACGGGCATTTAAATCATGATAAGCATCGGAAGCTGTTACAACAGGCACTTTCAGTGGTGTTACAGAAAGAAATTGCACTGACCGTGGAAATTAACGACGACGAACAATATCTGACGCCGACGGATTATCGCCGTAAAACCTATGCTCAATTGCGTGAGCAGGCGAAACAGGATTTGTTGCAAGATGAAAAGTTGCAACTATTGGAGCGTGAATTTGATTGTCAGGTTGATGTGAAAAGTATTCGTCCGGTGTAATGATGGCAAAGAAAACGACGCATTTTATTCGCAAATTTCTCGCTTTATTTGGCATAGTCGCAGTAGGCGTTGCTGCCTATCTTTTTTACAGCATCGAGATTTTTTTGCCGGTCAAAATCCATTTTTCCGGTGCTTCCAAGCTGACTTACCAACCGCTCGCAAAACACGAAGATTTAACCTGTTACCAAGCGGCGCAAAAACCGCAAGAAATGACACAAAATAGATTCCGTTTACTCGTTTGGAATTTGCACAAAGGGCAGGATGCCGGTTGGCAGCAGGCGCTTTCCCGTTTTGCCAAAGGGCGCGACTTTGTGTTGCTGCAAGAGGTGTTAAATACGCAACATCTGGCGACGCAATATTCAGCGCAATTTCCGACCGCACTTTATGCCTCTGCCTTTGCTTATTTACAGCAGCAATCGGGCGTTGAAATTCTCTCAAAATTTCCACCGCACTTTTATTGCGCCGGTTCAAAACCGGAACCCTGGATCCGCATTCCGAAAGTCGGCGCCGCCATGAGTCTGCCTCTGGCGGGAGGAAAAAATCTCTTATTAGTCAACGTGCATTTAATTAATTTTGAATTAAACCCCACCGCATACGGCGAGCAACTACGCACGCTCATGCAACTTATTTCCCACCATCAGGGACCGTTAATTTTCGCCGGGGATTTTAATTCTTGGAGCAGTTACCGTATGTCGCGTATTCATGAGTTAATTACGGAATATGGTTTACAAGAGGTGACTTTTCCGCAAGATCATCGTCTGCGCTTTTTGGGTAACCCGCTGGATCATATTTTTATTCGCGGATTAAATGTCATCAACGCCACTACAGAACCAACGGAAAGCTCCGACCATGCGCCGTTGTTGCTGGAGGCGGAGCTAATAGCAGATAAATAGAATCCATTCTATTTATTATCTTTCTTTGGTGTTTTACTGTACTTTACAGTTATTCACTTCTATACTTATCCTGTCATTAGATATAATTACTATCTGTTTATATCATAATTTTTAAATATTTTTTCCAAATGATGAAGGCTTTTATGTCGGAACCTATACTTACAATTGTTTTGCCTTGTTATAACGAACAGTCTGTTTTATCTAAATCCATACCGATTATTCTTAATCACTTATTAAATTTAATAAATAATAAGAGAATTATAAGAATAGTAAGTTATTGCTGATTGATGATGGTTCAAAAGATAATACCTGGCTGGAAATAGAAATGCTGGTTAAGCAATATCAGCAAATCAAAGCATTAAAGTTAACCCGCAATTTTGGGCACCAAAATGCCTTGTTGGCAGGAATGATGTTTTCAGCTAAACAGTTAAAAACAGATATTTGTATTACTATGGACTGCGATTTACAAGATGATCCCGGTACTTTAGAGGAGATGTTAGAAAAATATTTTTCTGGTTATGAAATTGTATATGCTGTGAGAAATAGGCGTGCAAAAGACAGCTTATTAAAACGGAATTTTGCTTTATTATATTATAACATTTTAAAAAAGATGAATATTAACGTTGTTCCTAACCATGCAGATTATCGTCTAATGAGTGCTAGAGCTTTGTTTGCTTTGGAATGTTTTAGGGAAAGTAATTTATTTCTTCGCGGTATTGTTCCACTTTTAGGATTTTCAAGTACTACAGTTTATTATGCACGTGAAGAAAGGATCGCCGGATTTAGTAAATATAGCATTCCTCGTATGATGCGTTTAGCCATAGATGGGATATGTGGATTTAGTGCAATTCCTTTATTATTTATATTATGGTTAGGTATTATTGTTAGTTTAATTTCACTGGCAATGGGAGGATGGGCACTAATTATAAAAATTTTTGGCAGTGGTATAGTACCCGGATGGGCGTCTACTGTTGTGCCTATGTATTTTTTAGGCGGTGTGCAACTTTTTACTTTAGGTATTATAGGTATCTATATTAGTAAAATATTCGATGAAGTCAAAGATAGACCTAAATATATAATAGAGAAAGAATTATAATAATGAAAATATTTACCTTATTAACTAATAATGAAAGAAATTTATTTTATCTGGTTCTGCTTGTTACTGTTCTTTTTTTATTTTATCCACCATATTTACCCATGGTTGATTTGCCGCAGCATGCAGCCCAAGTAGTTATGTTAGATGATCTGTTTAAACAACAGAGTAAATGGTCTGATTTAGTTCAGCTGAATTGGGATACTCCTTATTTAACGGGCTATTTTGTTTGGTGGTTGCTATATCAATTCACGGATATTGTTACATCTTCTAAACTGTTGGTGGTTTTTATATTCCTATTTAATGTTTGGGCGGTTTTTCTTTTGAGAAAAAGCTTTCAAGCTGAAAGTATTCTGGAATGGGCTGCGATAACAAGCTTTTTTGGATTTGCTTTCCAATGGGGATTTGTTACATTTCTTTTAGCAATACCTATCGGTATTTTATTTTTTCTTTCTAAATAAAAATTGGCTTGAAACTAAGAAATATCGTTATTTTATAGGTATAGTATTATTAGGTATTTTATCTTACTGTAGCCATGTTTTAATTTTTTCATTCTTCTGTTTTATTTCATATGGATATTTTTTAGCTATTCATTTTAGACAAGAATCTTATAAAGCGGGGGGGGGGGTAATATTTACTCTCCCTTATCTGCTATTTGCAATAATATTAATTCGGTATTTGGGTAAAACAGATTTACTACAATTTAAAGATTATTCTGAAAATTATGTATTCCTACCTTTTTGGTATAAAGTATTTACACTGATTTACTATCCTTGGAATATGGACTATGCCGTATTATATAATGTTGCTTGGATAGTTTTTTTTATTTTACCGAGTTATATGGGCTATACCTTAACTAAGGATATTAAACGTTATATTCCTTTTATCGGTTTTCTCATTCTTTGGTTTAGTTTACCTCATGCACTTAATCAAACAGCATTTATATATGAACGATTTTCCATTTTTATGCTTCCTTTTTATTATTTAATTTTTGAAAAAAGGTCAATCAAAAAGAATAACGGTAACATAATTTTCTTTAATTTAATGTTTTTTATATTTGTTTTCTTATTAATGGGAAAAGTCTATTATAATAATATTCAATTTAATAATGATCCAAATATGAGAGCATATTCGAAAATAATAGAGTCTATGCAGTCTCAAAAAAGAATATTAACTTTATTTAGTCAATCTTCAGAAACCAGTGGATTGCTTACTTCAAGTACAGAATATTTACATTTTGGTAGCTGGTATCAGGCGCAAAAACATGGGTGGTCCGATTTTGATTTTGCCGTTTATTCACCGCAAATAGTTAGATTCAAACCTAATAAAATGCCAAATATATCAAGTCGTTCAGGTGTGGTTAATAAAGATTGGATTATTAGCCTTGATAATTGTAAGGATTATGATTATTTATTGATGAAAACAAAAGAATCACCAACAATGATTTCGACATGGTTGGCAGAAAACCCTCGATGTAAAACATTCATTTTAGAGAATCAGCAACAGGATTTGGTTACTGTTTAAAAAAATTAAAGAAAATGAAGCGTTATAAATTGTAATATGAAGGCTAAATATTAGGTCCGAATAGCATTGTTAAACCGCCGACGTCACCACAATTTCCACTTTCCAGCGAGGATCTGCCAGTTTGGCTTCTACAGTGGCGCGCGCCGGTGGCTTTTGTGGATCAACCCATTCGTCCCATGCCTGATTCATCAGGGCATAATCCTGCATGTCGGCAAGATAGATCTGCGCGTTTAAAATTTGGCTTTTGTGGGAATTGGCTTTGGCAAGTAATTTGTCGATGAGATTTAGCACTTCTTGCGTTTGGGCGTAAGCATCCTGTGCTAAGGTGGTTTCCGGAACTTGTCCTGCCAAATAAGCGACACCATGATAAATCACCAGTTCGGCAAGGCGGGCGTGAGTATCGATACGTTGAATTTGTGTCATGATTTCTTCTCCGTAATGAAAATAATTCGTAAGGATTATATCAATCTTCCAGAAAAACCTCTAAAATTCTTAAACTTTTCAACTGATAACTAGTCTCAATTATGACGCTATTGATTTCTAATCAGCACGGCGCAATCGTCATGGCACTCATGCCATTTCTGTACGGTATGTTACTTGCTCACCCTATTTGGCAGCACCTTTTCTTTTTATTGGCATGGTTTTCATTATATTTAATGACTTACCCGTTTCTGAATTTGTTCAAAGGCAGAAATTTAGAACTGTACATAAAATGGTCGTGGATTTATTTCTTTGCCACGGTGATTTTTGCCATTCCGGTGTTATTGCATAACTGGCGAACGGTGCTTTTTGTGGTCGCCATGATGCCGTTAGTGTTGGTAAATATTTATTATGTGAAAAAAAAGGATGAGCGTGCTTTTTTAAATGATCTGGTGGGAATCATTATTTTTGCCATTGCGGGCATGGGATCCTACTATTTTTCCGACCGCACTTTTGATGGCAAAATCTGGCTGGTAGCGCTGTATCCGAGCTTGTTTTTTATCGGTACCACCTTATATGTCAAATCCGTCATGCGTGAGCGAAAAAATCCGTTATATTTGAAGTTATCTATCGGTTTTCATGCGCTTTGTGTGCTCGGATTTATCTTGTTACAACAGTATTTAATGGCGCTGGCGTTTGTTCCGTCGTTAATTCGTGCAATTTGGCTACCGCACAAAAAAATGTCGGTAAAACAAGTGGGGCTGACCGAAATGGGCGTTTCGCTGCTGTTTTTTGCCAATTTGCTTTATGCAACGTTATGAATATGATGAAAAAACAGTTAAAACATTTTGCGATAGTATTGGGATTATTGGGTTTTTCTGTACAAGCGGCGGAAAATGTGGCGTTTTCGGTCGCGGAACGTGTACAAGAAATGTCGGCGTTTGCACAGAATAAATTGAATAATGATGAATTGAGAAATCTGGCAAGATATTTCTATCAAAATGACGATGTCCGTTCGGCATTCAATGTGATGCGTATTTTGGCGCTACGTGGTGATAGTAACGCGCAACTGGATTTAGGGCGTTTGTATTTTGGCGGTAACGGCGTAGAGAAAAATTACGAAAAAGCCTATTGGTGGTTTAGTGAGGCGGCAGAAAAGGGGAGTGTGAAAGCGCTCACCAATTTGGGCATTCTTTATACAGGCGGCTACGGCGTTAAAAAGAATCTGGAATATGGCATTAATTTATTGGAGCAGGCCGCCGAAGTTAGCGATTCGCAAGCCATGTTGATTTTAGGCATGCTGTATTACAACGAGAACAAAATTAAGAATTTCAACAAAGCATTTCAGTGGTTGGAAAGAAGCGCACGACAAGGCAACGAAGAAGCGATCTTTCGTCTGGCACTAATGTATGAACATGGCGAAGGTACTCGACGCAATCGCCCGCTCGCTATTTCTATTTACAAGGATCTTATTGCACAACAAAGTTATTTTTCTGATGCCGCCCGTGAACGGTTAGAGATTCTGAACTATCACTAAATAAAAAAATCCGTCTCTATAAAGACGGATTTTTTTATTTAATACAAGAGTTAAATCAACCCTTCGGCTTTTTGTACACGTTTTACAATGTCCAATGCTGCAATGCGTTGCGCAAATTCGGTTAAATGTGTTAGGGATGAAAAATCAAGATCGATAAATTTACACCAGCCTAAAATTGTAAATAGATAAATATCGGCGACGGATACATCTTCGCCTAGGTAATTCTGCTTTGATAAGCAGTGATTAGCTTGCGCCAGCATACCCAGAATATTTTCTTTCGCTGTTTTTTGAATCGCTTGTTTTAAGGATTCATCTTGAACGTAAGGCGGTACATGGAAGAGTGGGACAAAGGCTTTGTGTACGTCAGAATTCAAGAATGCCAACCAGCGAAATGCTATAGCTTTGCCTTTGGCTGAGTCGCTGCCAAAGAGTTTTGCCTGTGGGTAAAGATCGTCTAAATAAGTTAAAATCGCCAAGTTTTGGGAAAGTACAAGATTACCGTCAACGAGTAGAGGAACTGCACCTTGTGGATTGAGCTCTAAGTATTCCGGGCTCTTCATATACTCTTGTGTCACTGCTTCGGCTTCATAAGGCTGATTGATTTTTTCCAATGCGAAATGCGGTACGAATGAGCATGCACCCGGTTTAAAATATAGTTTCATATTAACTCCTTGAATAAAATGACAATTACAATTTTTGCCTGCTTAATGATGGTATAAATAACCATCAGGGACATTGTAGCAGATTTGTGTAATATGCCCACCTGATTGAATCTATTGATATTTCCATTTATGGATATATACAACGTGCCGGCTTAGTTACACTCAGTAGTGAATAAAATTCTTTCTATCTTGTTTATTGTAAGAGAAAAAAACACCGGTAAAAATAACCGCAGTTCCTCATGAAAGAATGCGAATAGCAGCCTTTAAGTGCAATTTAAGATTTTCACTGCTGTGGTGTTACCACTTCAATTTCCACATTACTGTGTAAACCCCGTGGCAATTGCGTGCCTTTACGACCGCGTTCGGCGCGGAATTTCTGCAGATCTTCCGGTTTCAGTACAATTTTGCGTCTGCCGGAATGGAACACTAGACTCGAATTTTCTTCAATCAGCAATAAGTGCACCAACAGCTCAGAACGGGCTTTGGCGTTGGCGGACGGAATGGTAACGATTTTGTTGCCTTTGCCTTTGGATAATTCCGGCAAATCCTGCGCGGGGAAAATGAGCATGCGACCGGCGGAAGTGAGCGCTACCAAAAGTGCGGTGGAATTTTTCAGCGTTAACGGCGGCAAGACTTTGGCATTTTCCGGCAGGGAAATCAGCGCTTTGCCGGCTTTATTGCGGGCAATTAAATCGGCAAATTTACAAATAAAACCGTAGCCTGCGTCAGATGCCATGAGCAACGGCTGATCTTCATTTTCAATCAGTAACTGATCGATAGTCGCCCCCGCCGGTAAAGTGAGTTTGCCGGTGAGCGGTTCGCCTTGTGAACGGGCGGATGGCAACGTCAACGGATCCAGCGCGTAACTGCGCCCCGTGCTGTCGATAAACACCGCTGCTTGATTGCTTTTGCCGTAGGCGTGCGCCAAATATTTATCGCCCGCTTTATAACTCAAGCCTTGTGGATCAATATCGTGTCCTTTGGCACAACGCACCCAGCCCATTTCCGACAAAATCACGGTGACCGGTTCTGTCGGCAGCATTTCGTTTTCCGCAATGGCTTTGGCTTCTGCACGTTCCACTAACGGCGAACGGCGCGGACTGGCGTAGATTTTGGCATCCTGTTGAATTTCTTTTTTCAGGAGCGTATTCAAACGGCGCTCGGAGCCTAAAATCTCTTCCAAAGATGACCGCTCTTTTTCCAACTCCGCTTGTTCCGCTTGCAGCTCATGCTCTTCTAACTTGGCTAAATGGCGCAAACGTAAGTTCAAAATAGCTTCTGCCTGCTCGTCGCTTAAATTAAAACGCGCCATCAATTCCGCTTTCGGTTCGTCTTCGTAGCGAATGATGTGGATCACTTCATCAATGTTTAAAAAGGCGATCATTAAGCCTTGCAAAATATGCAAACGGGCGAGCACTTTGTTCAGATGATATTGCAAACGACGGGTGACTGTAGTGCGGCGGAAGCTGAGCCATTCGGTGAGAATTTCCAACAGATTTTTCACCGCCGGCTTGTGATCAAGACCGATCATGTTCATGTTTACGCGATAACTTTTTTCCAAATCGGTGGTGGCGAACAAATGTGCCATCACGGCGTCAATATCCACCCGATTGGAACGCGGCACCAGCACGATGCGCACCGGATTTTCATGATCCGCTTCATCACGAATATCTTCCACCATCGGCAGTTTTTTGGCATTCATCTGCTCGGCGATTTGCGCGATGACTTTCGACGGTGAAGATTGATGCGGCAAGGCGCTGATAACAATTTCACCGTCTTCTTTCTTCCAAGTGGCGCGCATTTTAATGGAACCGCGACCCAGTTGATAAATCTTCCGAATATCTTCTTTCGGCGAAATAATTTCTGCTTCCGTCGGGAAATCGGGGCCTTGCACTACGGTTAATAATTCGTCCAGCGTAGTTTTCGGATTGTCCAATAACATCACCGCCGCGTCGGCGATTTCATTAATGTTGTGCGGTGGAATATCCGTCGCCATCCCCACCGCAATGCCGGTGGTGCCGTTGAGTAAAATGTGCGGTAGGCGCGCCGGTAAATATTGCGGCTCTTCCAGCGTGCCGTCGAAGTTCGGCTGATAATCTACTGTGCCTTGTCCAAGTTCCGCTAACAGAATCTCAGAAATTTTAGATAAACGGGACTCCGTATAACGCATGGCGGCGAAGGATTTCGGATCATCCACCGCCCCCCAGTTACCTTGCCCGTCAACCAGCGGATAGCGGTAAGAGAACGGTTGCGCCATCAGCACCATGGCTTCATAACAAGCGCTATCGCCGTGCGGATGGAATTTACCCAACACGTCCCCCACGGTACGGGCGGATTTTTTGTACTTCGCCGTGGCGTTCAGCCCGAGTTCGGACATGGCGTAAATAATACGTCGCTGCACCGGCTTTAAGCCGTCACCAATAAACGGCAACGCGCGATCCATGATGACGTACATGGAATAGTTGAGGTACGCACTTTCAGTGAAGTGGCGGAGTGGCATTTGTTCGATGCCTTCGTAGTTGATGGATTCTGTTGTCATTTGTAGTTCATATTTTGGTTGTGTTAATCGGTTTCGCCTGATGGGGCGAGTTACTTTTCTTTGCTTCGCCAAAGAAAAGTAACCAAAAGAAAGGCGACCCCGGATAAATTGCTTTTCCTCTCTTAGCATTAATTTTCTTCACGGAAAATTTTGAACTCGCCACTACGTGGTTCAAACAAAGCAAAATTTTCCTAAAAATTAACGCACGTTCGGGCAATTTATACGGGGACCCATTATTTCGAGCGTTATTCTGAAAAGTGCAGTTGATTTTTTTCGCATGTTTTTTTATTTAAAAAATGATTTTAAAATCGACCGCACTTTTAGAGCTATTTATTGGGTTCCCTTCTTTGCCGCCCTTGTGGAGTTGAATTTGTAGGAAATTCAGTGGAACAAGGGAAACAAGGCTAAGCAGGGCGTGTTTTCTTTTTGCCTACTTTTGCTTTGCACGAGCAAAGAAAAAGTAGGTCGCCTATCGGGCGAAATCCGATATCAATTTAATAATGGGCTGAAATTATTAAAAATAATCGAATATACTCTTACACCGCCAAATCCACCTGGTCACCTTTTGCCTGCAACCAGTTTTTACGGTCTTCGGCACGTTTTTTCGCCAGTAACATATCCATGGTTTCGATGGTTTCCCGCTTTTCTTCGCTTTGGGCTTCAAAGGTGAGCTGCACTAAGCGGCGGGTGTTCGGGTCCATGGTGGTTTCGCGCAGTTGCATCGGGTTCATTTCGCCCAAACCTTTAAAACGCTGTACGTTCGGTTTGCATTTTTTCCCTTTAAGACGATCTAAAATCGCCTCTTTTTCGCTTTCATCCAAGGCGTAAAACACGTCTTTGCCTAAATCAATACGGTATAACGGCGGCATTGCCACATACACATGACCCAGTTCCACCAGTTTCGGGAAATGGCGTAGGAACAAGGCGCAAAGCAGGGTGGCGATGTGTAAGCCGTCGGAGTCCGCATCGGCAAGGATGCAGACTTTACCGTAACGTAGTTGGGATAAATCGCTATTGTCGGGATCAATGCCCAACGCCACCGCAATATCATGCACCTCTTGTGATGCCAAAACTTGTTCCGGAGACACTTCCCACGTATTCAAAATCTTGCCGCGTAACGGCAGGATCGCCTGATATTCACGATCCCGCGCTTGTTTGGCGGAACCACCGGCGGAGTCCCCTTCTACGAGGAATAATTCGGTGAAATTGATGTCTTGCGAGCTACAATCGGCGAGTTTACCCGGTAGCGCAGGGCCACTTACCAGTTTTTTGCGTACCACTTTTTTCGCCGCACGCAGACGACGTTGAGCGGAGCTGATTGCCATGTCTGCCAACAGTTCCGCTTGCTGAATGTTTTGGTTGAGCCATAAACTGAAGGCATCTTTGACTACGCCGCCGATAAACACCGCACTTTGACGGGAAGAAAGTCGTTCTTTGGTTTGACCGGCGAACTGTGGATCCTGCATTTTGAGGGAAAGCACATAAGCGCAGCGATCCCATAAGTCGTCGGCGGTCAGTTTTACGCCGCGCGGCAATAGATTGCGAAACTCGCAGAATTCGCGCATGGCGTCTAATAAACCTTGACGCAAACCGTTGACATGGGTGCCGCCAAGTGCGGTGGGAATCAGGTTCACATAGCTTTCACCAATGAGTTCACCGCCTTCCGGCAGCCACAATAATGCCCAAGATACCGCTTCTTTTTCGCCGTTAAATTCGCCGATAAAGGGCTGTTCCGGCAATGTGACTAAGCCATTGACCGCTTCCATTAAGTAGTCATTTAAGCCGCCTTGATATAGCCAGGTGTCTTCGGTGTCGTTGACGTTGTCGATAAATTTGATTTCCAAGCCGGAACAAAGTACGGCTTTGGCGCGTAATAAATGGCGTAGGCGGCTGACGGAGAATTTTTCGCTGTCGAAATATTTCGGATTCGGTTTGAAATGCACGGTGGTACCGGTCGTGCGGCGACCGCAGGTGCCGATAACAGTAAGATCTTCTACTTTTTTGCCGTTTTCAAAAGCGATTTTATAGATTTCGCCATTGCGTTTAACGGTAACATCAACCCGCTCCGATAAGGCGTTTACGACAGAAATTCCGACCCCGTGCAAACCGCCCGAGAAGGTGTAGTTTTTATTGGAGAATTTACCGCCGGCGTGCAATTTACTCATGATCACTTCCACACCGGAAACTTTTTCCACCGGGTGAATATCCACCGGCATCCCGCGTCCGTTATCAATGACTTCAATGGATTGGTCTTTGTGCAAAATCACTTCAATTTTGGTGGCAAAACCGGCAAGAGCTTCGTCCACGCTGTTATCGATAACTTCTTGTGCAAGATGGTTCGGGCGGGTGGTGTCCGTGTACATGCCGGGACGCAGCTGGACAGGTTCGAGGTCTTTTAAAACGGTAATTTCGTTGGCGGAATAATTCGTTGTCATAATGGGTTAATTCATAAAATCGGGAAGCAAAATTGCGCGGGATTATAGCAAAAAACAACGGAATTTTTAACCGCACTTTAATGGATTTGGCAAAAAGTGCGGTCGTTTTGGCAGGTGTTTTATTTTTTTGAGTAATGGCTCGTGTGGTGATAGCTTTAAAAAAGGTCTCGGCAGGTAACTATTTTAACCGATTAAAATATAATTTTTTTAGATTATAAGTTTGGAGGGAAAGATTTAACCTTGTTTAAAGAAGGATTAATAAATGGTTTTTTAATATGCAAGATTAAGTATTGTTTCTATTTTAGGGTAAAACAATAGTCGTAACCTATTGAATTGATACATTTATATTAGAAGGGGTTCATATTTTTTTGTGGTATAAATTCAAGCCGAAAAGGAGGCATGTTAAATCAGACTCTTTTTTAATTTTATTATGGAAGAATGGTTTTTCGATTTCGAAAAATTAGACTAAAAATTAAATAACTTTATTTTTTAAGGATGAATTATGACATATCAATTATTTAAACACCACCTCGTTGCTTTAATGGTCACTGGTGCAATTTCTGTCAATGCATTGGCTAAAGACTCTTTTCTGGAAAATCCTTCTGCTAATCTTCCACAACAAGTCTTTAAAAACAGGGTGGATATTTTTAATAATGAGACGAACATTAATGAAAATAAGAAAGATATTGCTATTAATAAAGCAAATATTGCTAGTATAGAAAAAGATGTTATGCGTAACACTGGGGGGATCGATAGATTAGCTAAGCAAGAGCTTGTTAACAGGGCAAGGATTACTAAAAATGAGTTAGATATTCAGAAAAATACTAAATCAATTGCAGAGAATACAGCTTCTATAGCCCGTATTGATGGAAATCTGGAAGGCGTTAATCGGGTGCTTCAAAATGTAGATGTGAGATCTACCGAAAATGCGGCAAGATCCCGTGCTAACGAGCAAAAAATCGCCGAGAATAAAAAAGCAATTGAAAATAAAGCGGATAAGGCTGATGTAGAGAAAAACAGAGCCGATATTGCAGCAAATTCCAGAGCGATTGCAACCTTTAGATCTTCAAGCCAAAACATCGCGGCATTAACGACCAAAGTTGATCGTAATACTGCGCGTATTGATCGATTAGATAGCCGAGTCAATGAATTAGACAAAGAAGTAAAAAACGGTTTGGCTTCCCAAGCGGCACTAAGCGGCTTATTCCAACCGTATAATGTCGGCAGCCTTAACTTGAGTGCAGCTGTTGGTGGTTATAAATCTAAAACAGCACTAGCGGTTGGTTCAGGTTATCGTTTCAATCAAAATGTAGCCGCGAAAGCCGGTGTGGCAGTAAGTACCAATGGTGGCAGCGCAACCTATAACGTCGGTTTAAACTTTGAGTGGTAATTCACTTAAAGTGCGGTCAGAATTTTAGGTGTTTTTGGCTGCATCAATAAAACAAAACCCGTTTTCAATGAAAGCGGGTTTTTTTGTGTTTCGCGATTAACAATTATTTCGCAATGCGTTTATATTTAATTCGGTGCGGTTTAAGGGCTTCAGCACCGAAAGTTTTCTTTTTCCATTCTTCATAATCGGAGAAATTGCCTTCGTAGAAGGTGACTTTGCCTTCATCGCCGTAATCTAAAATGTGGGTGGCGATACGATCTAAGAACCAGCGGTCATGGGAAATTACCATGGCACAGCCCGGGAATTCCAAGATGGCATTTTCCAGTGCGCGCAAGGTTTCCACATCAAGATCGTTAGTTGGCTCGTCCAATAACAGCATGTTGCCGCCGGCTTGTAATAATTTCGCCAAATGCAAACGACCACGTTCACCGCCGGAGAGTTCGCCCACACGTTTTTGTTGATCCACGCCTTTGAAGTTGAAGCGTCCTACATAAGCACGGCTTGGGATTTCAAAGTTACCGATGGTTAGAATATTTTGTCCGTTGGACACTTCTTCCCACACGGTTTTTTTTTCGTCCATAGCATCACGGAATTGATACACGGAAGCTAACACGACGGTTTCGCCCAAGGTAATGGTACCGGAATCTGGTTTTTCTTTGCCGGAAAGCATACGGAAGAGGGTGGATTTACCCGCGCCGTTGGCACCGATAATGCCGACAATGGCACCTTTCGGAATGCTGAAGGATAAATCGTCGATTAAAGTGCGGTCGCCGTAGGACTTACTTAAATGTTGCACCTCGATGACTTTTTCGCCCAGGCGTGGACCGGGTGGAATAAAGAGTTCGTTGGTTTCGTTACGTTTTTGATATTCGCCGGAATTAAGTTCTTCGAAGCGCGCCATACGGGCTTTGCTTTTCGCTTGGCGGCCTTTCGGATTTTGACGCACCCATTCCAATTCTTTCTCAATGGATTTTTGGCGGGCGGATTCCTGCGCCTGTTCCTGCGCCAGACGTTTTTCTTTTTGTTCCAACCAAGAGGAGTAATTGCCTTCCCAAGGAATGCCTTCACCGCGGTCAAGTTCTAAAATCCAACCGGCAACGTTATCCAAGAAGTAACGGTCGTGGGTGATTGCCACTACAGTGCCTTCGTAGTCGTGTAAGAAGCGTTCCAACCATGCCACGGATTCCGCGTCCAAGTGGTTGGTCGGCTCGTCTAACAGCAACATATCCGGTTTTTCCAACAACAAACGACACAAAGCAACGCGGCGGCGTTCCCCCCCGGATAAATGCTCGATTTTGGCATTCCAGTCCGGTAAACGTAGCGCATCGGCGGCGCGTTCTAATTGATTTTCTAAGTTATGCCCGCCGTGAGCCTGGATAACGGCTTCCAGCTCCGCTTGTTCGGCGGCAAGTTTGTCAAAGTCCGCATCGGGATTCGCATATAGCGCATACACTTCATCCAAGCGGGTTAAAGCGCGTTTCACCTCGCCGACGGCTTCTTCAATGGCTTCGCGCACGGTGTGCTGTGGATCGAGTTTCGGTTCCTGCGGAAGATAGCCGATTTTAATGCCCGGCTGCGGACGGGCTTCCCCTTCGATTTCTTTATCGATGCCTGCCATAATGTGAAGCAGGGTGGATTTACCGGCACCGTTTAAGCCAAGTACGCCGATTTTGGCGCCCGGGAAAAAGCTGAGTGAAATATTTTTCAGAATATGACGTTTCGGCGGAACTACTTTGCCTACTCGGTGCATCGTATAAACGAACTGTATTGACATAATTATTCTCTGGGTTAAGGGAAAAGTGCGGTCGGAATTCAAGGCGTTTTTTCGGCACCTGATGACCGATGGAATTTAATCATTCGGGGGTTCATTCTACTTGATGTTTCATCTTTGTGCTAATCATTCGCGGAAAACAGATATAAAAAAACCTCTCGCGAGGAGAGGTAGGAAAGTAGTTTAGCTATTTATGATTATTTTATTTAGGAACTTTATGAATATCAAGCAATCACTTGACGCGATTGAATGCTATAGATTTTTTCGTGTGAAGAAAAATACTAAATTAAGTTTTTTTGATATAGATCACAAAACTGAGCGTGTTTTTTTCTTTTTGCTGATTTTTTATACTTGTTCTGTGTAATTTTATTTTATGTTAGAATGCGTTATAGCTATTTTTCGGAAGGTGAATTTGTGAAGAAACTTTTTTTATTGCTATTGTCTTTGTTATCCGCTCAGTATGTTTTTGCCCATCCTCATGCTTTCATTGAGATAAAAACCAAAACCTTGGTAGAGAATCAACAATTAGTCGGTTTTTCAATGCAGTGGATTTTAGACGAACCCAGCTCCGCAGCGGTTTTATACGATTTAAGACAAACCAAAGGCGATAAAAACGCGCGACAAAAGCTCATTGATGAAGTCATGGGCAATGTGGTGAATGAGCATTATTTTAGTTATTTTTTTGACAAGCAGGGCAATAAAATTAAATACCGAGCCAAACCGCAAAACTACGGTATGAAATCCAATGGTTCACAAGTGATGTACTTTTTCGATTTCATGTTGTCTAAACCGCAGCCCTTGACAGATAACGAATATACTTTAAGTACTTACGATCCAACCTATTATGTGTCCATGTATTACGGCGAACCGACCAAAAGTGCGGTGGATTTTTCCGCGCTGCCGGCAAATTGCCGGGGACAGGTGCTTGAGCCGCAAGTGGATGAAAAAGTGAAACAATACGCCTCATCATTAGATCAAACGCAACGTGATGAGGACAATACATTGGGTGCGCTATTTGCACAAAAAGTGCGGTTGATTTGCCGTTAGTTTTTAAAAATTTTATGAAAGCCCGTTTATTTTACAGCATCGTCTTTATCGTCTTAGTTCTCGCTATTATTTATCTTTTCCCCTGGCTGTTTAAGCAGGTTGTCGTGTGGCAGCGGGAATTTAATCAACTGATTTCCGGTTACTTGCACGAAATCAAGCAACAGCCCGTGTATGCCGGCAGCCTGCTGATTGCTGTTAGTTTTTTATACGGTGTGTTTCATGCGCTGGGTCCGGGACACGGTAAATTTATTATTGCCGGTTATTTAGCCACCCATCAAACCAAGCTCGGGCGCAGTATGCAAATCACGTTCTTTTCTTCTTTAACGCAGGGCGTGGTGGCAATTTCGGCGGTGTCAATCGTGGTTTTGCTGCTTCAGCTTTCTTCCGCTTATTTTAATTTAAGCCAATTATGGCTGGAGCGAACCGCTTATGCGTTAGTGATTTTATTGGGATTAAATTGGTGTTGGAAAAGCGGGAAAACGCTGTTGAAGCAACATCGACAAACGAAGCAGCAACTGCAAATCAAAAAAATTGAAGGCGGTTTGGTAAATGAAATGCGTGTCGGTTCATTGATCGCAGGAAAAAGTGCGGTCAGAATTTCAGGTGTTTTTAACGGGCATACGGAACACCACGAAAATTGCGGTTGCGGGCATCAACATGTGCCGAACCCCGAACGACTCAATCAAAGTACCAACATCAAAGAAAGTTTGCTGATTATTTTGAGTATCGGCATGCGCCCCTGTTCCGGCGCGATTTTCGTACTGTTTCTGGCGTATATGTTGGATCTCTATGCTTGGGGCGTGATAGCGACACTGGCAATGGCTCTCGGCACAGGAATGACATTATCGGCCTTTGCGTTGTTGGTGCGCTATGCCCGATCCACTGCCGTGAAAATGGCGCAGTGGTATCGCCTGCCGTTTGCCAATGTGAATACGGAAGCCTTAATGAAATGCCTTGCCGGCATCATATTGATTTTCTTTGCGATGAGTTTACTTTATGGCACCACATTGCCGATAAGTGGCGGGGCAGCATTATTTGTTCGATAAGCGAAGATCTTAGAGAGTGAAAGAATCCGGTAGAAAAATAAAAGCCCATAAAGAAGGTATGGACTCAAATTCTTTTGGTATGCTTTAGTTTCATAATAAGGAGATAAATAAAAACTGTCCAAAAGAAAAAATTGGCTCCTCCTGCTGGACTTGAACCAGCGACATATGGATTAACAGTCCACCGTTCTACCGACTGAACTAAGGAGGAATAATTTGGTGTCAAAAAAGACAGGTCGCGTATACTACTGATCCGATTTCTCCTTGTCAACACCTTCAATTGAAAATTTTTTGAATATTTTTGAGTGAAATTTTCTATCCACAAAGTCTGTGGATAAGTTTGTGGGTTATTATTTTACGAATGGGCTAATACCCGATGAAATAAGGCTTCAAAAAAATCCTAAGAGAAACTGATTGTAAAATAACATTTATTTAATTTTCAAATGGTTAGTAAAAATCTAGCGAATTTTTTGAAATTTTTTTCTAAATTTGTGAAGTAACCTGCTTGACAAATATAACTCTGTGTAAAACTTGATTTTTTAACCCTCAATTTAGTGCCTTAAACGTGTTAAAATAGCCGCCATTAGAAACAATGCTAAAATCGGTCGCACTTTATGTCAGAAAAAATTAACACTAAACCTTTTATTCTTCATTCCCATTTCAAACCCTCCGGCGACCAACCCCAGGCCATCGCAAAATTAGCCGAAAATTTAGAAGATGGCTTGGCACATCAAACCTTGCTTGGGGTAACAGGTTCAGGCAAAACCTTTACCATTGCCAATGTGATTGCGCAATTGAATCGCCCTGCGATGGTGTTGGCACCGAACAAAACCCTTGCCGCCCAACTTTATGCCGAAATGAAGGATTTTTTCCCGGAAAATGCGGTGGAATATTTTGTTTCTTACTATGATTATTATCAGCCCGAAGCCTATGTGCCGAGTAGCGATACTTTTATTGAGAAAGACGCGTCTATTAATGATCAAATTGAACAAATGCGACTTTCCGCCACAAAATCTTTCTTAGAACGGCGCGATACTATTGTAGTGGCGTCCGTGTCCGCTATTTATGGCTTAGGGGACCCCGATTCCTATTTAAAAATGATGCTGCATTTGCAACAAGGCGCGATTATTAATCAGCGCCAAATCTTGGCAAAATTGGCAGAGTTGCAATATACCCGTAACGATCAGGCGTTTCAGCGCGGAACGTTCCGTGTGCGGGGAGAAATTATTGATATTTTCCCGGCGGAATCGGACGATCGAGCGGTACGTATCGAATTATTTGATGGTGAAATCGAACGCTTGAGTTTATTTGATCCGCTCACCGGCAGCAGCTTCGGCACGGTGCCGCGCTTTACCGTTTATCCGAAAACCCACTATGTTACACCGCGTGAGCGAATTTTAGACGCCATCGAAAAAATTAAACTGGAATTGGCGCAACGGCGGGAGTATTTCACTAAAGAAAATAAATTATTGGAAGAACAACGTATCAGCCAACGTACCCAATTTGATATTGAGATGATGAATGAACTCGGTTATTGCTCGGGCATTGAAAACTATTCCCGCTATTTATCAGATAGAAATGAGGGCGAACCGCCACCGACCTTATTTGATTATATGCCGTCTGACGCAATTTTGATTATTGACGAATCCCACGTCACCGTGCCACAAATCGGTGGGATGTATCGCGGCGATCGCTCCCGTAAAGAAACCTTGGTGGAATATGGTTTTCGTCTGCCTTCTGCGTTGGATAACCGTCCGTTACGTTTTGAAGAATTTGAACGTTTGGCACCGCAAACCATTTATGTTTCCGCCACACCGGGACCGTATGAACTGGAAAAATCCGGTGGGGAAATTATCGACCAAGTAGTGCGTCCGACAGGTTTGCTTGATCCGCAAATTGAAATTCGCCCGGTATCTATTCAGGTGGATGATTTACTTTCCGAAGCACGCCACAGAGCGGATAAAAATGAACGCGTTTTAGTGACGACATTAACGAAGAAAATGGCGGAAGATCTTACCGACTATTTAGATGAACATGGTATTCGCGTACGTTATTTGCATTCTGATATTGATACTGTCGAACGGGTGGAAATTATTCGTGATTTGCGCTTGGGGGAATTTGATGTTTTAGTCGGCATTAACTTATTACGGGAAGGTTTAGATATTCCGGAAGTGTCTTTAGTGGCAATTTTAGATGCGGATAAAGAAGGTTTTTTACGTTCCGAGCGTTCATTAATTCAAACGATCGGACGTGCTGCGCGAAATTTACACGGAAAAGCCATTTTGTATGCGGATAATATAACCAAATCAATGGAGAAAGCTATTACCGAAACCAATCGTCGGCGTGAGAAACAAGCAAAATATAATGAAGCACAGGGCATTGTGCCGCAGGCATTAAATAAAAAGGTAGGCGAGTTGTTAGATATCGGTCAGGGTGCCAATCAGAAAGCCAAAGCCAATAAACAACGTGGAAAAACGGTGGCAGAACCGACCGCACTTTATACAACGCCGAAATCACCGAAAGAATATCAGCAACAGATTAAGAAACTTGAGCAGCAAATGTATAAATTTGCACAGGATTTGGAATTTGAGAAAGCTGCTGCAACGCGCGATCAGTTACAACAATTACGGGAAAGTTTTATGTTATCAAGTGAGTAAAATTTCATATAAAAAGCAACAAAGGAAAGTTGGTTATATTGATCTGAAAAATAAGCGGAATTTGATTTTTTATTTTTTTATAGGATAATACTAAAGTTTTAGCATTTTATTTTAAATAAAGGACTGAATTTACCCAAATAAAGCGGTTCAATTTGCCTTTAGTTAAATTAAAATCTTAAGTTAGCATATTTTAAGTTAATCAAATTAATAATATAGGAGAGCAAAAATGAAAAAAACTGTAATCGCATTAGCTACTACTGCGGCTTTAGCTGCATCAGTAGCGACAATTGTGCAGGCAGCACCGCAAGCAAATACCTTTTATGCGGGGGCAAAAGCCGGCTGGGCATCTGTCCGTCACGGTTTAAATCAATATCAGTATGAGCAGGACGGCACAGTAGTGGGTAAAGCCAAGAAAAACTCGGAATCCTATGGCATCTTTGCCGGCTACCAAATTACCGATAATTTCGCTGTTGAAGCAGGGTATGAATTCTTCGGTCGCGGTAAAGTAAAAGAAGCTACCGGAGAAAAACGAATTACCGCTCATGGTTCCAGCTTGTCTCTTAAAGCAAGCTATCCTGTATTGCATAATTTAGATCTTTATGCACGTGCAGGTGCAGCATTAATCCGTGTTGATTACAAAGATAACACTTTCGGAGAAACTCATAAATTCCATGATTTAAAAGTTTCTCCGGTATTTGCCGGGGGGCTTGAATATGCCATTCTTCCTGAATTGGCATTACGTTTGGAGTATCAATGGGTGAGCCGAGTAGGCAATTTCGGCAAAGCAGAAAGAAAAGCCAATTATTATGAAAATAACGAATCTGATGTTCGCTATTCTCCGGATATTGGTTCTGTAGCGCTAGGTTTATCTTACCGCTTTGGTCAGGGACCGGCGCCTGTTATTGCTCCTGAAGTAGTTAACAAAGTATTCAATTTGAATTCTGATGTGACTTTTGCGTTCAACAAAGCGAATTTAAAACCGCAGGCGCAAAAAACTTTGGATGGCATTTCCCACGAAATTGCACAAGTAAATAACGCTAACGTTCAAGTTGCAGGTTATACAGACCGTATCGGTTCCGACGCTTACAACCAAAAATTATCCCAAAGACGTGCTGAAACTGTAGCAAATTACCTTGTATCTAAAGGTGTTTCTCAACAGGCAATTTCCGCTACCGGTTACGGTAAAGCAAACCCGGTTACCGGCAATAAATGTGACACGGTTAAAGGTCGCAAAGCGCTGATTGCGTGCTTGGCTGATGACCGTCGTGTAGAAATTGCGGTAAACGGCACGAAATAATTTCTTTTTAATTGAAGAATAAATAAGTAATAAATCTGCATGCTGTGAAGTATGCAGATTTTTTTATCTCTTTTTTCAGAAAATAGGCCATGAAAAACACCTGATTTTTTGACCGCACTTTATAGCAATAGCGTGCTTATAAAAACCGTACGCTATGCGTATGGAATCAAAGAGCTTAAGCGGTCAACATAAAAAATCCTCACTATATAATGAATAAGGCTGACAACCAAAATTCAAGATATAGGAGGATAAGTCAATGGTAAGTAAAGCCAATGACGATTCAAGTCTATCACACACCAAATGGAACTGTAAGTACCACATTGTTTTCACCCCGAAATAGAGAAGAAAAGCCATTTGCGGAAAGCTTAGAACGGATAGATATTTTCTGCTGGCTTGTTTTCCGCCTTTGTTTTCCAACAGCCAAATCAAGCCATCCTATGATAAAATAAGAGTTGTTTACCGAATTGTGTAGTGTAAACAATGGAAAGATAGTTTTTTACCAACTATTTTGTCTACTATGTCTTGAGAAAATGGTGAGTCTAATGAGGCAGCATCATATCGCAAAATACATTGATTTTCGACCGCACTTTTTTGTAGCTTATCGGCTTTTATGTTCTTAGTTAATAAAAAAGCTTGGAGAATATTCCAAGCTTTTATCAAGATTTAGACGAAAACTCACTTCACTTTTGCTTTAATCGCCTCCGCCATCAATTCTGCTTCGGGGCCAAGAATCACTTGTAACCCGTCATTACCTAGTTTGACATTGCTTTTAGAACCGAGGGATTTGAGTTGTTCCTCGTTGATTTTATTTCGATCAACCAAGGTTAAGCGCAAGCGGGTAATACAGGCGTCAATGGTTTTGAAATTGTCGGCACCGCCTAAAGCGTCGATAAATTTGATCGCCCTTTCTTCACGGGATTGATTGTTTACGCTTGGTGCAGGGACGGATTCTTCCGTTTCTTCCGTGCGACCGATGGTTTTTAAGTTAAAGGCTTGGATGGCAAAACGGAACACCAAATAGTAAATGGCGAAGAACACTAAACCTTGCACCGGTAACATATACCAGTCAACGGCGAGTGGGTTGCGGGAGGAAAGTACCATATCCACCAAACCGGCACTGAAACCGAAGCCTGCGATCCAGTGCATACTGGCGGCGATAAATACGGAAATCCCGGTGAGTAATGCGTGCAATACATAAAGAATCGGCGCCACGAACATGAAAGAAAATTCGAGCGGTTCGGTGATACCGGTGAAGAAGGAAGCAAAAGCACCGGCGAGCATGATGGAGGCGACTTTCACTTTTTGGCTTGGTTTCGCACATTGGTAAATGGCAAGTGCCGCGCCCGGTAAGCCGAACATCATGACCGGGAAAAAGCCCGCTTGATACATCCCGGTGATGCCCATGGTTGCCGTGCCTTCGGCAATGGATTTGGCGCCGCCTAAGAAATTCGGAATATCGTTAATGCCCGCAACGTCAAACCAGAATACGGAGTTTAAGGCGTGGTGTAAGCCAACCGGGATTAATAAACGGTTGAAGAAGCCGTAAATCCCTGCGCCCACTGCACCGAGGTCTTTGATGGACTCCCCGAAGGACACCAAGGCATTGAAGATATAAGGCCATACATAGAGTAAAACGAAAGACAAGGCGATCATGGCGAAAGACACTACAATCGGCACTAAACGTTTTCCGCTGAAGAATGATAAGGCTTTCGGCAATTCCACTTGGTAAAAACGGTTGTAAAGTTCGGCGGAAAGTACACCGATTAAAATACCGATAAATTGGTTGTTGATTTTGCCGAAAGCAGTAGGCACCTGGCTTGGATCAATATGTTGTAATTGCGCTACGCCGCCAGGGGCGAGTAGGGTAGTGACCACATAATAGCCCACCAAACCGGAAAGCGCAGCAGAACCGTGTTTGTCTTTGGACAACCCGAATGCTACGCCCACGGCGAATAATAAGCCCATGTTATCGATGATTGCCGCGCCGGACTTGATTAATAAGGCGGCAAGTTGGCTGTTTGCGCCCCAGCCGTCCGGGTCAAGCCAATAGCCGATCCCCATTAATACGGCGGCTGCCGGCAAAACGGCAACAGGCACCATTAAGGCTTGCCCGATTTTTTGGGCATAACTTAAAACACTCATACGAACTCCTTTAATTTATTTTTGATTCCATAAGATTTTTTTATTAAACGGAATAGAGCATATGCCTATGCGATTTCCTTTGGCAAATAAAAACTTCCGTTTTTGTGAGAAGTATCACGCAACGGCGTGGTATTAGCGGTGGCTTATTTTAAAACGGTTCCCTTGTTCCGTAAATTTGTGCCCGCCACAATAACAATGAAGGATTAAACGTTATTGGCGTAATCCTTCATTTTTTACGTCTTTGACAGGTTATTCGACACTTAATTTTTTGCCGTCGTAGCTCATGCTTTGTACGGAAGTTAAGGCTTTGCCGCTGTTGGTTTCACCACCGATTAAAAGCACTTGATTGTTGTAAGACACCGCAACACCATAGCCGATACCGGCAGGCAATTCACCGATAATTTGCCATTTACCGTTGTTTAAGGTGTAAATGTCTTTGTGCCAGGCCTTGCTTAAGCCTTTGTGGGCGTGAAGCATGCCTTCTTTGAATTGTTTTACGGAGCCCGGGAAGTTTGCACCGCCGGTGACTAAATAATGCCCGTGGCTATAGCCCGCCATGGCACCCGCTAAACCGTCTTGGCTTTGTCCTTTTGGTGCCGGCAGATCAGGCAGGTTTTTCCATTGCACGCCTTTGTCGGTGAATTTACCTTGATGGGTTTCCGCTGTGCGCAAGCCCGGTTTGATTTCGCCGTTGACAACGATTAACTCATTGCCTTGAATAGTAAACGCCGCACCGGCACGTCCGGAGAACGGCACGCGACCTTCGTTGTGCCATTTGTTGGTGGACGGTTCATAGCTGAGCAGTTCGGTGGTGAAGAAATAATCTTCAGGGCGTTGTTCAAAATAGGCTTTGGCAATGTCGTCTTTTTTCGCTTTGTCTTCACCGGCGGCGACGGTGTCTTGGAAGAAGCCGTTGAAAATAGAGAGATTAGAACCGCCGATGATATACACTTTGTCGCCGTGAGAAGCACCGCTGGAACCTACTAGACCACGCGGTGAACGGGTTGGCAATTTGTTCCAGGTATTGTCGGCAGGGTTGTAGCTGTAAGCGTCATTGACCAGTTGTAATTCGCCTTTTTCATTTTTTTGTAAGCCGCCGAAAATGTACAATTTGCCATCAACTGCCGCTGCGACAGGTTGGTTGCGTTCGCCACCCGGGAACGCGGCAATTTCTTTCCATCGGGCGTTCGGGGTCTTTAAATCCAAGGCATAAAATTTATCTCCGCCCGAGCCTAAGCCCACATAAACCGTATCGTTGATTAACGCGCCTGCGCCGCTTTTAATCGCCACGGGTAAATCGGGATAAGCTGCTTGCGCAGTCGTGGCAAAAGCCGTTGCAGCAAAAAATAAATTCGCTAATGTTGTTTTTTTGAATGTCATAACACACCTCGTTTTGAGTTATTGTTTGCTATTCGTAAACGGCATGAATAGATTTTTTGTGGTAGGGCGCAACCGGTTGCACCCTAGGGTTTAAAGTGCGGTTAAAATTTACAGCGTTTTTCAACCGCACTTTTTTTCCTAAGGTATTAATAAATTCGGCACAAAGGTAATAATTTGCGGGAAGATGGTGATTAATACCAAAGTAATAAAAATCGGCACTAAGAATGGTAATACCCCTTTGGTAACGGTGGAGACGGGCATATTGCCTACCCGTGCTACCACGAACAACGCCATTCCCATCGGCGGTGTTAAGATACCGATCATCATGTTCAAGGTGGTCATGACACCGAAGAACACGAGGTCGATACCAAATTGCATGGCGATTGGAATGAGCATCGGTAATACCAAGAATTGCAAGGCAAGGGCGTCAATAAACATACCGAGGAACAGTAACAAGGCGTTGATCATCACCAGCACCATTAACGGGGAATCCGCCACGGCGACGAACATATTGGCAATACGCATTGCCACTTGTTCGCGGGCGATCATGTCACCGAAGAAAGTGACCGTCATGATCATCAGTGCCACCACGCCGGTAATCGCCATGGCTTCCACACAGCTGTTGAACAGCATTTTAAGGGTAAGCTCTTTGTACACGAATTTACCGATAATGATGGAATAGAAGGCCGCTACTACCGCAGATTCTGTCGGGCTGAATAAACCGGAGAAGATCCCACCGATAATCAATAAGGGAGTTAAAATCGCCCAGAATGCCCCTTTAAAAGAGGCGCAAAGTTGCTCCCGGGTGGTTTTCGATGTTCTTGGATATCCGCGTTTTTTAGCAATGTAATAGTTCATACCCATTAGTGCGATGGTGACTAAGACACCCGGGATGAAGCCGGCAATAAATAATTTCGCAATGGATTCGTTGGCGATAACGCCGTAAATGATCATGGCGATACTTGGCGGCACTAGTGGGCCAATGATACAGGAAGCCGCAGTGATACCACCACAAACGTCATCGTCATAACCTGCGTCGCGCATGGCTTTGATTTCCAGTTGACCTAAACCACCGGCATCGGCAAGGGCAGAGCCCGACATACCGGAGAATAATAAGCTGGCGCCGATGTTAACGTGTCCCATTCCGCCGGTATAGTGACCTAATAAAGTTTTGGCGAAATCAAAGATTCGGGTAGTGATACCACCGGTGTTCATTAAAATTCCGGTGAGAATATAAAATGGTACGGCAAGGAGTGGAAAACTGTCCAAGCTCAAAGTCAGTTTTTCGGAAGCCGCATTCACCACGTTCCAACGGGTCATAGAGAAATAAAGCAGGGTAGTGATGAATAGTGACCAGCCCACCGGAACGCCTAAGAACATGATAACCAACCAGAAGACCAGTGCGACATAAACCGCATTGGAGCCGAATTTGACATATTCCGTGATGCGCAGTGCTTTGTACCATTCAGGGGTGGTAAATAAAATACCCAATAAAATAACCGCACTTATAATGAAAAAGGTCGCCGGCAGATAGCTTTTATTGTCTTTGAAATTATCTGCTTGCGCTTGAAAGAAGCGAATTAGCATTAAAAAGGAAATAATCGGCAGGGAGGCGTAAATCCATTTTTCCGAAATACCGCCTAAGGCATCAATGGGGAAACCGGCACCTGTGAAGGTTTTTATGCCGAAGTGGATAAAGAAAATCACACCGAGGAAAATCACCAATTGCACAAAGGAATTGACGATTTTTTTGATTGTCGGCGGCATTAAGTTGGTGAGAAAGTCGATATAAACATGTTCTTGTTTTCTGATGGCGACACTAATACCAAGCATACCCACATAAACGAATATCAGTTTTGCCAGTTCTTCACTCCAAATTAATGGAGATTGGAAAACTTGTCTGAACAGAATTTGTAAAACAAGAATGCAGAATATCACGAGGAACAAGACACCACCGATCCATTCTTCAAGTTTATTAAAGATTTTCATGTTCAACTCCGTTCAATCATAATGGAGGAAATGCCTGCCGAAACAGGCACACGTATGAGTCAATTATTTGTTGATTGCTTGAATCTGTTTTAGGACCTCTTCACCTTTTGCGCCGGTTTGTTTTATAAATTCGGCGTAGTAAGGTTTCATAGCGTCTTTAAACGGTGTTAAATCAGGATGCGTAACGGTGACACCTTGTTTTTCAAAGAAAGTTACTAACTCTTTTTCTCCGTCAACAAAGAGTTTGGTGTGATATTCCGCTGCTTTTTGTGCAGCTTCTTTTACTGCTTTTTGTAAATCTTCCGGCAAGTCGGCGAAGGTTTCACTGCTGACCAAATAAAGTTGGTCGTTCAGAATGTGGTTGGTTATCGCCAAGTATTTTTGCACCTCATAGAATTTTTGCGCCTGCACGGTTGCCAACGGGTTTTCCTGACCGTCCACGGAATTGGTTTGTAGTGCTAAATACACTTCGGAGAATGCCATCGGTGTTGGAGACGCGCCCACATATTTGGCGTAAGCCAGATTGGTTGCGGCATTCGGTACGCGCAGTTTCAAGCCTTTCATGTCGGCAATGCCGTTGATGGCGCGGTTTGAGGTGGTTTGGCGAGTGCCGTTATAGGCTTGGGATAACAAGGTTAAGCCCAATTCTTTGTTCATTTTTTGGATTAAATCTTTACCGAATGCGGTGTCATGTAACGCTTTTTGTGCCACTTCATAATTGGTGATCACATAAGGCAGGGCAAATACCGCCGCTTCAGGATAGAACAATTGGAAACGGGCGGATTCCGCAAAGGTGAAGTCCAATGCGCCGTCTTTTAATTGCTTTAACATGGCGCGGTCGTCACCTAATTGAGAACTTGGATAAAGGGAAATTTCAATTTTGCCGTTGGATTTTTCTTTCACTTCTTTGGCAAACATTTCGGCAGCTTTGTATTCATTGGATGAAGTGCCTGCATTCATACCGAATTTCAAATCGTATTCGGCGGCATTGGCAATGGAGGCCACACCTAATACCATTGCAGTGGCAAGGAAAAATTTGGCTAGTTTCATGGCTACACTCCTGTAGTAACAAATAATGAATATGGGATGTTTGAATTACAGCTCAGTTTGCATTCTAAAGTAAAAAAATCGTTTTTAAATAGAGAATGAAGCTTTATTTCAAAAATGAGAAGTAGATCACATAGTTGGAATATTATTTCAAAAAATATTTTAAAATGAAATTTTATTTTAGTAGAATGTCTCCACTGACTAGAATGACTGCCAAATGCAGCCGCAAAAAAAGGAGTTTCTATGTCACAGCTATCTCAAAAATTATCTCATCAAGTCGTTTTCGCCCAACTTCAGAACGGATTAATTGCCTCTTGTCAGCCGGTGGATGATGGTCCGATGGATAAACCGGAAATTGTCGCTGCTATGGCGCAGGCTTCCGTTATCGGCGGGGCGGCGGGGTTGCGCATTGAAGGTGTGGACAATTTAAAAGCCGTGCGCCCGACCGTAAATGTGCCGATCATCGGTATCGTCAAACGGGATCTTCCCGACAGCCCGGTACGTATCACCCCGTTTTTACAGGACATTGAAGACTTGGCGCACGCCGGAGCGGACATTATCGCCGTGGATGGTACTCGTCGCCCGCGCCCGGTGGAGATTGAAAGTGCGGTCAAAAAAATTCATGAAATGGGCTGTCTTGCCATGGCGGATTGCTCCAATCTGGAAGAAGGGTTGTATTGCCAAAAACTCGGTTTTGACATCGTGGGTAGCACCATGTCGGGCTATACCGGCGGCGCCGTGCCGGAAGAACCGGATTATCAACTGGTGAAAGATCTGAAAGCGGTGGGTTGCAAAGTGATGGCGGAAGGGCGTTATAACACGCCGGAACTTGCCAAAATCGCCATTGAAATCGGCGCGGATTTCGTCACTGTCGGATCGGCATTAACCCGTTTGGAACACATCGTCAGCTGGTTCGCAAGTGCGGTCAAATCGGCGGACAAATAATAAAGAGGGACAGATGATGCGTTGCTTAGCCTTAGATATCGGCGGAACCAAAATTGCCGCCGCCATTGTTGCTCAGAACCAAGTCACACAACGGAAACAAATCCATACGCCACAGGAAAATGTGGTGGAAGCCATGCATCAGACTCTCGCGCAATTACTCAAGGATTATGCGGGGCAATTTGATTATGTTGCGGTTGCATCAACGGGCATCATCAATAAAGGAATATTGACCGCATTGAATCCGAAAAATTTGGGGGGACTTGCCTACTTCCCGTTAAAAGAAAGCCTTTCCAAGCATACGTCCAATCCGGTGTATTTATTAAATGATGCACAGGCGGCGACTTATGCGGAATATCAACTGCAAGATAAAAATAACATTCAAAACTTTGCTTTTATTACCGTCTCCACCGGTGTGGGAGGTGGGTTAATTTTAAATCGCCAATTACTTACCGAACCGAACGGCATTGCCGGTCATATCGGACACACCGTCGCGGATCCGAACGGGCCTGTGTGCGGTTGCGGACGCGTGGGCTGTGTGGAAGCCATTGCGTCAGGGCGTGCCATTGAAGCAGTTTCCAAACAATGGGACGATCCTTGCGAACCGAAAGAGGTGTTCGCCCGTTTTCGAAAAACGGACGAAAAAGCTACCGCACTTGTGTCCCTTTCGGCAAAAGCCATCGCCAATCTGGTGGCGGATTTGGTTATTGGTATGGATATTCAAAAAGTGGTTATCGGCGGCAGCGTAGGACTGGCGGAAGGCTATTTGCCCCTGGTACAAGCCTATTTGCAACAAATGCCGGAAGTGTATCGCGGCGCTATCGAATCGGCTCAACTAGGGCAAGATGCGGGGCTTATCGGTGCAGCTTCTTGGGCGCTGGCGCAAATTCAGGCTGCCGCGTAAGGGGAATTTATGGCAACGAATGGCAATGTGCTTAACACCGTTAGCACGTTATATCAGAGTTTAACTAAAACGGAAAAGAAAATTGCCGATGTGATTTCGCAATCACCGGAAATGGTCATGCAATATTCTCTTTCCGAGCTTGCATCGAATTTGAATGTGGGCGAAGCGACCTTTGTACGTTTTTGTCGAACCTTGGGGTTCAAAGGCTTCAGCGATTTCAAACTGGCGTTTTCCATTGAGCTGGCAACCGCCAGAAAAAGCCGTGACGACACAGTGTTGGAAACGGAAATCATGCCCGATGACGATTCATTGAAAATCGCTCACAAATTACAGGCAGCGATTTCCAAAGTAATGGACGAAACGGTGAATTTGCTGGATTTCCAGCAGCTTGAACGGGTTGTGCAGGCAATTCAAAAAGCCAAACGGGTCTTTTTATTCGGTGTGGGATCCTCCGGCGTGACGGCGGAAGATGCGAAAAATAAATTTATGCGTATCGGTGTGCCGGTAGATGCCACCGGTAACAATCATTTTATGTATATGCAGGCGGCGTTGCTGAAAGAAACCGATGTGGCGATTGGGATAAGCCATTCGGGCTATTCGCAGGAAACCGCCCACACGTTAAAAATCGCCAAACAAAACGGGGCGACGACAGTAGCGTTAACGCACAGTTTGCGTTCGCCCATTACCGAACACGCGGATTTCGTGCTGGTCAACGGCAATAAACAAGGGAAGCTCCAAGGAGATTCCATCGGTACGAAAATCGCTCAATTATTTGTATTGGATTTGATCTACGCTTTATTGGTACAAGCCGAACAGGACGCCGCGACCAAAACCAAACAGAAAACACTTAATGTTATTTTAGAACAACGTATTAAATAGGAGAAAACTATGCGGGATTTAAAAGGAATTTTCAGTGCATTATTAGTATCATTCAACGAAGACGGCTCTGTGAATGAAAAAGGTTTGCGCGAAATTATTCGTTACAACATCGACAAAATGAAAGTGGACGGCTTGTATGTGGGCGGCTCCACCGGTGAAAACTTCATGCTTTCCACGGAAGAGAAAAAACAAATCTTCCGTATTGCTAAAGATGAAGCCAAAGACCAAGTGGCGTTAATCGCTCAAGTGGGTAGCGTGAATTTACAGGAAGCCGTTGAGTTGGGTAAATACGCCACCGAATTAGGCTATGACAGCTTGTCTGCGGTCACCCCGTTCTATTACAAATTCAGCTTCCCTGAAATCAAACATTACTATGACACTATCATTGCCGAAACCGGCAACAACATGATCGTGTATTCCATCCCGTTCTTAACCGGTGTGAACATGGGGATCGAACAATTCGGCGAACTTTACAAAAACCCGAAAGTGCTTGGCGTGAAATTCACCGCAGGCGATTTCTATCTGTTGGAACGTTTGAAAAAAGCCTATCCGAACCACTTAATCTGGGCAGGTTTCGACGAAATGATGTTACCGGCAGCCTCGTTAGGGGTGGACGGCGCTATCGGTTCAACCTTTAACGTGAACGGTATTCGCGCTCGTCAAATCTTTGAGTTAACCAAAGTGGGCAAACTCAAAGAAGCGCTTGAAATCCAGCACGTCACCAACGATTTAATCGAAGGCATTTTGGCGAACGGTTTATATTTAACCATCAAAGAATTGTTGAAATTGGAAGGCGTACACGCCGGCTACTGCCGTGAACCGATGACCGCCAAAGCCACACCGGAACAACTCGCTAAAGCGAAAGAATTAAAAGCGAAGTATTTATAATTTAATGGAAACTGCAATGACCTAGGGTAAAAAGTTACCCTAGGTTAGGCGTAGTCGTTCCCCTTTGGGGAACCTATACAGCCCCAAAGGGGCTGAATTATACATAACCGTGGGTAATTTATTACCCACGGCGATAGAATAAAGGAATTTCACTATGCGTCTTATCCCACTCACCACAGAACAACAAGTCAGCCGCTGGGCAGCACGTCATATCGTGGATCGAATCAATCAATTCAAACCCACTGAAAATCGTCCTTTCGTATTGGGCTTGCCGACAGGTAGCACGCCGTTAAAAACCTATCAGGAATTAATTAAACTTTACCAAGCGGGCGAAGTGAGCTTTAAACATGTGGTGACATTTAACATGGATGAATATGTCGGTTTGCCGAAAGAACATCCGGAAAGCTATCACAGCTTTATGTATAACAATTTCTTCAATCATGTGGATATTCAACCGCAAAATATCAATATTTTAAACGGCAATACGGAAGATCATGATGAAGAATGCCGTTGTTACGAAGAAAAAATCAAATCCTATGGCAAAATCAATTTATTCATGGGCGGTGTGGGCGTTGACGGGCATATCGCCTTTAACGAACCGGCATCTTCTTTAAGTTCCCGCACCCGTATTAAAACCTTGACGAAAGACACCTTAATCGCCAATTCCCGCTTCTTTGGTAATGATGTTAACAAAGTGCCGAAATATGCGTTAACCATCGGTGTGGCAACGTTATTGGATGCGGAAGAAGTGATGATCTTAGCCATCGGGCATCAAAAAGCTCTTGCGGTGCAAGCCGCGGTGGAAGGTTCGGTGAACCACCTCTGGACAGTCAGCGCGTTGCAATTACATCGCCACTTTATTTTGGTGGCGGATGAAGCCGCGTTGCAAGAACTGAAAGTGAAAACCGTGAAATATTTCACCGAATTGGAAGAAAGAGCCATTCACAGCGTGTTATAGTTAAACGCCGCACGAAAGTGCGGTTGTTTTTTTCGATAAATTTGGGAAGGTAAGAATGAAATATGCATTAACAAACTCTGTTATTTACACAAAATATGAGGTGCTACGGGATTATGCCGTGGTGATTGAAGGCGAACATATTCAAGCCGTGGTTCTGCAAAGTGAATTGGAACGCGATATTAAAACCATTGATTTACAAGGACATAACCTCACCGCAGGGTTTATCGATTTGCAACTTAACGGCTGCGGTGGCGTGATGTTTAACGATCAAACCAGCGTAGAAACCTTGGAAATCATGCAAACCACCAATTTGAAATCGGGCTGCACCAGTTTCTTACCGACCTTTATCACCGCACCTGATGAAGGCATTAAAAGTGCGGTTAAAATTATGCGTGAATATTTAGCCAAGCATAAAAACCAAGCGCTGGGCCTGCACATTGAAGGACCGTATTTAAGCGTTGAGAAAAAAGGTGTACACCGTCCGGAATATATCCGCGAAATTTCACCGGAAATGAAAGATTTCCTTTGTGAAAATGCCGACGTGATCACCAAACTCACCATCGCCGCAGAAAATCCGACCGCCAATTATATTCCGGACTTTGTGAAAAGCGGTATCGTAGTTTCCATCGGGCATTCCAACGCCACTTATGAAGTGGCAAAAGCGGCGTTCCATAAAGGTGCCACCTTCGCCACCCACTTGCACAACGCCATGTCGCCGATCAGTTCCGGACGCGCTATGGGTGTGGTCGGTGCAGTGTTAGATTCCGACGTTTACACCGGCATTATTGTGGACGGCGTGCATGTGAATTTCGGCAACGTGCGCCTTGATAAAAAAGTGAAAGGCGACAAACTCTGTATTGTCACCGACTCCCTTGCCGCTGCCGGCGCAGGTCCGGAATTGGAAAGTTTCACCTTCGTGGGTAAAACCATTTATGTGAAAGATGGTCGTTGCTACGATGGCAACGGCACCATCGCCGGCGCGTCCATTACCATGATGGAATCTATTAAAAACGCCGTGGAATATGTGGAAATCCCACTCGCCGAAGCCGTTCGCATGAGTAACCTTTACCCAGCACGCGCTATTGGCGTGGACGATCGTTTAGGTTCAGTGGAAACCGGCAAAATTGCCAACCTCGCCGTATTCTCCAATGATTACGAAGTTATTGGCACCGTGCTGAACGGCGAGTGGAAAGTGAATTAATCAATGGTAGGGTGGGAATCACACCATTTTAAAAATCTTCCGATGGCGGAGCGGTGAGTTTTTGTATATCAATAGGCGATCGATGCGTTCCGTAAAACGTGCGCTATCAAGGTGGGATAAATCCCATCCTACAAAAAAAGTGCGGTAGATTTTCCACGTGTTTTTAAAACACCGAAAAAATCTACCGCACTTTTATGTGATCAACTATGCTAATACCGCAAGTGCCGTGTCGTAATTGGGTTCATTCTTAATTTCAGAAACTAACTCGCTGTGTAACACGTTGTTGTTTTCATCCAACACAATAACCGCGCGTGCCGTTAAGCCGGCAAGCGGACCGGAGGTGATGTCAACGCCTAAGGTGTTGTGTAGGGCGTGGTTACGGAAGGTGGAAAGGGTTTTGACATTTTCAATGCCTTCCGCGCCACAGAACCGGGCTTGGGCGAACGGTAAATCGGCGGAAATGCAAAGCACTACGGTATTTGCCAAATTTGCCGCTTTTTCATTGAATTTGCGTACCGATGTGGCGCAAACACCGGTGTCGATACTTGGGAAAATATTTAAGACTTTGCGTTTACCGGCAAAGCTATTAAGTGCCACATCTGCCAATTCATTGTTGACTAAAGTGAAATCGGCGATTTGCGTATCTGTTGCAGGAAAAGTGCCGGCAACATCAATAGGGGTGCCTGTTAAAGTGACTTTACTCATAATTTTCTCCTAAATTGAATTAAAAATATAATACCGGCCATTAATGGCAACGGCTGCTTAATTGACCTGAAGTTTGCACTTCAATGATCGGAACTTCGTTGATATTCGGCACATTGCAATTATTGCATTTCATTTTGCCGATCATATTCAGTAATAGTTTACCAAGCGCTTCGATATGCGCCGGTTCGGCATTGAGCGCCGGGATGTAGTGATAGCTTTGTCCGCCGTTGGCTAAAAATAGTTCGCGGTTTTCTTCGGCGATTTCTTCCAAGGTTTCCAAACAATCGGCGGCAAAGCCCGGGCAGAGTACGGCAATATTTTTGATGCCTTGTTGTGCCGCACCGGCGAGAAAATCGTCGGTGTAAGGCTGCAACCATTCTTCTTTACCGAAACGGGATTGGAAAGTAACCCCCCACTGCTTTTCATTTAAACCCAAGCCTTGCGCCACAGCAGCGGCAGTTTGTTGACAGTGGGTGCGGTAATAATCGCCGGTGTTTTCGTAACGCAACGGAATACCATGGAAAGAGAACAGTAAAAACTCTTCGGATTTCAACCGCACTTTGCAGGATTCAATCAGGGCTGTAATATAATCTTGGTTTAATTGATAAGAATGAATGAAATCGAACGGCACGATGCCACGCTGTTGTTTCAGCGCCGTAGCGAAGGAGTCAAACACAGCGCCTGTGGTGGTGCTACTGTATTGCGGATAAAGCGGCAATACAATAATGTGATCCACTTTTTTATCTATTAATTTTTGTACCGCGTCGGGTATTGACGGATTGCCGTAAGTCATGCCGATTTCGATTTCCATATTAAGGTTTTGTTGTTGCAGAAAAATCGCTAACGCTTCTTTCTGTTGTTGAGTTATGGCAAGTAGCGGCGAACCTTGTTTGGTCCAAATGGCACGGTAGTTTTTTGCAATACGTTTAGAGCGCAAAGGCAAAATAATGGCTTTGAGCAGCGGAAACCATTTATAGCGTGGCAAATCTACTACGCGCGGATCCGTTAAAAATTGCCATAAGTAGCGGGAAATATCCTTAGGATTAGGCGAGTCCGGTGTACCTAAATTGGCAAGGATGACGCCGATTTTTGCTGCTTTATTCATGAGTGATTACAGAAAGAGTTAAACGTGAAACGCAGCATAGTTTATCTTGCTCGTCACGAATGTCAATTTGCCAAACCTGCACATTTTTGCCCAAGTGAATGGGCGTGGTTTTGGCATACACATTGCCTTGACGCACGGCGCGCAAGTGATTGGCGTTAATTTCCAGCCCGACCACCACCTGATTTTCCGCCACACAACAAAACCCGGCTGTTGAAGCGATAGTTTCCGCCAATGCCGCAGAAATGCCACCGTGCAATAACCCCATGGGTTGCGTGGTGCGTCGATCTACCGGCATTCGTGCTTCCAGCCAATCATCACCTTTGGCGATAAATTCAATGCCTAAATGTTCTACTGCGCAGTTTTTACAAAACGCATTCAGTTGTTCCAACGTAAGATTTTTTTTCCAGATGCTCATGGGATCTCATTATTTAAATAAAGTTAATAGGGCTTGCACGGGATGTTTTGGTTGATAATGGGCGAAACGCTTAACTTGACTGCGGCAGGAATAACCGGTGGCCAAACAATAGTCATGTTTTCTATTTTGCAGTTTTTGCTCCCACGAAGATACATAAATAGCTTTCGACATGTCGATGTGTTGGGTTTCATGCCCGAAAGTGCCCGCCATACCGCAACAACCCACGCTTTCAACCTGTAATTGTTGAGTGAACGCGGCAAAAATTTGCTGCCATTCTTTTGCGCTGTTCGGCATTGCGGTGATTTCCGTGCAATGCGGGAATAAATACCACTGATGCGGCTCAAAAGTGCGGTCATTTTTTCCGGCGTTTTTCATGTGCTGCAACAACGTGCCGTTATCAAGCTGTTGTTTTAGCCATTCGTGTGCGGTTAGTACATGGAAATCCCCCCGTTCTGTCCCTAGGATTTCTTTATACTCATCGCGATAAGACAACACAATTGCCGGATCCACGCCTACCAATGGCAAGCCTAGCTTCGCCATGCGATTAAGAAAGTCCGCCTGATTTTTCGCGGTTTTCGCAAAACGGGTTAAAAAGCCTTTAATGTGTTGTGCTTTACCATTCGGTTTGAATGGCAATAACACTGCTTTAAAGCCTAATTTTTCGGTCAGCGCCACAAAATCGGCAACCACTTTGGCATCATAATAAGAGGTAAAAGGATCCTGCACGATGAGTAAAACATTTTGTTTTTCCACCGCACTTAGGCGTTCCAGTGTTTCCAAGGAATCATTTTTATGTCCGATTTGAATGAGTTGCTGCTGCAAATTCGGCGTGGACAACAACGGCAAATCCGTCATGCCTAAATATTTTTCCGCCGCCTTTTGGCTCACTTTTGCCGTGGTAAAATAATTGAAGAATTTCGCCTGTTTTGCCATCAGCGGCGCAATAAATTCTACATTGGACACCACATAATCTTTTATCGGGCGCAAGTAGCGTTGGTGATACAAATGGAAGAATTTGGAACGGAAGCTCGGCACGTCGATTTTAATCGGACATTGACTGGCGCAGGCTTTGCAGGCAAGGCAAGTGTCCATGGCGGCTTTCACTTCATGGGAAAAATCATATTCACCACGGCATTTTTTGCGGCTGTTTTGAATTTTTTTCACAAAATCCGTGAGCTTCACGTTAGATTGTTTGAAATTTAGCTGTTCCGAGCGAATTTGTTCATTCGCCAACAAACGTAACCATTCGCGAATCATCGCGGCGCGTCCTTTCGGTGAAAAAATACGGTTTTTGCTCACTTTCATGGACGGGCACATAGCGCTGTGCACGTCAAAGTTAAAGCATAAGCCGTTGCCGTTACAATTCATGGCGCCGATAAATTCCTGTTTCATTTGAATAGGAATCTGGCGATCCAAATCGGCGGGCATCGGCGATAAAATAGAGTAGAGTTCCTGCTCGCTGTCCAGCGGGGTGCAAATTTTCCCCGGATTTAAGCGGTTTTGCGGATCGAACAGGAATTTGATGTAACGGAGCTCGCGCCATAATGCCGGCGTGAAGAATTTTTCACCGTATTGCGAACGCATACCTTTGCCGTGTTCACCCCAAATTAAACCGCCGTATTTGCGGGTTAAGTCCGCCACTTGGTCGGAAATCCGTTTGAACAGTTTCACCTGTTCCGGAGCGCATAAATCTAACGCCGGGCGTACGTGTAACACGCCCGCGTCCACGTGTCCGAACATACCGTATTGCAGCTTATGGCTGTCCAACAAGGCGCGGAATTCACTAATATAGTCCGCTAAATTTTCCGGCGGCACGCAGGTGTCTTCCACAAAAGGAATAGGTTTCGCCGCGCCTTTGGCATTACCCAACAAGCCCACAGCTTTTTTGCGCATGGCGTAAATTCGTTCAATAGAAGGTAAATCGGAACATACTTGATAGCCGATGATATGATCCTGTCCGTTGGCGATTTTTTGATCTAATGTCGCACATAATTGAGACACTTGATTTTCAATGAACGCCTGGTTATTGCCGGCATATTCCACTATATTTAAGCCGAGAATCGGATTTTGCTCTTCTTCTGTTAAGAGTGCTTTCACCGAGTGCCAAATAATGTCCTGCTTCGCCAGATTCAACACCTTGGAATCCACGGTTTCCACGGAAAGGGCATTGGCTTTCACCATAAACGGCGCATTACGCAACGCCGCGTCAAAGGAACTGTATTTAATGTTAATTAAGGTACGATATTGCGGAATCGGCGTTAAATCCAGCACTGCTTCACAAATAAAGGCGAGGGAACCTTCCGAGCCGGTGAGAATGCGGGTTAAATTGAATTCGCTTAAATCATCGTTAAAAACATTCTTCAAATCGTAACCGGTGAGAAAACGGTTCAATTGCGGTAAATCATTAATGATTTGTTCACGGTTTTCTTTGCAACGTTGGAAAATTTCCTGATGGATTTTTTTCCCGTTGGCAGATAAATGACTTTCTTCTATCGCATGAAAAACGTCATCAGATTTGACCGCACTTGTGTCCAGAATTTCGCCGTTCATTAATACGGCGCGCAAGCCCAAAACATGGTCGGAGGTTTTACCGTATTGCAAGGAACCTTGCCCGGAAGCATCCGTATTGATCATGCCGCCCAAAGTGGCACGGTTGCTGGTGGAAAGCTCCGGCGAGAAAAATAAACCGTGCGGTTTGAGGAACTGATTAAGCTGATCTTTCACCACGCCTGCTTGCACGCGCACCCAACGTTCTTTGACGTTTAATTCTAAAATCTTCGTCATGTGGCGGGATAAGTCCACAATAATATTGTTATTGATGGATTGCCCATTGGTTCCTGTGCCACCGCCGCGGGGGGTAAAGGTCAGCGGAAGGTATTTTTCCTGTTGCGCCAATTTGGTCAGACGTACCACATCGGCGACGGTTTTAGGGAACAAAATGGCTTGTGGCAGTTGCTGATAAACGCTGTTGTCGGTGGCTAAGCTCAAACGATCGGCATAATTAGACGAAATATCGCCTTCAAAGTGTTGTCGGTACAGAGCATTCAAATAATTTTTAACCAAAGGAGAACACTGGGGAACATTTTTTAAACGAGGTAGTATTTGCATGACGCTTTATTAGTTAGAGCGGTAGAAAGTAACCGAATCTTAGCACACAAATGCAGAATATTGTCAGTAGAAAAAGGCAAATAAATATTAAATTTACTGAATAAATTCTTAAGATTGGTTGATTAGTGAACTAGAAAGGTGTTAGGTTGTTTAAAAAATAATCAAAAAAACTTAAGTTGTTTGATTTTCAGCTTTTTAGTAGGATAATGTCCGAACTTTTAAACAGTCATTTCATAAGGGATATGTATTTGTTAAAAGTATATGGGGTGAATTCAACTTCGTATTAAACAATATCTTAGTTCGTTAATTGTAAAAAATTTCACTTTTTTACTTAAACGGTTTAAGATGACAGGTAACACAAGTCCTTGTGTTGGTTTTCAGCTGTATCGGCTGATACTGTTTTAAATTAAAGATGACTAAATTAATAGAGGATCATCAAAATGAAAAGAACTGCAATCGCATTAGCTATCGCTGGTTTAGCAGCAGCAACAGTAGCACAGGCAGCACCACAAGCAAACACTTTCTATGCTGGTGCAAAAGCCGGTTGGGCTTCGTCTCATCACGGATTAAATCAATTTAAACAGAAAGGAGTTTCTATAAATCGTAACTCTGAGGCTTACGGCGTTTTCGGTGGTTATCAAATTACAGATAACTTCGCTGTTGAAGCAGGTTATGAATATTTTGGACGTTCTAAGGCTAAAGTTAATGGTGCTCAACGCTTTAGACATACTGCTCATGGTACAACTTTAGCCCTTAAGGCAAGTTATCCCGTATTGGACAACTTAGATGTTTATGGACGTGTTGGTGCCGCTTTAATTCGTAGTGATTATAAAGTTGGTCAAGCCAATAAACCTGATAGATATCACAATTTGAAAGTATCTCCGGTTTTTGCCGGTGGTGTTGAGTATGCCATTCTTCCTGAACTGGCATTACGAGCAGAATATCAATGGGTTAGCCGTGTAGGTAACTTAGGCCGTGCAGAAGAAAAAGCCGACCGTTCTGCACGTACAATTGATTATTCACCGGACATCGGTTCTGTAGCAGTTGGCTTGTCTTACCGTTTCGGTCAAGGTGTAGCGCCTGCTCCGGCTCCTGAAGTTGTAAGAAAGACATTCAGTTTGAACTCTGATGTAACTTTCGCATTCGGTAAAGCTAATTTAAAACCACAAGCACAAAACACATTAGATGGCATCTACGGCGAAATCGCTCAAGTGAACAATGCTAATGTTCAAGTTGCAGGTTATACAGACCGTATCGGTTCCGACGCTTACAACCAAAAATTATCTCAAAGACGTGCTGAAACTGTAGCAAACTACCTTGTATCTAAAGGTGTTTCTCAACAAGCCATCTCTGCTACCGGTCACGGTAAAGCAAATCCGGTTACCGGTAACAAATGCGACGCAGTTAAAGGTCGTAAAGCGCTTATCGCTTGTTTGGCTGATGACCGTCGCGTAGAAATCGCTGTTAACGGTACTAAATAATTCATTTGTTAATTGTTAGCAAATAGAGATAATAAAGACCTAAACGAAAGTTTAGGTCTTTTTTTATGTAGTCAGATTTAATAATAAGGAATGAAAAATAGCATATTTTAATCGCAGTTGTTGTGATTGTGGCAGTCACGTTTATTCCAAACTTATATCAGTCAAAATCGTGTGCTGAATGAAGCATTACCCCAAACCTTGCCGCCCTAATGGATGAGGCGAGGGCGTTTTGGCAGTAGCCGGTAAATACCCGAGTCAAACATTCAGGCCTTTATTGGTGGGGAAAATTGTTTGTGATACAATACGCGCGTTTTTTTCCTTCAATGAACACAAGGAACGTTATGGAAACTTTAGATAAAATCAAAAAACAAATTAGCGAAAACCCCATTCTTATTTACATGAAAGGTTCGCCGAAATTCCCGTCTTGCGGTTTTTCCGCCCGTGCAGTCGAAGCCTTAATTAACTGTGGCGTGCCGTTCGGTTATGTGGATATTTTGCAACACCCGGACATTCGTGCTGAATTACCGGCTTACGCCAACTGGCCGACGTTCCCGCAATTGTGGGTGGAAGGCGAGCTCATCGGCGGTTGCGACATCGTGTTGGAAATGTACCAACAAGGTGAGCTTAAAACCTTATTACAAGAGGTTGCCGCAAGACATCCACAAGCGTAAAAACGCGTTTCAAAATGACCGCACTTTGGTTTCCGGAGTGCGGTTTTTTGCTGCTTAGCGCAGGGAAAAACAGGCGGTTTGTGCTATAATTCACCGCAAATTTTTACCGCACTTTAGGATCAATATGTCGTTTCAATTCAACGCGATCGCCTTACTTTTGGTGATTTTAATTTTATTAGGTGTACTCAGCCACAACAGTTCCATCACCATTTCCGCTGCCGTATTGCTCATCATGCAACGAACCTTGCTCGCCAAATATATTCCTTATTTGGAAAAATACGGCTTGAGCATCGGTATCGTAATTTTAACCATCGGCGTACTAAGCCCGTTGGTTTCCGGCAGAATTCAACTGCCTGGCTTGTCGGCATTTTTTAGCTGGCAAATGTTTGTTGCCATTGGCGTCGGCGTGTTAGTGGCATGGCTTGCCGGCAAAGGCGTTCCGCTCATGGGGGAACAACCGGTTCTGGTAACCGGCTTGGTTATCGGCACCATTATCGGCGTTTCTTTTCTCGGTGGCATTCCCGTGGGACCGCTTATCGCGGCGGGGATTTTGGCATTATTAATAGGGAAATTTTAAATGAAAAACAAATGGTTATTGATTGCCGCCGTGAGCGGTTTTTTATGCGTGACGATCGGCGCCTTTGCAGCGCACGGTTTAAGCCAAATCTTGGACGCGAAAGCCTTGACATGGATTGACACCGGTGTGAAATATCAAATGTTCCACACCCTCGCCATCATGGGAATCGGCATCGCACAATTATGTCGCGAACCATTTGCCGCCAACAAAAGCGCCAATGTTGCCGCCGGCGCGTGGTCATTCGGAATCCTTCTCTTTAGCGGCAGTTTATACGCCCTCGCACTCGGCGCAGGTAAATTTATGGTTTGGTTCACGCCCATCGGCGGCACGCTATTTTTAATTGGCTGGCTTGGTTTAGCTTACGGCGCTTTCAAAAGTAAATCAGAATGAATAAAAGAACGATAAAACAAGAACTTAATCCTTTACAACAATCCCTTTTCACACAACTGAATGACGTCATGCTTTCGGATAAACGCCGTTTATCCGCACGCATTCACGGCATTGGCAAAATAAAAAATCAAGATGCGCAACAGGCGGTGACAGCAGAGATTGAACAGCAAATTCATCTCGCCAAATTGCGCGTAGAACAACGCAAAAGTGCGGTCAAAAATTTGATTGTTTTTCCGGAAAGTCTGCCTGTTAGCCAACGCAAAGCGGAAATAGAAAAATTATTGTCCGAACATCAAGTGATTGTGGTGGCGGGGGAAACCGGTTCGGGCAAAACCACCCAGTTGCCGAAAATTTGTTTGGAACTGGGGTTAGGTAACTTCGGCATGATTGGGCATACTCAACCACGCCGTATTGCCGCCCGCTCCGTCGCCGTGCGTATTGCGGAAGAATTGCAAACGGAACTGGGCGATTTGGTCGGTTACAAAGTGCGTTTTAACGACCAAATCAGCGACAACACCCAAATCAAGTTAATGACTGACGGGATTTTGCTGGCGGAAATTCAAACGGATCGTTTTCTCAACCAATATGCCTGCCTGATTATCGACGAAGCCCACGAACGCAGTCTGAATAACGATTTTATTCTCGGCTATCTGAAACAGCTCCTGCCGCGTCGCCCTGATCTTAAATTGATTATCACGTCCGCAACCATTGATGTGGAGCGTTTTTCCAAGCATTTCGATAATGCGCCGATTATTGAAGTCTCCGGCAGAACTTATCCTGTGGAAGTGCGTTATCGCCCTATCGCGGAAGAAGACGATCAAGACCAACTGCAAGGCATTTTAAATGCGGTGGATGAGCTGCAAGCGGAAGGACGCGGTGATATTTTGATTTTTATGAACGGCGAACGGGAAATCCGCGACACCGCCGAAGCGCTACAAAAACAAAATTTAAAACACACGGAAATCCTACCGCTCTTTGCGCGCCTTTCTGCGCAAGAACAAAACAAAATTTTCCATCCGAGCGGGCTTAATCGCATCGTGCTTGCCACCAATGTGGCGGAAACCTCGCTCACCGTGCCGGGTATTAAATACGTCATCGATCCCGGCACCGCGCGTATTTCCCGTTATAGCTATCGCATCAAAGTGCAGCGTCTGCCTATTGAGCCCATTTCACAAGCCTCCGCCAATCAGCGCAAAGGGCGTTGCGGACGTGTGAGCGAAGGCATTTGTATCCGTCTTTATTCGGAAGAAGATTTTAACAATCGCCCGGAATTTACCGATCCGGAAATCTTACGCACCAATTTGGCGTCGGTGATTTTGCAAATGACGGCGTTGGGTTTGGATGATATTGAAGCCTTCCCGTTCGTGGATGCGCCGGATAAACGGCATATTCAGGATGGCGTGAAATTGTTGGAAGAGTTGGGGGCGTTTGAAACCGTTAAAACGAAGTTTGGTGAAAAACGTCAATTAACTCAAATTGGTCGTCAACTCGCCCAACTTCCTGTGGATCCACGTCTTGCAAAAATGCTGCTAAGTGCGGTCAATTTTGGCAGCGTTTATGAAGTGATGATCATCGTTTCGGCACTTTCCATTCAAGATCCGCGTGAGCGCCCGACAGAAAAACAACAGGCGGCGGACGAAAAAAATCGTCGTTTTGCCGATAAAAAATCGGATTTCCTGGCGTTCCTGAATCTGTGGAATTATCTGCAAGAACAACAAAAAGCCTTGAGCAAAAACCAGTTCCGTCGTCAATGCCAAAAGGATTTTCTCAATTATCTGCGCATTCGCGAATGGCAGGATATTTATCAACAAATTCGCCTTGCGGTGCGTGAAATGGGCTTGCCGATTAATTCCGAAAAAGCGGAATATCAGCAAATTCATACCGCACTTTTAAGCGGCTTGCTGTCCCACATCGGGCTGAAAGAAGCGGAAAAACAACAATATCTTGGTGCGCGCAACGCCCATTTCGCCATTTTCCCTAATTCTGTACTTTTCAAAAAAAAACCGAAATGGGTGATGGCGGCGGAGCTGGTGGAAACCTCCAAACTTTGGGGGCGCATGGTGGCAGAAATCGAACCGGAATGGATTGAGCCTTTGGCTGAACATCTGGTGAAAAAATCCTATTCCGAACCGCGTTGGTCGAAATCGCGCGGGGCGGTGATTGCCGATGAGAAAGTGAGCTTGTACGGCGTGCCGATTGTGGCGGCGCGCCCTGTGAATTACAGTGCTATCGATCCTGTGGTGAACCGTGAGATCTTTATTCAATCGGCGCTGGTGGAAGGCGATTGGAATACGAAACACCCATTCTTCAAGCAAAATCAACAGCTGATTCGCGAAGTGGAAGAACTGGAACACAAAAGCCGCCGTCGTGACATTTTGGTGGACGAGCGCACGTTGTTTGAATTTTACGATCAACGCATCGGCACAGACGTGGTGTCGCAAAAGCATTTTGATACCTGGTGGAAAAAAGCCTCTAAACAGGATCCGGAACTGCTGAATTTCGAGCGTTCTTTCCTGATTAATGATGACGCGGAACAGGTCAGCAAGCTGGATTTCCCGAATTTCTGGCATCAAGGCAATTTAAAACTCAAGCTCACGTATCAATTTGAACCGGGTACCGACGCAGATGGCGTGACCGTGCATATTCCGTTGCCTTTGCTCAATCAAGTGGAAATGACTGGCTTCGATTGGCAAATTCCGGGCTTGCGTGAAGAGTTGGTGATTGCGCTGATTAAATCCTTGCCGAAATCCTACCGCCGTAATTTCGTGCCTGCGCCGAATTACGCCCAAGCCTTTTTAGGGCGCGCCGTGCCGTTGGAAAAACCGCTGTTGGATACGCTGATTTATGAATTACGCCGTATGACGGGCGTGACGGTGGAAGCGGAACATTGGAACTGGGCGCAAATTCCAAGCCATTTGAAAATGACCTTCCGCGTGGTGGACGAAAAAGGCAAGAAAATCGCCGAATCTATGGATTTGGACGCGCTGAAATTTGAGCTGAAAGACCGTGTGCAGGAAAGCATTTCTGCGGTGGCGGACGACGGCATTGAACAAAGCGGTGCGCACATTTGGAATTTCGCCGACCTGCCGCAATTTTATGAGCAGAAAAAACAGGGTTTCAGCGTCAAAGCCTTCCCGGCAATCGTCGATGAAAAAGATGCCGTGGGTGTGAAACTCTTTGAAACGGAATTTGAGCAAGCGGTGGCAATGCAACAAGGTCTGCGTCGATTATTACTGCTCAACGTGCCGTCGCCGATTAAATACCTGCACGAAAAATTGCCGAATAAATCCAAACTCGGGCTTTATTTCACGCCGTTTGGTCGCGTAATGGATTTGATTGACGATTGCATCGCCTGCGCCGTGGATAAACTTATTGCGGATTTCGGCGGTTTTGTGTGGAACGAAGAAGGCTTTGAAAAACTGCGCGATTTTGTGCGGGAAAACCTCAATGATGTCACCGTGGATATTGCACAAAAAGTAGAGCAAATCCTCACGCTCACCCATCAATTAAACCAACGGCTGAAAGGCAAAATGGATTTCACCATGGCGTTTGCCTTATCGGACATTAAGTCTCAATTAAGCGGCTTGGTGTATCAAGGTTTTGTGCAAAAGAGCGGTTACCATCGCCTACCGGATTTACTGCGTTATTTACAAGCCATTGATAAACGCATCGACAAACTTTCGCAAGATGTGAATCGCGATCGTGCGGCAATGTTACGCGTGGAACAGGTTCAACAGGCTTATCAACAGTTGCTCGCCAAACTCCCGAAATCTAAACCGATTTCTGATGAAGTGGCAGAGATTCGGTACATGATCGAAGAATTGCGTGTGAGTTTATTTGCACAGCAGTTGGGGACGAAGTATCAGGTTTCGGAGAAGAGGGTTTTGAATACGATTGGAACATTCTAAAAAAATTTAGTGAAAATTAAATTCAATTCAATAAGGCAAATTTTTTAATATGGATATTAACAATAGAGAATTAGCAACTGCAATATGGATGGTGATCTTATTTACATATTTATTTTATTTTCATAAGAATATTAGAGATGGTTTTTATAATGTAATAGATTGCTTTTTCAATAAAAAGATTTTATTTGTAATAGCCCTAGCTGCTATATGGATGAGTATTGGTGTATTTATTTTATATGAAGTGGGAGTCTGGAAATAGAATAATATAAAAACGACTTTAGTATGGTTTTCAACCTCAATAATCACAATGGTTATTGGTGTTAGTAAAGTTGAGGACAAAAAGGATTATTTCTTATCATTGTTAAAAGAAAATATTAATGTTGGTGTATTCTTGATATTTGTTCTTGAACTTTATTCTTTTTCTTTTTTAATAGAGGTTATTATGATACCTTTTTCAACGTTTTTATTTTTATATATCAAATGCAATTCATTAAATGAAAACAATAAAAAGATAAGTTGTTTTATTTATATAATACTCAGTTTATGGATTGTGATATATTTTTTACATTCAATATATTTATCTGTTTTGTTATTTGATGCAAATTCTTTATGGGGCAACATTCTAGAGTTGTTTTTGCCATCTATCCTTTCTTTAATATGTATTCCTTTTTTGTATTTTTTATCTATATATATGGAGTATGAACGAGTATTTGCATCTTTGAAAATATATTTTAATGATAATGGTTTATTTGAGTATGCCAAAAAGTTAAGTTTAAAATATTTTAAGTTTAATGTTGATTATTTAAGACGATGGAATAGAAATATTAGAATCTACCAAATAAGAGATAAAGAAGATTTAGAAAGAAGTGTATGTAACATAAAGAAATTAAAAGGTGTAGAATCTAATCCTCCTTTTGTTCCTTCAAAGAAAGGCTGGTCTCCATATTTGGCTAGAAATTTTCTTAAAAATGACAAAATTATAATGACTGACTATCACCCTGGCTATGATAATAGATGGTGGGCGTATAGTAGGCCATTACTAATAGATCAAGAAAATTCATTTTCAGATATGATTACATATTATATATATGGAGATGAAAAAATTGTTGGTAATTTAAAATTAAAAGTTTATATTAATAATGTATCCATATCGGAATCTACAAAAGAAGTTATCTTAAAGGTATTTAGTGGTTTATTGCTTAATTCAATAAAGTGTGATTCTATTAAAATAAATAATTGGTTGAAAAAAACTCCTTTTTCGATGGAGAAAGATAATTATATTATAAGTTTTACTAAGGAGAATTTTACAAATAATAGAGGCTATACTTTGGAATTGAATATATCAATTAAATTAGAATAATATTATCCCCCCCCCCACGATGGCGAGCGTCTCCCGACCATAGCTGTTCGAAACCTGAGAAAAAGGTAAAATCACCTTATTAACAGAGAGTGAGGTGAGCGATGAAACTCAGAGAAATCTTAAGCTATATTCCGAAAGAACAGTTAAGAATGTTTACATTGGAATATCAAGTTGACCGTCAAGTGAAAAAATTAAGCGGTGAAGTGATGTTTTATTTACTGCTATTTTCATCATTAAATGTACGACATAACAGCTTAAGAACATTAGAGCAATTTTACAGTTCTCCGACCTTTACCGGATTATTTGATAAACCGATAAAGCATGCAAAATATAATTCGATTAGCGACCGATTAAGAACCATTAATGCAGATTATTTTAAAGCCATTTTCGAGTCGGTATTAAGTCGATATAGTGACAGTTATTTAAAACCGAGAGATAACATTATCGCTTTTGATTCCACAATCGTGACGCTTTCAAGTAAGTTATTAAAAACGGGAATGAAAGTGGGGAGTTATCAGGGTGTAAACGGAATCAAGTTCAGTGTGGCGTTTTCGAGCGTACCGGTAAAATCAAAACTGTTTACGCAACGGGTTTATTCCTCGGAAGATGTTGCGCTCAAAGAGCTGATTGTAGAACATCCGTTGAGCCGGGATAATATCTTATTGTTTGATATGGGAATTCAGTCAAGAAATACGTTTGATGAATTTAGCGATAAACATTTTACCTTTGTGACTCGGGTTCGTGAGATAGCGCGTTATCGGGTCATGAGTGAAAATCCGGTAGAAATCCGGGAGACGGCAAGTATGGTTATACAATCGGATTATAATGTCAGATTATTTAATAAGGAAAATAAAGAAACCCGACATATTTTTCGATTAATTATCGCGAGATTAAAAGAGAAGGATGAAGAGATTTACTTTCTGACAAACCATGCGGATTATTCGGCAACGGAAATAGCTGAGTTATATAAGAGACGTTGGGAAATCGAAGTTTTTTTCAAATTTATTAAGCAACATTTAGACTTCAGCCATTTACTTTCACGTAATGAAAATGGCATGAAAGTGGAAATGTATATGACGTTAATTACGGCGATTTTATTAATTGTTTATAAGAAAGAGAACGGTTTATCCGGTTATAAGATGGCGAAGTTAAAATTAGCCATTGAAATTGAAAGTCTTTTAATTAAAGAGATAGTTTTAATTTGTGGCGGAGACCCAAGCGGTGTTGACCGTCTTTGGGTTCCAAGTTAAGGTTTCGAACAGCTGTGGTTTCCTAACGTGTGCCTGAAATATCAACAGGTTACAAGCACACGCTGGGAAGCGTGCGCTATCAATAAATCGTATCTCGGCATAATCATCAAAAAGTGCGGTCATTTTACCAATCGTTTTTCAAGTTCAAAAAACACTTCCAAAATCCACCGCACTTTTTCTCAATAAACCGATTAATGATGCAACTGTTGAATAACGCGCAAGATTTCTTTCATGTCTTTACCGCAATAATCGGCTTCGGATTGGTCGATGAGCATGCGTTTTTCTTCGTAGGCGATGACGGGAATGCCGGCGGTTTTAGCGGCTTGAATGCCGAAAAAAGAATCTTCAATCGCTACGGCGTTTTGGGCTTGTACGCCTAATTTTTCGAGGGTGTAACGGTAAATTGTCGGACCCGGTTTGCTGCGTTTAAATTGTTCGCCGCTGACGATAAAGTCAAAGTGCTGAATGATGCCGCATTCGGTCAGGATGTTTTGAATATGGTCGAGGTGAGAAGAGGAGGCGACCGCCAATTTGATACTGTTTTGCTTGGCGAAATCGATGATTTGCTGAATGTCGGCTCGGAAAATTGAACGGTAATCCACGGTGGCAAAAAGCTGTTTGAAGAAATCAAAATAGCGCTGCCTGATTTCTTCCAAAGAGAGCGAGGAACCGCTTAATTTTTTCACGATTTCGGGGATTTCCGCCAGTCCTTTGCCTATCACTTCCGAACGTTCGAGCGGGGTTAACGTGCGGTCGTGTTCCTTAATGGCTTCAATGAATTGCGCCTGTAAGTCGTATTCTAAAAATTCGGTATCGACAATGACGCCGTCCATATCAAAGATGATCGCTTGTAGCATAGAGTTTCTTTATGACAGTTGAATTTTGAAAAACGTTACATTTTGCTGGTGCGCGTTTCCTAACGCGTGCCTGTAATATCAATAAGTTAAAAGCACGCGCTATGAAGCGTGCGCTATCAAAGGTGTTTTTTTGTGTTTTCGCGTAGGGGTGGGTCCTGTGCCCGCCCGTTGGATTCATCGAAAAATTCGGGCAGGCACAGGACCTGCCCCTGCTGTTTTGGCATAGCGCAAGCATTCACAGCTTGTTCTGATCAGGTTTAAGCATTGGATGTTTGAACCTTCATTTTGTTCTCAAAAAACATTTCCAAAACCGACCGCACTTTTCCATTATTTCTTCAACGTTTCCACATAGCCTGCCACATCTTGCATATCCTGTTCGCTGAGGGTGGATTTGGCGCGGTTGCCGGCGCCTTCGATTTTACCGCTCTTGCGGTCTTGCAGAGCGTTGATGATTTGGTCTTGGGTGAAGGTGTTGATGATTTGGGATTGTCCCATTGCCGGTTTTTCTGCCTGTTTGCCGTGGCAAAGGGCACAGGAGCGGTTATAGACTTTTTGTCCGTGCGCAATGTCGGGTTCGGCTTGGGCGGCGGTGATGGCGCAGCAAGCGAGGAGAAAGAAAGTAAAGTCGCGTTTTTTCATGGTTGGTTAGCTTTTCGTCGGGTTGAATAATTGTTGTAAATCGTTTTCGGAAAGTAACCCTTCAAATTTGCGTAATAGTTTGCCGTTCGGGTCGATGACAAATGAGGTTGGGGTGCCGATGAGTTGGTAGCGTTCGGCGGTGATTTTCATTTGATCTTTAAACACGGGCAAATTTAATTGACGTTTGGTGACGACGGCTTGGGTGTCGGCATTTTCGCCGTCGATGTTCATGGCGACCAGTTGGACGCGGTTCGGGTATTTTTCCGCCCATTGTTGCAGGGTTTGCAGTTCCACAATGCAGGCACCACAGGTTTCCGACCAGAAATTGATAAGCACGGTTTTGCCTTGCCAGTCGCTTAACGTGGCTTTGTTGCCTTGTAAATCGAAGGCGGCAATTTCCGGCGCAGGTTGTCCGAGCTGCGCGTTTTCTTCCTTGCAAGAAACGCTGAGAAAAATGACCGCACTTATGGCGAGAAAGCGAATGACGTTAGCCCACATTTTGTTCCTCGCTTAACAGTTTGCCGTGTTGTAAATAAAGAATGCGATTGGTGAGTTTGCCTAAATCGGGGTTGTGGGTCACCATTACGATCGTGCGTCCTTGTCGGTTTAACTCGGTGAGCAAATCCAGCACCAAATGTTCATTTTTCTCGTCGAGGTTGCCTGTCGGTTCGTCGGCAAAAATCACCGGCGGTTGATTGACCAATGCGCGGGCGATACACACCCGTTGCTGTTCCCCGCCGGAAAGTTGGCTAGGGCGGTGATCCATTCGATGTGCCAACCCCACCTGTTCCAGCACCGCTTTGGCGGCGGCTTCATCCACCACGCTGTGATAATGTTGCGCCAACATCACGTTTTCCAACGCGGTTAAATAGGGAATTAAATGGAATTGTTGGAACACCAAGCCGATTTTCTCCGCACGGAAGCGTTGCCTGCCCGTTTCGTCCAGTTGCGCCGCATCTACGCCGTCTAAAATCACTTTGCCTTCGCTGGCGGTGTCCAAGCCGGTGAGAATGTTCATTAAGGTGGTTTTCCCCGAGCCGGAAGCGCCCATGATGGCAACAAATTCCCCTTCGGCAATTTGAATATTAATGTCTTCAAGTGCGGTCACTTGCCCGAATCTTTTATATAAATGCTGTGTTTCAATCACGGTTTTAGCCATGTTATTCCCCTTTTAACACATTGGCGGTTTGAATGTCTAAGGCGCGGCGGGTCGGTACGATAACTGCGATAAACGCCACTAATAAGGATAATCCGATGGTGATCGGCAACACCGGCAGGCGCATGTCGATGTAGGCTTTGAAGACGGTTAAGCCGAGTACTTGCGCCAGTAAATAACCGATAATTAAGCCGCTGATGATCGCGCATACGGCGATAATTAAGGTTTCCGCGCCGATTTGTTTGATGATGTCCCGGCTTTTCGCGCCGAGGGCTTTTTGCAACGCGAATTCTTTTGCCCGTTCGCCCACGATGGCGATGAGAGTGGTGTTCACGCAGAGGGTGGCTAAAATCAGAATCACCACGGAAATCAAGCCCATCAAGCCTTTAATCTTATCCAGAATTTGCCCTTCGGAGGCGGAGACTTTGCGGATCGGATGAATATCCAAATCGGGATATTGTTGCTGAAGTTGCTGTGCGAATTGTTCCACTTGCCCCTGATCATTTTTCACGTTAAGCAGGGCATTGGTGGCAAAGTTTTCTTTTTCCAGCCAGTTTTGCGCGAAATCCAGGCTCACGATGAGCATATTGTCGGTGGCGTCGCCCGCTTCCACGATGGCTTTAATCGTAAACTGGTGTTTATCTACCGAATTCAGGCTTAAGGTCAGCTTACTGCCCACTTTCAGGTTTAAGCGTTCGGCGAGGGTTTTGCCGATCATGGCGTTGCGTTCGTCAAAGTTGACACCGATGGGCGTGCCGGTGATTTGCCAGTAGGGCGCGAGGGTTTTCATGTCTTCAAACCACACGCCCATGATGACGATTTTTTCCAAATCACTACGGGTTACACCGTATAAATAAGGGCTGGCGGCGGTAATTAAGCCTTTAGGCGCTAGGTTAATGATTTCTTGCACCTGATCCATTTTAATCAAACCACCATTGTTTGAGCCGATATAAAAGTTAGCGCCGAAGGTGCGCAGTTCCTGACTCATTTTGGTGTTGATGTCGAAATACACCGCCGCCATGGCGGTGACGATACTGGCGCCTACCGTGAGCGCGGCAAAGATGATAAACACCCGTTGCAAACGTAGCCGTAAGGCGCGTAATACCAAGCGCCGGAACATATTGATGGGTCTATTGTCTGCCATAAAGCACCTCAATAGGATAAAGACGGGCAATTCGATGTGCCGGGAACCACGCACCGATGACCGCAATCAATACGGAAATCACCAGTACGCAAGGCACCACAATCCACGCGAAACTGAGCGGTGCGCCGAACAGGGTGGCGCCGATAAAGCGTGCCAAGCCCCAGCCGGCAGCACAGCCTAAAATGCCGCCGATTAAACCGCTGATGATGGCTTCACAATAAAACAGCAGCACGATTTGCCATTGATAAGCGCCGAGGGCTTTCATTAAGCCGATTTCTTTGCTGCGTTCGATAATGGTGGTGGTCATGAGAGAGGCGATCCCCATGGCGGCGGCAATGAGCGCGGCGAGGGTCACTACGGCGAGTAATAATTGAATTTTCTCAATGACTACACCTTCGGAGGCGGCGACTTGCCAAATCGGACGAACAATGGCGCCGGAAATGGCTTCTTCCAATTGGTGAGAAATGGAGGAAACATAGGCGGTGCAATACCAGCGGTCATATTCTTCCGCCGCCAAGCCGTCCACGTTGGCGCGGGCTTTGCGCGATAAATCGTTTTCCGGTACGGTGAGGGCGGACACTTTCACCGCCTGCACTTTGCCTTCCAATCCAAGTAAATTTTGCACCGCACTTAATGGCAGAATCAGTTGTTGTTCTTCCGTGCCGCCGGTTTTCACAATGCCTTTTACGATAACCTTAAGCTGTTGTTGCGGAGACTGTTCATCTTGTTGATAGCGCAAGATTATGGCGTCGCCTATTTTCCACTGATGTTGTTTGGCAAGTTGTGCGCCGAGTAACGCAGGAACCTGTTCGCTGAAATCATCGGTGGCATCGTTCACCCATTCGCCTTCCACCTGCCAATAAGGGTTGATGATTTTTTGCCCGGTGTGGTAATCGTCTTCATCCGGCACGGCGATTTGATGATCAAAAAACGTGCCGAGAATGTCGATGTCTTGCGCCTTGCCGTTTGGTCCATCGGCTTTGACTTGCGCGCTGAGTAACGGGGCGAAGCCTACAATATTGTTACGCCAAAAAATGTCTTTAATGTTCGGCAGTTCTTTTTCGTCCAAAAAATCTTGCGTGGCGAGAGAATTATTACCGCTCACTTCATCAGGCAAAATGGCGCTGCTGGCGGGCTCCACCAGAATATTGGCGCCGTAGGATTTAAGCTCTTTCGCCATTTTGTCGCCGATGTCGATGGACACCGCAAGCAAGGCGGAAATTAATCCGGCAGCGAGGAAAATGGTCACAATGGCGAGGAGTTTGCGCTTTAAATCATAACGCCAGGATTGAAATAACATTCTTGCCAACATGATTATTTTTCCTCTTTCATTATTGAATCCGTGGTGGAATCCGCAGCGGTTTTGTTGAGATACACTTCCGGATTATCGCGGAACAGATTCAGGTTCTTTTCATCGCTGAAGAAGTAGGTTTTGCCGTCATAGCTGTATTTGTGTTCCGTTTTGGTGTTGGTGAGTTTTTTGCCGTTGACGGGATCCACGACTTCAATTTCAATCACCGTGGTGAAATAATTCAAACCTTCTTCCAAGCTTTTCTTGCTGATGATGACTTCCGTTTCTGTTTGCTTCCAATCATCAATCGGCACCGGATTGCAGCCGCCCGGTTTGCCGATGGACGGCGTAAATAAACGCACGCCGCAACCCACGCACACCACTTGGTTGCCTTCCATCACATAACCTTGGTCGCCGCATAAAATGCAGGCATCGAATACGACGGCGAGGCTGAGCTTTTCGGCAAGGCGATTGATGATAAAGAAACGCACCGCTTTGCCGTCGTCGGCAATCCAAAGGAAACGGTGTAATTTGCCGTCTTTCACCTGTTCGATGGGAATGCGCACGTTGTTTTCTGCGTCTAAGGTGATTCGTTGTGCTTCCGAAAGTTGCGGCGGCTGGGAGGCGATTTTGTCCCAATAGAGTTGCGATGCCAAAATGATTGCCACAGCCGTTAAACCGTAACCGATGATTTTGGCGGAAGTACGTTTGGCGGCAATGGCTTTGCGTTTTGCGATAGGTTGTTGTTCGATATTGACCTGACGAATGCGAGGCAAGTGTGTTTTAACGGCAAAAATAAGCACGATAAACGCCAGTACGGTGGCGTTGATGTAATTCAAATAAGCGGAAATATTGCCCGATTTCGCCACAAAACTTAACCGCACTTTGGTCAGTTCCAGCACTTGCAATTTCATTAATATGAGCAGTACGTCGCCGATGAGCGGAGTAATCAATAGCAGGGTGAAAATTGTGGTTAATAGGACGGAAAGTGCGGTTGTTTTTTCCGGTGTTTTTTGTTGTTGAAATAAAATATACAGCCAGCCGGCGACGATCAGGCAGAAAATAAAACCGAGAATGATGGCGCTGAGGTGGAGTAAAAATTCCGTGTTAATCACGTTGGTGTCGGTGATGGCGGCGATATTCGGATCTTTCGCCCATAAATACCCGGCAAGCACGGACAGCATAATATGCCAAAAGCCGTTAAGTTTTTGCCAATGAATAAATTGAAAGCAATACGCAAACAATAAAATACAGAGTGCGACAAGGGCGACGGCGAGTTTTGCACTTTGTGTCGCGGGTAAATTTAACGTAATAAGGCTGCCGATAATAAAACCGAAAAGCGAAAGCCAAATGAGTTTCTTGAAATTGGTTTGTGGGTAACGCACCCAGCTGCAACCGAGCAGCAGAGAAATCGGGAGTAGGGTTTGAATGAGAAAAACAAAGAAATAGTTCATAGCTTACTCCGAGTATTTGAATCAATAATTTTGCTTATTTTTATGGATGGGTTAATTATGCCCTCAAATAAACAAAAACACCTTGATATGCCTCAAGGTGTTTTTATTGATTTTTGTTTTTATTAACACCTGAACGGGTTATTTCAAACCGGTGAATTTAAATTCATAGTTCACGTCGAACGGTTTCCACCAACGACCGACGCCGGTTTCTTCATCGGTGTGACGGTGCATACCGGCTTTTGGCGGCGGGTCGATATGGTAAGTTAATTTATAGTTACCCACGCCCATCATTTTGATGTTTGCGCCGTAGTGCGGGCCATCGCTGGCAACCATCGGCATGAATGTTCCTTCTTGTTTTTCACCGGTATCGGCGTTCACTAAAGTATACTGAATGGTTAAATACGGCATCCATTCGCCTTCACCGAAACCGTTTTTGTTGCCTTTGGTGGCGTGAATGTCGGCTTCTAAGTGAATGTCGGATTTGGCAGCCGGCAAGCCCATGCCACGCGGTTCCATGTCAACCGGTTGCAAATACACGGCGGCGATTTCCATTTCGTTCATGGTGACAGGTTCGCCGATTGGGTATTCTTTAAAACCTAAAGCGGCAGGCGCGGTGATCATACCTGCTAAAAGTGCGGTAGCGATTAACGTTTTTTTCATACTTAGTTTCTCCTTAACTGAATAAAGTATTTGTCGTTTGAAATCAAATAGATTTTTTGCTTTGGTGCTTCATATAAATTAACGCAAAAACAGCGGCGACCAACAGCACAACCTGCGGAACCAATGTTTCTACATAAGGATAAATACCCAACCACGGGATTTCTGTCATGCCGGAAATGAGGGTCGGCTCAAATAATTTGCCTTCAATCAGCTCCAGCACGCTTTTACCGGCGAACACGAACGCCATTAAATACATAAAGGAACCGGTGAACATAAAGAACGGTTTAAGCGGCAATTTCACCACGGTGTAGCGCATAATGAAATAGCACACGGCGAGGATAATCACACCGAGGAAGAAGCCGCCGAAAAGATAGAAATAATCCACCGCACTTTTGGCGTCGCCGGCAAGGGCGTAGTAAAACAGCACGGTTTCCGCACCTTCACGATAAACCGCCAGGAAGCTGGTGAGCCATAAGCCTACTAAAGAACCTGTGGTCAACGCGGTGGACAGTTTGCCTTCTAAATATCGTTTCCAGTTTTGTGCTTCCACTTTGGATAATAACCAGTAGCTCATCATGAACAGCATTACCACGGCGATGATCATGGTGAAGCCTTCCAGCAATTCGCGGCTGGCGCCGGAATTAGAGAAAATCATCTGGAAGATGGCGGCGGTGATGACGCTACCGAGTAATGCCACATACACGGACTGGCGAATAACGGGCAGTTTGTCCTGATGGTCGTTTTTCACTAAATACGCCACGATCGCGGCAACAATCAGCAAGGCTTCCAAGCCTTCACGTACAATAATTAACAGGCTGTATAAGAACATACTCCAGGCGGTTTGTTCTCCGCCCTGTAACATGTCTACCGCTTTGCTTAAATCCTGACTTAACCCTGTGGCTTGTTCCTGTAACTTTTCTTTCTCCGCACCGGCTTTCATTAAGCTCACCAAACGGGTGAAATAGCCTTCCAGTTGCGCTTTAAAGTTGCTGTTGCGGGAACCGATTTTGTTTTCCATACCGGTGTTTTCAAAAATATCAAAATAGGTATCCTGCACCGTTAACATGGCTTTTTTCGCTTCGCCTTGCTCATACAGTTTAATGGCTTGCTGAATTCCTGCATTCACCTGCACGCTGATTTGCGCCCAGTCTTTGTCCGGCGTGGTATCGGCGACGGTTTGATTGGCAGGTTGTTCAATTTGATCGTCACGGGTGGTCGGCAAGTCCGGAAGTTGTTCTTCAATGTCTTGCAGCAAGGTCGTGATTTGATAGCCGAAATTGCTAATTTGATCAGGCACTTCGCTGAGTTTGATGAGATCGTAAAATTGTTGATTGAAGTTGGCGGAAATGGCGGCGGAACGATTTTGCCGAATAGACATTTCCATTTCGGAATTTTTGTACCCCTCATACTGCGCTTGTTGCACCAGTTTTTTCGCCGTGGCGTAATCTTGGGCTTCATAAGCGGTAATTGCTTGGGCTAATAGATCGTCAATGGTTTTAAAACTTTTTTGCCAGTGGGCGGCGATGGTTTGGTTTTCATACACGCCATGTTGACCGGAGGCGTTGAGTTGATGACCTTCTTTTAAAGAGGGAAGCACTTCCTGAAGCTCGGCTTTCAGCCCGTCGATTTTGGCTTTTACCTGATCTTGCGGCAATCCGTCACGAATCATTTTGCGAATTTCACCGAAAGTGGCTTCCATTTGATAGCTTTTTTGTGCGGAGAAGTTAATGCGAATCGGACCTTCCAGATTTTCAAACACCTCAAAATACGCCATTTGCACTTCCGTTTGAGCATCATCGGTTTTGTTCTCGGCGTAAAGTGCGGAGGTTTTATCCAGCCGATTTTCAATATCCTGCACCCATGCTTGATAGTTATCTTCCGCATGAGTAAACGCCGAGAATAAAATAAACAGACTGAAAAGAATACATTGATACCAACGGGAAAGACGCATATCCCATCTCCTTATCGTAAAACTATTCCTGCTTGATGTAATTGATAATAATTATCCTCTAATAAATTCAGAGTGCAAGGGAAAATCAACCTCCTTTTCATTGAAATGTGATCCATGTAGCATTTGTTACAAATTTGAAGTCAGAGGTTTACATTTTTGTAACATTTTGTTGCAGGGGAATTTGATGAGAGGGAGAAAAAGTGCGGTTGTTTTTAAAGGTGTTTTGTGGGGAGGATCTTGTGCCCACCCGCTCAACCCATCGATATTCGGGTAGGCATAGGAGCTCTCACTTTTCAAATTAATTTGACGGCTTTGCTTCTTCCACCGGTACCGATTTGTCTTCTTTTAGCACATCCCACACGCTTTCCGGTTTGGTTGCGGTGTTGGCGTTGGTTTGGGTTGGGGCGTTGGTGATGATGTTGGCGGTTTGGGTCAACACGGCTTGTTGGCAGAAGGATTGATTTCTGTCAGCCCAAACGGGGATGGTGCGTGAACTGGCGCAATCCCAGCCGCCGTAGGAATTGATGCCGACCCATTTGATGTCTTGCGGTTTATGCAGTTTTAACGGACGGATAGCAGAACGTTGTAAATAATCTTTATAAACCTGTAATGCGCCGCTGGCACCGGTGAGTTTGGTTTCTCCGTTGTCATCGCGCCCCAGCCAAACGGTGGTGACGTTTTCGCCATCGATCCCCACGAACCAGGTATCACGCGCATTATTTGTAGTGCCGGTTTTGCCCGCCAAATGTAAGTGGGCGAAGTCTTTTTGTAGGCTACGTGCCGTGCCGCGATCTACCACTTGCTGCAGAGCAAATAAGGTTTGGAAAGCGGCTTCTTGCGGCACCACTTGCTGTGGTGCGAATTCTCGCTCATAAATCACATTGCCTTGTCTATCCACCACACTGTTGATGGTGTTCAATGGTACGCTGGCACCTTCGTTGGCAATGGTTTGATAGAGTTTAGTCACACCATAAGGCGAAATGGAATAAGAACCGAGCAGGGTTGACGGCACTTTCGGAATGGCGACTTTATCCCAGCCCATGGCTTGTTGCACAGAAATCACCTTCGTCAAACCGAGCTTCATGCCGATGTTCACCGTCGGGATATTCAAGGAGCGTACCAGGGCGTCCATCAACATCACCGAACCGCTGTATTTGCGATCGTAATTGCGCGGTTGCCACGGTGGACTGCCTTTGATGTTAATGGTAATCGGTTGATTGTTGATCGGCGTATTCAGGCGGAACTGATCCGGGTACATAAGTGCGGTCAAATAAATGGATGGTTTTACTAAAGAACCGATTTGCCGCTTCGCCGTCAAAGCGCGGTTGAAGCCGGCAAATTGAGTTTGTAAGCCGCCCACGATGGCGCGCACTTCGCCGGTTTGATAATCGGCAACCACCATGGCGGATTCCAAGTGCGGATTTTTATGTTTCGTCTGTAAATCGGATACGGCGTTAATCACCGCCTGTTCGGCGTAATTCTGTTGTTTCACGTCTAAGGTGGAGAAAATCCGTGCGCCCAATAAATTCGCGGCTTTGCCTTCGCCGAGGTGATGGCGTAATTCCGTTTGCAGGGTTTGAATAAATGCCGGATATTTACGGCTGATTTTCCCTTTTTCCTGTACGCCGAGTGGGCGTTGGCTCAATAATTGATAAAGTTCTTCACCGATAACTTTGTGTTCCAGCATCAAATGCAACACCACGTTTCGACGTTCGAGCGCGTTTTTCGGGTTGCGCCATGGATTATACAGCGACGGACCTTTTACCATGCCCACCAACAACGCAATTTGATCCAGGCTGATTTCCCGCACGGAACGCCCGAAATAAAACTGACTGGCTAATTCAAAACCATGGATTTGGTTGTCGCCGTTTTGTCCGAGGTAAATTTCGTTTAAGTAGGTTTCCAGAATGCGGTTTTTGTCGTAACGCCAGTCCAGAATCAACGCCATTAAGGCTTCGTTAATTTTGCGGCTGAGGGTACGTTCGTTACTTAGGAACAGATTTTTGACCAGTTGTTGGGTGAGGGTGCTGCCGCCTTGCACCGTTTGCCCCGCCTGAATATTGGTGATCATGGCGCGTAAAATGCCGAGCGGGCTGATGCCGTCATGTTCAAAGAAACGGCGATCTTCGGTAAGTAATAAGGCGTCGATGAGTAGGCGAGGATACTGTTGCAAGGAAATGGCAAGGCGTTCTTCTTTGTCTGATTGTAAAATGGCGATGAGTTTCGGCGCCATGCGGAATTCGTCGATGGTTTTAACGTTAATCAGATCTTCAATCATCGCCAATTTTTCCTGTTGGAAACGCAGGCGGAAAACCCGTTGCGCTTCCGGTGTACCGGGAAACGGGAAGCCGCGACGCAGTAACACGATGGTATTGTCTTCAATTTTGAAATCGCCCGGCGCGGCAATCATGGTGGTTTGGCGATATTCGTTATCCAGTAAAATTTGTTTGATTTGCTCAAAACTCGGTTCTTCGCTGACCCGAATGTTTTCAATGCGACTATACACTTCCGCCGGCAAACGCCAAATTTGCCCGTCCATTTTGCTGCGGATTTGCCAATCCAGATAGGCAGAATAGCAAAACAGCATGCACAAGGCGGTAAATGCCGTTTTTAACATCAGGATTTTCCAAGATCTTTTCGGCTTTGTCGGTTGCTGTTCGGTGGAGGAGTTGTGATCTTGTGTCTTTGCCATGTGCGTTACCGTTCGGGCTGAGTTGTAATTAAGGGCGGATGAAAGCTAAGTAAGGGTGCAGAAAACGGGCGAAATTTTCAATGCTGCAAAAGGCAATGATTGTGGCGTTACAATAAAACCTATCTCTTCTAATTCCGTTTGTGATCTTAACTGTGGATCCGACCGCACTTCGATGTTAAACCGATTAGCGAAAACGCTATATTCCATGGAACGCTTGGTGATGATATTGCCTTGATAGGCGGTGAATTGAAAATCCATGTCAGATACTGAAGGAAGAACCGCAACCGCAAGTGGAGGTGGCGTTTGGGTTGTTTACGACAAAACGTGAACCTTCCAAACCTTCGGTGTAATCAACGGTGCCGCCGATTAAATATTGTAAGCTCATTGGATCAATGACTAATTGTACGCCCGAATTTTCCACGGTGAGGTCACCGTCGTTGACTTTTTCGTCGAAGGTGAAACCGTATTGGAACCCGCTGCAACCGCCACCGGTGATGTATACGCGCAATTTAAGTGCCGGATTTTCTTCTTCGGTAATTAAGGTCTTAACTTTTTGCGCAGCTGCGTCGGTAAAAGTTAACGGAACTGATATCTCTGTCATTGTAATTCCCCACGATTTAGTCGAGGCTGTATTATCCATTAACCCACTATTCCATTCAAGAATTTATCAAGGATTTTTCAATAGGTAAGTGCTATAATTCTACGTACGAATTTTTAACAGGGAGATGAATATAATGATTCCATTAAGAACGGAAGCTGAAATTGTTAAATTGCGGAAAGCATGTAAATTGGCATCTGATATTTTGGTGATGATTGAGCCTTATGTTAAAGAAGGCGTAACAACCGGTGAATTGGATCGTATCTGCCATGATTATATGGTGAATGAACAAAAAGCGATTCCGGCATGCTTGAATTATCATGGTTTTCCAAAATCCATTTGTACCTCTATTAATGAGGTGGTTTGTCATGGTATTCCGAATGATGATAAACGATTGAAATACGGCGATATTATAAATATTGACGTCACGGTCATCAAAGATGGTTATTACGGCGATAACTCTAAAATGTATATTGTGGGTGAAACCAATTTACGTAGTAAAAAATTGGTGGAAGCGGCACAAGAAGCGCTTTACGTGGGCTTGCGTACGGTAAAACCGGGGATTCGTCTCAATGAAATCGGTCGCGCGGTGCAAAAATATACGGAATCGCAAACCTTCAGTGTGGTACGCGAATATTGCGGGCATGGCGTGGGCACGGAATTCCACTGCGAACCGCAAGTGTTACATTATTACGCGGACGACGGCGGCGTGATTTTAAAACCGGGCATGGTGTTTACCATCGAGCCGATGATTAACGCCGGTAAAAAAGAAGTGCGTTTAATGGGCGACGGTTGGACGGTGAAAACCAAAGATCGTAGCCATTCCGCCCAATTCGAGCATCAACTGGTGGTCACCGAAAATGGTTGTGAAGTCATGACCATTCGTGATGAAGAAATTGCCGAAGGGCGTATTCAGCGTTTTATGGTGAATGTTTAATTGACTGAAATCCGTTGTGTTTTTCATGGCGGATTTTTTCTATTTCTGCTTTTTTATCACGACCTATGCTTTTTCCTTACGATACGCAAACCGACATCAGCCCAAGTGCGGTCAAAATTCAAAAAGAAAATTTAAAGCAGTTTGAACTGGCGAATTTCGATGACATAGCCGTGGATCAATTCATCGCCAACCGCACCGCGTTTTACGATCAATTACTCGCCCGTTTGTGGCGACATTTTCAATTCGCCGACGATTCTACGTTGAGCCTTATTGCGGTGGGCGGCTACGGGCGGGAGGAAATGTTTCCCCTTTCCGATTTGGATATTTTAATTTTAACCGAACAACCCGCGACACCTGCGCTACAGGAAAATCTGGGGCAATTTGTGCAGTTTTTATGGGATTGCGGTTTTAATGTGGGACACAGTATTCGTACTCTTGAAGAATGTAAAACGGAGGGGCTGGCGGACATTACCATCGCCACCAATTTGCTGGAAGTGCGCTATTTATGCGGCAACCGTAATGTGTTTAAAGCGCTGGTGAATTTGGTGCAACAATCGGATTTTTGGTCGAAAACGGATTTCTGTCAGGCAAAAATTCAGGAGAAAATCGAACGTTATCAACGTTATAACAACACCTCATACAATCTTGAGCCGGACATCAAATACAGTCCGGGCGGGTTGCGCGATTTGCATTTGTTGTATTGGATCGCGTTGCGCCATAACGGGGCTAAAAATTTACAGGAAATTTTACAGGCGGGGTTTATTCATCCGGCAGAACACGCCTTGTTACTAAAAAGCCAGCAATTTCTGTTTAAAGTGCGGTACGCTTTGCACTTAATTTTAAAGCGTTATGACAACCGCCTGTTGTTTGATCGCCAACTGAAAGTCAGCGAATTGTTGGGTTTCCAGGGGGAAGGCAATCAAGGCGTGGAAGCCATGATGAAGCGCTTTTTTCAGGCGTTGCATTCCATTTCGTTACTAAGCGAATTGTTGGTAAAACATTATCAGGAACATTTTTTAACCCGTCATGCAGTGGTGAGCGAGCAAATACTCGATGACAATTTCAGCCTGATCAATCAATCCATTTGCTTACGTAATCATCAATGCTTTGAGCAGCAGCCGGAAAGCATTCTTGACCTTTTTTATCATTTAACCCAATATCCGCAGGCGGAAATTCATTCCTTTGTCTTGCGCGAGCTTTATTTGGCGCTGGAGCAACGGCAGGGCTATTTGTGTGATTTGCCAGCGGCGCGGGAAAAATTCGTGCGCCTGTTTAATCAGCCGAATGCGATTAAACGTGCTTTTTTTCCTATGCACCAATACGGCGTGCTTACCGCCTATTTACCGCAATGGGGCAACGTCGTCGGTTTAATGCAGTTTGATTTATTTCATTGTTACACCGTGGACGAGCATATTCTGCGCGTGATGTTAAAACTGGAAAGTTTTTTAGAGGGCGCTTCGGCACAAAGCCATCCCATTTGCCATCAAATATTCAGCCGAATTTCCGACCGCACTTTGTTGTATATTGCCGCTTTATTTCACGACATCGCCAAAGGGCGCGGCGGTTCTCATGAATTATTGGGTGCGGTGGATGTGCGCGAATTTGCCGTTCGGCACGGTTTTGATCAACGGGAAACGGAAACCATGGTGTGGCTGGTGGAGCAGCATTTGCTTATGTCGGTCACGGCGCAACGGCGGGATATTCATGATCCGGAAATTGTACTGAATTTCGCCGAACTGGTGCGTAATCAGGTGCGTTTGGATTATTTAACCTGCCTGACCGTCGCCGATATTGTGGCGACCAATGAAACTTTGTGGAATAGCTGGAAGCGTTCTTTGCTGGCGACTTTGTACGATTACGCCACCCAACAATTCGCCCAAGGGCTGGAAAGTATCTTGGATAATCAAGCGAAAGCGAAAGGACACCGCCGATTAGCACTGCAGGAAATACGTGAAAAAACCACCGCACTTTCCGACAAACACATCGAAAAATTGTGGCAGCGTTTTCCGATAGATTATTTCTTGCGCAATTCGCCACAACAAATTGGTTGGCATACCCGTTTGCTTGCCGAATTTGAAGGGGAATTGTTGGTGAAAGTCAGTAACCGGTTTTCTGCCGGCGGCACGGAAATTTTCATTTATACCAAAGACCGACCGAACCTGTTTCACAAAGTGGTAAGTACTATCGGCGCGAAAAAACTCAGTATCCATGATGCGCAAATTATCACCGCCAAAGACGGCTATGTGTTGGACAGTTTTATTGTGACGGAATTAGACGGTTCCGTGCTGCCTTTTGATCGCCGCCGAATGTTGGAAGATGCGCTCACGGAAAGTTTAACTTCCGATGCGGTTAACAAACAGCGTCTGCGTGAAAATCATCAATTGGCACATTTTCATGTCAAAACCGAAGTGCGTTTTTTGAATCTCGAAAAAACCGATCAAACGGAAATGGAACTGTTCGCCTTAGATCAGGCGGGCTTGCTGGCAGATGTCAGCGCGGTATTCTGCGAACTGGAACTAAATTTGCTTAACGCCAAAATCACCACAATTGGTGAAAAAGCAGAAGACTTTTTTATTCTGACGAATAAGGTGGACAAAGCATTAAACGAAGAAGAAAGGGCGAGGTTATTGAATCGTTTATTGCAGATTTTGAGTTAGTGGTTAGTGGTTTTACACAACAAAAAGTGCGGTGGATTTGAAAAACGTTTTTAAAACACACCGTACTTTTTGTGATTTCAGATTAAGCCAATTCGACAAAGGCAATATCTGCCGCCGCTAAAGTGCGGTCAATATCCTCATCGGAATGGGCGAGGGACATAAAGCCCGCTTCAAATGCCGATGGTGCCAGGTAAACGCCGAGATCCAACATTTTGTGGAAGAAGCGTTTAAATTTTTCCGTGTCGCACGCCATCACGTCCTGATAACAGGTAACAGCTTTTTTCTCGGTAAAGAAGATGCCAAACATCCCGCCGACATAATTGACCGCAAACGGCACTTGATGTTTGGCCGCCAGTTGTTGTAAGCCTTGCGCCAGTTTTTTCGTTTGTCGGGCGAGTTTTTGTTCGTTGCCGGCGCGTTTTAATTCCGTTAAACAAGCGATACCCGCCGCCATGGCAATGGGGTTGCCGGATAAGGTACCCGCCTGATAAACAGGACCGGTTGGCGCAATGTGTTGCATGATCTCTTTTTTACCGCCGAACGCCCCCACCGGCATACCGCCGCCGATGACTTTGCCCAAACAGGTTAAATCCGGCGCGACATTATAGTAGCTTTGTGCACCATCAAGCGCCACGCGGAAGCCGGTCATCACTTCGTCAATAATAAAAACCGCGCCGTATTGATCGCAGAGTTTGCGCAAACCTTGCAGAAAATCATTTTTCGGTGGCACGCAGTTCATATTACCGGCAACCGGTTCGACGATCACGCAGGCGATGTCATCAGGGTATTGTTCAAATGCTTGTTGGACGGAATCAAGATCGTTATAGGTGCAGGTGAGGGTGTGTTTGGCGAAATCCGCCGGCACGCCCGGTGAGTTGGGTTGCCCCAGCGTTAATGCGCCGGAACCGGCTTTTACCAGCAGTGAATCTGCATGACCGTGATAGCAACCTTCAAATTTAATGATTTTGTCGCGCTTGGTGTAGCCGCGCGCCAAACGAATGGCGGACATGGTGGCTTCGGTGCCGGAGCTGACCATTCTGACCATTTCAATAGACGGAACCAGGCTGCACACCAATTCGGCAAGCTCGATTTCCAACGGCGTCGGTGCACCGAAACTGAGCCCGTTTTGTGCAGTTTTGATGACGGCGTTTAAGATGGACGGGTGGTTGTGTCCTAAAATCATCGGCCCCCATGAACCGACGTAATCGATATATTGTTTGCCTTCCGCATCGTAAATGTATGCGCCTTCAGCCTTCTCAATAAAGACCGGTGTTCCGCCGACGCTGTTAAAGGCGCGAACGGGAGAGTTCACCCCGCCGGGAATTACTTGTTGGGCGCGGGAAAAAAGTGCGGTTGAATTTATCATCGTTTTTTATCCTTACGTTCAAAAAATGTGTGACATTGTACTGAAAAAATAGGAGGTTAGTAAAAATATTTATGTAGCCTTTTGCCTTTGTGATATGCTTTGCGCACTTTATTTTTACGGGAAGACCTATGTTACTGACGTTAATTTTTACATTTTGGGGAGCATTTTTAACTTTACTCGTGATGCGTCCCGCTGCAATTCGATTCGGCTTGGTGGATAAACCTAACTACCGTAAACGCCATCAGGGCGCGGTTCCGTTAATCGGTGGAATTTCATTGTTTATGGGTAACCTTTGTTTTTACCTGATGCAATGGGATCAAACCCGTTTACCTTACCTTTATTTATTCAGTATTTTGGTGTTGTTATTAATGGGGATCATTGATGACCGCTATGACATTAGTCCTTTTCTGCGCGCCGGTATTCAGGCATTTTTAGCCATTCTGATGATTGATATGGGGAATGTTTACCTCGATCATCTGGGGCAAATTCTTGGTCCGTTTCAGTTAACGTTAGGATCTATCGGTTTAATTATTACTGTGTTGGCGACCATTGGGATCATTAACGCATTTAATATGATTGACGGAATTGACGGTTTGCTCGGCGGCTTGTCTTGTGTCTCTTTTGCGGCGATTGGTATTTTGATGTACCGCGACGGACAAATGGATTTGGCGTATTGGAGTTTTGGTTTAATCATTGCGATTCTTCCTTATTTATTGATGAATCTGGGGATTCCGCTGGGACCAAAATTTAAAGTATTTATGGGGGATGCGGGCAGTACGTTAATCGGCTTTACGATTATTTGGATTCTTTTACTAAGCACACAAGGCAAAGGGCATCCGATGAATCCGGTGACCGCCCTTTGGGTGATTGCGATTCCGTTGGTAGATATGGTGGCAATTATTTATCGTCGTTTACGCAAAGGCAAAAGCCCGTTCCGTCCGGATCGATTGCACGTACATCATTTAATGGTGCGCGCCGGTTTAACTTCCCGCCAGGCGTTTTTATTAATTACCTTTGTGGCGGCGTTATGTGCCGGGTTCGGTATTTTGGGTGAGATCTACTATATTAATGAATGGGTGATGTTTATTGCTTTCATTATTCTGTTCTTCTTATATTCTTACTCTATTACACGGGCGTGGAAAATTACCCGCTGGATACGTCGCATGAAGCGCCGTGCTGCAAGACGTTCTAAAATTAAATAGAAATTAATATTTTCATTAAAAAGTTAAAATTAAATAAAAAATAATCAGAAAATTTATAAATTATATTCACTTTGAATAAAAAAATAGCTGCTAATAAAAATTTATAAAAAAAGACTAGACAAGCACTTTTGAAACTTTTAATATACGCCCCGCAACAACGCTTCCAGCGCTCGTAGCTCAGTTGGATAGAGCGTTGGCCTCCGGAGCCAAAGGTCGCAGGTTCAAATCCTGTCGAGCGCGCCAAAGGTCATGCAAATTCAGCTAATTCAATATGGTGGCTATAGCTCAGTTGGTAGAGCCCCGGATTGTGATTCCGGTTGTCGTGGGTTCAAGTCCCATTAGCCACCCCAATCGGCGAGTAGCGCAGCTTGGTAGCGCAACTGGTTTGGGACCAGTGGGTCGTAGGTTCAAATCCTATCTCGCCGACCAATTCTAATTCTGGGTTTTCTCAGAGTTTTTTGTTCTTTAACAATCAATCATACAAACTGTGTGGGCACTTATAGATTCGTTTTAGATAATTTTAAGATTGAACTTAATAGGTGCCGGAAGATTCGTTTATTTATATTATTTATAATAGATTAATTAAGTCAGCTATTGAGGGATTAAGCTTTTTGAATTGAAGAGTTTGATCATGGCTCAGATTGAACGCTGGCGGCAGGCTTAACACATGCAAGTCGGACGGTAGCAGGTAAGTACTTGTACTTATGCTGACG
>NZ_AQUU01000003.1 GCF_000372365.1 Aggregatibacter actinomycetemcomitans DSM 8324 | reverse complement strand
CATCGTTAATGATTTTTGAAAGGCACGCAAACCTAAAATACAACTATGGTAACCGACATTTTTGGTCGAAAGGCTATTATGTAAGCACGGTAGGGCTAAATACAAAGACAGTGGAGGNGTATATAAGGAATCAGGAAAAGGAAGACATGATTCAGGATAATTTATCNAAGAAAGNATATGTGGACCCCTTTAAGGGGTAGGTCATAGAGTTATTTCGCGGTTGTCAGTTTTCACATGCCCTTTGAAGGGCATGTGAAGTACTAGGCCCTTATAGGGTAGCCTAAAAACCGCACGTTTTACGTGCGGATTGTTATTGCGTTAAACATTAACGGGATAAAAACAACGCCGCGGCGCCACGCACGCCGCCGGAGTCGCCATATTTGGCTTTTTTAATCACCGGCACTTTGGCGCTACGCATTAAATGCGGCGGTAAGGCTTTCGATAAGGCGCCGTATAAATAATCAAAATTGGACAATCCGCCGCCGAGCACGATCAAATGCGGGTCAAAGGCGGTAATGATATTGCCGATGGAAATCGCGGCAAGCTCCACAAAAACGCCGACAAAATCCACCGCACTTTTATCGCCAGCATAGAAACGTTGAATAATTTCTTTGGCGGATAAAGCCTCGCCTTTTAAATCGCGGTATAACATTTCAAAACCGCGACCGGATAAATAGGTGTCCAAACAGGCTTTATTGCCGCAACCGCAGTCGTAAATCGGTGCCCTGTCCCAGCCGAGTAATTTCAACGCATGGTAGTTCAATTGCAAATGCCCTAATTCGCCCGCCATGCCGGTTTGCCCGGAATGAATCTTGCCGTTTAACACAAAACCGCCACCGAATCCGGTGCCTAAGATTAGACCTAATACGGAAGGATATTGGGCGTTTTCCGCATCCCAGGCTTCCGACAAGGCAAAGCAGTTAGCATCGTTTTCGGCGCATACTTCGCGTTCTAAAATAGCGGATAAGTCGCACAAAATGGGTTTGTTATCCGCCACGCGGATATTGGTGATTTCCGCAATGCCGGTGGTTTGATTCACAAAGCCCGGAATGCCTAAGCCGACGGAACCTTTACCGCCGAATTTTTCGTCGGCTTTTTTCACCAAATCGGCAATAGTGTTCAGCCAATCTTCATAGCTGGTTTTCGGCGTTTCCACCCGTTCGCGATATTGCTTCTCCAACTGCGAGTTAAACACCGCCAACTCAATTTTGGTTCCGCCAATATCCAATCCGTATAACATCTGTTTCTCCTGTTAAAATACTTAAAAAACGACCGCACTTTTGGCAAACTTATTCCGCTTTTTGGAAATACCGCTTTTTGGCTAAAAATGCGAACATCACCCAATGCACCAGCCACGCCATTAAAACGGAAATCAATAAATCTATCGGATAATGCATACCGAAACGCAGGCGACTGACCAACATCAATAGCGCCCAAATGCTCATAAAGCCAAGTAATAATTTCGCGTTCCCTTTTCTGTTGCCGAGTAATTGCACAAAGCCCACGGTTAACATCAGCCAGCTGGCGGCGAAAATGGTGTGTCCGGAAGGAAAAGAATAGCCCACTTCATCGGCATAATGCCCTTTAATCCATTCAGGCACCGAAGACTGGGTTTGATAGAATCGGTCAACGATTTGCGCCCGCGCTTTACGATCTTGCGCATAAAAAGCGTCGGTGCCCGTGCCGGTTTGTTCGGCGATGTAAGTAACGAAAGGGCGCGGTTCGGCAAATACATTTTTTAAACCGGATTTTAATCCCTGTGTCACCACCATCGAAAAAGCCATTACAGCAACAGCTAAAATCCATTGTTTACGATTAGAAAATAATGGTAAAAAGAGCAGCGCAAAAACGCCGCAAGTGATAATGGCATAAGGCACACTGCCGGTTTCCGTTAGCCAATATAAAGGATGTTCGTAATCCTCAAAAACCAGATTTCCGCTCCACTGCCATGCAGATAACCAGACAAAAACAGGGACAAGACAAAGCAATAGCGTATATAATGACAATCTTTTTAACATATTCATAACCATAAATGAAAATCGGACTGCCATTTTATCATCAGAATTCGACGAGAGAAAAAGAATAAGGACTAATTAAGGACAAGTTATGACAAAAATTGAATTAGTTGCCCAAGCGAATTTACCGACAGAATTCGGTCTGTTTAAAATCGTGGGCTTTGAATTTCCCGACACCAAAAAAGAACACGTTGCGTTGGTTTTAGGCGACATCCGCAATTCGGACGAACCGGTATTAGCGCGTATTCATTCCGAATGCTTAACCGGCGACGCACTACACAGCCTAAAATGCGACTGCGGTTTCCAACTGGCGGCGGCGTTACGTCAAATTCAACAGGAAGGGCGCGGCGTATTAATTTACCACCGCGAAGAAGGCAGAGGCATCGGCTTAATTAACAAAATCCGCGCGTATTCCCTACAAGATCAGGGCATGGACACCATTGAAGCCAACCTGGCTTTAGGCTTTGCCGCCGATGAACGCAATTTTGGCGTATGTGCGGATATTTTTGATTTATTGGGCGTAAAACAAATTCGTCTGCTCACCAATAATCCGGACAAAATCGAAACTATGAAACAGGCAGGAATCAACGTAGTTGCGCGGGTGCCGTTAAATGTGGGTGAGAATCGTTATAACACTGCCTATTTGGACACCAAAGCGAAAAAAATGGGGCATTTTATCGTGCATAACGGCGAACAGCATTTAATGGAATGCCCGTATTGTCAGGAAGAAGTGCCGAAAAAATAACACAAAAATTCACCGCACTTATAGGCTTTTAGGCACAGTACCGGAACCAGAACAAGGGCTGTGCTTTCTGACTTCATTTTACACTGCTATACAACCTCTTTCAGCCGGCCGGCACGATAGTAAGTTTATTTTACTTATACTATTCACCTCAACAAATCCACATTAACAATAGGGTAATTTTTACACAAACAGTTCTGTTTAAACTTGAATTTAAGCGAATTTTAAATAAAATGCTTCTCATTTGATTTTAACAACAATAGATACAAATTAAGATATTTATGTTTAAAACCTTAAGTAAACTTATTTCATCTTCCATTTCTATGGCATTTTTAGTTGTTTTAGGCTGGTCCACTGCTTATGCCTATGGTTGGGGACAATCTTATTTTTACGGCTTTCCATGGTGGTATGTAGATGTAGGCACGGGCAATGTAGCTCGTAGTTTCGGCTATGTGATCTGGGTTAGCATTATTCTTCTCAGCACCTATTTAATCGGTTTATTCGGACTGAAGAAAACCCAGCCTTACATGACAGATGCTTGCCTTAGTCTGCTAAGAACCTATATTTTATGTACCGTTTTCCTTATCCCCGGCGTTATTGGTTACATTTTGACTGTTGGGAAAATAAGTTATCTTTTTATACTCACTTACATCATCATAACGTTTATTGTTACCCTGCTGTTTAAGCATTACATTCGGAAACACATAAACACAATCTCGCTCAATACCACCATTACGTTTCTGTATCGAAATAAAAGCTATGTGATGTTGTCCACTTATTGCTATTTTGTAATCTGTGCCTTCATTGTCGGCTACAGCCGCCCGCACTTCAAAACAGTGTTTGATTCCTTGGAAATTGAAGGTAGAGCCTATTACGTTTTAGCAAAATATAGCGATACCTTTATTTTAGCTAAAAGCATTCACGCGACTAATGGTAACTTTTATCTATACAAAATCGATCCTAATTCCTTATGTCACGTTCAAGTAATCAACATGGAAAGCATACCGAAACAACCTGAATAAACAGCTGTTTTTTGGGCGTGCTTTGTGAATAAAAACTAATGCTCCGCTCAAAAAGTGCGGTGAAAAAAACCAACGTTTTTTAGACGTTGGTTTGAACAAAAATAGTGCTGAAAATAAGAGAAATCACTTTGTTATTAGTTTGTTAATTTCAGAACACGTTTTTACGACCGCACTTTATCTGAGCAATTCCGGTTATCTATGTACCATTGCACGGTTTTTCGTATTCCGGAGAAGAAATTTTCTTGTGGCTGCCAGCTTAATTCTTGTTGAATTTTTGTGGCATCAAGGGCGTAGCGGCGATCGTGGCCGGGACGATCGGTGACATGAACAATTAAATCAGCATAATATTTTACGCCCATCGGTTTATTGGGCGCCAATTCTTCCAAGAGCTCACAAATGGCACAAATCACAGCCAAATTTGTTTTTTCGCAATGGCTGCTGATATTGTAGCTTTCGCCTACATTGCCTTTCATAAGCACCAAATACAAGGCGCGAACATGGTCTTCCACATAAAGCCAATCACGAATCTGCTGCCTGTTGCCATATACCGGCAACGGTTTGCCATTCAATGCATTGGAGATCATAAACGGAATCAGCTTTTCAGGATATTGATAAGGGCCGTAATTATTGGCGCAATTAGTGATTATTATCGGCAAGCCATAAGTGCGGTGCCAAGCGTGAGCCAAATGATCGGCAGAGGCTTTTGAAGCGGAATACGGACTACTTGGCGCATACGCAGCATCTTCCTTGGATAAGGCGTGATTTTCCGCCACATCGCCATACACTTCATCGGTAGAAATATGTAAAAAACGAAATTCCGCTTTTTTTCGGCAGTCAATTTCTCGTAATAATTACGGGCAGCTTCCAACAAAGTGTAAGTGCCGATAATATTGGTTTGCATAAACGCGGCAGGTGCGTCAATCGACCGATCCACATGGCTTTCGGCTGCCAAATGGATGACGGCATCAGGACGATATTGCGACAATATATGCGCCATCATTTGTCCATCGCAAATATCCGTCTGTTCAAAATGATAACGCGGATGGGTTTCTACGCTGTACAAAGCACATAAATTACCGGCGTAGGTAAGCTTGTCAACATTAATGATGTCGTGCTCAGTATGTTGAATCAGCCACCGAATCAAGGCCGAACCGATAAAACCGGCACCGCCGGTAATGAGAAATTGCATAGATTACTTATTATTATAAAAGGATTAATTCGCTTTCACCTGATTAATCGTGTCACTCTCCCAGCCCACATATTCACCGGAAAATTTTTCCGCCAAACGCTCAAACTGTTCAACATAAGCAAAAATTTCATCCGTATCCAAAGACATTTCCTGTTCAATTTTAACGATATAAAAACTTTCTTTGTCTTCCTCGTCAGAAGCAGAAAAGATAATAGGTGCATTGCTGTAACTCATGGTGTTGAAAGAAATGTCACTGAGATTGGTTTCTTCCATGAATTGATACATCAGCTGTTCATCGGCAAATTGAAAGGTATGTTCGATGAGATAGTTATCCGCCAAATTTCTGCCGTTTTGCAATAACATATCGAGAATTTCTTCCGTAACGTTAAGCTTCATTTCCAATGGCGACGGCAGCAAAAAGTCAAAATAAGTGTCCCAATTCGGATCATCCTGCACGCCCGTATGATCAATATGTTCCTTGAATTGGTCAAGCACATCAAAAAGTGCGGTCGGTTTATCGCAATAAAAATGCAACTGCAAATGCCCGTCACCAATGATATGCCCGGCATAAAGCACATCGGATAGTGCTGAAACCTGAATCAGAATTTTGAACAATTCCGTGATAACACGATGATGTTCATCCAAGGTCGGCATAGCATTTTCATCAGGCTCATAAGGCAGAGAAACCTGCACGACTTTATTGTATTTTTGCGGAGAAAACGTCTCAAAAATATCCAAATTAACCGTGCAACTGGCGATTTTGCCATTAATTAATGTGCGGTAATTTTGCCAATTCTGTTCGGGATTTTTCAACGGCATTATTTAAACTCCGCCCAAATCGGTGCGTGATCAGAAGGCTTATTCATGGCGCGAATATCCAAGGCAATACCGGTATCCACACAATGTGCCACCAAGGCTTTATTTGCCAAAATGTGGTCAATACGCAAACCGCGATTATCATCAAACCCTTTGGAACGATAATCAAACCAGGAGAATTTATCATTAACCGTCGGATTCATGTGGCGGAAGGTATCTTCCAAGCCGTACGCATATAAACGCTGATACCATTCGCGTTCTTCCGGCAGGAAAGAGCATTTGCCGGTCCGCAACCAACGTTTACGATTTTCCTCGCCGATACCAATGTCTAAATCGGAAGGACTGATATTCATATCGCCCATGATAATGACCGGGTTTTGCGCGTTATGATCTTGCTCCAAATAACGCTGTAAATCTGCATAAAATTTTTGTTTCGCCGGGAATTTAGTCGGGTGTTCACGGCTTTCCCCCTGTGGGAAATAGCCATTAATAACAGTCAGTTGACCGAATTTCGTCTCTAAATCAATCATGATGATCCGCTTTTGCGCTTCCTCATCATCTGTCGGAAACCCTTTTCTGACGGACAACGGCGCCTGCTTACTCAATAACGCAACGCCATAATGCCCCTTTTGCCCGAAATGATTGACGTGGTAGCCAAGATGATCCACCAAATCATACGGAAAGACCTCATCCGCCACTTTGATTTCCTGTAATCCCAGCACATCCGGTTGATATTTATTAATAATTTCTTCTAATTGATGTGGTCTGGCTCTTAATCCGTTTATGTTAAACGACATGATTTTCATGTTTTGTTCCTTTGCTTTGTGTTGGGGCAACATTATACTTGCAACAAACAAAAAAGCAGAAGTTTATTCTGCTTTTTGATATGCTTATCCAATGAACAAGCTTTTAATAAGTCCCATTTCGAACTAATACAGTTTTTAAGGTTCAGCATAAAATGGCAAAATCATTCCATAAAGACCAATTTTTAACATACCGACATCGATGATCTGCCACCCCAAAATTGGATACCACACCTAACCAGTTAAGGTGCAGCTTTTTATGGGTAAACATTATTCAATCGAATTCAAACATCACATCATCAAACTTATTTTAGAAGAGCATTGAGGCATTCGTGAAGTCACACAACACGATGCCCATTCTTCTGTTATAGTTTGGTTGCAACGCTTTGAAAAATACGGAACCAATGAGCTACATCGTCAACATACCAAAGTGAGAAAAATACTCGCCTTTAAGAATGTAGCAGTGAGTAAATAAAAAAACGCACTAAGTTTGAGCTTAGTATGTTTTGCATTTTATCAGAGAAAATCAATCAGCTGCTTGGGCTAATATGCCCCTTTTCTTCTCAACACAATGTTGACGGTTTTTGCCAAGATCACAATATCATTCCACAACGACCAGTTTTTCACATACCATGCATCTAAATATACGCGGGTGGCGTAGCCAATGTCATTACGCCCGCTCACTTGCCATAAGCCTGAAAGCCCAGGGCGAACCATTTCGTAGTAAATTAAGTCATCGCCATAGTATTTCAACTCTTGCCTCGTTACAGGGCGAGGGCCAACAAGGCTCATTTCACCTTTAAAGACGTTCCATAACTGCGGCAGCTCATCAAGGCTGGTTTTACGCAAAATTTTGCCGATTGGCGTGATTCTAGGGTCATTCTTGAGTTTAAACTCTTTATTCCACTGCTCGCGGGCTTCCTCATCTTTCGCCAATAATTCACGCAGCACTTGTTGAGAATTAACCACCATCGTACGGAGTTTATAGCATTTGAAGACTTTGCGATTTCGCCCGACACGAACTTGGCTATACACTGCTTTTCCACCATCTTTACGAATCATCAAAAATAGCACCAAGAAAAGCGGGGCAAGCAGAATCAACAATAGGCTGGAAACCACAATATCAAAAGTACGTTTCATCAAACGGGTTGAGCGCTTAGCGAGCTTATTGGGGATCCGCAGCACAATGGTTTCAGAGCTAAAGAAATGCGAAATTTCCGCCCCATAAAGTGGGGTGCCTTGCAACGACGGAATAATAGATACATTGCGAAAATTCAGCGCCGAGAGTTTTTTCACCCAATATGCCAATAAATCTGCCTGATCGTGTTCTAAGGCAATAAATACTTTTTCATAACGGTGCAAATGTTTTAAAAATTCCTGCTCAGATATAAAATCTAGGTGTTTTGCCAGCACACAACTTTCTTGTTGAGAAACAAAGGTTTGCACTTTATAACCAAGGTTAGACTCAGCTTGAATCGCCTTGTATGCACGAAAAGCATTGCGCCCCGTGCCGATGATCACGCTTGGCATATCCCACAAACAGTTAAATTTGAGGACTTTTTTGCAAATGATCCGAAAAAGAGGAAAACAGAGAAAAAGCACGCCATAGACATAAATCCACGTTTCCATAGGATCGGGTACTTTGGCAAACACCAATAGCGCCAAATTAACAAAGGCAATCACAAAGAGTGAAAAATAGGTGTCTTTCAATTCGTCCCAAAATGGCTTACGGTAAGTGTAATGACGATAAAATACCCACAAAATCCCAATGCTTGCTAACATCGCCAAGAAAAAGGAACCCGCCCGATAGATAGAACCTTTCAGTTCCAAAATATCGCGAGAAAAATCATCTAAAGGTGAAAGCCAGTAGCCCACCGCAATCGCAAAAACATACGAAATCATATCGGTGAAAATCAAACTGATCTTATTGATGAGGGGCGCGGAGCCTTCTGTTTTTCTCATCTTTCCAATATCCTTTGTGCATACTTAATGCCTTACACCACGCATAAGGCAATTTTTGATAATGATACCCCAGTTGAAAGCCAATCCATTTGGCAAAGGTTAATAGCAAGGCTTTGGGTAACAAGTGCGGTGCATTTTTTACAAGAAATTTGAGTTCAGAAAGCACAAACTTCTTTCCTTCTGAAGCCATTTTTCCAAAGGTTTGCTGAATCCACCCTTGTTCTTGCTGAAACACGCCTGTGTCAAAATAGCGTTGTAATTCCTGGCGTAAGGTATAGTTGTGGCTATGAAATACCGTTGCTTCCGCACAATAGGCAACTTTATAGCCTGCTAACACCATTTTGGCGGTTAAGTACATATCTTCCGCTAAAATTGTATTATCAGGAAAACCCCCAAGTTCTTCAAACACCGAGCGACGATACGCCGCAAAAGAGTTCGACATAAAAGCCGTTTTAATGCCTAAAGAGGGAATATCCTCTTTTGATTTTAATTTCGATTGCGCCGGGTAATTAAAATAGCGTGCGTGAGCGGCAACAGGCGTGGAATTAGCGTGTGGCAACTGTTTACCATACACCGTCGCTACCTCAGGATCCGCAAAAGGCGCTAATAAATTTGCCAATGAATCAGGCGAAGCTAAAATCGCATCTTGTGTCATAAACACAACAATATCTGCAAAACTTTTAGCAAATTTAACAGCTTGATTGCGCGTGCCACCATGATTAAATTCCATTTGCGGAATACTATGTACAGAAAAACCCGCCTCCTCCGCCCATTTTACCGTTTGGTCGGAGGAAGAAGAATCTACCACAATCACCTCATCGGCTTTTCTGGTTTGTTGCTGATAGGTTGCAATCCAATCTTGCCATTGCTGGTCTGCGTTGTAGGTAGGCACACACAACACAAATGAAAGAGCGGTCATTTTTCTTCCTTATTTTGCGAATAGCAATAATAAAACTCGCTTTAATTTTGGCACTGAAAGGTATTGTCGTTTTGAACGAATTAGCAAGTTATGTGGCTTTCCATATTGTTTGACAAATTGTTCAAACATTTTTACTTGCCGAATAGCTTGCTGAAAGTTTTTCCAATAAGCATGGAAACGAAATAAACGCCATTTATAATTAAACACGCCTACTTGATTGCGGCTATGTTGACGATAATCTAACAAAGGCAAATCAATAAATTGCGTGTTGCCGTAATAACGTGCCAACAACGCCAGCCACCAATCGTGCATATAAAGTTCAGATAAATTAATATAAGGTAAGGAATCCAATGCTAAGTTTCGCAATGCACGATTAATCATACAAGCTGCGCCTTGCACACAATTTTTATACAAAATAGAGTCATCTACCAAACAATCTGCTGTTAAAGCTTGATAAACAAAAAAACTCGATGTAATTTCTTGATTATATTCATCAATCAAACGTGCATCGCTGAAAGTGAGTGTTGGTACATCAGGCGATTGTGTTTGTGCCATTTTTGAAAATGTTACAGCTTTTTTATGATGCCAAATATCATCTTGATCGGCTAAAAAAGTAAAGTCTGCTGAACTATAAGCCAATGCCGATAAAAAATTAGCAATCACACCTTTTTTCGGACCTTGAACAATTTCATAATCAGTAAAATTTGCTTCTAAAAAAGTCTGTTGAACAACATCCAATGTGCCATCAGTTGAACCATCATCAGACACAATAATTTTTTGTGGCAAAATTGATTGAGTCAAAATACTTTTTAACTGTGCAGATATAAAAGATGCACCGTTGAGGGTGCATACAATGAGATCATATTTAAAATTATTTAGCATTTTTATAGAAATAAGTTTTTCAAAAAACTAATTAAGAGATTAAGGCTATAGTAGATTTTACTTAGATAATATCTTTCTCAAATAAGATTGAGATGGTTTTTCAATAAAATTGTAGCTAATGATAGATACAAGAAAAGCTAAAAAGCTTATAAAAAATACCATCATAGTTTTATTTTGCTCATAGAAAGGATCATTATTTCTAATATAAAATTCACCTACATAAAATACTAACTGATGCCACAGATACAACGAAAAAGAAATATTCCCAAAAAATTCAAGAATACCAGGCAATCTAAAGCTACTATCTTTTTCAGAAACAACAGCTCCATACACAAGCATCGCTGAAGGTAATGTCAGAGTTAATACTCGATTATATGGAGACTCCCAACTACCCAATTCAACATTTACATACGCCATTACTACAAATAATATTGCACCAAAAACAAAAATCGTTCTCCCATAGCTAACCTTATACGTAACAATAAATTGAGCTATAATACACCCAACACAAAATTGTAAAATTTGAGGATTAAATGGAATATAGCTGTTCCATTCTGGTTTATATACCGCAACCAACGAAATTATAATAATCTCAAAAAAGATCCAACTATATAAAAATAAAAAGAATTTTTTTCTAAAAAATATTGCTAAAGTTAAAACTAAATAGAAAAACATTTCATATGCTAAGGTCCAAGCCACCATAACCTTGCTATTTGTCACGGTAGTTAAAGTAAGTAGTTTAAATAATGATACTTCAGGAAACCAATCTGGAGCCAATGTTACAAAAGAAGAAGCCAAAAAAGCCCCTCCTAAAACAACCCAATATACTGGATATATTCTTATAACCCTTTTAACAAAAAAAACAAAAGCACTCCGACAGCAGTCATTACTATTAGAATCTTTAAATGCAACTAAAGTTACAACAAAACCAGATATAACAAAAAATATATCAACCCCTGTTGGTCCAAATAAATAATACCCATAATAAACAGCCCAGTCAGGCATTATTCCTGGTTTAAAAGAAACTAAATGAGCAAAGAAAACTAATAAAGAAGCAATTCCTCTTAATGCCTGAATATTATAAAAATACATATATTATTTTGCTCCCCACACTGCCATTGAATCATAAGATCTTGCAGGGAAAACATTATATTTAGGTTTAATTTTTAAGTTGTGTTCAGCAATAAATTCTTCTACTGCCGTTCTTAAACTTTTAGGTTTTCCAGAACAGCAATTAAAGATACCTGATTCTTTGCTTATAATTCTTTCTTCGATTTGCAAAGATAAGTCTTTAATATCAACGAAGTCATAAAGCATTTCCCCGCTATTTAATGGGAAATACTCTTGTACTTCATCTTCCGCTTTCAAAATTTTAGTAAATATTGAGTTATTAAAACGATCATCTCCTGTAATATAGTAAAAACGTAACCATCGTAAATTTAGTTCAGGTGTAACACTTGCAAAATCAAACATTGCTTGACGTAAGAAGTTTTTCGCTATGCCATAGGGATTTCTTGGGTTACAAGGCGTATTTGCATCAATAGGTCCAACGAAATAACCTACTTCATGCATTGTTCCAGCAACAGAAATATTCTTAATCCCTAACTCTGCCATAGAAGTTAAAAATTGATAATGTTTCATCACATTGTTTAAATGAGATGGATCTCTATGATTAAAGCCTGCTTGCCACGCTAAATGCAATAAACATTCAGCATTTTGAACTAAATCAACTTTTTTCTCTTGAGATAATGCAAATATATCTCCGTAAAATAATTCAGCTCCGCTTAGGAAAGAATGGGGAGATTCCCCATCAAAAAGAATTGCTATTACTTTATGACCTTTATTAAGTAATTCTTTTACTACATATCTTCCAATATATCCATTGGCTCCAGTTATAATTATATTCATGGAATTAATGTCCTCTCAATTTATGATAATAATGTCTTAATTTTCTATATGGCATACGTGTAATTTTAGATAATTTAGGATAATTTCCAAGTACATGATTTTTCAATAGTCTTACTACATTAATAACAAAATAGCGACTAACATTTGGATTGTCCCCTGATACATTACCTAACATATATTTTGCATTATGTGCTAAATGTATTTGATAAGGTATATCGCCATTAGATAAATTACTAACTAGCCTTTGCATTTTATATTCTAATTTAGTGTAATTAAGCTCCATCATTTCAGCAGACATAATATTGCATGCTAAATAGCCTGCATCATGAGCTGCATAAACTAATAAACGTTCTAGAATATGTGCTAATGAACTATCCTGATGCATCGGCTCTTTATTAAAATCTTCAAATTTCCAGTTATATTCAAAAAGCTTTTTCAATGCTTCAGGTCTAAACCAAAACATTGTTCCATATGCCGCAAACGGAGATATATCATCAAAGGGTAATTTAATACCAACTCTCTCTGCTATTTTTATTGCTAAGTCTCTATTAGTGAACCAAGCGTGGCCTAAAGTAGGGTGTCCAATATGAACCATTGATGGCATTGCAAACCCTATTGATTTATTTTTGTCTAAGTAATTAATAACTTTTGAAATATAAGCTTTATCTTTCAAAATATTTAAATACATCATTTCTTTAAAATGTATAGACATATTATGAGAATTTTGAGGAGACTTCTTCGAATGAAGTCGGCATACCCAATCATATCTTTCCGATATTATTTCCTGCTTACAGGTAATGAATAAAGATGACATATCTCTACCACGGTTTTGTTCAACAACTTTTACATTAATACCTTTAGCTCCACTCATTTTAAGTATTGGATTCGATTCAATCTCTAACTTACTTTTCTCATTAGCAGTTGTAATAAGTAAATCATAAGAACAAGGAATATTTTGTGTATAACTAATAATTTCATCAAGCATATCTGAGTAGTAAATATGAGCCACGACTAAAATCTTAATATCACTTCTTACTTTTTCAACTTTAGATGAATCAAACACTTTTAATAATGTCAAATTAGTTGCAAGATCTTTAGGCTTAGTAGTCCTTAGGATATTTTTAAAGATAAGACTTGTATCATAAGTTGTATTATTTTCAACATACTCTATACTTCTACGCAAAAATAAACATTCTACATCATGATAGATTGGATCATGAAAGAATGGTCTTCTTTTTAAAATTGGACAACGATGTTTTAAAGTTTCTTCTATAGATAAGAATGTTGGATAATTTACTGGAAAATTATCAGAGCTAATATAAACAGAGTAACTATATCCTTTAGATAAAAAATAATCTGTAAATTTAGATTCATGCATTAATACTGAGTCAGTATACGAATTTATCATTGGCATATTTTTCCAATAATCTTGGAATTCATAAGAACCTAATAATCCTTTCCTAATTGCAATGAAATGTGATTGTATATGTTTAGGCAAAACACCTGTTCCAGTATAAGGATTAGGTTTTATTTCAGCATGATCAGAGATCCCCCAAAAATCTATATCTTGATTTTCAGACCATTCGAATAATTCACAAAATGGGAAAATAGGGGCAAAGAAAGTATAATTTAATAAAATAACTTCATCATATTCAGCTAGTTTTTCAAAACCAATTTTTTCAATTGCTTCTTTATAACCCCAAACATCAAAACCGATATTTTCTCTACACATAATATGATCTGTGCAGCCTTGGATCTTCTTACGAGATTCTACTGTTAACCCAGAGTTTGAGACAAACCAAATATCTTGAACAAATTCTTTAAGTTTCTCAAGTTTATATGGAATATAATCATCAACGATACCATCGTGATCGTAAAATAAATAAATTGCTAAGCGTTTCATTTTTTTCCTATTTATTAGTCATATAAGAGATGTATTCTTGAGAAACCACTTCTATTTCTCCTATAGATTTAATTTCTCCACCATAAAGCCAAATGGACTTAGAGCATAATTCTTGAACCTGTTCTATAGAATGCGAAACAAATAATAGTGTTGTACCATTACTTAGCAATGTTTCCATTCTTTCTTTGCATTTTTGTTGAAAAGCAATATCCCCCACAGCAAGAACTTCATCAACAATTAAAATATCTGGTTTTTTAATTGTTGCAATAGCAAAGCCTAATCGTGCAGACATTCCCGAAGAGAAATTCTTTATTGGTACATCAATAAAATTACTTAATTCTGCAAAATCAATAATATTTTGGAAGTGCTCTTCAATAAACGCTTTACTATATCCTAATAAAGCACCATTTAAGAAAATATTCTCTCTAGCCGTAAGTTCAGGATCAAATCCTGCACCTAATTCAATTAATGGTGAAATTGTTCCTGTTACTTTTACAGTTCCTTGATAAGGTTTAATTATTCCAGAAATTAATTTGAGTAATGTTGACTTACCAGAACCATTTTTCCCAATTAAGCCCCAAGACTCACCTCTTTTTACAGTAAAATTAATATTCTTAAGCGCTAAAAATTCCTCAAAAAACAGCTCCTTTTTTAGCACCTTGATTACATATTCTTTTAATCCACTAACACTTTCAGTTGATTTGTTAAATCGCACTGTCGCACTCTGGATTTCTATTACATTTTCGTTCATATGAGTTAAATATAAAGAATAAAATCATTCTCTTTACGATTAAAGACCCAAATACCAATTAATAATAAAATAATTGATATGAGGAACCCTTGCCCTAATGATTCTATGGATAATGTTTGCCCATCTAGAATAACCATTCTGAATTGTTCTACATAATTGACTAAAGGATTAAGATTGTCATACCACCAACGATATTCTTCAGAAATAATTGATACTGGGTAAATTATTGGTGTTAGATACATCCAAATGGATGTAAAAACCCCCCAAAGATATTGGATATCTCTAAAAAATACCGTTACTGCAGAAAGAAAGAAACCTAATCCAAGACTAAATATATATAATTCTAGAAAAATTAATGGTATCCAAACAACATTAAACGTAATTTCCACCTGAGTAAATATCATTACTAGAATCAGAGCAATCATTGCAAATAGCATATTTACTAGAGAGCTTGTTATCTTAGATACCACAAAAATATATTTAGGCACATACGTTTTCTTTATTAACGATGAATTATGTACAATTGCTGTAACAGAACTAGATGTGGCTTCTGCCACAAAACCAAATATTAGCTGCCCAGTTAGTAGATAAGCTGAAAAATTTGGAATATCAAATCTAAATAAATTAGAAAAAACCACTGTTAATACAATCATCATTAACAAAGGATTTAAGATACTCCAAATATAACCTAAATAACTTCTTCTATATTTTAACTTAATATCTTTTAATACGAGCTGCTTTAACAATTCAATATATTTGAATTGATTTAAGCATACTTTTCCTAGTTGCATATAGAAAACCTTTATTTAAAAGTGACCGCATCTTTTAATACCTTACCCGCTAAATCCTTAGCCGATAAACTCGGTTCACCTTCAAGCGGCCATTCAATGCCAACAGTTTCATCATTCCAAATGAGTGAGTGTTCCGCTTTTGGATTATAGTAATCCGTGCATTTATAGGTAAATTCAGCCTCATCAGTTAGTACATAAAAACCATGGGCAAAACCTTCTGGCACCCATAATTGGCGTTTATTTTCAGCAGATAAAATTTCACCAACCCATTGACCGAAAGTTGGGGAGTTTTTACGCATATCCACAGCCACATCAAACACTGCACCAGAAACAACACGAACTAATTTGCCTTGTGTATTTTCTGTTTGATAATGTAAACCGCGTAACACGCCTTTGATCGATTTTGAATGATTTTCTTGCACAAATGTGTGATCTGCTACATTTTCTCTAAACCATTCATCACGGAAGGTTTCCATAAAGAAACCGCGTTCATCACCGAACACTTGTAGTTCTAATAATTTTACATCAGGAATTTTAGTATCAATAACTTTCATCTTTACTCCGCATACGCTCTAATATTCTTCAAAGCCCTTTGCCAATCACTTGGTTGAATACCGAATGCTTGTTGAATTTTGGTTAAATCTAAACAAGAATTCGCAGGACGTTTGGCTAGGGTTGGATAATCTGCCGTGGTAATCGCATTCACAAGCGGTACATTCTCTAACACTTTTTGCGCAACTGCTTCATCAAAAATAGCTATGGCAAAATCGTACCAGCTAACACAAGGTTCTCCAGTAAAGTGATAGATGCCATATTTAACAGTTTCGCCTACTATGATCTTTTCTGCAATTTGAATTAAAACAGAGGCGATGTCACCTGAATAAGTCGGTCCGCCGATTTGATCCGCAACCACACCTAAAATGTCACGATTTTTAGCTAAACGTAGCATCGTTTTAACGAAATTATTACCATATTCTCCAAATGTCCAAGATGTTCGGAGAATTATGGATTTAGGAGATAAAGTTAAAAGTAAACGCTCTCCCTCTGCTTTAGACTTTCCATATACGCAAAGAGGATGAATAATATCTGTTTCTTTATATTTCCCTGATTTATATCCATCAAATACATAATCTGTAGAAACATGTAAGATCGCTGAATTATGTCTTATTGCAGCTTCAGCTAAATATTGAACCCCTCTAACATTTACACTATAAGCAGAAGATACTTCTAGCTCAGCTTGATCTACAGAAGTATAGGCCGCAGCATTAATAATCACATTAGGTTTAAATGAATCTATTATAGAAAATACCATATCTTTATTTGTGATATCTAATTCAGAAAAATCTAATGCTAGTACTTCATATCTTCCATTATCCACTAATAATTTAGCTAAACTGCGCCCTAGTTGTCCCCCAGCTCCCGTTATAAGGAGTCTCGCCATATTATCCAGTTTCCTTAATTATTCTAAGTAAATACTGACCATATTCGTTTTTTGCCATTGGTTTGGCTAATTTTTCAACTTGCTCAGAAGTTAGCCAACCATTACGCCAGGCAATTTCTTCCAAACATGCAACTTGCAAGCCTTGTACGTTTTCAATAGTACGAACGAAGGAGGCTGCTTCATGTAAGCTCTCGTGCGTACCTGTGTCTAACCACGCAAAACCACGACCGAGTAATTGCACGTTTAATGAACCATCTTTTAGATACATTTCATTTAATGTGGTGATTTCAAGCTCACCGCGCGCAGATGGTTTCACCTGTTTCGCGAAATCGACCACACGATTATCGTAGAAATATAAACCTGTTACGGCATAGTTAGATTTAGGTTGAACAGGTTTTTCTTCAATAGAAACAGCTTTGAAATTTTCGTCAAATTCTACCACACCGAAACGCCCAGGATCTTTTACTAAATATCCAAACACTGTTGCACCGTAAGGTCGAGCAACGGCTTGCTGCAACATTTGGGTAAAATTCTGACCATAGAAAATGTTATCTCCTAATACTAAACAACAGCTATCGCCATTGATAAACCTTTCCCCAATGAGAAATGCTTGTGCTAAACCATCCGGGCTAGGTTGAATAGTATATTGCAAATTCACACCAAACTCAGAACCATCACCTAATAAACGTTTGAAACTTTCGTTATCTTCTGGCGTAGTAATAATAAGAATGTCACGAACCCCCGCTAACATCAGCACAGAAAGCGGATAATAAATCATTGGTTTGTCATACACCGGTAAAAGCTGCTTTGATACACCACGAGTAATAGGATAAAGGCGAGTTCCAGAACCACCTGCAAGAATAATACCCTTCATAAAAAGACCTTCAAAAAGTACAGTCATATTTAGTGTTGTTTTTGCGAAAAAGAACTAAAATCTAACCGCTTGTAAAATTATTGACTGCCTAAACGCTCACGATTGTAAGAACCATCTAACACACGGCTCCACCATTTTTGGTTATTTAGATACCACTCCACCGTTTTACGAATGCCTGATTCAAAGGTTTCTTGCGGTTTCCAGCCTAATTCACGACTGATTTTGGTTGCATCAATCGCATACCGTACATCGTGACCAGGGCGATCTTTAACGTAAGTGATTAAATCTTCGTATTTGGTAACGCCAGCAGGTTTATTTGGAACTAGTTCTTCTAACAAAGCACAGATGGTGCGAACTACATCAATGTTCGCTTTTTCATTATGACCACCGATATTATAGGTTTCGCCAATTTTGCCTTCTGTCACAACTTTGTATAAAGCACGAGCATGATCTTCTACAAATAGCCAGTCACGAATTTGCTGACCGTTACCATACACAGGAAGCGGTTTGCCATCTAAGGCGTTTAAAATTATCAATGGAATCAATTTTTCCGGGAAGTGAAACGGCCCATAGTTGTTTGAGCAGTTGGTCACAATCGTTGGCAAGCTGTAAGTACGCAACCACGCACGAACAAGATGATCGCTGGAGGCTTTTGATGCAGAATAAGGACTACTTGGGGAATAAGGCGTGGTTTCAGTAAAGAGATTTTTCGTCCCATCTAAATCGCCATAAACTTCATCGGTCGAAATATGATGGAAACGGAATCCTGCTTTTTTCTCATCGTTTAAACTACTCCAATAAGCACGGGCGGCTTCTAATAAAATGTAAGTACCCACGATATTGGTTTCAATAAAAGCAGCAGGTCCATCAATAGAACGGTCAACGTGGCTTTCTGCGGCTAAGTGCATTACTACATCAGGCTGGTGCTGTTCAAATATGCGAGCAAGTGCTTTTGCATCGCAAATATCCACTTGTTCAAATATATAACGTGGATTATTTTTCACTGTTTCAAGAGATTCTAAATTTCCTGCATAGGTCAATTTATCAACGTTAACTACGCTGTCTTGCGTATTTTCAATAATATAGCGAACTACTGCAGAACCTATAAAACCTGCACCGCCTGTAACTAAAATAGTTTTCAACATAATTATCCCTCTAGGTTTAAAAAAATTATCTCACAACTTTATAAAATGACCTAATTCTAAATGTTTAAGCCTATTTGACTCTTTGCTCAATCCTATCAGCAAACATTCCAATACTGACAGCAAAATAGTTGGATTTATTCCAATGTAGCAAGGTTCTGTAATTATTAGAGACCAAAAATGCACGCCCTAATTCACGATCAGGCCTTACCAGCCATAAGTCTTGTGTGCCGGAAAGTGCGGTCAGTTTTTGTTGTGTTTGTGGAGTTTGGTATTTTAGGGTGACACCCATATTTTGCCAGTCGCTTAAAGAACGTTTTTTATTTTCCGCTGTGCCAGCAAGCGCCATGTCTAACGGTTGGGTTAGTGCAACTTCTACACCCCATGGCAGGTTTTCGTTCCAGCCGACGGTGTGTAAATAATTAGCGATGGAGGCGAAAACATCATAATGATCGGTCCAGATATTTTTCTCGCCGTCATTGTTGCCATCTGCGGCGTAGCTGAGGTAAGAACTTGGCATGAATTGGGTCTGTCCCATGGCGCCTGCCCATGAACCCAGCATTTTATAGCGTTGAATATGATCGCGCTGTAGTATTTTCATGGCGGCAATAAATTCTTTGCTGAATAAGGATTCGCGGCGTCCATCAAAGGCAAGAGTGGCTAAGGTGGATAATACATCGTAATTGCCTTGATAATAGCCAAAGCTGCTCTCCATGCCCCACAAAGCTAACAGATAATTTTTCGGTACGCTGAATTTCTTTGAAGCATTTTCAAGCTGTGGCAATTGTTCCCAATAACGTGCTTCTGCCGTGTCTACTTTATTCTTGGTTAATACACGATTTAAGTAATTGGTCGTGCCGTTCGGATTGATGATCGGTGGGGCATTTGGATCACGCTTGCGAATTCTGCCCGCTTGCTGATCGTCCAAATCCACGGATTTTTGAATATAATTAATATTATTTTGTGCATTCAATACGTCGGCAGAAACGCCTTCTGCCGCTGCTTTACCTTTTAAGAAATTCACATAATCGTTGAAGTTATCCAAAGTGCGGGACTTGCTGTACACCGCAGTGGGATTCACAGCCGTAACGGAATTCACCGGCTCGGAAGGTTGCGTCGGTGCACTTGAATTTGAGGAACAGCCCGCCAGAAAAAGTGCGGTCGAAATTCCGGATATTTTTAAAATGCAATTTAATTTCATCATATTATTTTCTTAAAAAGGTTTGATAGATGTTTTTCAGTAATGATGTCGGCAATAATCTGGCACCGGAACGCAGGACAAAAGTGAATAGCCCGGATAAAAATCCCTGAATGCCAAGATGGTGTTTTAGCTTAAATAAGCGCCATTCCGCTTTGGCTTGGTTTAAACCACGGCGTCGCCCTACCATGCCGTTGCCGACGCGCGCATAGACCAAAATATCGGGTAAATTTGCTACGCGCTGCCCTTGCGCCACCAGTTTGATCCACAAATAATAATCTTCCTGCAAATCCTCATATCCGCCGCAATTTATGACCGCACTTTTTTGATACCCCACCGTCATGTGATTAAACGGGCAGCGTTTTTGGGTAAATGTAGCGATGTCTTGCGCAGAAGTCGGCACATTTCGATATGCCACTATGTCATGGATATTTTCACCGAATTCGGCAATTTGCCCGCCGAACACAATAGTATCAGGATGTTGTTCAATAAACGCCACCTGTTTGGCAAAACGTTCCGGCACGCAAATATCATCGGTATCCATGCGCAGAACCCAATCGTACGAGCAATATTTTAAACCTTCGTTGAGAGCTTTGCCTAAACCTAAATTGTTCGGTAATTTCACCAAATTAAACGGCAGCTTCGATTCAAACTCGGCAACCACCGCTTCCAATTCAGGCGTCACCGCGCCATCAAACACCAGTACGACTTCATCGGCAGGGCAGGTTTGTGCCACCAAACTTTCCAAACATTCTCTTAAATATTGTGGATTTTCCTTAATATATAAGGACATTAACACTGAAAATTTCACTACCAACTACTCTACTCTTTTCTTCTTCAATTTCAATGGTACACATCCGGAGACGCATACAATCAATGCGCTATTTACATAAACCGCTTCAAATTAATCGCCAATTTAGGAGAAATCAGCACTACCAAGGCAATAATTAATTGTTTCAGACTTCTGGTCTGTTTAAAAATATCAAAATAATATTTCGCCGCTTTGCGGGATAAATTCATGATATGCGGATAAGCCAGAATATAACTGGCGTTAATGTTGAAATTGCGCGCCTGTTCCGGCGTTTTTACATAATGCTCACGAATATAATCAATGGCTTTTTGCGTATTGGTGGTATCCGTGGAAACGCTTGCCCGTTTGGTGTGAAAAGTGCAATAGGTCAGCAGTTCATTCACTTTGCAAGGCTTGAAGGTTGGCTCTTGTAACAACTTCAGCAGAAAATCATAGTCTTCCAAGGAGCGAAGTGCGGTGGATAATCCGCCTATTTTTAAGAACAAATCTTTCTTCACGCCGATCATCGGCATACCGCCGATTTTATTCGCCAACAAAATGCTTTCAATGCTGATATGTTGCGGGTCAATAGGATGGGTGACATAAGTAAAACCTTCATTTACCATCTCACATTTCGCCGGGTGATAGATAAAGTTAATGTCGGCATGATCGGCAATCATCGCTGCCAATTTTTCACATTTATCATTAGCGAAACGATCGTCATCGTCTAAAAACAATAACCAGTCATGTTGTGCATGGCGCGCGCCGATATTACGACTTTCCGCCGCGCCCTGATTGGTTTCATTGCGAATCACCCGCACGGGGAAAGGATAATTTTGCGCCACCGTAACAGGCTCCCTCGAGCAATCGTCCACAATCACCACTTCAAAATCATGCGTGGTTTGTTGGCTTAAACTTTCCAACAGCGCAGGCATTTCCCCTTTTCGATTATAAGAAGGAACGATGATACTGAACATTATTTCGCCTCCTTTAGTTTGAATAACACAATCTGTTTGCCGTGTGAACCAAATAAAGAGAAGAACATCAACATTACAAACATAATGCCCGGGAAGGCGAAAGTGTCGGCTTTCACGTTGCAGGCGGCGAGAATCACCAACGCGGAAAGAATAAACTTCCAACTGCCGTCAAACCAGTTGATCGCCACTTTACGCACAAAATAGAAAGTCACTAAAAAACACACCAGCGCATAAGTCACGCCGCCGTATAAAATCTGGCGCAAGAAGCCGGAATCCGTATGCCCGTAGTAACTCCCCACTTCCGTTTGCCCCGTCATATAAAGCCCGTCGCCGGAAATAAATTGTTTTAATGTCGGCATAAATAAATGTTTTTCCACTAACGTATCTGTCGAAGAACTGACAAAGCCCGCACCATGTAACACATTAATCACCGGCTCCAAGGCATGCGCTACATATTTATTACCCGGCAGGAAATACGCCAACAATAGCAGCAAAACGGCAAACGAAATCACTACCGGAATATACCGCACTTTGAAGTACAACAAAATGCTCACCGCCGAAAGCAGCAAAAAGGTTCTGCCGGAAATCAAACCGATGCACAGCATAAAGAAGATAATCAAACTTGGAATGCGGTTATGTTTCGCGTTGTAGGCAAGCAGAAAATGAAACAGCATTAAATAGAACAAACTTAGCTGGAAAAAAGCCGCCGATGTGACGTTATATAAGCGATATTCCTGTTCGGAACCATAAAACCGCGCCGGCAGCAGCGTGTTCGTGGCAAGCAGGAAATCAATTATAAAAGACACGCCGAAAAGCGCCAATAAGCCCAGAACGAACTGCGTCACCACGCCGATTTGCAGATCCCGCACCATTCTTTGCTGACCGTGGGCATCTGCATAAAAAACGTTATAGATGCCGATGCCCAAAACAAATAACACAAGGCCCTTCACGTACATCATGATGACGGAAAGATCCCGCGTGCCGTTAACCAACAAGGGGATCACACTGAACAGAATCAAGCCGCATAATACGGCAAGGCTGTCTAACGGCACGATAACGCCGTTGGTTTGCTGTTTTTTTACTAACCGATACGCCAGTACCGCCAAGGCAACCAGCCCGGCAATGAGCGACATGCGCAGAAAATGGAAGAACCAAGGATCGTAAAGATAAAACAGATTAAAAAGTGCGGTCATTTTTTTCGTTATTTTCCTAAGTTATTCTTCACGGCTAACAGTTTTTTCAACGGGTATTTCAGCAGTTTTTTCGCTAAATTATTGGACTTCGACCTGCGCACGGCTTCCAAATTACTCACCAGTTGTGGGTTTTCAATCACCATCAACGGGCGCACCACCTGATTGCTCACCTTGAATTGGATTTCAAACAGCAGAAAATCATCGGCGAGCCAAAATGGGGTTTCCTGTTCCAGAATGGCAAGAAACGTCCGTGCGGCGGATTTTTTAATTAAATACGCCACGGTGCCGGCAAAATAGCTTTTGTACGGGTAGGCATAAGTGACGTCACCGAGTTTTTTACGCAGAAACGTAAAGGTGGTCGGATAGTTAATTTCCAGCTCCGCATCATCAAATCCGGCAATTTTGGATTGCCCGATAAGGATGATGTCCGCCGTGCAATGTTGCGCCAAAAGTGCGGTCAGATTTTCAGGTAAATTTTTATTGAACAGGGCATCGTCTTCACACACCAAGGCATAATCCTTTTCCGCCACCTTTTCATCAGCGACAATTTGGCGGTAAACCTCAAGATGACTCAGAGTACAACCGATTTCACCTTTGGTTACTTTACGCCCGTAGTGCTGTTCAAATTTGACCGGATTAAACACCGCTGACAGTGCATCCCAATCCTTTTGCATGGTATTTATTGCCGGGAAAACCGAAAAATCCGCCGTACCGGGCTGTGCAAAAAACAGCTCACGACGCTGAACGTCTTTGTCTAGTGAAACCAAATATTTATTCATAATCATCTCAATTAAAATCTGTTGTATATTTGATTATGCGAAGTCTAAATAATTACATAATAGATTGCTGATTATACTAAAGAAAACTATAATCCCCCACCTATTTTACGGAAAAAGGTCAAGATTAATTCTCATCATGTCCAACAAAACCATCGCAAAAAACACCCTGTTTCTTTATATCCGAATGCTCTTCAATATGGGAGCCATGCTGTATATTTCACGCGTAGTGCTACGGGTGCTCGGCGTAAAAGATTTCGGGATTTACACCATTGTGATGGGCGTGGTGATTTTGTTTTCGTTTTTCAACGGCACTATGACGGCAACCACCCAGCGTTTTATTAACGTGGAAAAAGCCTCAAACGACTCAAACGACTCAAACGACTCAAACGACTCAAACGACTCAAACAGAGTAAATCAGGTTTTTAACATCAGCATCTTGAATCACCTGTTTATTATGCTGGTCGTGGTGATTCTGGCGGAAACGGTAGGATTATGGTTTTTAAATCATAAATTGAACATTCCCGCCCCGCGTATGAACGCCGCCAACATTGTGTACCAGGTAGCATTGCTCATTGCGTTGGTGGAAATCATTAAAGTACCCTTTAACGCTATGATCGTGGCGCATGAGCGAATGTCCTTTTATGCCTGGCTCGGGTTGGCGGAAACCGGCTTAAAACTGGGCGCAATTTTTATTCTCATGCAAATAGAAAACCACGATAAATTGATTTCTTACAGTTTACTGCTGCTATGCGTAAGTTTATTGGTTTTCACCCTGTATTTTCGTTTCACCCGCAACGCCTTTCACGCAGAAACCCGCTTTCACTTTCAAAAAGATCTCGGCAAAATCAAAGAAATGATGCATTTTTCCGGCTGGATGTTGGTGGGGCAGGTAGCTTATGTAGGTTCCACCCAAGGCTTAAATATGGTGGCCAATCTCTTCTTCGGCGTCACCGCCAATGCCGCCGTGGGCATTGCCACACAAGTCGATACGGCGGTGTACAGTTTCGTCAATAATTTCCAGGTGGCGTTCAATCCGCAACTGGTACAGTCTTACGCGGCGAAAGACTACGATCGCAACAAAAAGTTAATTTTAGGCACGTCAAAATATTCCTTCTATTTAATCGCCATTTTATCGGCGCCGGTGTTGTATTTCAGCCATACATTGCTCACCCTTTGGCTGGGCGATCATGTGCCGCAATATTCCGATAAACTGGTGCAAGCCACCATTGTTTGTTCCTTAATCAGCGCCATGGCGGGTTCCTTCTGGATGACGGCGCTTGCCATCGGTTCGCACACCATCAAACGATACAACATCGTTTTGGCAACCATTGACCTGTGCACCGTACCACTCGCCTATTATTTATTCACGCTGGGCTACAATCCGGTGTTTGCGTTCATCGGCAAATTCTGCACCGCCTCACTCATGCAAATTTACCGTCTGTATTTTATTAACAACAAAATTAAATTTAATCGAAAAGAATTTGTCTCATACTTACTGAATATCGGCATTATTTTTGCCTTTTTATTGGGTTTAATTTATTTATCGAACACGCAACGCACGTATTCCCTCGTGGAATTTATCGGCGAAGCCATCCTTATTGAAATCGTTCTGTTTGCACTCATCCTGCTCATCGGGCTGAACAAAACGGAAAAAAACGTCTTATTTAGCTATTTATTGAAAAGAGTGAGAAAATGAATCAACAACTTATTGATTTAAAACATAAGCTGGCGCCCATTGCGGATTTAATCAAAGATAAAAATGACGTGTTTTATCTGGATTATCCGTTACATTTAAATGTGGGCGATTTATTGATTTATCACGGAACGGAGCAATTTTTTACCGATCACAACATTCATGTGAGGTTAAAACGTAGCGAATACGATACGAATATTGACGAAATCAAACAAAAAATCACACCGAATACCACGATTTTACTGCATGGCGGCGGTAATTTCGGCGATCTTTACCCGCAACATCAAAATCTGCGCGAAGCCATTGTGCAAACATTCCCGAACAACCGCATCATTGTTTTGCCACAAACCCTGTTCTATAAAAACCCAAAAACACTGGAAAAATCCACCGCACTTTTCCGCCAGCATCCCGATTGCCATTTGTTGGCACGTGACGAACGCACGGCAAAAGCCTTTGAAGCATTTTCTCCAAATGTGTATTTATCGCCGGACATGGCACACGAATTGTACGGCACCTTGCCCACCAAAAATACACAAACCGGAAAAGCCCTGTATTTTCTCCGCAAAGACATTGAAGCCAGTGACATAGAAAAAAACATCACCGCACAATTGCCTGCCGGCAGCCATATTAAAGACTGGGATGACATCTTATCCAAACGCGACAGCCTGGTTCTCGCGCTAAGCTGGCGTTTAGCCAAATTTGCCAACAAATATCGACTAGGCTGGTTAAAAGATCTCGTCCAGTTCGTCTGGAAAAATTACACCCTGAGCATTGTAAAACGCGTGGCGCAGGATTTTCTCGGCTACAACATCACCACCACCACCCGCCTGCACGGACATATATTCTCCAGCCTGTTGGAAATCCCTAATGTCGTCTGCGATAACGCCTACGGCAAAAATACGGGCTACGCCAATTTATGGACCAAAGGGTTGAATTTTGTGACATTTTATAAATAAGTAGAAATTATATTCAGAAAGCATACATCATAAAATGTGTGCTTTTTTATTGAGGACAGCTTTTTATTGTGCAATAATCTGTACAATGTTTTTATTAAGGAGAATAACATGAATGTAATAAGTTATTCTGCGTTCCGTGCAGAATTAGCAACAACACTTGATCAGGTGGTTGCAGATCATAGCCCAGTCATGATTACCAGACAAAATGGCAAACACGCTGTTGTAATGAGTTTAGAAGATTTTGCAGCTTACGAAGAAACGGCTTATTTATTACGTAGTCCAAAAAATAGGGAGCGTTTATTAGCCTCTATTGACCAGCTCAATTCAGGTAAAATCATCGAACGGGAACTCCAGGAATGATTTTAGCTTGGACGGAAACCGCCTGGGAAGATTATCTTTATTGGCAGCAAGTTGATAAAAAGACGTTGTTGCGCATTAATAAACTTATCCAAAATATTACCAGAGCACCTTTCGAAGGCTTAGGCAATCCTGAACCTTTAAAACATCAGTTATCCGGGTTTTGGTCTAGAAGAATAGATAAAGAGCATCGTCTTGTATACCAAGTATCGGATAGCCATTTAACGATTATTCAATGCCGCTATCACTACTAAAAAACGTTTAATATGTTCGAACTCAAAAAACTCATCACCGCTATGCTGTTGCCGCCATTTAACGTATTGATTTTATGGTTGCTTTCCTTATTTTTTTCATTAATCAGATGCAAAGCCGTAGGGCGTTTATGCGCTTTGCTTGGCATTTTGATTCTTTATGTGGTCAGCATTCCTTACACGGCGCAAATCCTTAAAGACAGCTTGGTGACGGAAGATCATTTAACCTTAGAGGATTACAAGCAGGCGCAAGCTATTGTGTTACTGGGCGGCGGTGTGCGTGACAGCAAAGAATTATATGCGCCTCTCGCCTCTTCCGCCACGCAATTAGAACGTTTGCGTTACGCTGCTTATTTGCAAAAAGAAACGCAGTTACCGTTATTAATCAGCGGTGTCAGCCCGACGGGTGCTTCGGAAGCCAAGGTATCCGCACAGGAACTGCTGGATTTCTTTCATGTGCCGACCAAGTGGCTGGAAGAAAAATCCCTAACCACCAAAGAAAATGCGTTATATACCCGTCAATTGCTGGAAAAAGAAGGCATCAATAAAATCATCTTAGTGACGAATGAATGGCATATGCAGCGAGCCAAACTGCTGTTTGAAGGGCAAGGATTTCAAGTGTTGCCGGCAAGTGTCGGTGAAGGCATTACCCCTGAGGCTTATTCGTTAAATATGATGCACTTTATCCCACAAGCCGGCGCCATAGCAAAAAATATGCAATTACTGAAAGAATGGATGGGGTATTTGAAAGAAAAATAAACGCCGAGATTTTTGACCGCACTTTACCGCGAAAAAAATCGAAGAATGCGCCAAGACAAAGCGCATTTTTTCTTGTTTTCATTTTTGATTTGGGATCGCCGTCGCAAAAATTCACAGGCATTGTTTATCTATAGCGCGCCTTTACCTATGCTCCTTTTTTATTTAAAGGTACCCGTATGCGTCATTTTAAACTGCTTCTCACCCTCTGCTTTTTCAGCCTTTTTTGTTACGCAGAAAAACCGGATTTAATGCTGTTATAAAGCTATAAGAACCAAAATGTGACAGGATGGGTCATGAGCGAAAAATTAGACGGTGTACGCGGCTACTGGGACGGCAAACAAATGTTTACCCGCGGTGGCGTGCAACTTAGTCCGCCCACTTACTTTCTGGAAAAATTCCCGCCTTTTGCCATTGATGGCGAATTATTTAGTCAACGTGATCAATTTGCCGACATTTCTTCTATTGTTCGCGCTTATCAGGACAAAGGCTGGCATAAATTAAAGCTGTATGTCTTTGATGTGCCTGACGCTGAAGGAAACTTATTTGCCCGCTTGGCACAATTAAAAACCTATTTGGCGCAAAACCCAAGCGACTATATTGAAATTATTGAACAGATTCCTATTGAGAGCCCACAACATATTCAGCAATTTTTGCACCAGGTGGAACAGCTCAAAGGCGAAGGCATTGTCATTCGCAATCCTAATGCGCCCTACGAAAGAAAACGTAGTTCGCAAATACTCAAATTAAAGACCGCACTTGACGAAGAATGCACCGTTGTCGCCCACCACAAAGGCAAAGGGCAGTTTGAAAGTGTGATGGGATCGCTCACTTGCGAAAACCATCGAGGGCAATTCAAAATCGGTTCGGGTTTCAAGTTGGATGATCGCATTAACCCGCCCCCGATCGGCGCCGTCATTACGTATAAATATCGCGGTTTAACCAATAAAGGTAAACCCAGATTTGCAACCTTTTGGCGGACAACCGAGCAAATACAGATACCCTAAAAAGTGCCCGTAAAATTATTCATAAATCACTGAGGTAATTTATTCACCCCTTGGAGGCCGTTGTCAAAGCTAACGTTAAAAAACATTGTTTTTTATGACCGCACTTTTTTCTCATCGACAACAAAGCAAAAATTATACTTTCTCCAACTTCGCCAAATGGGCAATCAACCATTTAATGCCCTGATTCTGGAAAGCAATTTGCAGGCGTAAATTGTTGTCTGCACCTTCCACATTGATCACCGTACCGAAACCGAATTTTTCGTGTTTCACTTTCTGCCCCATTTTCCATTCGCTTCCCCCTACAACCGGCGCAACACTTCCGATTTTCGCTTGATTTAACGCACGGGTAACGGTACCGCGTAAACGGATTTCCTGCAAACATTGCTGGGGTAATTCGGTGATAAAACGGGAAGGCAAATGACGTTCTTCCTTGCCATATAAACGGCGGCTTTCCGCATAAGAAATGGTGAGTTTCTGCTTGGCGCGAGTAATCCCGACGTATGCCAAACGGCGCTCTTCTTCCAGACGCCCCGCTTCTTCAAAAGAACGGAAACTCGGGAATAATCCTTCTTCCACGCCAATCATGAAAACACGCGGAAACTCCAAGCCTTTTACCGAATGCAGCGTCATCATTTCGACGCAAGCCTGATGTGGCGCAGCCTGCTCCTCGCCCGCCTCCAATGAAGCGTGAGTTAAAAATGCCGTCAGATCCGTCATATCTTCCGCGTCTTCAGGTTTGATAAATTCACGGGCGGCAGACACCAATTCTTCCAGGTTTTCAATACGCACCTCCCCTTTTTCGCCCTTTTCCTGTTTGTACATTTGATACAAGCCGGAATGTTTAATCACAAAATCCGTTTGCGCAAACAGCGGCATTTCTTCCGTGTCCCGCTGCAAAGAATTAATTAACTCCATAAAGCGCAACAACGCTGTGGCGGCGCGTCCGGCGAGTTTGTTCTCCTGAAGCGCTAAGTTGGTGGCTTGCCATAAGGTGATTTGATGTTCACGGGTAAGATTGCGCAAAGTATCCAACGTACGATCGCCAATGCCACGCGGTGGCGTATTAATGACCCGCTCAAAGGCGGCATCGTCCTGTCGATTGGCAATTAAGCGCAAATAAGCCAAGGCATCTTTAATTTCCTGCCGTTCAAAGAAACGCATCCCGCCGTAAATACGATACGGAATTTGCGAACGAATCAGCGCTTCTTCAATGACCCGTGACTGGCTGTTGCTTCGGTATAAAATGGCACAATCATTTAATTTGCCGCCGTCTTCAACCCAAGTCTTGATTTGCGAAGCCACAAACAATGCTTCATCCAATTCATTGAAAGCGGCATAAATGCCCACCGGTTCGCCCTGATTGCCTTCCGACCACAAATTTTTCCCCAAGCGATTGCTGTTGTTGACGATCAATTCATTGGCGGCTTGCAAAATGTTCATGGTGGAACGGTAATTTTGTTCCAGACGAATGGTTTGTGCGTTGGCAAAATCCTTTAAAAACAGCTGAATATTCTCAATTTTTGCACCGCGCCAGCCGTAAATAGACTGGTCGTCATCACCCACAATCATCACTTTTCCGGTTTTACCTGCCAGCAAGCGAATCCATTCATATTGAATCTTGTTGGTATCTTGGAACTCATCCACCAAAATATGCTGAAAACGTTGTTGATAACGTTGCAAAATCAGCGGCTTGTGTAAAAAAAGTTCGTAAGAACGTAATAAAATTTCGGCAAAATCCACCAGCCCGGCACGATCACAGGCATCCTGATAAATTTGATAAATTTTGATCCATTCGCGTTCCTGACGATCATTATGATCATCAATTTGATTCGGGCGCAGCCCTTCGTCTTTTTTATTATTGATGTACCAACAAGCTTGCTTCGGCGGGAAACTTTTTTCGTCGAAACTGTGCAGTTTCATTAAGCGTTTGATTAAACGCAGCTGATCTTCCGAATCCAAAATCTGGAAATCCTGCGGCAAATCCGCGTCAAGGTGATGGGCGCGCAGCAATCGATGGGCAATGCTGTGAAAGGTGCCGACCCACATACCGAACAGGCGTTGATTGCCATCGGATAACACGGATTCAATACGATGACGCATTTCTGCGGCGGCTTTGTTGGTAAAGGTCACCGCCATAATACTGCCCTCGGAAATGCCTTCAACCCCAATCAACCACGCGATACGGTTTGTCAGCACGCGGGTTTTACCGCTCCCCGCCCCCGCCAGCACCAAATAATTCCCCAAGGGCGCACTCACCGCCTCCCGTTGTTTATCGTTCAGCCCGTCTAATAATTCTGCAAAATCCATACCTTATCACTCATTAATACTGTTTTTTTGTACAGGCTGAATTATAGCGATTTCTCCTCAAAATACAATGAAAGAAAAGGAATGGAGAAAAAGTGCGGTCGTTTTTGCCGGTGTTTTTGAAATGAAAAAGCGCACCATGATGATGCGCTTTTAGTGAATAAATAAAGTTAGAAAATGATGCTACCGATTAAGGCGATGATAAAACCGACGAAGCCGATGGAAGTTTCCAACATGGTCCAGGTTTTTAAGGTGGTTTTGGTATCCATTTCCAAGAAACGGCTCATTAACCAGAAACCGCTGTCGTTCACATGGGAGAATACAGTGGCGCCGGAGGCAATGGCAATCACGATAAAACATAAATCCAATTGGCTGAGATCGGTTGCGGCGGCAACGGTTGGGGCGATTAATGCGGCTGCGGTAGTCAGGGCTACCGTTGCCGAACCTTGTGCCACGCGCAATGCCATGGAAATAATAAAGGCGGCGATGATGATCGGCATACCGGTATTTGACAACATGGCGGATAACTCATCGCCGATGCCGCTGGCGCGCAATACGCCCCCGAACATACCGCCCGCACCGGTCACTAAAATAATGGAGCAAATCGGACCCAAGGCACTGTTACAAAGACTTTCGATTTGTTCATAACTGCGTTCTCCGCGCAATAAGGCAATGGCAATTAATAATGTGATTAATAACGCGATCGGGGTTTTGCCGATGAGGCGCAGGCTTTCGACCCACAAGGAAGAACCGTCAATCACTTTTGCCACACTGAGAGCATTTAACCCGGTATCAAACAAAATAAGGAAAATCGGTAAAACCAAAATAAACAGAACGCGCCCAAACGCCGGTGGATTTTGCACGGCGGTTTCACTGATGGCGGCGGTGTTCAAAAAGGTCTTCGGCAATTCAACAAAAAACTTTTTGCTGATGTACATACTGAACAAATAAGTACCGATGTACCAGGTCGGGATCGCGCAAATTAAGCCAACAATCACCATCAAGCCCATATTCACGCCGAGCAAATCACCGGAAGCCACCGGACCCGGATGCGGCGGTAAAAACGCGTGCATGACCGCAAAAGCACCGGCAACCGGGAAGGCATAACGTAAGACGGAACCACTGAAACGTTTTGCGACGCTAAAAACGATGGGTAACATCACCACCAAGCCCGCATCAAAGAAAATCGGGAAGCCGAACAGCAACGCGGCAATCCCCAGCGCAAAAGGCGCTTTCTTTTCACCGAATTTATTAATCAACGTATCCGCAAGCACTTTTGCCCCGCCGGTGACTTCCAATAAACGCCCGATCATGGTGCCCAAACCGACTAATAACGCTACAGACGCCAAGGTGTTACCGAAGCCGGTTAACATGGTCGGCAGGATTTTATCCACGGCAATTCCTGCAGCAAGTGCGGTCAATAAACTGACTAAAATTAACGCCACAAAGGCATGCATTTTAAATTTGATAATTAATAGCAGAAGTAAAAGCACTGCTGCGATCATAATAAAAATTAACATAATAATTCCTTATGTTGATAATGTTATCGGTAACATACCTTTTTGCCGACTTTTGGTAAATAAACAGCGTTTAAAAATGTGATCACAATCACAAAAAATTATATTTATGCGACATATTCAGCAATGAATGGCATTTTTTATCATATAAATATTGTTACCGATAACATTTTTACGTTAAGCTAAGCTGATTCAGAATTTCACGAAAAAGGAAATCACAATGGCAACAGGCAAAAGCATTATTTTAATGGGAGTTTCCAGTACAGGAAAAACATCAGTGGGGACGGAAGTAGCACGTCGTTTGGGGATAAAACTGATTGATGGCGATGATCTGCACCCGCGCGCCAATATCATAAAAATGGGCGAAGGACATCCGCTCAATGATGAAGATCGGGCGCCTTGGTTGGAGCGTATTCGGGATGCCGCCTTTAGTTTGGAGCAAAAAAGCGAGGTGGGCATTATCGTTTGTTCCGCCCTCAAGAAGAAATATCGTGACCAAATCCGTGACGGCAACCGCAACGTGAAGTTTCTCTTTTTACAAGGATCTTATGATGTGATTCTGGAACGTATGCGCCAACGCAAAGGGCATTATATGAAAGAATCCATGTTGAAAAGCCAATTTGATACACTGGAAGTGCCAGGAGCAGATGAACCGGATGTCATTCCCGCTGATATTGATGCCTCTTTTGAAGAGGTCGTCGAGCGTTGCGTTCAGGCACTGAAACCTTATCTTTCCTAAGGCAAAAAGTGCGGTTGTTTTTCTAAGTGTTTTTGCGATTGAAAAACGCTTGAAAAAATTACCGCACTTTTAAATGCTTTCGCCCAAATGAATCTGATAACCCAAGTTAATAATCGCACTTTGCGCCGGAATATCGTTAATGCGCGCCAGTAATTCCTGCGCGGCAATTCGCCCGATTTCCAGACGCGGGGTGATGACCGTGGCAAGTTGCGGCGTGATGGATTGCCCCACGTCGTGTCCGTGAAAGCCTGCCACGGCGATTTGTGCAGGAACCTTAATACCTAAACGCCGGCATTCGAAAATCGCGCCGATGGCGATGTCATCATTGGTGCAAAAAATACCGTCCAACTGTGGAAATTTGGCGAGCGCCTGATGTAACAATTCTCCGCCCAAGGTAAAAGAAGAATGCGCTTTGGTGGCGATCACCTGTGGCGTTAATTGATGCTTTGTCATGGCATTTTCATAGCCCTGTTGACGTAATCGGGTGCGTTTGTCCTGACGGGCAGCAAAATATGCCACATTGCGATGTCCGCGATTAATCATGGTTTCCACCATGGCCTGTGCCGCCGCAATATTATCAAAGCCGACGACTTGCTGAATGCCCACTTCGGTCGTATCCATAATTTCAATCACTGGAATATTCGCTATTTTCAGCATTTTTTTGGTTCTTTCGGAATGATGACTTTCCGACAAAATAATGCCGTCCACGTTATAGGAAAGCAGGCTTTCAATGCGCTGCTCTTCTTTTTCTTCGCTGTAGCCATAGTGCGCTAACATGGTTTGATAGCCCGCTTTATCGGTCACCTGTTCAATACCACGAATCACATTGGCGAACACCTGGTTGGTCAGCGACGGTACCAACACGCCGATTGCCCGACTCTTGGCATTCGACAAAATATCCGGCGCGCGATTAGGAATGTAACCGAAACGTTCAATGGCTTCCGCAATACGCGCCTGCGTGCCGTTCGCCACGGAATCGGGATTGCGCAAATAGCGGCTGATGGTCATTTTCGTGATGCCAAGATAATCGGCAATGTCTTGTAAGGTAGGACGTTTATTTTTATTCATAGGAAAAAGTGCCGTAAATACATGACGTTATTTTAGTCCAAGGCAGCATTAATCACAAATCCGTAACCGTTCTCTGCCGCTGTAAACTGTGGCGCGCCCTGCTCTGGCAAAACCGATCAGGGTTAAGTTATATTGCTCCGCCATTTGCACCGCCAAATCCGTGGAAGCCGAAATCGCCACCAATATTTCCACGCCAGCAGACACGGTTTTTTGCACCATTTCATAACTGGCACGGCTGGTGACGACGATAAAACCTTGCGGCTTCCCTGCTTTGGCGTGCCAGCCCAATAATTTATCCAACGCCACATGACGCCCCACATCTTCACGAATAGCAAGCAAGCTCCCTTCCAAAGAAAAGAAACCGGCGGCGTGTGTGGAACCCGTTTGTTTGCCCAGTTCCTGCGATTTCTGCAATTGCTCTAAACAATCGTCCAGCTGCGCCACATCGAAGGTTAAAGTGCGGTCTAATTTGGCGACGTTTTTATAAACCTGTTGCAACTGCTCTGCGCCGCAAATGCCGCAACCGGTTCGCCCGGTTAAGGTGCGGCGATGATCTTTCAGCGCCACAAAACAGCGGGTGGCTAATTCGACTCTGGCTTCAATACCATTACAAACTTCTTCAATATCAATACTATAAATATCACTCGGTTTTTCAATAATGCCTTCCGATAGCGAAAATCCCATAGCGAAATCCTCTAAATCACGGGGCGAACACATCATTACCGTATGGGAAATATCATTATAAACCAGCGCCACAGGCACCTCTTTTGCGAGGGTTTCTTGTTTCTCGGAGATGATGATTGTGTTTTGATTTTGTTTCTCATTTGTTAATTTTTTGATAAAAAAAATTACTTTTTTTGTGATCCAGTTCAAAATTTTATCCCATTATAACTATTATTACTTATAGATTTCCGTAGAAAAAATAGGTATTCTACCCACCGCTAACAAATGTATAACAGATATTTAACATATCACATCATTTATTTAGCTTCGATTTTGCTTAAATATCATGTGATTTTAACAAAACCGATCGTAAATTATCTACTCAGATACGAATTTATAACTATCAAAAAAGAGGTCGACAAAACATTCTTTGTCGATGTGGGGAGTATTTATGCAGATCAGTAGAAGAAAATTCTTTAAGGTCTGTGCCGGAGGAATGGCGGGAACATCCATTGCGATGTTAGGCTTTGCGCCATCAACAGCCTTGGCGGCACCACGCGAATATAAATTATTGCGTGCCAAAGAATCACGCCAAACCTGTACTTACTGTGCCGTAAGCTGCGGTATGTTGATGTACAGTACAGGGACACCATCCAATAACATTAAGTAGTCATACGAGTACCAATACCCGTTCTAAATTATTCCATATTGAAGGTGACCCGGATCACCCGATCAGTCGTGGCGCATTGTGCCCTAAAGGTGCCGGCGCATTAGACTTTGTCAATAGTGAAAGCCGCGCCTTATATCCGCAATATCGCGCACCAGGCTCCGACAAATGGGAACGCCTTTCCTGGCATGATGCGGTTAAGCGCATCGCCCGCCTGATGAAAGATGACCGCGATGCCAACTTTGTCGAGAAAAATGAAGCAGGCAATATCGTTAACCGTTGGGCCACTACGGGTATCATGACTGCATCGGCAATCAGTAATGAAGCCGCGCTGCTAACTCATAAGTGGATTCGAATGTTGGGGATGCTGCCGGTATGTAACCAAGCGAATACTTGACACGGACCAACGGTAGCAAGTCTTGCTCCATCATTTGGTCGCGGTGCCATGACAAATAACTGGGTTGATATAAAAAATGCCAATCTTATTCTTGTTCAGGGCGGTAACCCTGCCGAGGCCCACCCTGTTGGCTTCCGTTGGGCAATTGAAGCGAAGAAAAACGGTGCGAAAATCATCGTTGTGGATCCGCGCTTTAACCGTACGGCTTCTGTTGCCGATTTACATGCGCCAATTCGTTCCGGCTCTGACATTGCATTCTTAATGGGTGTGATTCGTTATTTGCTGGAAACCAATCAGATTCAATATGAATATGTAAAACATTACACTAACGCCTCTTATTTGGTAAACGAAGGTTACAAATTTGAAGACGGTTTATTCTCAGGCTTTAACGAGGAAAAACACAGTTACGATAAATCCACTTGGAACTACCAATTTGATGAAAACGGCCATCCGAAACGTGATATGACGTTGCAGGATCCACATTGCGTAATTAATGTCTTGAAAGAACACGTTGCCCGTTACACGCCCGAAGTGGTTGAAAATATTACCGGTGTAAAACAAAAACTGTTCTTACAAATTTGTGAAGAAATCGGTAAAACCTCTGCACCAAATAAAACCATGACGCATTTGTACGCGTTAGGCTTTACCGAACACACTATCGGTACGCAAAATATTCGCTCCATGGCGATGATCCAATTGTTATTGGGCAATATCGGTATGCCGGGGGGCGGAATTAACGCCTTGCGCGGTCACTCTAACGTACAGGGTACTACCGATATGGGCTTATTACCGACCATGCTGCCGGGCTATATGCGTTTACCGACAGAAAAAGAAAGCTCATTCGATCAGTTTATTAATGCGATTACGCCGAAAGACATCGTGCCGAATCAAATTAACTACTATCGTAATACGCCGAAATTCTTCATTAGTATGATGAAAACCTTCTATGGCGATAAAGCGACCAAAGAAAACGGCTGGGGCTTTGATTATCTTCCAAAAGTGGATCGCGTATATGATCCGATTACCCATGTGAAAATGATGCACGATGGCGAAATGCACGGTTGGATTTTACAAGGTTTCAACGTATTGAACTCCTTGCCGAACAAAAACAAAACCGTTGCCGGTATGAGTAAGTTGAAATACTTGATCGTGTTGGATCCGCTACAAACCGAAAGCTCCGAATTCTGGAAAAACTTCGGTGAATCCAACGAGGTAGATTCTTCCAAAATTCAAACGGAAGTCTTCCGTTTGCCGACCACCTGTTTCGCAGAAGAAGACGGTTCCATCGCGAACTCCGGTCGTTGGGCGCAATGGCACCAAAAATCCTGTGACCAACCGGGTGAAGCCTTACCGGATGCGGATATTTTCTCCATGATTCGTGAAGAAATGCATAAGCTTTACAAGAGCGAAGGTGGTCGCGGTATTGAGTCATTTGAAGCAATGACTTGGAACTATGACATTCCGCATTCTCCGTCACCAACAGAATTAGCCAAAGAACTGAACGGTTATACGTTGGAAGATTTATACGATGCCAACGGCAATCTGATGTACAAAAAAGGTCAATTGCTGAACGCTTTTGCCCACTTGCGAGATGACGGTACGACAACCTCCGGGAACTGGTTATATGTCGGTCAATGGACGGAGAAAGGTAACCAAACGGAAAATCGCGATAATTCCGATCCGTCCGGTTTAGGTTGTACTCTTGGTTGGGGCTTTGCATGGCCGGCAAATCGCCGCGTGCTTTATAGCCGCGCCTCTTTGGATATTAACGGTAATCCTTGGGATAAACACCGTCAACTGATCAAATGGAACGGTAAAAACTGGAACTGGTTTGATATTGCCGACTACGGCACTCAACCGCCGGGTTCCGACACTGGACCATTTATGATGTCAGCCGAAGGTGTTGGACGCTTATTTGCCGTTGATAAAATTAATAGCGGACCGTTCCCGGAACACTATGAACCGATTGAAAGTCCGATTGATACGAATCCGCTTCATCCGAATGTGGTATCAGATCCGACGGTGCGTATTTACAAAGAAGATCGCGAGTTTATCGGCTCAAATAAAGAATATCCGTTTGTGGCAACAACTTATCGTCTAACCGAACATTTCCACAGTTGGACCGCGCAATCTGCCATTAACATCATCGCACAACCGCAACAATTTGTGGAAATCGGTGAAAAATTGGCAGAAGAAAAAGGTATCCAAAAAGGCGATATGGTACGTATTACCTCCAAACGGGGCTATATTAAAGCCGTTGCTATGGTCACCAAACGCCTGAGAGCATTGGAAGTTAACGGCAAAACGGTACACCATGTAGGCATTCCGATTCACTGGAATATGAAAGTATTAAATGGCAAAGGTAACAGAGGTTTCTCAACCAACACGTTGACGCCATCTTGGGGTGAATCAGTGACACAAACCCCTGAATATAAGACTTTCCTGGTGAATGTCGAAAAAATAGCGGAGGCCGCATAATATGAGAGCAATGGATGTACAAACGCAGGATGTTATTAAGATCTCCGCAACTTCAGGGTTAACTCCGGCACCACGTGCACGTGATCACAAGGTAGAAGTGGCCAAACTGATTGACGTCACCACCTGTATCGGTTGTAAAGCCTGCCAGGTAGGCTGTTCGGAGTGGAACGATATTCGTTCCGATGTCAATGCACAGTGTGTCGGTATTTATGATAATCCAGTGGATCTTAACGCAAAAGCATGGACGGTCATGCGCTTTAATGAAGTGGAAGAAAATGATCGTTTAGAATGGTTAATTCGTAAAGACGGTTGTATGCACTGCACCGAGCCGGGTTGCTTAAAGGCCTGCCCGTCTCCGGGGGCGATTATTCAGTACGCCAACGGAATTGTGGACTTCCAATCCGATAAATGTATCGGTTGCGGTTACTGCATCGCCGGCTGCCCGTTTAATATTCCGCGTATGAATACGGAAGATAACCGTGTCTATAAATGCACGCTTTGTGTAGATCGCGTTTCCGTCGGTCAAGAACCGGCTTGCGTGAAAACCTGCCCGACCGGTGCGATTCGTTTTGGTTCCAAAGAAGAAATGAAAGTGTATGCAGAGCAACGCATTGCCGATTTAAAATCCCGTGGCTACAAAAACGCCGGACTTTATGACCCTGAAGGGGTTGGTGGGACGCATGTCATGTATGTATTACACCACGCCGACAAACCGGAGTTGTATAAAGGTCTGCCGAAGGATCCACACATCGACCCGACAGTCACCTTATGGAAAGACATTCTGAAACCGATCGCAGCGGTTGCCATGGGAGGCTTGGCGCTTGCTGAAATCGGTCACTACCTCGTCGTAGGTCCGAATATTGAGGAAGATGTGGAAGATCATCATGAAGAATGTGAGGATGAACGCGGGGGCACTCAAGATGAATAAGAGTAAAATTGAAATCACCAATGATACCCGTATCATTCGCCATCGAGTCCCTGCGCGTCTAAGTCACTGGTTCTTGGTGATTAGTTTCTTTTTAACCACATTTACCGGGGTGGCGTTCTTCTTCCCCGATTTTGCCTGGTTAACGGAAATTCTCGGTACGCCGCAACTGGCACGTGCCATTCACCCGTTCACCGGTATTTTGATGTTTATTGCATTCGTGTTCTTATGTTCACTATATTGGCATCACAATATTCCGGAGAAAAACGATATTCGCTGGATGAAAGGCATTGTTGAAGTGTTGAAAGGTAATGAACATGCCGTTGCCGATAACGGAAAATATAACCTGGGTCAAAAAATGTTGTTTTGGACACTGATCCTTGCCATGTTTACCTTAATGGGTTCCGGTATCATCATGTGGCGTCAATACTTCTCACACCACTTTTCCATTCCGGTGCTACGCATTGCCATCTTGCTGCATTCTGCCTGTGCTTTTATGCTGTTTACCGGTATTTTGGTACACATGTACATGGCGTTCTGGGTAAAAGGTTCCATCACCGGTATCGTGGAAGGTTGGGTAACTGTTCGCTGGGCGAAAAAACACCATCCGAAATGGTATCGTGAAGAAGTGCTTCCTGAACTGGAAAAAGATGTTGAGCGGGAAGAGAAAGGTGAACAGACCAAAGCAATATTCAAGAAATTTAGCTAATCAATTAAAGTGCGGTGAAAAATAACCGCACTTTAATCTATAATCTATATCCCAATCGGATCCCACAACCGACTCATAATTAAAGCACAGATTTTCATGGGTAAACATTATTCAACGGGTTCAAACATCGAACCATCTACATACTAAACCGGAAAAGTGAAAAGAAACGCTAATCAAAACATGGCTTGCCATATTGCAACAAACTTACTCAAGCTCAATTTTACTGCCATGGAGCTGAAAGATAAATTGGTGACGGGTGTAAACAACTTTTAGCTTGGTCGTCAGTGCTGAAGGCGATATTAGGGCAATTAAAGGAAACGGATTTACCGATTATACAGACTAACCAAGGTTGTCTATCGGCTTGCCCGTTGGCGTGAGATGTTAATTCGCGATGAGGTTTGCTTTATAGCATACAGCGCATAAGCTGATGGGAAAATTTATCTGCCCAAGTTTTGAGAGGCATGTGTTAATAAATAATATTTTTTGCTCCATAGCATTCATTTCTTTCCATGGCATCTTGTTTCTCCGAGAGATTTTGACACTCATTTTACAAGATTGAAATATAAACGATGTTTTGAACGCTTCATGTGTGAACCACCGTATTGCATACAACTGTAATATTTTGAACTATTCTGTTTTTGATTCGTTGAATTGACCGGCAATCACTACCTGCCCCAAACTCAAGCCGCCATCGCCCATAGGGAATTGGTGGGCGCTTAACACATTAAATTCCGCTAAATTTTCTCTTACCAATCGGCGTAATAATCGGTTATGCCATACGCCACCCGATAACACGATGGTTTTGCAACCATGGCGTTCGGCTTGTTGGCGGGCGAGAATGGCGAAGCCTTCAGCCAACGCGTAATGGAAGATAAAGGCTTTGTCGGCGGCGGAGGCGTTGAGGGCGAGCCAGGTTTGCCAGAAGACGGCGAGATCCAATTTATTTTCGCTGTTTAACGGCATTAAGGTCGGGAGATTGATTTCGTTTAATGGCAAACGGGCGCGCGCCGATTGTTCGGCGAGCACCTCTAATTGGCAGGCGGCTTCGCCTTCCCAGCTAAGTTGTGGCGGGGTAATGCCTAAGCCGAATGCCACGGCGTCGAAGAAGCGTCCGGCGGAAGAAATCAACGGGCTGTTAATTTTGCGTTCAATGACGGTGGCGAGAAGTTGCCAGTCGTGATCGGCGCAGGTTTGGGCGACGATGTCTCGCCAATTTGGCACGAATTGTTGTAAATGTGCCAGCCAGTTGCGCCAAGGTTGTTTGGCGGCAAGATCGCCGCCGGGCAGAGCGACGGCAGGTAAGCCGCCTAAATAGTACGCGGCTTTTTCATCTGCCAGCAGACATTCGCCGCCCCAAAGTTGCCCGTTTTCACCCATGCCGATGCCGTCCAGCGCCAGCCTGATGACTTGTTCATGACAATGGTGTTCTGCCATAACGCTGACGATGTGGGCGTGGTGGTGTAACACTTCCACATAAGGAATTTGGTATTGCGCCGCCAGTTGTTTGCCTACTTCGTGGGTGAAATAACCGCGGTGTGCGTCGATGGCGATAAGTTCCGGCTTGAATTGGTAGATTTGGCAAAACAGGGCGATATTCGCTTCCAATTGTGACCGCACTTTTTCGTTGGCGGTGTCGCCAATGTGTTGGCTGACGATGGCTTTATTTTGGCGCAACAGACAGAAGGTGTTTTTTAAATCGGAACCGAGCGCCAGCACATTGCGCGGACTGTGGTGATCCAACAGGGTTTCGTCAGGTACATAACCGCGTGCGCGACGCAGGGTTTCCGTACCGTCGAAAGCGGCGCGAACTAAGGAATCGTCGGCGCGCTGCAAAATGTCGCGGTTATGACAAAGAAAATAATCCGCCAAATCACTTAAATTTTGGACCGCACTTTCGTTACCCAAAATCGGCGGTTGTGCGCTTGGGTTAGCGGAGGTCATCACCAGCGGGCGGTTGGCTTCCCGTAACAGTAAATGTTGCAGCGGGTTGCTTGGCAACATCACGCCGATTTCGTTGAGTTTCGGCGCGATCTGTTCCGCCAGCAACGGCACTTTGTGTTTTGCCAGCAAGACAATAGGCGCGGCGGTGCTTGTCAGCAATGTGGTTTCCGCTTCCGTTAAATCCGTTAAAAAAGACAAATCCGGCACCATCACCGCCAGCGGTTTGGTCGGGCGGCGTTTGCGTTCGCGCAGTAATTGCACGGCGTTGGCGTTGGTGGCATCGCAAGCCAGGTGGAAACCGCCGATGCCTTTGACGGCGACGATCCTGCCTCGTTGTAATAAAAGTGCGGTGGTTTTTATCGGTGTTTTTTCATCGGCAAGATTGCCGCGCTTGTCCACCAGCCAAACGTGCGGGCCGCAGACGGGGCAGGCGTTGGGTTGGGCGTGAAAACGGCGGTCGGCGGGGTTTTTATATTCGGCGGCACAATCGGCGCACAGCGGGAAACTCACCATGGAAGTATTTTTGCGATCGTAAGGAATGGCTTTAATAATGGTAAAGCGCGGACCGCAGTGGGTACAGTTAGTGAATGGGTAGTGATAGCGCCGATTGTTCCGGTCGAATAAGTCGTTCAAGCAGGCGGGGCAGGTGGCAGCATCGGGCACGATTTGGGTGTCCATGGCGTTGTTTTCGCTTTCGCGGATTTCAAAGCCTGTAAAGTGCGGTGGATTTTCCCAGCGTTTTTCATGCTGTTGAATGTCGGTGATGAGGGCAAGGGGCGGCAGTTGGGTTTGTAAGTCGTGCAGGAAGTGTTTAAGCTGCTGTTCCGTCGGCGCAAGCAGGCGGATTAATACGCCTTGTCCGTCGTTGTTCACATCGCCGCGCAGGTTATGTCGGTTCGCCAATAGCCAGACGAAGGGGCGAAATCCTACGCCCTGCACTTTGCCTTTGATGCGTAATTCAATGCCTTCCATGTGTTGCCTTCCTTTTTTACTCCGCGTCTCAACTATCTGTTTGAATTTAATAATAAATCTTATTTATGTTCGCAGTAAAATTTTACAAAACAGTAATATCATTAACACCGTTGTCATTTTGATAAAGTTTATTTTACTGCGGTTATATTGTTGTATTTACTGTATTTTATAAAAATGAAAAAAAGTATGATCTCTGTCAAAGAATAAAAACTTTTATATGTGATTTATTTTTAGGCAAGAGTATCCTTATGAAAAGGGTGGTTATTTGACTAACTCTTTTTTATAGGGGGAAAATATGAATCGTTTTGTTATCGGTGATCCGAAAGATTGCATTGGATGCAACACCTGTATGGCCGCTTGTAGCGAAGTGCACAAAGCCTTCGGATTACAATCTTATCCTCGGTTACAAGTCATGCGTAATGATGATATAACCGTTCCAATCCTTTGTCGTCACTGTGATGACTCGCCGTGTGCCACCGTTTGCCCGGTACACGCGATTACACATGAAGGCGACACCATTCAACTCAACGAAAGTTTGTGTATCGGTTGTAAACTGTGCGGTATCGCCTGTCCGTTCGGCGCGATTACCCAACACGGCAGCGCACCGATCGATGCGCCTGCATACTACGAAAGTTTCACTTTCACTGATGCGGTAAAACGTGACATTCGCACCGCGCCGGATAATTCGGAATTGCATAATATGCTAGCATGGCAACCGGGCGTGAAAGCCATTGCGGTGAAATGCGACCTGTGCTATTTCCGTGAACAAGGACCGGCGTGCGTTCAAACCTGTCCGACCAAAACCCTGTTTATCATCAGTGATGAGAGTATTCAAGAAGCTAACCGCAAAAAACGTGAAATGGCAATGATGTCTTCACCTGCTATTCCAAGATAATTTTTTTACTCGTTAATCAATGGAGTGAAATTATGAGTTATTCAATCAGTTTACTCATCACGACCCTGTTGATTTATGTCGTCGGTGCGTTTATTTCGCTAATTTTGAGTCGGAATGAACAACTTTCAATCAATATATCCGGCGTGACCGGTGTACTTGGTGGAGCTTTAGGCATTGTTGCCTGCATCCCCGTTCTTATCAGCAGCGACCCTGTCGTTGATGTTTTCCAAACCCCGTTTGAATTTGCCAATTTTTCAATCCGCATTGACGGATTGGCGGCGTTTATGGTGTGTGTGATTTCTTTGTTGGTTGTGGTGAGCGCACTCTACTCTTTCTCTTATGTCAAAGAGTATAAAGGCAAAGGCGCAGGTTCGATGGGTTTCTTTATGAATTTGTTTATCGCCTCAATGGTTGCCTTGGTGACCTGCGATAATGCGTTCTACTTCCTGGTCTTTTTTGAAATGATGTCGTTGGCGTCTTATTTCCTTGTGTTGACGGAACAAGACGACAACGCGGTGAATGCCGGTTTATTGTATTTCTTCATTGCTCATGCCGGTTCCGTATTAATTATGATCGCCTTCTTCATTTTCTACTGCTATGCAGGCAGTTTTGAATTCGGCGATTTCCGTCAAACCACTCTTTCCGAACCTCTTGCGTTTACCGTGTTTATTTTGGCGCTCCTCGGTTTCGGTGCGAAAGCGGGGATGATTCCGTTACACAGCTGGTTACCGAAAGCCCACCCGGCGGCACCTTCTCATGCGTCCGCCTTAATGTCCGGCGTGATGGTGAAAATCGGTATTTTCGGGATCGTGAAAGTGGGGATCGATCTGTTAGGTGCCACCAATATGTGGTACGGCGTGATTGTGTTAGGCTTCGGTGCGGTGTCTTCGGTGCTTGGCGTACTTTACGCCCTTGCCGAACATGATATTAAAAAATTATTGGCATACCACACCGTCGAAAATATCGGCATCATCATGATGGGCGTGGGTGTTGGCATGATCGGTATCGCCACACACCATCCGGTGCTTGCCACTGTGGGCTTACTCGGCGGTTTGTATCACTTATTGAACCATGCGGTATTTAAAGGCTTATTGTTCTTAGGTGCCGGCTCCATGATGTATCGGTTACATACCAAAGACATGGATTTAATGGGCGGTTTAGGTAAATTAATGCCATATACCGCCTTTTGTTTCTTAATCGGTACCATGGCGATTTCCGCATTGCCACCGTTTAACGGTTTCGTCAGTGAATGGTTTACTTATCAATCCTTGTTCAGCTTAAGCCAAAGCGATGATTTCGTGTTAAAACTTGCCGGTCCGATTGCCATTATCATGCTTGCCTTAACCGGTGCGCTTGCCGCGCTCTGTTTCGTGAAAGTGTACGGTATCAGCTTCGGCGGCGCGCCGCGTAGCGAAAAAGCGGCGAATGCACGGGAAGTGCCGAAACCGATGGTGATTGCCATGGCGATTTTGGCGTTATGTTGCGTGTTGTTGGGCGTGGGCGCTTCCGTGGTTACTCCAATCATTGCGAAAATTTCCACCGCACTTGCCAATACCGAAACCATGACCTTGGCACACAACGGCATTGTGGTTGCGCAAGCCGAACCGAATACGGCGCTTTCTACCCCGATGGTGACCATCATGCTGTTGGCGTTCTTCTTCCTGCCGTTTACCTATTACGCTTTTACCAAAAATCAACGATTATCGGATCGTGCCAAAGGCAATCCGTGGGCTTGCGGTTATGCCTATGAAGCGGATATGGCGGCATCTGCCGGCAGTTTTACCCGTCCGTTGCGCACTATCTTCAAACCGCTTTATACCTTGCGTGAAGTGTTGGATCCTGCGCCGTTAGGCAACAAAGGCGTTCAGGCGTTAATCAAAGGCGCAACCAAAACCGAACCGTTCTGGGAAGAAAAAGTCACCATGCCGATTGCGCATTTCATCCCTTGGCTGGGGACCAAAATTCAATGGCTGCAACAAGGCGACTTCCGCGTGTATTGCGTGTATTTCGTCATTGCCTTGGCGGCGTTACTGCTTTCCATTGCGTTGATGTAGGAGGTTGGTGATGATTACTTTACCTTCAGAAATTGCAACATCCGCCGGAATGTTTGTATTAGCCATCGTGCAAGCCTTGATTTTGCTTGCCCTTGCCCCGTTATTCTCCGGTATTTCACGTATGATCCGCGCACGGATTCAATCCCGTCGCGGTCCGGGCGTGTTACAGGATTATCGCGACATTGCGAAATTAATGAAACGGCAAAATATTTGGCCGGATAATGCCGGTGCGGTGTCCCGTATCATGCCTTATGTGCTGATCAGCACCGTAATGGTGGTGGCGATGAGTTTGCCGCTGTTTACCCGCGTTTCGCCTTTCGGGGCAGGCAGCGATTTAATCACCGTGATTTATTTATTCGCGTTGTTCCGTTTCTTCTTCTCCATCGCCGGGTTGGATTCCAATAGCACCTTCTCAAGTTTGGGCGCAAGCCGTGAAGTGACTTTAGGCGTGTTGGTTGAACCGATTTTAATGTTGGTGTTTTTGGTGATCGCGTTAATCGCCGGTTCCACCAATTTTGCCGTGATCGGCACACAACTGGCGGATCAAAGCTGGCAATACCCGATAGCCACCGTCGTTGCCTTGGTTGCCGCGTTCTTCGCCGTGTTTATTGAAATGGGTAAAATCCCATTCGACTTAGCGGAAGCGGAACAGGAATTACAAGAAGGTCCGTTGACCGAATATTCCGGTCCGTCCCTTGCCTTATTGAAAATCGGCTTGAGCTTAAAATCCATGGTGGTTGCCGCCATCTTTGTGAGCGTGTTATTGCCATTCGGCGCGGCTCAGGATTTCAGTATAAGTGCGGTCGTTTTCGGCGCCGTTTTCTTCTTCGTGAAATTGTTGGTGGTGTTCGTGTTAGCTTGTGTGTTTGAAAACACGCTTTCCCGTACCCGCTTCATGTTAACAGGACGTTTAACCGTTGTCGGCTTCGGCATTTCTGTGTTGGCGTTTGTGTTTTACTTCACAGGATTGTAAGGAGGAAAAAATATGGAACGTTTAGCTCTGATTACAATCATTTTGCCGTTTGTGGGCGCTTTTATTGTGGGCTTAAATAAAACGCATTTTGCCAAATTAGCCACAATCTTCTCCGCCTTAACCACCGCCTGTATCAGCGTCTTGGCGGGGCAGTGGTATTTAAGCAGTCATCAAAGCGTGACTTACGAGTTGGTGGCATTTGATCAAACCGTGATCTTCGGTGTGACACTGGATGCGGTCAGCACCTTAATCGGCTTTGCCGTGGTCAGCCTCGGTTTCTTGATTTGCTTATATTCCTGCGGCTATTTAACCGATAAAAACCGCGAACATCCGCACAACGGCTTACCGCGTTTTTACGCCTTCCTGCTCATCTTTATTGGCGCCATGGCGGGCTTGGTGTTATCCTCCACCTTGGCGGGACAATTATTGTTCTTTGAAATCACCGGTGGCTGTTCTTGGGCGTTAATTAGCTATTATCAAAGCCCGAAAGCCATGGCGGTGGCAATGAAAGCCTTGATTATCACCCATGTGGGTGCTATCGGCTTATACATTGCGGCGGCCTATTTATTTAGCAAATCCGGTACCTTCTCCATTACGGCGTTGGAACAGTTGGATCCGAGTGCGAAAACCATCGTGTTATTCGGTGTGATGTTCGCCGCTTGGGGTAAATCTGCGCAACTGCCGATGCAAATTTGGTTGCCGAACGCCATGGAAGCACCGACACCAGTGAGTGCCTATTTGCACGCAGCGTCTATGGTGAAAGTGGGTGTGTATATTTTCGCCCGTGCAGTCATGTCTGCCGGTGAAATTCCGTCTATTGTGGGCGAAGTGGGCATCATCATGGCGATGATTACCTTAATTTACGGCTTCCTGATGTACTTGCCGCAAACGGATTTAAAACGCTTGCTGGCGTATTCCACCATCACCCAGTTGTCTTACATTTTTATCGGTATTTCTCTTGCCGCGCTAGGTTCTAAATTAGCCTTCGTCGCCGCCATTGCCTATATTTTCAACCATGCCTTTGCAAAAAGCTTGTTTTTCTTGGTCGCCGGTTCCTTAAGTTATGCCACCGGAACCCGTTCAATGCCGTTATTACAAGGGATCATGCGTACCATGCCGGTCGTCGGTGCGGGATTTGGCGTTGCCGCCTTGGCAATTGCCGGGGTGCCGCCGTTTAACGGATTTTTCAGTAAATTCCCGTTATTTGCCGCCGGGTTTGAGTTAGGTAATGAATATAGCTGGATCACGACATTGATGGTTATCGCCTTGATCGAATCCACCGCAACCTTCGTTTGGTTGTTGTATAAATTCGGACAATGCGTTATCGGACAACCGTCAGAAGCCGTTGCCAAAGCACAACCGATTACGCTTTCTATAAGTGTCGTGTTGGTGGTGTTGATGGTGATGTCCGTTTGTTCCGGTTTTATCGCCGCCTATTGGCTGGGTTTGGCAGGTTAAGGAGGAATCTATGTTAATGATAAATGCCCTTGCAAGTTTACTCATTATTACCTCCCTCTGCGTAATTATGGTACGAACCGCCAAAAAATCGGCATTGTTTTATAGCTTGCAATCTTTCGTATTAGTGTTGTTGTTTGTGTATCTTGCCTATGAAATGCAGGCGCACGAACTTTATATGTGGTCAATCAGCGCGTTTATCACCAAAGTGATTTTGGTGCCGGCGATTTTGATTTACGCCATGCGGAATATTGACGAAAGTCAAACGCCCGGCGGAATGAATATCGCTTGGTTGATCCCGATCACAGCAGTGATTGTTTCATTGTGCTACTTTGTTGTCATCCCGATCGATTTACCGTTGGTAGAACATCTCAAACCGGCGCTTTCCGTGTCCTTAAGTCACTTCTTGCTCGGTTTGGTTTGTATCGTCAGCCAACGTAATATCGTAAAACAAGTGTTCGGTTATTGTTTGATGGAAAACGGTTCTCATCTCACCTTAGCCTTATTAGCGAATAAAGCACCGGAATTAGTGGAAATCGGAATTGCCACCGATGCGATATTTGCGGTCATCATAATGGTGGTGCTAGTCAATAAAATTTACCGCACGTTCCATTCATTAGATGCAAAACAACTTATGAGTTTGAAGGGGTAACGCTATGTATGAACAATGGATAATCGCGTTATTGACCGCACCTTTAGCCGTGGCTTTGGCATGCTTTGCCTGTCGCTCGACAAAAAATCGGACAATTTGCACCGCACTTCATGTAACAGGCTTAATCTTGATGGTGGGATTCGCCTTACAAATCATTAACGGTGTACTTACTCAAGGTGACATCAGCGCATTAAATAATTGGGTCTATATCGACAGTCTTTCCGCCATTTTCTTAGGATTAATTGCGGTTGTCGGTACCTTAGCCGGTGTTTATTCCATCGGTTATATCGGCACCGAATTACAAGAGGGACATCTGAGCCTTAAGGATTTCTACAATTATCACGGATTTTTGCACTTATTCTTTTTCACTATGATTATTTCCGTGATTACCAATAATGTGATTCTTATGTGGGTCGCCATTGAAGCGACAACCTTGAGTTCCGCATTTTTGGTGGGAACCTATAAACAAAAAACCTCTCTTGAAGCGGCATGGAAATACATCATCATTTGTTCCGTAGGGGTGGCGTTCGGCTTATACGGCACGATCTTAACCTTTGCGAACGGAAATAATCTGTTGGCGGATCCAAGCCAAGCGATTTTCTGGTCTGCGCTGAATCAACAAGCTGCCGGGTTAAATCCGATGCTCATGTATATCGCTTTTGTGTTCATTCTCATCGGTTTCGGCACCAAGTGCGGTCTGTTTCCGATGCATACTTGGTTATCCGACGCGCACAGTGAAGCCCCAAGCCCGGTAAGTGCGATTTTATCCGCCGTGTTATTGAATTGTGCCATGTTGGTGGTGTTGCGTTACTACATTTTGGTTTCAAAAGCCGTCGGTTCCTCCTATCCGCAAACCTTGTTGTTGGTATTCGGATTACTTTCCGTTTTGGTTGCCGCGTTATTTATCATCGTGCAATTCGACATCAAACGGTTACTGGCGTACTCCAGTATCGAAAACATGGGGCTAATCAGCTTTGCTTTCGGTTTGGGTGGACCTATCGGCGTGTTTGCGGGACTGCTGCACACCATTAACCACAGCTTGGCAAAAACCTTGTTATTCTGTGCTTCCGGTAACATTTTATTGAAATACAAAACCCGTGATATGAACCAAGTCCGCGGCTTATGGCGGGTCGCACCGGTAAGTGCGGTGCTTTTTGCCGGCGGTGCATTGGCATTGGGCGGATTACCGCCGTTTAACGTATTCGTCAGTGAATTTAGTATTGCGGTTGCAGGTATTTATGCGGGAAAAACCTGGTTGGTTATTTTCTGCTTAATCTTGCTCACCATTGTGTTGGCAGGATTAGCGTTAATGATTATGAAAACCGTTTTAGGAAAACAACCGGATAATATTGAAACGGGAGACATTAATAAAATCTCATTAGTGGCAATGGCGGTTCTCTTGTTATTAATGTTTGTAATGGGCATTCATATTGCCGAACCCATCTTACAGTTATTAAAAAGTGCGGTCGGAATCGTACTCGGATCCGAACAAGTATCCTTTGGCGATATGTTAGTTTTACCTTGGCAAAGTTTAGCGAAATGATCGACAAGAGGGGGAAAAAATGGAATTAACGAAAAATACATCCGTCGATCCGGGCAAAATGCTTGGCAAAAATTATATTGAAGCAGTCAATGCTAAATTTCCGAATACGATTTTGGACGAGGAGTGGTCAACGCCGAATCAGGTGACGCTCACCATCAAAACCAATATGCTGCCTGATGTGGTGGAGTACCTTTACTATCAACATGAAGGTTGGTTGCCGTTGGTGTTTGGTAATGACGAACGGACGATTCACGGCAATTATGCGGTGTACTATGTGCTTTCCATGGAAGGGGAAGTGAAAACCTTCATCACCATTAAAGCCTTGGTGGATCCCGTTACCTTAGAATTTCCTTCCGTCACGCCGAAAGTGAAAGCGGCGGTGTGGGGCGAACGTGAATTGTTCGATATGTACGGTTTGAAAGCCGTCGGGTTGCCCGATCAACGCCGTTTGGTGTTGCCGGACGACTGGCCGGACGATCTTTACCCATTACGTAAAGACTCTATGGACTATCGCTTGCGCCCGGATCCGACAACGGCGACGGAAACTTACGAATTTATTAATGAAAAAGGCGAAGCGCGTATCGTGCCGATCGGTCCGTTACATATTACGTCCGATGAACCGGGACATTTCCGTTTGTTTGTGGACGGCGAAGACATTATCGACGCCGATTACCGTTTGTTCTATGTGCATCGCGGCATGGAAAAACTGGCGGAAACCCGCATGGATTACGACCAAGTGAATTTCCTCGCCGACCGTGTGTGCGGCATTTGCGGGTTTACCCACAGCGTCGCCTACGCCAATTCCGTGGAAAGCGCGTTAGGCATTCAAATTCCAAAACGGGCGCAATGGATCCGTGCGATTTTGTTGGAAGTGGAACGGTTGCACAGTCATTTGTTGAATTTAGGGCTTTCCAGCCACTTTACCGGTTTTGATACAGGCTTTATGCAGTTCTTCCGTGTGCGGGAGAAATCCATGACCTTGGCGGAAGTGTTGACCGGCGCCCGTAAAACTTATGGTATCAATCTCATCGGCGGGGTGCGTCGCGATATGCTGAAACACCAACGTGAACAATGTATCAAGCTGATTGCGGAAATGCGTGCGGAAATTAAAACCTTATCGGAAATTCTGCTTTCCACGCCGAACATGGAACAACGCACCGTAGGCGTGGGCATTTTGGCGAAAGACATTGCCCGTGATTTCAGCCCGGTCGGCCCGATGATTCGCGGTTCCGGTTTTGCCCGTGATGTGCGCAAAGTGCATCCGTTCTCCGGCTACGGCGATGTGCCTTTTGAATTGTTCACCGAACAGAACGGCGACGTGTTGTCCCGCGTGAAAGTGCGGATCAACGAAGTGTTTGAATCCATGAATATCATCGATTACATGGTGGATAACTTGCCGAGCGGCGAAATCCTGAAAGAAGGCTTCAATTACACGCCGGGACGCTTTGCTCTCGGCATTACCGAAGCGCCGCGCGGTGAGGATATTCACTGGTCAATGCTGGGCGACAACCAAAAATTGTTCCGTTGGCGTTGTCGTGCGGCAACCTATGCCAACTGGCCGACATTGCGTTATATGTTGCGCGGCAATACGGTTTCCGACGCGCCGTTGATTATCGGTAGTCTCGATCCTTGCTATTCCTGTACCGACCGCGTCACCGTGGTTGATGTGCGTAAGCGCAAAGCGAAAACCGTGGATTACAAAGAAATCGAACGCTACGGCATTGAACGTAAAAACTCACCATTGAAATAAGGGAGGCGGAAGCATGTTTAAGTTACTTAAAACCGTATTTAAAGCCGGTGACGTTACCACCAAATACCCGTTCAAACCTTATGAAGTGGATGATGATTTCAGAGGCAAACCGGAACTTAATTCCGATCAATGTATCGTATGCGCCGCCTGCACCATGGCTTGCCCGGCGAACGCACTCACCATGCGTACCGATCCGGTGACCGGCGACCGCACTTGGTCTTTATTCCTGGGGCGCTGTATTTTCTGCGGTCGTTGTGAAGAAGTATGCCCGACCAAAGCCATTCGCTTAACGCAGGATTTTGAATTATCGGTGACTAACAAACAGGATCTTTATCAGGAAACCACCTTTGCGACCGTTGCCTGTCAGGAATGTGGTCAACCGTTCATTTCCTATAAAGAGCTGAATTACACCATTGATTTATTCAAACAAACCTTGGATGACCCGAATTTGGTTAAACAAAAACTGGCAGTGTTGCATACTTGCCCGGTGTGCAAACGCCAAGGTAGCTTGGAAAAAACCGCAAACATGGAATCCAATATGCGGCTGAAACTCATCGACTTCAAAGAACCGGTGCGCCTGAATTTCAAACAAATGATCGAGCAACGGGAAGAAAGTGCGGTGGAAAATTCAAGAGTTTTAGCAGGAGGCGAAAGACGATGAACACACAAATTCCAATGCCGGTCAATGGCATTTCAACACCATTCAGCATAGATGAAAATATCGCCAAAATGAAACAAACCCTGTTGAAGAATATTCAACGTTCGGCGTATGTCTATCGTGTGGACTGCGGCGGTTGCAACGGTTGCGAAATCGAAATTTTCAGCACCATCACGCCGACCTTCGACGCGGAGCGTTTCGGGATTAAAGTGGTGGCATCGCCCCGCCATGCGGATATTTTGTTGTTCACCGGCACGGTGACCCGTGCTATGCGCACCCCTGCAATGCGAGCCTACCAAGCGGCGCCCGATCCGAAAATCTGTATTTCTTACGGCGCTTGCGGTTGTGGCGGCGGGATTTTCCATGATCTTTATTGCGTCTGGGGCGGTAGCGATCAAATCGTGCCGATTGACGTGTATATCCCGGGCTGCCCGCCAACCCCGGCGGCAACCATTTACGGCTTCGCCATGGCGTTAGGGTTGCTCGATCAAAAACTGAAAGGCAAACAGGAAAAAGCCGATCCGAATGCCGACGCCAAATTGCGTTTTCCGGGCATTCCGCTGGATTTGCGTATCAGCTTAGAACGGGAGGCTCGTCGTCTTGCCGGTTATCGTCAGGGTGGCAATATCGCCAATCAATTTATGGCGATGATGTCGGAAGATGACAGCGTGCCGTTCGGTGTGCGTTTAGGGGAATACCTGGAACGGGAAGCGGATCCGCGCCTGAGCGAAATCGTCAACCGTCTGCATGCCATTAGTATGCCGTTTTCGGGGTAAGTTATTGGCTTATATTCTCCCGTAGGGGCGGGTCCTGTGCCCGCCCGAATTTACGTTTGGATAATGGGCGGGCACAGGACCCACCCCTACAAAAGCAACTCTGTTGCTGAGATGTAAAGCAGTAAGGACGTATCATGACCACCGTAATCTTCTATCTTCTCAACGAACGCTTTGTCGAAAACGAAGAACAAGTGCCGGAACAGGCGCAGCAAGTAATGTATTACTCTTTGGCAATCGGTCACCATGTGGGGGTGATTGATTGCTTCAAAAAATTGCTGATTTGCGACTACGAGGATTATCAACAATTTGTCGCCGCCTTCCCGGAGGGGGAGGCAAAGCGTAAATTTGCAGGGTTAATGAAATTCGGCGAAATCGTGATCGACTCCAGTCATGTGAATTTGTTGGCGAAAGCGCTGGACGAAAATAAAGCCCATTTCACTCCGCAACATCAGCAATGGACCGAAATTTTAATGGACACCTTGGCTTCCATTCAGCGCGAGCCGGTGATGTATATCATGGTGAAACGTCGTGACGAATAACAATATCATTCTCACCGTCGGCAACAGCATGATGGGCGACGACGGCGCCGGTCCGTACCTGTATCAGCTGTTAACTGAAAATCCGTTGGAAAATTGGACCGCACTTGACGGCGGATCCGCGCCGGAAAATGTGGCGCATATCGTGCGGGAGCTTAAACCCGAACTTCTGCTGATTTTCGATGCCGCAGATATGGAACTGGCACCGGGCAAAATCCGCATTATCGAAAAAGAAGCCATCGCCGAAATGTTCTTCATGAGCACGCATAATATGCCGCTTAATTTTTTAATCGAACAATTAGAACAAGACATTAAAAAAATCATCTTTGTGGGCATTCAACCGGATCTGGTTTCCTTCGGTTTTCCCATGACCGATGCCGTCAAAGAATCCGTGCAGTTTATGTATGATTTTTTAAAAGACGGACGGACGCTTGCGGAGATTCCGGTGTTGTAAGAAAAGTGCGGTGGGTTTTGGGCGTAAATCCGGCAACAGCTACATAATCGCGAAAAACACTTGAAAATATGACCGCACTTTTTTGCCGAAAAATAGAATATTCAAACTTAAAATCAGGACATTCAACCTGAAAAACAGGATATTCAACCTAAAAAACAGGATATTGAAAATCTGAAAGACGTTTTAGCAAATCAAAAAGGGCTTTCATATAAAACTATCAGTCACATTGAAAAATTATATCTGGCAGTCGGTTATTCTATTTTTTCCCGCGCTGACCTTATTGCTATTTTAACGCTTACTGCCTCGCCTTCCTCCGATCTGCTTGGAAAAATGCTAAAAATCAGCATTATTAAAAAGGTAGAAGGACAAGGAAAGGGAAAATATCAGTTTATCTAATCGGTTAAAATTATTGTTCCCATCTTTAGCGATGACATAATTTCACTATAAAATCCCAAAATTTACAAAAAACCTGTTCTATATCAATAAATCCATGCTTTTTGTAGGTCTATCCTAGTGTTTAGGAGTATGATGGCTTTGGACAATAACAATAATTTATCCATATCGTGTTGTAGCTCAAATAAGGACATTACTATGGCAATTAAAAAAGTGATTACTGTATGTCCGTATTGTGCCTCAGGTTGTAAAATCAATCTTTTGGTTGAAAACAACAAAATTGTGGGAGCTGAGGGCGCAAACGGCAAGACCAACGAAGGGGAGTTGTGTCTAAAAGGATATTATGGCTGGGATTTCGTACATGACACTAAAATTCTGACTCCTCGCCTGACTCAACCGATGATCCGCTACAAACGTGGCGAACCATTCACCCCGGTAAGCTGGGAAGAAGCGATTTCTTACTCCGCTAACCGTCTCAAAGAAATCTGTGAAAAATACGGTAACGAATCCATTATGGTAACAGGGTCCTCCCGCGGTCCGGGTAACGAAGTGAACTTCGTTATGCAAAAATTCGCCCGTGCGGTATTAGGAAATAACAATGTTGACTGTTGTGCGCGCGTATGACATGGCCCTTCTGTAACAGGTCTGCTCAAATCGGTCGGTAACGGCGCAATGTCCAACTCAATCGTTGAGATTGAAGACACCAAATGTGTATTTATCTTCGGCTATAATGCCTCCACTTCACACCCAATCGTGGCGCGTCGAATTAATCACGCCAAAGAAAAAGGTGCGAAAATCATTGTTTGTGACCCTCGTAAAATCGAGACTGCGCGTATTGCTGATATTTATGCACCACTTGCCAACGGTAGTAACGTGGCATTCTTAAATGCCATGATGAATGTGATTTTGGAAGAGGGGTTACAAGATCAAAAATTTATTGATGAACACACCGAAAACTTCGATGCGTTCTATGAAACCGTAAAAGCCTATACACCGAAATCCACGCAACACATCACCGGCATTGACCCTGAAATGTTGCGTGAAATCGCCCGCACTTATGCGAAAGCGGAAACCGCGACGATCTTGTGGGGTATGGGTGTATGTCAATTCCGCCAAGGGGTGGAAACCGTTCGTGCGTTGGCAAGTTTGGCAATGTTGACGGGTAATCTTGGTAAACCGAATGTGGGTGTAAACCCGGTACGTGGTCAAAATAACGTACAGGGCGCGTGCGATATGGGCGCGTTATTCAACACCTTGCCGGGCTATCAAAGTTTTGCTGATCCGGAAACCAATGCGAAATTCGCCAAAGCCTGGGGAGTACCGTCCATTCCGACCAAACCGGGCGTGCCGTTAAGTGAAGTGCCGCACGCAGTGAAAGAAGGCAAACTCAAAGCGTTTTACATCATGGGTGAGGACACCTTACAAACCGAACCTGATATTAACGCTATGAAACAAACCTTCAAGGATTTGGAATTCATTATCGTACAGGATATTTTCATGACCCAAACCGCCGCGGAAGCGGATGTGATTTTACCGGCAACCTCCTGTGCCGAACATGAAGGTGTGTACAGTGCCGCCGACCGTGGTTTCCAACGCTTCTATAAGGCCGTTGAACCGGTAGGCAATGTCAAGGACGACTGGGAAATCATCAGTTTAATAGCGCAAGCCTTAGGCTATCCAATGCATTACAACAACACCAAAGAAATTTGGGACGAATTACGTGAACTTTGCCCGATTTACAAAGGCGCGACCTACGAAAAAATGGAAGGTTTGGGCTACATTCAATGGCCTTGTACCGACGAAGGACCGGAAGACCAAGGTACGCAGTATTTGTATGAAGGACAAATCTTCGACCGCAAAGGCGGCAAAGCCGAATTCTTTGCCTGCGACTGGGAACCGCCGATGGAAGATCTTTCCGAAGAATTCCCGTTGGTACTTTCCACCGTGCGTGAAATGGGACACTATTCCTGCCGTTCTATGACAGGTAACTGTCGCGCCCTCGCCGCCCTTGCCGACGAACCGGGATTCGTTCAAATGAACGACCAAGACGCCAAAGCACTGGGTATTAAAAACAACGACTTGGTTTGGATTGCTTCTTCACGGGGTAAAGTTATTTCCCGCGCCGATGTGAGCACCCGTACCAACAAAGGCGCTTGTTATATGACCTACCAATGGTGGATCGGTAAATGTAACGAACTCACCGCCGAACATTTGAACCCGGGTTCAAGAACGCCGGAATACAAATACAGCGCGGTGCGTATTGATAAAATTGAGGATCAAGCTTGGGCAGAGCACTATGTAGTGGCGGAATATACCAAACTGAAAAACCGCTTAAAACAAACTGCGTTAGTAGCATAAGGGTTGTTTTGATTTAACGAAAATTACAGCCGCACTTTTAAGGGAATCAAAATGATCTATCTCCCCTAAACTTAGGTTGATCTGTCCAAGTTTTGGGGAGTAGATTAAAGTGCGGTCGATTTAAAAAACGTTTTTCAAACCGACCGCACTTTTTACCTCACTAACTCCAATTATTTCTTCAGCACGTCCCGCAATACTGCACCGATGCCTACCAGGCTTCTGACGGTTTTCACGCCGGCCGCTTCGAGGGCGACAAACTTTGCATCGGCGGTGCCTTTGCCGCCGCTGATGATGGCGCCGGCGTGCCCCATGCGTTTGTCTTTCGGGGCAGTAACGCCGGCGATGTAGCTGACTACCGGCTTGGTGACGTGTTGTTTAATGAACTCCGCCGCTTCTTCTTCCGCCGAACCGCCGATTTCGCCGATCATGACAATAGCTTCTGTTTGCGGATCTTCTTGGAATAATTTAAGAATATCCACAAAGTTGGAGCCGGGAATCGGATCGCCGCCGATGCCGACACAAGTGGATTGCCCGAAACCTTCGTCGGTGGTTTGTTTGACCGCTTCATAAGTGAGCGTGCCGGAGCGGGAAACGATGCCGATTTTGCCTTTCTTGTGAATATCGCCCGGCATAATGCCGATTTTGCATTCTTCCGGTGTAATCACGCCCGGGCAGTTCGGGCCGATCATACGTACGCCGGTTTGATTTAAACGCTGTTTGACCACTAACATATCTAGCGTTGGGATCCCTTCGGTAATACACACGATTAACTGAATGCCCGCGTCGATAGCTTCTAAAATGGCGTCTTTGCAGCCCGGTGCAGGGACATAAATCACTGTTGCGGTGGCGCCGGTCGCTTCCACGGCATCCCGCACAGTATTGAACACCGGCAGCCCCAGATGGGTTGTGCCGCCCTTGCCGGGGGACACGCCACCGACTAATTTGGTGCCGTAAGCCAATGCTTGTTGGGAGTGGAATGTGCCTTGTCCTCCGGTGAAACCTTGGCAAATTACTTTGGTGTTATTATCGATTAAAATTGACATCATTCGCTCCTTATAAATTACCATTTGCCGCTTTAATGGATTCCACCGCCGCGTCCGTGAGGGTTTTCGCCGCAATAATATTCAAACCGCTGTTGGCTAAAATTTCCCGTCCTAAAGGCGCGTTGTTGCCTTCCAAACGCACCACTACCGGCACATGTACGCCCACTTGGTTCACCGCCGCCACAATGCCTTCGGCGATCAGATCGCAACGCACAATGCCGCCGAAAATATTCACCAATACGGCTTTGACGTTTTTATCGGAAAGAATGATTTTGAAGGCTTCCGCCACCCGTTCTTTGGTTGTGCCACCGCCCACATCAAGGAAATTTGCAGGCTGCCCGCCGTGCAGTTTCACAATATCCATCGTGCCCATGGCAAGCCCGGCGCCATTGACCATACAGCCGATGTTGCCGTCCAGTGCTACGTAATTCAGCTGGTGCAATTCCGCCAAGGCTTCACGCGCATCGCTTTGGGTAATATCGTGCATAGTGGCTAAATCCAGCTGGCGATATAGTGCATTACTGTCCACCACGATCTTGGCATCCAGACAAGACAGCTTGCCTTCTTTGGTTACTACAAGCGGATTAATTTCCAACAGAGATAAATCCCGCTCTACAAACATTTTCGCCAGTTGGGTGAAAATATGGGTAAATTGGTTGATTTGATCGCCCTTCAACCCCAGTTTAAACGCCAATTCGCGCCCTTGATAAGGCATTCCGCCCACCAGCGGATCCAACGCTACTTTATGCAATAATTCCGGGGTTTTCGCCGCCACCTCTTCAATATCCATACCGCCGGCGGCAGATGCCATAAAGACCACTTTTTGTGAAGCGCGATCGATCACCGCGCCCAAATATAACTCTCGGTCGATATTGACCGTTTCTTCCACATAAATAATGTTAATCGGTTGCCCATTGGCATCGGTTTGAAAGGTCACCAAACGCTGCCCCAGCCATTTATCCACAAAGGCACGCACTTCCGCTTCATTACGCACCAATTTCACGCCACCGGCTTTTCCGCGCCCACCCGCATGCACTTGGCACTTGGTAACCCAAACATCGCCCTTCAGCTGTTTGATCGCCTCTGCCGCTTCGTCTGCGGTTTTACAAGCGATGCCTCGGCATATCGGTAAATCATATTCGGCAAAAACCTGCTTACTTTGGTATTCGTGTAGATTCATACAAAATCCTCTGTTGCGTATAAATATTCTGATAAAAAGTGCGGTTGTAAAAAATATTATTTTTTGACTGTTGGCGTGAGCAAGTAAGCAAACTTACCTGCGAAGAATAAACAACGTTTTTTTCTTAAGGCGTTTTTATAAACCGAAACCGCTTGTCTTGCAAGCAAGAAACAAGCGGTTTTCTTATTAAATTTCAAGTAATAATCTTGTCGGGTCTTCCAGCAGCTCTTTTATCGTCACTAAGAAACCGACGGATTCCCGCCCGTCAATTAAGCGGTGGTCGTAACTCAATGCCAAATACATCATCGGGCGAATCACCACTTGACCGTTTAGCGCCACCGGGCGTTCTTTAATGGCGTGCATACCTAAAATGGCACTTTGCGGCGGGTTGATAATCGGAGTGGACATTAGCGAACCAAACACGCCGCCGTTGGTAATGGTGAAGTTACCGCCGGTTAAATCTTCTACTGTCAATTTGCCGTCACGCCCTTTTTCCGCCAGGGCTTTGATAGATTTTTCAATGTCCGCCATGGAAAGATTATCACAATCGCGCAATACCGGCGTCACTAAACCGCGTGGAGTCGAAACCGCAATGCTCACGTCAAAATAGTTGTGATAAATCACATCGTCGCCGTCAATGGAGGCATTCACTTCCGGATAACGTTTTAAGGCTTCCACCACGGCTTTGATATAAAAAGACATGAAGCCTAAACGCACGCCGTGTTGTTTTTCAAATTTTTCACCGTATTGTTTACGCAGGTTCATGATCGGCTGCATATCCACTTCATTGAACGTAGTCAACATCGCGGTGGTGTTTTTGGCTTCCAACAGACGTTCCGCAATACGTTTGCGTAAACGGGTCATCGGCACGCGTTTTTCACTACGTGCGGCATATGCCACGGTGCTGAGGGTATCTTCCGCCACTTGCGGTTGTGCCGCTGCAGCCGTGCGTTGGGCAAGGATCGCTTCCACATCTTCACGGGTAATTCTGCCGCCCACGCCGGTGCCTTTTACATCGGCAACATCGGAAGGCTGTAAACCGTGCTCGGCTAATAAACGGCGTACCGCAGGTCCTTGCGCATCGGTGACATGCGGTTCATCAGGCACTTCCGTGCGACGATCTTTCGGTGTCGGCTCCGCCGTTTTTTCCGTTGCAATGGCTGCCGCCGTCACCGAATCTTCCAGAGTGCCAAGCAACTGTTTGCTGACTACTGTTGCCCCTTCTTCCTGCAAAATCTGGGCAAGCACGCCGTCCGCCTGTGCCGGCACTTCAAGCACCACTTTGTCGGTCTCGATTTCCACAATCACTTCATCACGTTTCACTGCGTAGCCCGCTTTTTTGTGCCAAGTTGCCACGGTGGCATCGGCTACGGATTCGGGTAAATCGGGGACAAGAATTTCAATCGTCATAATGTTTATTCCTTTTTATGTTCGTTTAGCTAAGTCTTATATTTTGATGAAAAGTGCGGTCGGTTTTCGCCGCGTTTTTTTCGAACAAAAAACGCTGTGAAAAATCACCGCACTTTATCGCCTCATTAACGTGTTAACGCGTCTTCCACCAATTGTTTTTGTTGTTTGGTGTGCAATGATATATAGCCCACCGCTGGAGAGGCAGAGGCCGGGCGACCGGCATAGGTTAATTTCGCCCCTTCCGGAATAACCGCTTCAAAATTGTGTTTGCTGGAATACCACGCGCCTTGGTTCAGCGGTTCTTCCTGACACCACACAAAATCCGTCACATGAGCATAAGGCGCAAGCACCGCTTTCACATCATCGTGCGGGAACGGATAAAGTTGTTCGATACGGATAATCGCGACGTCTGTTTGCTCGTTTTTACGGCGTTGTTCCAACAAATCGTAATACACTTTGCCCGAACACATCACCACGCGCTTAACCTGTTTCGGATCGAGTTCATCAATTTCGCCGATGACGGTTTGGAAAGTACCGTTCACCAGTTCGTCCATCGTGGACACCGCAAGCGGGTGACGCAATAGGGATTTAGGCGAAATACCGATGAGCGGACGACGCATTTTGCGGATCGCTTGACGGCGCAACATGTGATAAACCTGCGCTGGCGTTGACGGGATACACACCTGCATATTTTGTTCCGCGCAGAGTTGCAAATAGCGTTCCAGGCGGGCGGAAGAGTGTTCCGGGCCTTGCCCTTCATAACCGTGCGGCAGCAACATCACCAAGCCGCACATTCTGCCCCATTTTTGTTCACCGGAGCTAATGAATTGGTCAATCACGATTTGCGCACCGTTGGCGAAATCACCGAACTGTGCTTCCCAGATGGTCAACGTTTTCGGATCCGTTGTGGCATAGCCGTATTCAAAGGCAAGCACACCTTCCTCGGTCAGCACGGAATCCCACACTTCAAAGCGCCCTTGGTTGGCGTGTAATTGGGTCAACAGCACATAACCGGTGCCGTCTTTTTGGTTGTGCACGACCGCATGACGATGGAAGAACGTACCGCGTCCCGCATCCTCACCGGACAAACGTACATTAGTGCCTTCATCCAACAAGGTGGCGTACGCCATGGTTTCCGCCATGCCCCAATCCAATAATTTATCGCCTTGTGCCATTTCTTTCCGATCTGCATAGATTTTTTCCACACGCGGATGCGGCTGCACGTAATCAGGATAATGGGAAACCCGTTTCGCCAAGGTTTGGAAACGATCCAACGGGAAATGGCTTTCGTATGGCGCCATCCAGTCATAATTGAGGTATTGCAACCAATCCACTTTCGCCATATCCATAGCCCGCCATTCCGGCACGACGCATTCGCCGTTATCCAGCGCATCGCGATATAAATTGGTAATTTCGGTGGCATCTTCTTCGCTGATGGTGCCTTCCTGAATTAAACGGGCAGCATAGACTTTCGGCGGTGTCGGGTGTTTTTTGATGATACCGTACATCATCGGCTGGGTGGCCAAAGGTTCGTCCGCCTCATTGTGTCCGTGACGACGATAGGAAATTAAATCAATGAAAATATCCCGTTTGAAGGCGTTGCGATATTCCACCGCCATACGCGCGGCGAAAACCACCGCTTCCGGATCGTCACCGTTCACATGAATAATCGGCGCCTGGATCATTTTCGCAATGTCGGTACAAAATTCGGTGGAACGGGTGTCATTTGGGTTGGAGGTGGTAAAACCGATTTGGTTATTAATCACGATACGAATTGTGCCGCCCACTTTGTAACCGCGCGCATTGGACATATTCAGGGTTTCCTGCACGATGCCCTGCCCTGCCACGGCGGAATCCCCATGCACGGTAACGGCAAGCACTTGGTTATGTTCCAAATCCTGTTTGCGGGTTTGTCTGGCGCGTACGGAACCGATAACCACCGGGCTGACGATTTCCAAATGGGACGGGTTAAACGCCAGGGTTAAATGCACCCGTTTGTCATCCACCGCAAAATCGGAAGAAAACCCTTGGTGATACTTCACATCACCGGTACGATTGGTTTCCGCATGTTTGCCGGCAAATTCATCGAATAATTCTGCCGGCTTCTTACCCAACACGTTCACCAACATATTCAAACGCCCTCGGTGCGCCATGCCGATAACAATGTCGTCGATGTCGTTACGTCCGGCATGACGAATGATCTCTTTCATCATCGGAATAAAGGCATCGCTACCCTCTAACGAAAAACGTTTTGCTCCCGGGAATTTTGCCCCTAAATAACGTTCTAAGCCGTCCGCTGCCGTCAGTTCTTTAAGCAAATTCACTTTTTCATCTTTTGTGAAAAGCGGCTGTTGAATCCATTTTTCCTGTTTATTTTGCAACCAGTTACGCTGTTCCATATCGTGAATATGCATAAACTCCAAGCCGATATTGCCGCAATAAGTGGCTTTCAAATCACGGGCTAAGTCGCTGAGTTTAATGGTTTCTTTGCCGTAAACGGCATAGTCAATATTGAAACTTTCGTCCAAATCGGCATCGGTTAAGCCATGTTGATGATAATCTAGCTCTGGAACGGAGGAGGTTTTCCAACGGTAGTAATTGAGAGGGTCAAGGGTGGCTTCAATATAACCACGGGAGCGATAAGCATTGATAAACTGGAGTACTTTGACTAATTTCGCACTCGCTTCGGGGTCGATAACGGCAATACTCTGCGAATGATTCTCTCGGGCTAAACGGCGGAAATAATCACGCACGATTGAATGGGGTTGCTCAAGTGCGGTGGATTTTGGCAGCGTTTTAAAAATCGCCTGCCAGCTGCTATCCACACTGCCCGGATCCTCAAGATAACTTTCATAAAGCTCTTCGATATACGCTTGATTCGCGCCACCCAACGCACTGGAGGCAAGCCATTCCTGTAAAGAATTATGCTGCATAAATACCACCTTAAAAATGAATACACTAACAAACAACGTCATGGCAACGACATAAAAAATACCGTTACATTTGAAAGGCATATTATGCCCGAGAAATTCAATTTATATTGTGATCCAAGTCAGAATTTTTACAAAAATTTAACGTATTCACGCCATAAAGTGCGGTCAAAAAAATCAGCGATTTTCAATTTCAATTTTACTAACTGATACCGCAAGGCGCAGGCAATTCACGCAATGAGGTTTGAATAAAATTCCCAACATTTTTACGGTTAGTGATTTTATTCCTGCTTCACATAAGGATTGGTTTGTTTTTCTATACCGATGGTTGTGTAAGGTCCGTGTCCCGGAACAATAATCATATCATCATCCAACCGATATAATTTTTCCCGAATAGAAGCAATAATCTCGTCATAACTGCCGCCCGGGAAATCCGTGCGCCCGATGCCGCTTTTAAATAACACATCGCCGGTAAACGCCACACGTTTTTGATGTTCGATAAAACCGATATGCCCCGGCGTGTGTCCCGGTAAATGCAGAACTTCAAAGGTAAAATCGCCGATAGTTAAAATTTCGCCTTCTTTATCCAACCAACGATCCGGCTCAAAGGTGGCGACTTCAAACAACATCCCGAATTTTTCCGATTGTTGCGGCAAGCCCTTAAACCAATAATCATCTTTGGAATTTGAACCGAGGATGGGCACATTAAACTGTTGTTTGACTTTTTCCGCCGCGCCCACATGATCCAAATGCCCATGAGTGAGTAAAATCGCCTGTAAATTCAAGCCTAATTCTTCAATTCGTTTGATTAATTTATCCGCTTCGCCGCCGGGATCAATAATTGCCGCATTTTTCTTATCATCCCAAATTAACGAACAATTTTGTTGAAATGCGGTGACGGGAATAATTTCAATATTCATAATGACCAGCCTTATTTACTCAGTAAAAAACCGCACCAAAGTGCGGTTAAAAATAACAACGTTTTTAAGCAACGGGCTAACTTCCTCTCCAGGTACGGACAGGGCCGGTATCCATGTGAATGAAGTTACTACGCGGATAGAAACCGACGCCGCCGTCATTTAACGCTTCCACCGCGTCGCGTAACTTCGCTAACGGAACGCCGTCAATGCGGAAATCAATGGCTTGACCACGGATATGATAACTATTGCTGGCGACACCGCGACTACGACGGTGCATTGCCGCATTGCTGGCAGCGGAACGATAACCGCAGATAATTTGGATTTCGGTGTTGCGTAAACCGAGGTTTTGCTGAACCCGATAAAACTTAGTAAAAAGCTGCGGGTCCATTTTATGTACTTGATTATTGCGCTTATCACGCAGTAAATGATCTAACAGTCGTAATGTCGTATTGGAAAACCCGCGACCAAGCACGAATTCCGCGCTTAATTTCTCTTGGGTATTAATGTTGCGAAAGCTCAACATACGGGGCCTTGGCGTTGAAACCACAGCTAAAACCGTATCAGGCAACAAAGTTGCACCCAATACAATTCCCCCTAAAGATAACCATTTGCGACGACTATGGTTAATATTGCTCATTATATTTTCCTGAATATGTTTAAAATCTGTTGTTTTGACTTACCTTGTGAATGTTAGTTCGAGGCTAAGGCTGAATATATTTTTTCAAAATGTCCCAGTCAATATAGCTCAGATTGGGTGCTTTGTCATAGCCATAAACATCCGGCAAGGTGTGTACTTGCTCTTTATCAACCCATGCAGTGACATAATATAAGAAAACCGGGTTATTGGATTTAACAGTTACAGACGTCGTTTTTCTGCTTTTCAGTACACTTTGTTTTCTTTCCGCCGTCCAACCCGCTTCTTTTAACAGAACTGTTGCCAATTCTTCGGATTTTTCAACACGCACACAACCGGAGCTTAAATCACGTCTTTTATTACCGAATAAGCTACGTTTTGGTGTATCGTGCAAATAAATAGCGTCGGAACTCGGCATATTAAATTTATAGTTGCCCAGTGCGCTATTGTCGCTTGGTACCTGACGCAAACGATATGGGAACTTCTTCGCCGTCATGTTTTCCCAGTCAATGGTATAAGGGTCAATGGTATTGCCTTTGCCGTCGATGATCGTATAACCATTACGATAAATGTAACTTGGATCCCGGCGCACTTTCGGAATAATGTCCTCGTTAATTAAACGGGTTGGCGCATTCCAAGGCGGATTAACCACCACATTGCTCAGACGGCTGAACATAACCGGCGTTTTGCGTTTATCGGTGCCCACAATCACGCGGGAATTCAAAACCAGTTTGCCGTCACGGTAGTAATTCAATTGATAACTCGGAATATTCACGAAAATCCCGTTATCGAATTCAGGCAGAATACGCAAACGCTGTGCGTTAATCGCTAAACGATGCAATTCATTAATACCGTTTTTGTCTAATTTGCCGTTTAGGATTAAATTTACTACCTTGGCTAACGTCTGCTTAAATAATGGATTTTCACCGGATAAGTTATTCACGAAAGCAAAAACATCATTATTTTTGACCGCACTTAGCCAGGAAGCGACTTGATTTTCGTCCGGTTTACCTGCTTTGTAGCTATTTTCCGAATATAACCATTTTTGCGCAAATTTCTTCACATTATTGACATAAAACAGATAATCTAAAAACGCATCGGTCAAGCTCACATCCTGCACAAACGCTTCTTTATCGGCAGACTGGCTTATCGCATTTAAGGCGTTAGCAGAACGCTTGGAAATGCCGCTTGCCACCATTAACGCATAATCACGCAAGAACTGTTGTTTGGCTTCTTCATCCTGCCACAGCGGCATAAAATTATTTTCCGCATAAATTTTTGCGATTAACGGTTTAAATTGCAGTTCCGTTTCACCGATGCGTTCAGCTAAACCTTGCTCCGCCAGTACTTGTTTCTCTGCTGCCAAACGTACCTCTTCGTTTTTTTTCTCGACGGCAAGACGCTCTTCTTCCGCTTTATTTTCTAAAGCCAGTTGCTGCGCCAAACCTAAATCGGTTTGTGCCTGGGCTTGCTCCGTGGCAGCCTCCGAAGGCTTCGTTTCTTCCGCAACCGCATTCCCCACACAGAACGCCATAGCTACCGTCAATGCGGTCAACTTAAAAGATTTCGTATTCATTAATCGCTGTGCCTTAATCTCTAAACTTAGCTAAAAACGACCGCACTTTTAGAAAGTGCGGTCAGAAAATGAAACGTTTACGGCTTTGCAGAGGTATCCGCGTCTTTCAGTCCGGTTTTTTCCGCATCAAATTTTACGACATCTGCAGCAATGAATTCTGCTTCTTTCAGAAAGAAATCCGGGGCTTCGTAATCTTTCGGTAAGTCATTAATGTCTTTTAACGGTTTCTTACCTTCACGTTTAAAGCGCTCATTAATATCTTTCAAACGTTTTTCGTCGTCCTTATCGTTTTCCGTTTTGCGTTTTTGATAATTCAAAGATAAGAACTTACGATCACGACGCTCGTCACGAATCTTTAAATCCTCGTTTAAAGCAATAAATTCCGGATTTTTCGCGATTCTTTCTTTGTGTTTTTTAGTCAACTCGGAAACAAAATCACGCGCCGTCATCACTTCGGAATAATTGACCGACGGAATTTTATCCCAAGGCAAGGCATTATCCTCTTTTTCTTCACCATATTCTTGCGCATCGATCACATCCGGGAATTTAATATCCGGTGCAACGCCTTTTAATTGGGTGCTTCCGCCATTAATACGATAGAATTTTTGAATGGTATATTGAATTAAGCCGAGCGGAGTTTGATCCAAGTCATACACAAAATTGAGTGAACGACTTTGTTGGACCGTGCCTTTTCCATAGGTATTTTGTCCGATAATAATGCCGCGGTTGTAATCCTGAATCGCGGCGGCAAAAATTTCCGACGCGGAAGCACTGAAACGGTTAATCATCACCAATAACGGACCGGTATATTGTTGCATATTGTCCGGATCTTCGTGTACACGAATACGTTGATAGGCGTCTCGCACTTGCACTACAGACCCATCGCTAATGAATAAGCCGCTTAAACCGACCGCTTCGGTCAACGCACCGCCACCGTTTTCCCGTAAATCCACGATTAACGCAGCGGTTTTTTTGTTCTTCATTTCTACCAATAATTTTTTCACGTCTTCCGTTAAACCGAGGTAGAAGCTTGGAATTTTAATCACGGCAACATTGATGCCGTCAACTTTTTCAACGGTTAATTTCGCCGCTTGATCTTCAATACGAATTTTATCGCGAACCAATGTCACAATACGGGATTTTCCGCCTTTTGCCGGTTCCACTTCCAAACGGACTTTAGAGCCTTTTTTCCCTTTGATTTTGTCAACGATGTCTTCCAGACGCCAACCGACAACATCCTCGATTTCGCCTTTCTCCTGACCAACACCGATAATTTTATCACCTGCTTTTAATTTTTTACTGCGTTCGGCAGGCGCTCCCGGAACTAAAGATTTAATACTGGTTTCACCATCCTCGGTTTGCAATGTGGCACCGACCCCTTCTAAAGATAAATTCATGCTTTCATTGAAACTTTTTGCCGTACGTGGGGCTAAATAACTGGTATGTGGATCAATTTCACGGGCAAAAGCGTTTAAATAGGTTTGTACCACATCATCCGCTTTAGTTTGGGTTAAGCGACGAATCGCCAAATTATAACGCTTAACTAATTTATCTTTAATTTCCGACCATTTTTTATCTTTTAATTTCAAGCTGATGATGTCGTTTTTAACGCGCGCTTCCCATAACTTATTCGCTTCTTTTTCGGTTTTCGGCCAGGCTGCTTTTTCACGATCAATTTCAATTTGATCATCATCGTTCAAATGCGGTTCTTTATCCAGCAAAGACAAGGCATAACGATAACGTTCATAACGGCGTTTCATCATTAACTCATACATATTAAAAGCAATATCTAAATTACCTGCATTCAACTCGTCATCAATTTTATTGCCATATTTAGTGAACATTTCATCAATATCGGATTGCAAAAACGTCGTACGGTTAAAATCCAACGCTTTAAGGTAACGATCAAAAATCTTTTTCGAAAATTCATCATCCAGCTGAAATCTACGGTAATGAGACTGAGTTAGGCGGGTTGTCGCACGTTTCGTGGCAAACATGTTGGATTCCGACGGCTGTAAAGAGACCAGATCACTTTGTTTTAATTTCGGTTGTACCGCGTCCGCAATATTGACATTAAGCAAAAAGGAAGTTAATACAAGTGCGGTCAGATAGCTTTTTGTTTTCATAAATTTCATTCAAACTTTCCTAATTAAAATACGGCAATAAACAAAGCTATCTGTGAAAGATAGCTTTGTTAATTAAAAGAATTTAGGCAAATAAACGATCTGCCGTGACAGTAATCACCAAACCGTTTTCCAATTCCACCCTGGCGGCATCGCCGGAAATTTCCAAAATGGTGGCGTTTTTCGCATGGTCAGCTGCTTTGACTTTTACCTGCTGACCGACCTGCAACATCGCCATATCCACGTTATTGAAATTAAAATTAGGTTTACGGGCATGCTTTTCACCTTGCTTCTGATTGCGACGGACAGAGCGTTTTTTCTCATTTTCGCCTTTTGCCGCTTTTTCCGCCGCACGTTTTTGGGCAATTAAGGCTTTAGCTTCCGCTAATTGTTGCGCGGCATGATCAGCATGTTCTTGCTCCAGTTCCCCCACCGGATTACCCTGTAAATCCACGCGCATTGCACCGGCTTTGCAGCCGTGTAGGTAACGCCAGTTTGAAGTATATTGACGCAAGGCGTGGCGGAGTTGGGTTTTGCTTACGCGCTCGTCATCTTTCAGCGCTTCGCTTAAATCCTGAAACAAACCGATTTTTAACGGTTTGGCTTCCCCCTCAATAGAAAAACATAGCGGAAATTTTTCCGCTAAATAAGCAATAATCTCTTTATTATTTGTTAACTTTTGTATTTCTGTCATTGCGAAATCCTGCATAGATTTTAATAAGTAGAAAAACTTACCATAGTTTAGCTTACTTTCAGAAAAAATGACAATTAATAATCTATCTACTGAAAAGAAATAATAAATTCCGCGAAAAATGACCGCACTTTTTCTGTCTAAGCAAGATAAATTCGTACTAAAAACGAAAAATACAGTATAAAATACGCGCTTCTTTAATATTTAGGTAACTTGATTCATGACAGCACATTCCAAGTTAAATTTGGCCGACGCTACTTTTCATCGCCTCGTTCGTTGCGGTGAATGCAATGCCGTGGTTAAAATTTCTGCATTACAACGAGGGCAACGTGCCCTTTGTCCGCGCTGCCAGAATGTGTTATATACCACCAGCCGCTGGAGTTTAAAACGCTGTTCGATTATCGCCATCTCTATTTTAATCCTGATGCCTTTCGCTTTAACTTACCCGCTTTTAAGCATAGATTTATTAGGCGAAAAAATTGACGCCTCGGTCTGGCTGGGCGTGTGGAAAATGGCGACACAAGGTTTTTCTTACACTGCATTTTTAGTGTTTCTTTGCGCCGTGTTTATGCCCATTGCCTTTGCGCTGCTGGTTATTCTGCTGCGGCTGTCACAGATCATGCACATAAAACCACGCAATTTGTTGATTTCCCTCAGTTATATTAAACCCTGGGTGATGTTTGACGTGTATTTGGTGGCATTGGGCGTGAGCATTTTCAAAGTGCAGGAGTACGCCACATTAGAACTGAATATTTACTTAATCGCTTTTATTTTTACCGCACTTTTAACCACGCTCTTGTTTATTAAAATTAACCCCGACGAAGTGTGGAACGATTTTTACCCGCAAAGCAAAGCGGTCAATAATCTCACGCATACGGAAGATTTACGTTATTGTCATTCCTGCCAATATAGCTTTATTAATCCGCTCACCGATCGCAAAGGGCGCGAAATCTGTCCGCGTTGCTATTCGCAAATTGATTTGCCAAACGCCATTAAATTACAACGCACCTGGGCGCTATTAATTGCGGGTATTATCATGCTGTTTCCGGCAAATTTATTGCCGATGTCGGTGATTTATTTAAACGGTGCGCCAAGTACGGACACCTTAATGTCGGGCGTGATCAGTTTTATTGATATGGGCAGTTACTTCATTGCTTTTGTGGTATTTACCGCCAGTATTTTCGTGCCCATTAGCAAAGTGTTGATTATGTTGTACCTGCTCACCTGCATACACTTTAAACTGAAACATTCTATTCGCTGGCAAATGCGTTTGTTGCATATCGTGCATTTCGTCGGACGCTGGTCAATGCTTGATTTATTCGTATTGGCACTGATGATGTCTTTGGTTACCCGAGGGCAGATTATCGACTTTTCTGTAGGTACAGCGGCGCTCTATTTCGGCGCGGCGGTATTTTTGACAATGATTGCAGCGGAGCAATTTGACAGCCGCTTAATTTGGGAAATCTATGACAGACAACAAGCAAAACACGCAACATCAAAATAATGAAACGGAAGTCAACGCGCAGGTGCGTCAAAACCGGCGTATTTCGCCATTTTGGTTGTTACCTTTCATCGCCCTGTGTATCAGTGCCATTTTGTTCTTCCAAATTGTGCAGGAACAGGGTATCAGCGTAAAAATCACTTTTACCAACGGTGACGGTATCGTTGCCGGCAAAACACAAATTCGCTACCAAGGTTTGCAAATCGGGGTAGTAAAGAAGGTGAATTTCACCGATGATCTGCAAAAAGTGGAAGTGGTAGCCAATATTTACCCTGAGGCCAAAACCGTCTTACGGGAAAACACCAAATTCTGGCTGGTGAAACCAAGTGCATCCCTTGCCGGGATTTCAGGCTTAGATGCATTGGTTTCAGGTAATTACATCACCTTACAACCGGGCGGGGGGGACACCGAACATGAATTCATGGCAGAAACGAAAGGCCCTATAGCACAGCTTACTCCGGGTGATTTACTGATTCATTTAATTGCCGATGATTTGGGCTCTATTTCAATCGGTGCATCTATCTATTACAAAAAGATACCCGTGGGTCGAATCTATGATTTCCATTTCACCGAAGACGGCAAAAAAGTGGAAATTGATGTGGTCATCAATAAGCCTTACGCCAAATTTGTCAAAAAAGACAGCCATTTCTGGAATATCAGCGGCATCAGCGCCAGCATTGACGTTTCCGGTTTAAACGTTAACGTAGACAGCCTTAATTCTGTGGTGCAAGGTGCTGCTGCTTTTGATTCGCCAAACAACAGCCCGGCAGCGGAAATGAACGAAAGCTACACACTTTATTCCAACCTGCAAGCGGCAAAACGCGGTATCAACATTAATGTCAACCTTCCGAACACTGTCGGTTTGGTAGCAGGGAAAACCCACGTTTATTACCAAAATACCGAAATCGGCGTGTTATCCGAATTAAGTGCGGTAGAAAATAACGATGAAATGTTAAGTGGTACGTTATTAATTGATCCGAATCTTGCCAATTTGTTCAAAGCCAACAGCAACATTGTATTGCGCGTGAAAAAACCGGGTCTGGCAGATTTAACCGATGTACAAAAACTGCTACGCGGCAAATATTTTGAGGTGTTGCCGGGCGACGGTGAAAACCGAACGGATTTCGATGTGATTAAAGAAAGCGAGTTATTACTGAAACAGCCGAACACCTTAGTGCTGAATTTAACCGCACCGGAAACTTACGGTATCAACGAAGGACAACCGTTGATTTATAACAACATTCAAATCGGCGAAATTGTGTCTCAGCAAATTGATACCGACGGCGTCAAATTCAAAGTCGCAATCGCCGGCGAGTATCGCCATTTAATTCACGGCGATACCCTATTTATCGCCGCCTCCAATTTTGAAGTGAGTTTGGGTGTTGACGGCTTACGTTTTGAAGCCGCCACACCGGAAAAATGGCTGCAAGGCGGCATTCGCGTGGTGGCGGGTAAAAATCAGGGCAAAGCAAAAGAAAGCTATACCCTTTACAGCGATTTAACCAACGCGGAAGCCGGCATTACCGAAAACCGACCGCAACCTACCATCACGCTGACCACGTCCAATTTACCAAGTATTAACAAAGGCTCATTGGTGCTTTACCGCCAATATGAAGTGGGTAAAATTTTGGATATCCGTCCGCAAACCCAACATTTTGCCGTGGATGTGTTTATTTATCCGAAATACCGCTATTTATTGACGGACAAAAGCGTCTTCTGGATGGAAAGTGCGGCGCAAATTGACATTACCCCGAAAGGCATCAGCATTCAGGCAACGCCCGTAGCACGTTCGTTAAAAGGCGCTATCAGCTTTGATAATAGCGGCGGTAAAGGCAACCATACCCTTTATCCGAACGAACTGCGCGCCAAGTCTGCAGAGCAACAAATCACCCTGACTGCCGAGGACGCCACTAACCTCAGCAAAGGCATGGCGTTACGTTATTTAGGCTTAACCATTGGTGAAATCGACAGCATTCAGCTTAATCAAAAGAGCAATAAAATCATCGCTAAAGCATTAATTAACCCGAATTACATGGCGCTAATCGCCAAAGAAGGCTCGCGCTTCAAAGTGATTTCACCGCAAATTTCCGCCGGCGGTATTGAAAATATCGACAGCTTATTGCAACCGTACATTGATGTGGAAGTGGGTTCCGGCAAAAGCAAAACACAATTTGCCTTAAGCCAATCCGTCAACAATAACATTAAATATACCAATGGGTTACCGCTTGTGCTGGAAACCAACGACGCGCTAAATATTACCGCGGGATCGCCGATTATGTATCGTGGCGTGGAAGTGGGAACCATTAAAAACTTAGAGCTGAATTCGTTGGGCGATCGGGTATTTATCAACATTCTTATCGCCCCGAAATATCAGCACCTCGTGCGCCAAAATTCCGAATTCTGGATCGCCTCCGGTTACGATTTCAACCTCGGCTGGTCCGGCGCCCAATTCAACACCGGCAGCGTACAACAGCTGTTAAAAGGCGGCATTTCCTTCTCTACGCCGTCAGGCACGGTGGTGCAAGGGCAGGTAAAAGCAAATCAGCATTTCTTATTGCAAGCCAAACGCCCGGAAAATGCACAGAAATGGAATCAAGGCGCGTTACCGGCAGCCAAAAATTAATGGAAAAAATGACCGCACTTTAAACATAACCTCTTGTGGCTACATAAAGTGCGGTCGTTTTTACAAGCGTTTTTATCATGACGCCTTAGCCGCCAGCTCGACCAGTTTGACAATCACGTTCACCGCGTTTTTCATGCCCTCCAGGGTAATCAATTCGTGTTTGCTGTGAAAATTATAGCCGCCGGTGAAAATGTTCGGGCAAGCCAATCCTTTTTCCGCCAACCAAGCGCCGTCGGTGCCGCCACGAATCAATTTATGGTTGGGGGTAACGCCGCATTGTTGCATCGCCAAATCCGCCAATTCAATGGATTGAGGGACTTTCTTCACCGTTTCGTTCATATTTTTGTAGCTGTCGGAAATCATTAACTCAATGGGTTTCGGTAAACGTTTTTCGCGATTGAATTTTTCCACCAATGCCGTGATGAATTGTTTACGCTGTTCAAAGGTATTCCATTCAAAATCACGAATCAGGTAATGCAATTCCACTTTTTCAATGTCGCCGGTAAAATGATTTAAATGGAAAAAACCTTCGCGCTGTTCGGTATTTTCCGGTGTTTCCGCCGATGAAAACGCATTTTGAAACTCACACGCCAAGGTCAGCGCATTCACCATTTTTTTCTTAGCGGCGCCGGGGTGAATATTGCGCCCGTGAAATGTGATTTTGGCGGAAGCGGCATTAAAGTTTTCGTATTCCAGCTCGCCCACCGCGCCGCCATCAATAGTGTAGGCCCAATCGCAAGGGAAATCTTCAAAAGGGAAAAACTGCATCCCTAAGCCGATTTCTTCATCGGGCGTGAAAGCGACACGGATATTACAATGGGGCAGATTTTCCGTTTTTAGGCGATAAAGTGCGGTCATAATTTCCGCTATTCCTGCTTTGTTATCCGCGCCTAATAAGGTGTTGCCGTCGGTCACAATCAGGGTTTTACCCGTTAATTGGTGCAGGAAGGAATAATACACGGGGCTGATAAACTCTTCGCCGATGCCAAGGGCGATGTCACCGCCGCGATAATTTTCAATCAATTCCGGCTGAACGTTCTTGCCGCTACATTCGGGCGAGGTGTCTAAATGAGAAATCAAACCGATGGTCGGCGAATCAGGATCCACATTGGAGGGCAAAAATGCGGTAAGCACGGCGTGCTTGCTTAATTCAATATTTTGCAAACCCAATGCGATAAGCTCCTGCTGCAAATGTTTGGCTAATGCCAGCTGCCCTGCCGTACTGGGCGAAACTTTGGCGCCGGGCTTGGATTGCGTGTCGTAACTCACATAGTTGAAAAAACGCTCCAATACGGGTTCTTGAGATAATAAATCCTGCATTATTCTTCTCCTGTTTTAAGTATTTTGCTTTCCGAAAAAATTCATTGAAAAATTGCTGTTAGTCTAGCCGTAAAATAATGACAGTTCCTTGATATATAACAAATATCCGACTTTTTATGAAAAATCACTATTAATTGCTTTTCATTATGCCCTGATCGCTATATCATTAGCGTTCATTTTTACAGTCGCCGCCTGCATTTTGTAGGTATTCGTTTCTAATTTATATCGAAAAATTCGGTACATTAGGGAGAAAACCAAAGCTAGTGGAAAATACAGTTCAAAACAAGCCAATTATCGAGCTTCGTTCCATTACTAAATCCTACGGTTCCAACACCATTATTAAAGACTTCAATTTAACCATTAATAACGGTGAATTTTTGACAATTCTCGGCCCCTCCGGCTGCGGCAAAACAACGGTATTGCGTTTGCTTGCAGGCTTGGAAGAATTAGATTCGGGCAACATCATTTTAGACGGTGAAGACATCACCAACGTGCCGGCAGAGAAACGCCACGTTAACACCGTATTCCAAAGCTACGCACTTTTTCCGCACATGACCATCTTTGAAAACGTCGCTTTCGGTTTGCGTATGCAAAAAGTGCCGGAGGCGGAAATTAAACCGCGCGTGTTAGAAGCCCTACGCATGGTGCAATTAGAAGAAATGGCGGATCGTAAGCCGACCCAGCTTTCCGGTGGCCAGCAACAACGTATTGCCATTGCCCGGGCGGTTGTAAATAAACCTAAAGTGTTATTACTCGACGAATCCCTCTCCGCGTTGGACTACAAATTGCGTAAACAAATGCAATACGAACTGAAAGTGTTGCAGCGCCAGTTAGGTATCACATTTATTTTTGTAACCCACGATCAGGAAGAAGCGATTACCATGTCCGACCGTATTGTGTTGTTACGTAAAGGTAAAATCGCACAAGACGGTTCGCCGCGTGAAATTTACGAAGAACCTGCAAACCTGTTCGTCGCACGTTTTATCGGCGAAATTAATGTGTTTGATGCCACTGTGATTGAACGTAAATCGGAAAATGTGGTGTTGGCGAACGTGGAAGGTCGCGTTTGTGATATTTATACGGACATTCCGGTGAAAAAAGATCAGCAGCTTCAAGTGTTGTTTCGTCCCGAAGATATTGTAATTAAAGAACTTGACGAGCATGAACATTCCAAAGCCATTATCGGTCATATTATCGACCGCACTTATAAAGGCATGACCTTAGAATCCACCGTGGAATTTGAACAAAACGGCAAACGCGTGCTGGTCAGCGAATTCTTTAACGAAGATGATCCTCACATGGATCACAGTATTGGTCAACGTGTAGGCATTACATGGCACGAAGGTTGGGAGGTTGTACTCAACGATGAAGATAATCAATAATAAATTCCAGAAAATTACTGTTGCGATTATCTTCAGCTGGCTAATCTTCTTCGTGCTGATCCCAAACTTATTGGTATTAGTCGTAAGTTTTTTAACCCGAGATGGTAGCAACTTTTATACCTTGCCATTTAACTTTGAAAACTACATCAACCTGTTTAATCCGCTTTATGCGCAGGTGGTGTGGAACTCATTGTATATGTCAATCATTGCCACCATTATTTGTTTACTAATCGGTTATCCGTTTGCCTTTATGGTCAGTAAAATTCACCCGAAATATCGACCGCTCTTATTGTTCCTTGTGGTGTTGCCGTTCTGGACAAACTCGCTTATTCGTATTTACGGCATGAAAGTGTTCCTCGGCGTGAAAGGCGTATTGAACACCATGTTATTGGAAATGGGTATTTTGAGTGAACCGATTCGGATTCTGAACACCGAAGTGGCGGTGATTATCGGTTTGGTGTATTTGCTTCTGCCGTTCATGATTCTGCCGCTCTACTCCGCCATTGAAAAGTTAGACGGACGCTTATTGGAAGCGGCAAAAGACTTGGGGGCAAACGCGTTCCAACGATTCTTCCGCGTGATTCTGCCGTTGACCATGCCGGGCATCGTTGCAGGCTGCTTGTTGGTATTATTGCCGGCAATGGGAATGTTTTATGTAGCGGACTTACTCGGCGGCGCGAAAGTGTTGCTTGTGGGTAACGTGATTAAGAGCGAATTCTTAATTTCCCGCAACTGGCCGTTCGGCTCCGCAATCAGTATCGGATTGACCATTTTGATGGCATTACTCATCTTCGTGTATTACCGCGCGAATAAATTATTGAACAAAAAAGTGGAGTTGGAATAATGAGCCGTTTACTACGCAATATTTTTATGTTTGTGGTATACGCTTATTTGTATATCCCGATTGTTATTTTAGTGACGAACTCTTTCAATTCAGACCGCTACGGTTTAAGTTGGAAAGGCTTCAGTTGGAACTGGTACGAGCGTTTATTTAACAACGACACCTTAATTCAGGCGGCGATTCACTCCGTTACCATAGCTTTTTTTGCAGCAACACTTGCGACCATCGTTGGCGGCTTAACGGCTATCGCGCTTTATCGTTATCGTTTCCGTGGCAAACAGGCGGTAAGCGGTATGTTGTTTATCGTGATGATGTCGCCGGATATCGTAATGGCGGTATCCTTACTCGCCTTATTTATGGTGGTGGGGATTTCCTTAGGTTTCTGGTCATTGCTTTTGGCACACGTAACTTTTTGTCTGCCTTACGTTACCGTCACCATTTTCTCCCGCTTAAACGGTTTTGACGCCAGAATGCTGGAAGCGGCGAAAGATTTGGGTGCAAGCGAAATCACCATTTTACGTAAAATCATCCTGCCGCTTGCCTTACCGGCGGTGGTGTCCGGTTGGTTGTTAAGTTTCACCATTTCACTGGATGACGTTGTGGTGTCCTCCTTTGTGAGCGGTGTCAGCTACGAAATCCTGCCGTTGCGTATCTTCTCCTTGGTGAAAACCGGAGTGACGCCGGAAGTGAATGCCCTTGCAACCATCATGATTGTGTTGTCATTATTACTAGTCATTGCCAGTCAATTTATTGGCAAGAAACACAAAGACATCTAGATATAATAATGCTTCACAAATAATTTAATAGCACATACAATACGCCTTGACGCAAAATCAAGGCGTTTTTTTATACCTGCATTTCATGCAGGTGGTTTTTTACCCCCTCTTTTACGGAGAACAAACAAAAATGAAAAAATTTGCCGGTTTATTCACCGCAAGTATGATCGCTGTTGCACTTACCGGTTGTAACGATAAAGACAACAAGCAAGCGCAAGCAACGCCGGAAGCCCCTAAAGCTGAAGCACCCGCAAATGATACCGTGTATCTTTACACTTGGACTGAATATGTACCGGATGGTCTTCTCGATGAATTCACCAAAGAAACCGGTATTAAAGTGATTGTTTCCAGTCTCGAATCCAACGAAACCATGTATGCAAAAATCAAAACCCAAGGTGCTGCCGGCGGTTATGATGTTATTGCGCCTTCCAACTACTTCGTGTCCAAAATGGCGCGCGAAGGCATGTTAAAAGAACTTGATCACAGCAAATTACCCGTCATTAAAGAATTAGACCCTGATTGGCTCGACAAACCTTACGACAAAGGCAACAAATATTCCCTTCCGCAATTATTAGGCGCTCCGGGCATTGCCTTTAACACTAACACTTACAAAGGCAGCGATTTCACCTCCTGGGGCGATTTATGGAAACCTGAATTTGCCAATAAAGTACAATTATTAGACGATGCCCGCGAAGTATTCAATATCGCGTTATTGAAAATCGGCCAGGATCCGAACACACAAGATCCGGCGATTATCAAACAGGCTTATGAAGAATTACTGAAATTACGTCCAAACGTGCTTTCTTTCAATTCCGACAACCCGGCAAACTCTTTCATTTCCGGTGAAGTGGAAGTCGGTCAATTATGGAATGGTTCCGTACGTATTGCGAAAAAAGAACAGGCACCTTTAGACATGGTGTTCCCGAAAGAAGGTCCGGTCCTTTGGGTAGATACCCTCGCGATTCCGGTTACTTCTAAAAACCCGGACGGCGCACACAAATTAATTAACTATATGTTGGGCGCAAAAGCGGCGGAAAAATTAACCTTAGCTATCGGCTATCCAACCGCTAACCTTGAAGCGAAAAAAGCCTTACCGAAAGAAATCACTGAAGATTCGGCGATTTACCCATCTGCCGACGTGCTACAAAAAAGCTACTGGCAAGATGATGTGGGCGACGCGATTCAATACTACGAGCAATATTATCAAGAGCTGAAAGCAGCGAAATAATTAGTTCCAACACAAAAAAGAGAAGCTAAAGTGCGGTTGAAAATTCATGTAAAATTTCGACCGCACTTTTTTATTGTGAAAGTGCTAAGATAAGAAAAATAATACGCAAAAAGGAGATTTTATGTCATCCCACATTTCAGACAAGATTCAAGATGCTTTAGGCAAGATAGAACATTCCGTCTTGGCACAAGATATTTGGCATATTTTGCAAGAACAAAAATACCTCGGATTTCTACCGCACTTTGCCGTGCAACACCTGTGCAACAAACATCAACTCACGCCTAAACAGCTCGTGCTGAAACTCCTGCCTATCGCTGCCTGTTATGCCACCACGCCGATTTCACATTTTAATGTGGGTGCGGTTGTACATGGCATCGGTGGCGATTTTTATTTCGGTGCCAATCAGGAATTTTGCCAAACGGACATTCAACAAACTATTCATGCGGAACAAAGTGCCATTAGCCACGCTTGGATGCGCGGTGAAAAACAACTGACCGATGTCACGGTAAACTACACTCCGTGCGGGCATTGTCGCCAGTTTATGAATGAATTGAACAGTGCGGAAACGCTGCAAATTCACTTGCCGCATAGCCAAAATAATTTGTTGCACCAGTATTTGCCCGATGCGTTCGGTCCGAAAGATTTAAATATTCAGCTGAGTTTGCTGGATCAACACGATAACCAATTATCCCTAAATAACGACAATCCGTTGGTATTGCAAGCGCTCGCCATGGCAAATCAAGCCCATGCGCCCTATTCCAATTCTTTCCACGGCATTGCCATTCAAACCCGAAATCAGCAAATTTATCACGGCAGTTATGCGGAAAATGCCGCCTTCAATCCAAGCCTGCCGGCAATGCAGGTGGCATTAAATCATCTGATTTTAAGCGGTGAGGAGGTTGAGAATATCGTTCGCGTTGTGATGGTGGAAAAATCCAATACGCTCCATTACAAAGCCATGGCGGAAGAATTGCTCGGCACATTGAGCGACGTGAAATTAGACTATTTTGCCGTATAAAGTGCGGTGGATTTTGACGACATTTTTTTAAGGGTGGATAGAAAATGTGGGTGCCAACGCACCCACAAATATTTCAGATTATTTCGCGGATTTGCCAATCACATCCAATCCGCCCATGTAAGGACGCAAGACTTCCGGTACGGTAATGGAACCGTCGGCGTTTTGGTAGTTTTCCAACACCGCCACCAAAGTACGTCCCACAGCCAAACCCGAGCCATTTAAGGTGTGCACCAAACGGGTTTTCTTGTCGCCTTTTGAACGGCAACGGGCTTGCATACGACGGGCTTGGAAATCCCACATATTGGAGCAGGAAGAAATTTCACGATAGGTGTTTTGCGCAGGCACCCACACTTCCAAATCGTAGGTTTTGCAGGAACCGAAGCCCATGTCACCGGTGCAAAGCAACACTTTACGATACGGCAAACCGAGCAATTGCAACACTTTTTCCGCATGACCGGTTAACTCTTCCAACGCCTCCATGGATTTTTCCGGTTCAACGATTTGCACCAATTCCACTTTATCAAATTGGTGCATACGAATTAAGCCGCGCGTATCACGCCCATAAGAGCCCGCCTCGGAACGGAAACACGGCGTATGTGCGGTCATTTTTAACGGTAAATTTTCCGCGTCCAAAATTTCACCACGCACCAAATTGGTCACAGGCACTTCTGCCGTCGGAATTAAGCCGTAAGTGCGTTGTACTTCGTTCGGATCTTGTCCTTCCAACGGTTTAGTGTGGAATAAATCTTCGCCGAATTTCGGCAACTGACCTGTGCCGTAAAGGGTGTCATGGCTGACCAAATAAGGCACGTAGGCTTCAGTGTAACCATGTTGTTCGGTGTGCAAATCCAACATAAATTGCGCAATGGCGCGGTGTAATTTGGCAATTTGCCCTTTCATCACCACAAAACGGGAACCGGTTAATTTCACCGCTGCGGCAAAATCCAAGCCTTGTAGATTTTCACCTAGGGTCACATGATCTTTCACTTCAAAATCGAATTTACGCGGTTCGCCCCAGCGGGACACTTCAAGATTTTCACTATCGTCTTTGCCTAACGGCACTTCATCGGCGGGAATATTCGGAATGTTTAAAGCGATGTCATTTAAAGCGTTTTGTACTTTATCTAATTCAATTTTACCCTGCTCCAATTCTTCCGCCATGTGATCTACTTCCGCCAATAAAGGGGCGATGTCTTCACCACGGGCTTTTGCCGCACCGATGGCTTTGGAACGGGCATTACGCTCCGCCTGTAAATTTTCGGTTTTAACTTGTAACGCTTTGCGTTGTTCTTCTAATTGGGTAATTTTTGCCGTATCCAACACGAAACCGCGTTTAATTTTTAATTTTTCAGCGACGTCCGCCGGATTATTGCGTAATAAATTCGGATCGATCATAAGTTGTAACCTTTATTCTATTGCTAATACCAGTTGAAAACGGTGTTTATTCTATATCGTATTAACAAAATAGACTAGCAAAAACATGGACTAAAGTGCGGTTGTTTTTATCAATGTTTTTCTTCGCCGCTAAAAATTTTTAGCCAAAAAGCTTAAGCGATTTAGTGTGCCAAACGCTGAATTCTTAATGTCAGGAATTTTGATTTATCGCAACAATCTACATAATTCTACTACTTAAGAAGTAGCCTTAATGTTAGACTAATGCCGATTTTTCAATCATAAAATGACATTAATTTCCGGAGTATCTATGGAGTTTTTATCTAACCTCAGAGAAGGCACGCAATTTGCTATTCAGCTTGCCATCGTCTTAATCTGTTTGTTCTACGGCGCGAAAAAAGGCGGTATTGCACTGGGTTTACTGGGCGGTATCGGTCTGATCGTATTGGTCTTCGGCTTTGGCATCGAACCGGGTAAACCGGCAATCGACGTTATGCTTACCATCCTCGCCGTGGTAGTCACATCCGCAACATTACAAGCCAGTGGCGGTTTGGACGTGATGTTGCAAATTGCAGAAAAACTACTGCGTAAAAATCCGAAATATGTGAGTATCCTCGCACCGTTCGTTACCTGTACCCTCACCATTCTTTGCGGTACCGGTCATGTGGTTTATACCATGCTGCCGATTATTTACGACATCGCCATCAAAAATAACATTCGTCCGGAACGTCCGATGGCGGCTAGTTCCATCGCTTCCCAAATGGGGATCATCGCGTCTCCGGTGTCCGTTGCGGTAGTGACCTTAACCGCGTTCTTGGTGAATGCACAAAATCACTTAGCCGGTTTCGACGGGTATTTGGATTTATTAAAAATCACCGTGCCATCTACGCTCTGCGGTGTGTTAGCCATCGGTATTTTCAGCTGGTTCCGTGGCAAAGATTTAGATAAAGACCAAGAGTTCCAAGAGAAGTTAAAAGATCCGGAATTCAAAAAATACGTGTACGGCGACAGCACTTCCCTACTCGACAAAAAATTACCGCAATCCAGCTGGAACGCCATGTGGATCTTCTTCGGTGCCATTCTTATCGTTGCTTTGCTGGGTTACTTTAAAGACTTGCGTCCGTCCTTTGAGAAAAGCGCACCGGCACAAGTGGTTGAAGTGGTTTCCGACAATAAAGCGGTACAAAGTTTCAACGTGAAAGAAGGCAAAATCGTTGCTATTGCAAAAGACAGCAAAGTGGCGCTTGATGTGAAAGACAGCAAAGCCAAAGCGCAAACTGCTTATGACAGTGTTGAAATTTACGACAACAAAGGCGTGTTGACACAAACTTTATCCGCACAAAATAACAATGTGGTTATCACCACCAGCGATAAAACAGACAGCATTGCCAACGCCACTATCGCGTTAAAAGATACCGCGAAGAAAAAAGTGACGTTAGGCATGGTTCACGTTATCCAAATTTTCATGTTGTTAGCCGGTTCATTAATCATCATCTTTACCAAAACCGATGCAAGCAAAATCAGTAAAAATGAAATCTTCCGTTCCGGTATGATTGCATTAGTTGCCGTCTTCGGAATCTCCTGGATGGCAGAAACCATGTTCACCGTCCATACCCCGATGATGAAAGCGGCATTAGGCGACATCGTGAAAGCCCACCCTTGGACTTACGCCGTGATGTTGTTATTAATCTCCAAATTCGTAAACTCACAAGCCGCCGCCTTGGTTGCCTTCGTGCCGTTGGCATTAAACATCGGCGTTGACCCGGCAATCATCCTTGCCTTCGCTGCCGCTTGTTACGGCTACTACATCTTACCGACCTACCCAAGTGACTTAGCAGCAATCCAATTCGACCGCTCTGGCACCACCCACATCGGTAAATTCGTTATCAACCACAGCTTTATCCTACCGGGCTTAATCGGTGTGATTACGTCCTGTATTTTCGGATATATCTTTACGGGAATGTTTGGGTATTTGTAATTGAGGTTGATTTAATCTTGTTGAATGGAAAGGTTATTTCGTTGGGAGTAGCCTTTTTATTTGCTTCGCCGATAAACTGCGGTTAAATTTTGGAGCGCTTTTTTCTGTTTATTGTTGAATTAATATCGCATTTCGCCGATGGCGACCTTCTTTCTTTTGCTTGCCCAAAAGAAAGAAGGCAAAGAAAAAGGCACCCCGGATAAGCCGCTTTTCCCTTTTTTTAAGAATTTTTCTTAACGAAAAGTTAGCAGACTCCGCCTAACGCATCGCTGGCGTAACTTTCCTAAAAAATCCTTAAAAAAATGGGCGTCTTACACGGGGATAAATAATCAACAAAAACCGACTACACTTTTATCATGCCCTAGCGGAGTGCTTTCTTTTGCCTACTTTTCTTTTCACAAGCAAAGACAAAATCCAAGGATTTTGAACGTTGGCTTTGCCAATGGTACGAAGTGCAAGCGCAGCGCAGTAAAAGTAGGTCGATGCCGAAACAAACCTATTTATATCGCTTCTTACCACTTTCCTGATCTAACCCCCGCAGCCATTCCAACTTCTCCTTAATCTTAATTTCCATGCCTCTGGTGGTCGGGAAATAGAATTGGGTGTCTTTCAGTTGTGGCGGGAAGTAGTTTTCGCCGGCAGCGTAGGCGTTAGGTTCATTGTGGGCGTAGCGGTATTCGGCGCCGAAGCCGAGGTCTTTCATGAAGCTGGTCGGGGCGTTGCGGAGATGTTCAGGGACGTCGAAATCGGCGGATTCGGTTGCCAATTTTTTGGCGGCTTTGAAAGCGAGATAAACGGCGTTGCTTTTCGGTGCGACGGCTAAATACACAATGGCTTGCGCAATAGCGCGTTCGCCTTCGGCAGCGCCGACGCGGGTGAAACAATCCCAGGCGGCAAGTGCCACCTGCATGGCGCGCGGGTCGGCGTTGCCCACATCTTCGGAAGCAATTGCCAATAATCGACGTGCCACATAAAGAGGATCCCCGCCGGCAGTGATAATGCGCGCGTACCAGTATAACGCCGCATCAGGGGCGGATCCGCGAATGGATTTGTGCAGTGCGGAAATGAAATCGTAGAAAAGGTCACCTTGTTTATCAAAACGCGCCTGCCGTTCGCCCAACACTTCCGTGAGTAAAGTGCGGTCTAAAATTTTGCCGTTTTCCGATTCGCCCGCCATGTCCACCATCATTTCCAGGCAGTTCAAAGCAAGACGGGCGTCGCCATTGACGTATTCTGCCAACAGGGACAATAAATTCTCTTGTAAATTTAACCGCACTTTACCCAAACCGGTTTCGGGGTCATCTATGGCTTGTTGTAAAACCTGTTCGATTTCCTGCGCGGAAAGCGGTTTTAGAATATAAACCCGCGCGCGGGAAAGCAACGCGTTATTGAGTTCAAAAGAGGGATTTTCCGTGGTAGCGCCGATAAAAATAATGGTGCCGTCTTCAATATGCGGCAGGAAAGCGTCTTGCTGGCTTTTGTTGAAACGATGCACTTCATCTACAAAAAAAATGGTGCGCAAACCTGCCAGTTTGTTTTGTTTGGCTTTGTCGATGGCTTCACGGATTTCTTTAATGCCGCTGGTGACGGCGGAAATGCGCTCTACTTCCACATTAATGCGATGGGCGATAATTTCCGCCAAGGTGGTTTTACCGGTGCCGGGCGGGCCCCAGAAAATCATGGAATGAACATATCCCGCTTCAATAGCTTTGCGCAACGGTTTTCCTTCGCCCAATAAATGAGACTGACCGCAATATTGCGCCAAGGTGGTGGGGCGCATTCTTGCAGCAAGCGGGCGAAAGTCATTTTCGTTGAAATCAAAGCTGAAGTTAGACATGCTCGAACCCGCTTATTTTTTCCGTTGGTCGTCCAATTCGACACCTTTCGGTACGCTGAATTTAAACAATCCGTCGTCTAAATTTTGATTGGTGATATTGCGCAGCACATATTGATTGGACTGCCCGTCTTTTTCAATGGTACTAAAGCCTTTTAATACGCCGTTTGAATCAATGCGAATATCAAATTGTTTGACGTTGCTATTCTTCGCTTTCGGGGTTAACACAAACGTGTCGTCTTTTTGTTGCACGGTATATTGCGACCAATGGCTTTTATCACCGCTGGTCAACAACACGAACGGGGTATTATTCACCGCATCTTTCACCCAGTTGGCGGTGACTTGTTCCACAAAAGGATCGTAGAACCACAGGGTTTGCCCGTCGGCAATGATTTGGGTTTCCTGTGGTGCTTTGGTGTCCATACGGAACAAATTCGGGCGTTTGATTTGCAATTTTCCGTTGCCCTGTTGCACGTTTTTACCGTTCGCCGAACTCACGGTTTGCGCGAAATCCGCACTTAACACATCTACTTTATTTAAGCGGTTTTGCAGCTCAATATCGGCATTCGCCCAAACCACAGAAGAGAGCCCGAGCAAAGAAAGTGCGGTCAGTTTTAGCAGTGTTTTTTTCATAGCGTTACCTGTATTCTATGGGTGCATTCACGTGCGCCCTGCGATTTTTTCATCAATAGACAAACAAACTGTCGTTTAATTCATATCACGGATTAATAATCCGCACTGCGCGCCAACACTTCACGTTTACCGTTTTGCACCGGCGAAACAATGCCCTGCTCTTCCAGCTGATCCATAATATTGGCGGCACGGTTAAAGCCTACTCGGAAACGGCGTTGAATCGCAGAAATAGACGTGGTGCCTGTGCTGACCACAAACTCTACCACTTCATCAAACAACCCGTCGGTTTCGCCGCCACGCTCACTTAAGCGTTCCGCACCGGCATCTTCTTCATCACCCTCTAAAATACCATCAATGTAATTCGGTTTACCGCGTGCTTTCCAATCATCTACCACGCGCACGACTTCGTCATCAGTCATAAAGGCACCGTGAATACGGACTAATTCGGTAGAACCCTGTGGGGAATACAGCATATCACCTTTACCCAATAAGGATTCCGCACCGCCTGCATCAAGAATAGTACGCGAGTCAATTTTAGTCGCCACAGTAAACGCAATTCGACTCGGTACGTTCGCTTTAATCAAACCGGTAATCACATCTACGGAAGGGCGTTGGGTTGCCAAAATTAAGTGAATCCCCACCGCACGGGCTTTTTGCGCCAAACGTGCGATAAGCTCTTCCACCTGTTTGCCTGCCACCATCATCAAATCGGCGAATTCATCCACAATCACCACAATGTAACTCAGTTTTTCTAATGGTGGCGGCAAAGTATCCATGGAATCGCCCGGCTTCCATAACGGGTTCGGAATCGGCATATTTAAGGCCTCATATTCATCAACTTTCTCGTTAAATCCTTCAATATTACGCACCCGCAAAGCAGACAATAATTGATAACGGCGCTCCATTTCGTCTACACACCAGCGCAACGCGTTTGCCGCTTTTTTCATGTCCGTGACCACTTCCGTTAAAAGATGCGGAATATCATTATAAATAGACAATTCCACCACTTTCGGGTCAATCATGATGAATTTCACTTCTTCCGGTTTAACGCGGTAAAGCAGGCTTAAAATCATGGTATTTACGCCGACGGATTTACCGGAACCCGTGGTGCCCGCCACCAATAAATGCGGCATTTTAGCAAGATCCACCACCATTGGTTTGCCGCTAATGTCTTTACCTAACGCCATGGAAAGTAAGGCTTTGGAATTGCGGAATTCATCGCTGTCCAACACATCACGCAATGGTACTATTTGACGGTGATCGTTCGGTGTTTCGATACCAATATAAGGTTTGCCCGGAATCACTTCCGCCACACGAATGGAACGGAACATCAGGGCGCGTGCCAGATCCGTATCCAATCCCGTGACTTTGGAGGCTTTCACACCCGGATCCAATTCCAATTCATAGCGTGTCACCACCGGCCCCACTAAAACATCTTTGACTTTCGCTTTCACATTGAAATTGCGCAATTGTTGTTCAATACGTTGTGAGGTTTCGACAATTTCCGCTTGGGTAATATCCTGTTCGCGGGTCGGACGATGTTCCAATAAATCCAGGCTCGGCAACGGCGTCTTCGGTTTTTCGATGTTCTTTTTATGTTGCTGAAATGCCGGATGAATCAAGGAATCGCCATACGGGCGATAATTAGCTGTCTTAGGTGCGGTTTCCGCCGTTGGTCCCTGCACAATTTGCTGATAGACGTCCTGCACGCCCATGTCTTTCGCGCGCCGTTCCATTTCCCGCAAACGTTGTTGCTCTTGCGCGGCAAATTGGCGGGCAAGTTCGCTTTGTTCAGGATCTTCCTCCGCCACGTTTACTTCCGGTTCAGCCAGTGATACGCTCGGCATGTCTTCTGACGTCGTAAATTTACTGCCAAAATCAACCGCACTTTTCTCTTCACCGAAGACATTTGTCTGTTGCCATACCGGAGTGAAATCATGTTGCGTCGACAATTCTGTCTGACCGCGCTGCATAGAAATACTCACATTCGGCAAGGTTTCCTGTTGCTCAAAATCGTATTTAACGAATTCAGGGTTTTCCGGTGCAAAAGCATTGACCTCGTTCCCATTATTCATCGGCACATAAAACATATCCTGCGCTTTTGACAAGCCGGAAATATTAATGCGATCCGCAGGATTGACCAATTCCGTAAGCTGCTCCACCGCTTCCTGCGCCGGAGTTTTCCCAATCACGATCTCTTCCGGCGGTTCTGCCATGTGCGTTTCCTCACTTTCAGTTTCGTCGGTTTTTTCCGGGTCTTCAGGCGGATTTTGCATGGTCAGCCAGCGGTAGAATTTCATTAATAGACGAATAAAAAACGCGCCCGAACAGAAAATAAAGCCCACCGCCACAAAAATCACAGCCAGTAAGGATACGCCGAATTTGCCTAAACTCGGGTATAAATTCAGGGTTAAACTACCGCCCAGCACGCCTCCCGCAAGGTAAGAGGGCGGGTTATTCAGTGAAAGTGTAGCAAGCACGGTTAAACCGCAAAGCAACAAAATGAAACCGAATGAACGCAATGCGAATTTAGTCCAAGTGAGATTTTCCACCCGCTTGGAACGAATTAAATAAATGGGGATAAAAAATAAAATGAAAGGGATCAGGTTGCCGATATAACCGAAAAATACAAAAAACAAATCCACAAACCACGCACCGAACGCACCCGCTTTGTTGATGGTTTCCGGCGCGAAGCCGGAGGTCGCCCAAGAATTGTCCAGCGGCGTATAGCCCGACCAGGCGATTATCAAATACAAACCGAAAAGTGCGGTCAATCCTAACAGCAAATGTAATAGGTAATACTTCGGCGAAAAATGTTCGGTAATATGTTTAATCATGCGCTATTTTAACTGTAAAAAATTCGTTTGTTTCACTTCTTCCATCACCACATAAGTGCGCGTGTCGTTCACCCCGGGCAGGCGCAGCAAGGTGGTCCCCAGCAATTTACGATACGCCGCCATATCCGCCACCCGTGTTTTCAATAAATAATCGAAATCACCGGAAACCAAATGGCATTCCTGAATTTCATCTAACTGCTGCACCGCCGCGTTAAATTCTTCAAACACATCGGGCTTGCCACGTACCAGCGTAATTTCCACGATCACCAACAACGGCGAATCCAATAATGCGGGATTCAGCAAAGCACGATACCCCATAATCACCCCTTGCTTCTCCAACCGTTTCACCCGTTCCAGGCAAGGTGTCGGCGATAACCCTACTTTCTTGGACAAATCAATATTGGAAATTTTTCCGTTCCGTTGCAATTCATTGAGAATTTTTATGTCAATAGCATCAAGAGCTTTGGGTAGCTTTTTTTCCATGAGGTTTTGAGTTGAGTTTGAAAATTTAGGGGAGGAGATTTTAACGTAATTTGAGGGAAAATTCAGTAATAAAGTGAGGAATGTTGTTTTGGGTCTTTGTATTTCATTGTTAAGATAGGGTTTCGCCGATGGCGAGTTCCTATTTTCGCCAAGGCGACCTTCTTTCTTTTGTTTGCCCAAAAGAAAGAAGGCAAAGAAAAGGGCACCCCGGATAAATTGCTTTTCCTCTCTTAGCATTAATTTTTTTCACGGAAAATTTCTAACTCGCTACGCTCAAACAAAAGAAATTTTCCTAAAAATTAACGCACGTTCGGGCAATTTATACGGGGACCCCGTTGGAGCGTTATTTGAAAAGTGCGGTGTATTTTAGATTTGTTTTTTAAGCTTAAAAACAAGTGGAAAATACACCACACTTTAAGTTTTGCGAAATAAAGAAAGGTTATTCGGAGAAAGAATAATTCCCCCGTTTACGGCGCCTTTCTTTTGGTTCATTCTCTTTGGCGACGCAAAGAAAAGGAACTATCGGCTGAAACCCAATTTAAAACCGATCCAACACCTCAATCGCATCACCTAACTTCCGTACCGTAAACACTTCCATATTCTCCACTTTATGTTTCGGTTTATTGCCAAAAGGCACGATGGCGCGTTTGAAGCCGTGTTTTGCAGCTTCGCTGATACGTTCCTGACCGCTTGGTACGGGGCGGATTTCGCCTGCCAAGCCCACTTCGCCGAAGATCACTAAATCCTGTGGCAGCGGGCGGTTGCGGAAGCTGGAGATGAGTGCGAGGAGTAAGGCTAAATCTGCGCCGGTTTCGGTCACTTTGACGCCGCCGACCACGTTCACGAAGACATCCTGATCCGCCATTTGCAAGCCACCGTGGCGGTGTAATACGGCAAGTAATAAGGCAAGACGGTTTTGTTCCAGCCCCACAGCGACACGGCGCGGGTTAGCGAGCATGGAATGATCCACTAAGGCTTGAATTTCCACCAACAGCGGGCGCGTGCCTTCCCATAACACCATCACGGAACTGCCGGAGGTTTGTTCGTCGCCGCGACTTAAAAAGATCGCCGACGGGTTTTTCACTTCGCGCAGCCCTTGTTCCGTCATGGCGAACACGCCTAATTCGTTCACTGCGCCGAAACGGTTTTTATGGCTGCGTAAGGTGCGAAAGCGCGAGTCCGTTTCTCCTTCCAATAATAAGGAACAGTCAATAGCGTGCTCCAACACTTTTGGCCCGGCAAGAGTACCGTCTTTGGTAACATGCCCAACCATCACAATTGCCACTTGGCGGGTTTTCGCGTAACGGGTTAAAAAAGAAGCACATTCGCGCACTTGTGCCACGCTGCCGGGGGAAGATTGAATATCCGCCAACTGCATAACCTGAATGGAGTCGATGACGATAATCTGCGGTTTGAGCTGATCCGCCAGGTTACAAATTTGCTCTACAGAAGTTTCCGACAGCATATTCAATTTTTCCGGCGGCAGGCCAAGGCGTTTGGCACGCATCGCCACTTGTTGTAAGGATTCTTCGCCGGTGACATAAAGTGCGGTCATTTTTTGCGATAAATTACACATCACCTGCAACAACAGGGTACTTTTCCCCGCCCCCGGGTGACCGCCGATGAGGATCGCACTGCCCGGTACGACACCGCCACCCAACACACGATCCAGCTCAAAAAATCCACTGCTGAAACGCGGTGTTTCCTGCAGGCTGATTTCACTTAAGGTTTGAATTTTCGCACGTGTTTCACCCGCGTAGCCGCTAAATCGATCCGCTTTATTATTTGACGTAGAAACCAACCGCACTTCGGTGATGGTGTTCCAGGCTTTACAGGCGGAACATTGCCCCTGCCAGCGGGAATATTCCGCGCCGCAGTCGTTACATACATAAGCCGTTTTTGCTTTTGCCATAATTACCCGCCGATGGTTAAAGTGATGAGGTGGAGCATACGTTGGGCGTATTGCGGCGTTTGAATCAGTTCAAGCAATTTATTCATCGCCGACGCGTTATCTTTGCTTTCGCTGTGCAGACGAATAATGTCATGAAGTTGCGCCAATATGCGATCATTTTCTTCGGTCAACGCCGTCAATACATCGTCCTGCGCATAATGCCTATTGCCTGCTAATTGCTCGTTCAATGCTGTTTCCAACAGGGATTTATTGTCTTCGTAATAATGATACAAATTGAAAAACGCTCCTACCCGTTCAACGCTTTTGATGAAATCAGAAGCAAAGAAATTTGCCCCTAACGCCAAGGTTTCTTCAATTAAAGGCTGCTCGTAAGCCAAAAGTGCGGTCACAAAATCCAACGGATTTTGAACGTTGGCTTTGCCAACGGCCTCATCAGGGCGAACAATCGAACTTGATTCGATTGTGAGTAATTTTTCCGATGTTTTTTGTGCCCGTTTTTCCGTCTGTAAAACGCCGCGCCAATGTTCGATCCAATCACTTGATTTAGCACATTTGCCCTGCACCAATTGATAACCGCGTTTGGCTTTGCTCACAGAATAAAAATGTACGCTGCCCTCATAACGGGTTAAGAAATCCATGACGAGAAGGCAAAAAATGGTGCCAATTCGCCGGATTTGATTTCAAATTCTATTTCACGGATAGGTTGCCGTTTATCGCCTGCTATCACATTGCCTTGGTCGAACGCCACTTCAATTTGGCAATTGGGCGCATATTGTACCAACCAGCTTTGGCGTTCGAAATCTGTGCTGAAAATAGGATGCAATTCATTTTTTAGATTGCCGAGCTGTAAGCCATGTTCTTCGATTAAGGCATTCAGATCAGGCTTGGCATCGGGCAACGTCACATTATACTCGGGGCGCATGTGCAACCCGCCGGAAACATTGCCGTCGGTTTTTAGCGTTAAGGTGTAATTATCCTGCTGACGGCGAACCCGCAAGCCCATTTTATGTCGGGTAAAAAACTGATCGGAGGTGTCGTAATAGGTATTGGCTAAAAAATCGCATTGTTTTTCAACCACTTTGAAATGATTCAAAATTTTGTCTAATTGTGCTACATCGACAAAATCCACCGCTAACTTTAATTCAATTTCATCCTGCATTATAAAATCCCTTAAAGATCATGAGGTTTTATCTTCTTACCTGATTTATAAGGGATTTATTATCCAATAAATAAGGGGATTTTTCGATTAAAATCGTGAATTTTTCACCAACATAATGTAATATGCGCGTGAATTATTAACCTTCCTTAAAGGAGTCACTTTTTATGGCAATGAATAATATCCTCGGATTATTTGCCCACTCCCCTTTAAAGCCTCTGCAAAAACACTCTAATAAAGTTACCGAATGTTGTGAATTATTAATCCCTTTTTTTGAAGCAACATTTAATACCGACTGGGTAAAAGCGGAGCAAATTCGTTTAGATATTTCTGCACACGAACGTCAGGCTGACGCGTTAAAACGTGAGATTCGTTTAAAATTACCGCGCGGTTTATTCATGCCTATCGATCGTACGGATTTGTTGGAATTAGTGACTCAACAAGATAAATTGGCAAACTACACCAAAGACATTGCCGGCCGTATGATTGGTCGTCAGTTAAGTATTCCGGAGGAAATGAAAAACGAATTTATGAGCTATGTACGTCGCAGTTTGGACGCTACCGAACAAGCCCATAAAGTGATTGAAGAAATGGATCAACTACTGGAAACCGGTTTCAAAGGTCGCGAATTGAATTTCGTCAATCAAATGATTAACGAACTGGATATCATTGAAGACGATACCGACCAAATACAAATTAAATTGCGAAGAATGTTATTTGATATTGAAGATCGCTTTAACCCGATTGATGTAATGTTCTTATACAAAGTCATTGAATGGGTCGGTGTACTTGCCGATCAGGCACAACGTGTCGGAGCACGCATTGAGCTGATGTTAGCACGTTCATAATTTCCATTTATCCGGGATTTTTTCAATGGAATTACTCAATCAATATGGTTCCTTATTAATCATAATTACCGCAATTTTCGGCTTTTTTATGGCCTTTGGTGTGGGAGCTAACGATGTTTCAAATGCTATGGGAACATCTGTTGGTTCAGGGGCAGTCACAGCAAAACAAGCTATTTTTATTGCAATAATTTTTGAAGCCGCCGGTGCTTATTTAGCCGGTGGTGAAGTCACAGAAACTATCAAAAGCGGCATCATCGACACCATGGAATTCGTCAATGAACCGGAAGTTTTAGTTTTCGGGATGATGGCTGCCCTCTTCGCTTCAGGGGCCTGGTTATTAATCGCTTCCAAAATGGGCTGGCCGGTGTCCACCACTCACTCCATCATCGGTGCTGTTATTGGTTTTGCGTGCGTTACGGCAGGTCCTCATTCGGTGGATTGGAGCAATATCCGAAATATTGTCGGCAGTTGGTTTGTTACACCGGTAATTGCCGGAGTGTTGGCTTACGCCATTTTTATCAGCACGCAAAAACTGATTTTTGACACAGAAAACCCGCTTAAAAACGCACAAAAATATGGCCCTTACTATATGGGTATTACTATTTTCATCTTGTGCATTGTTACCCTGACCAAAGGGTTAAAGCATGTAGGGTTAAATTTAAGCAGTCAGGAAAACTTCCTGATTTCTTTTATTATCAGCGCAGTAGCCGTTATTTACTGCTATTTCTACTTTCGTAGTAAAAAATTCAAACAAAGAATGCTCCATGGCGGTACGTTTAGCGGCGTAGAAAAGATCTTCAGTATTTTAATGCTAATGACCGCTTGTGCTATGGCATTTGCCCATGGTTCTAACGATGTTGCGAACGCTATCGGTCCGCTTTCTGCGGTGGTCGCTATTATCAAAAGTGGCGGTCAAATCGCAAACAACACTCCTCTCGCTTGGTGGATTTTACCCCTGGGCGCATCCGGTATCATGGTCGGTTTGATCGTCATGGGTTACAAAGTGATGGCAACTATCGGTACGGGCATTACCGATTTAACGCCAAGTCGTGGCTTCGCCGCCCAATTCGCCACCGCAATGACTGTGGTCGTGGCATCCGGTACAGGCTTGCCGATTTCTACGACACAAACCTTAGTGGGTGCTGTATTAGGCATCGGTTTCGCGCGTGGAATTGCGGCAATTAACCTGACCGTAATTCGCAACATCGTGGTTTCATGGGTTGTTACTCTGCCTGCCGGCGCATTGTTCTCTATTATTATTTACTATTTGCTCAAAGCAATTTTTCATTAATCAGACTAAAAGTGCAGTCATTCCTTACCGCACTTTTAATTCTTATTCACTAACTTAGGGTCTACAGTATGCAAAAAACCATTAAATACCTTCTCACACTAACCTTTCTGGGCTTAGGTATCACTACTGCACAAGCAGAAACCAAATATGTAACAGAAAACCTTTCCACCTACTTACGTAAAGGTGCAGGTGACCAATATAAAATTGCCGGTGCTATTAAATCAGGTGAACCGGTAACCGTATTGGATCAAAAAGATCGATATACTCTAATCCGCGATGGCAAAGATCGCGAGGCCTGGATTTTAAGCAGTGAGCTAAGTAATGAAGCCAGCAGCAAACTGGAAAATCCGAAATTAAAACACCAAATTCAGGAATTAAGCATGAAGCTAGGCCGTATAGACAGCGACTGGCAACAACGTACTATTGAAATGCAACGACGTGCCAAACAAGCGGAACAACAAAGTAGCGAACTCTTAGAACAAAATTCACAGCTAAAACGCGAATTGGAAATCACCAAAAACAAAAACCGCGATTTGGAAGCCATGTTAGATGCGGGCAAACGCGAAATTGCCATTCAATGGTTCATTTATGGCGGTTCCGTGCTTGGGGTCGGCTTATTAATCGGGTTGATTTTACCGTTAATCATGCCGAAACGCCGTCGTCGCGATGGTTGGGCATAATGTCCGAAAATCATTTTCAAATTTATTTGGTTGGCGGGGCTGTGCGCGATCAGCTCCTCAACCTACCTGTTCAAGATCGCGATTGGGTCATTGTAGGTGCGACGCCGGAAGCACTACTCCAACAAGGCTATCATCAAGTGGGAAAAGATTTCCCCGTTTTTTTGCACCCACAAACCAAAGAAGAATACGCACTCGCCCGCACGGAACGTAAATCCGGTGCGGGCTACACCGGCTTTATTTGCGATTTTTCTCCCGATATTAATCTGGAACAGGATTTAATCCGCCGCGATCTCACCATCAACGCCATGGCACAGGATTTGCAGGGCAATCTGTTCGACCCTTATGGCGGCGCACAGGATTTAGCCAACCGTGTGTTACGCCACGTCTCCCCCGCATTCGTTGAAGATCCCTTGCGCGTATTACGCGTGGCGCGCTTTGCCGCCCGTTATCATTATTTAGGATTCAAGATTGCCGAAGAAACCCTGCAATTAATGAAAGATCTCACTGCCCAAGGGGAGCTGCAACATTTAACCGCCGAGCGGGTATGGGCGGAAACGGAAAAAGCGTTAAACGAGAAAAATCCTGAAATTTATTTTGAAACCTTACGCCTGGTGGGCGCACTCAAGGTGTTATTTCCTGAATTGGACGCTCTATATGGCGTGCCGAACCCGGCGAAGTATCATCCGGAAATTGACAGCTTCGTGCACACTATGATGGTGTTACAACAGGCGACGTTGCTTTCTGAGCAAGTGGATTGCCACAAAAGTGCGGTGCGTTTTGCCGCCATTTGCCATGACTTGGGCAAAGCCAAAACGCCTAAACAAAGCTGGCCTCATCATCACGGTCATGAAAAGCTCGGCATGGCGCCGACCCAAAGCCTATGCAAGCGCTTAAAAGTACCCGGTTATTATCAACAACTGGCGGAACTCACCTGTGAATATCACACCCACATTCACAAAATTTTTGAATTACGCCCGGAAACTATCGTCAAACTGTTCAATACCTTTGATGTTTGGCGCAAACCGTTACGTTTCATGGAATTTTTGTTGGTGTGTTTTGCCGATACGCGCGGACGCAAAGGCTTCTCGCACATTGCGTACCCGCAACAGGAATTTACTATCGCCCTATATCGGGCGGCATTAAAAGTGGATATTCAATCCATCATCGCGGCAGGCTTTGAAAATAAAGCCATTCGCGATCAGTTAAACCGCGGACGGATTTTCGCCGTGAAGCAAAAACGCACGGAAATCCTACCGCACTTTAAACCATCGACATCAGATTGCCGCCCTCGTTGCGAACCGTAAAATAACCACCATTTTCTGGGGATAAAAATTGTTTATGAAAAAATTAAAATCCTACGTTTTACTTGTGTTAGCCGTGTTATTTTTAACCGCTTGCGTCACCGATCAGGAACGTCCGACTAACGTAAAATACATCGAAAAAACCGACCGCACTTGGCAGCAGCATTTCACCCAATTAAAACAAATTCAAGGTTATCAGGCGCTTGGGCAGTTAGGTTATATCACCAGCAAAGAACGCTTTTCCACGCGCTTCGACTGGCAATATAACAACCCACGCGATTACACCCTGCAACTGTATTCCACCATCAGCAGCGAAACCCTGCAGATTCAAATGCACGCGCAAGGCATGACCATTTCCGACAACAAAGGGCGCCAACGCTCCGCCGCCGACGCAAAAATGCTGCTACGTGAAATTATCGGCATGGATTTCCCGTTGGAACAATTCGCTTTCTGGCTGAAAGGTCAACCGGAAGATAACGCCGATTATCAAGTGGGAGAAAACCATTTGTTAGCCACCTTCAGTCGCACTATCGACGGTAAACCCTGGACGGCGGACTATTTGTCATACCATGTCAATCGCCGTCCGCCGATGCCGGAAAATATTTTGCTGAAAACGGAAGGACAAACTTTGAAAATCCGTGTAGATGAATGGCTGTTTTAATGAAAACTTATCAATTTTCCACCGCACTTTTCACGCCCGAAACCTTGCAAAGCGAACAGGGTGTACGCTTCCCCTGCCCGGCGAAGCTGAATCTTTTTTTGTACATTAACGGCAAGCGGGCGGACGGTTACCACGAATTACAAACCCTGTTTCAGTTTGTTGATTTCGGCGATTGGCTACACATCAAAGTGCGCCCGGACGGCAAGATTCGTTTAACCTCCGTCATCGCCGATTTAAAAGCAGAAGATAATTTAATTTATCGCGCGGCAAAATTGCTGCAACAGTACACCGGCTGCACGCTGGGCACCGAGTTAACCTTAGATAAAATCCTGCCGATCGGTGGCGGCGTGGGTGGCGGTTCATCCAATGCGGCAACGACATTGGTCGCCTTAAATCATTTATGGAAAACCGGCTTGAGCACCGGGCAACTTGCCGAACTGGGCTTAACCCTTGGCGCGGATGTACCGATTTTCGTGCACGGCAAAGCGGCGTTTGCGGAAGGCATAGGCGAAAAAATCACATACTGCGAACCGCCGGAAAAATGGTATCTGGTGCTCAAGCCGAATGTGTCTATTTCCACTGCCGTTGTGTTCTCTGACCCGCACTTGCCACGTAATACACCGAAAAAATCGCTGGCACAATTATTGGCGGGAAAATACGCAAACGATTGTGAAAAAGTTGTGCGAGATCATTATTCAGAGGTTGAAGAGTCACTGAACTGGTTGGTAAAATATGCACCGGCCAGATTAACCGGGACTGGTGCTTGCGTTTTTGCGGAATTTGATGATAAAAAATCTGCCCAATCAGTTCTCCAAGTCAAACCAAAAAATTGTTTTGGTTTCGTCGCAAAAGGATTAAATCATTCTCCCTTGCATGAAATGTTGAAAAACGTGCCTGATTCAACGAATTAACCAATTTATTTTACAACCTAACTCCTGAGGTCAATTTACGATGCCTGATATTAAACTCTTCGCCGGTAACGCCACACCGGAGCTCGCGAAACGCATTTCCGAAAACCTGTTCACCAAATTAGGTGATGCCACCGTGGGCCGTTTCAGCGATGGTGAAGTACAAGTCCAAATTAACGAAAACGTGCGTGGCAGCGATGTATTCATTATCCAATCCACCTGCGTACCGACTAACGATAATTTAATGGAATTATTAGTGATGGTTGACGCATTGCGCCGCGCTTCCGCCGGGCGTATTACTGCTGTCATCCCTTATTTCGGCTATGCCCGTCAGGATCGTCGGGTACGTTCCGCGCGCGTACCGATTACCGCTAAAGTGGTGGCAGACTTCCTCTCCGGTGTCGGTGTTGACCGTGTATTAACCTGTGATTTGCACGCCGAACAAATTCAAGGCTTCTTTGATGTGCCGGTAGATAATGTATTCGGTTCACCGGTATTACTTGACGATATCCGCAAAAAAACCGACCTTACCAACCCAATTGTGGTTTCCCCGGATATTGGTGGTGTGGTTCGTGCCCGTGCCGTTGCCAAATTATTGAACGACACCGACATGGCGATTATAGACAAACGCCGCCCGCGCGCTAATGTATCCAAAGTCATGCACATTATTGGCGATGTCGCGGATCGTGACTGTATCTTGGTTGACGACATGATCGACACAGGCGGCACCTTATGCAAAGCAGCGGAAGCCCTGAAAGAACGTGGTGCAAGACGGGTATTCGCCTATGCCACCCACGCCGTATTCTCAGGCTCTGCGGCAAAAAATATTGCCAGCGATGCCCTTGACGAAGTAGTCGTCACTGACACCATCCCACTTTCTCCGGAAATCCGCGTATTAGGCAAAGTCCGCACCTTAACCTTATCCGGTATGCTTGCCGAAGCTATTCGTCGCATCAGCAACGAAGAGTCCATTTCCGCAATGTTTAACGAATAATAAAAAAACACCCGTAAAAACCACCGCACTTTAAACTACAAAAGGTTTAGCAAAAACTAAACCTTTTGTTTTTATACGTTATGCCGAACTAACTGCCCGCCACATTGTTGTGCTATAATCGCGCCACATTTAATTTAACAACCCATTTTATTTTAATTTATCAGTAAAGGTGTTCCATGAAAAAATTACTTTTTGTCCTCGCTGGCATTTTAACCATCGCCGCCTGCTCCCAGCCAAAAGACATCTATTTTAACGGTTCCGAAGGTTCCCACTCCGGTTTGAAATACGACAAAAGTACTAAGACTTTTGGTGTTAATAACTAAGAGGTAAAAGTGCAGTAGAAATTTATCTGTTTTTTCTACCGCACTTTCTTTCCGCTATTCATGAATATTCATCTCTTAGAGTGAATCCGGCCTGTTCGGTATCATGCACTTGCATTTTCCGGTCCGGCTAAGTATTGATACCTCCACAGGTAAACTCACTCAAATAATCGTCATAATTTTGTGATCTTCTGCACATTTTACAAAAAATATGTAAGTATCTTGACTAAATTGTTTGCAAAGAAAAATTACTTACATTATTGTTAAATAATAGTTATCAATATGTAATATAAAAAGAGGTAATACCAATGATTATTTCGTCCGCTAACGATTATCGTGAAGCCGCACGTCGCAAAGTTCCACCTTTCATGTTTCATTATGCTGACGGTGGTTCTTATGCAGAACAAACCCTAAAACGTAATGTAAACGATCTGGAAAATATCGCGCTTAGGCAACGTGTATTAAAAGACATGTCACAACTGGACACTCAAATTGAGCTGTTTGGAGAAAAATTATCCATACCTGCAATTCTTGCGCCCGTGGGAGCGCTGGGTATGTATGCGCGCCGCGGTGAAGTACAAGCCGCTAAAGCTGCTGCAAGCAGAAATATTCCATTTACTCTTTCGACAGTTTCAATCTGCTCTATTGAAGAAGTTGCTCCAAAGATTGATCGTCCGATGTGGTTTCAGCTTTATGTGTTGAAAGACAGAGGGTTTATGCGTAATGCTCTTGAGCGGGCAAAAGCCGCCGGTTGTTCAACTTTAGTATTTACTGTTGACATGCCAACTCCCGGTGCACGTTATCGGGATATGCACTCAGGTATGAGTGGTCCTTATAAGGAAATCCGTCGTATCATTCAAGGGATAACCCATCCCTTTTGGGCATGGGATGTCGGAGTTAAAGGTAAACCTCATACATTAGGCAATGTGTCTCACTATATGGGTAAGCAAATTGGTTTAGATGACTACATTGGTTGGCTTACAGAAAACTTTGATCCCTCTATCTCGTGGAAAGATTTGGAGTGGATCCGTGAATTCTGGGATGGTCCGATGATTATTAAGGGGATCTTAGATCCAAAAGACGCTAAAGACGCCGTACTTTTCGGTGCAGATGGTATTGTGGTGTCAAATCACGGTGGTCGTCAATTAGATGGTGTGTTATCCAGTGCACGCGCCCTTCCACCGATTGCAGAAGCTGTAAAAGGTGAAATTAAAATTCTGGCAGATTCGGGTATTCGTAACGGGTTAGATATTGTCAGAATGATTGCGCTGGGGGCAGATGCCTGCATGATCGGACGCTCTTTTGTATATGCACTTGGTGCGGCAGGTCAGTTGGGCGTGGAAAATATGCTGGATATTTTCAAAAAGGAAATGCATGTTGCCATGACACTTACCAGCAATCAAAAAATTAGTGACATTACTAAAGACGCATTAGTAGATTTAAGTAAGCTATAACCTATTAATACGTAAAATATCAAACGGCGTATTTTATATACGCCGCCTTTAATTTGAGTGAAACCATAATAATCAAAAACCAAGAATTCACGCCTAAAAAATAAGCATAAAAAATCACCCTGTTAACCAAGAAAATTAACTTTTGTGGTTAAATCAGGGTTGTCAGTTTTACCATAATTTACACAGCTCATATATTCAGTACATGAGCTATTAATTTAACTAATTTAGCATCGGAGTACTCTATGGCTCTTTTCTTAAGTGTCTTTCCAATAATTCTATTAATTTATTTAATGGTTAACCGCAATGCTTTACCATCTTATATAGCGCTCCCTTGGATTGCTGCCGTGGTATTTATTATCCAACTAGTATTCTTCGGTACCGATATTACTATTGTTAGTGCAAACATCGCTTCAGCATTAGTTGCAGTACAGACACCGGTTACAGTGATCTTTGGTGCAATTTTATTTAACCGCTTTTCAGAAATCTCCGGAGCCACAAATACACTGCGCAAATGGTTAGGAAATATTAATCCTAATCCTGTTGCTCAGATTATGATTATCGGCTGGTCTTTCACTTTCATGATTGAAGGTGCCAGTGGTTTTGGTACACCAGCAGCGATTGCCGCACCTATTTTAGTAGGGCTAGGCTTTCCTGCACTAAAAGTAGCAATGTTAACGCTGGTAATGAATTCCGTACCGGTTTCTTTCGGTGCAGTGGGCACGCCAACATGGTTCGGTTTTGGTCCGTTAAATCTAACAGAAAATCAAATTCTTGAAATTGGTTCTATGTCGGCTCTAATTCATAGTATAGCGGCACTTATTATTCCACTTATTGCATTGCGCTTTATCGTCAGTAGCAAAGAAATCATCAAAAATATTCGATATATTTATCTGTCAATTTTCTCTTGTACCGTACCCTACTTTTTACTGGCGCAAGTTAATTATGAATTTCCGGCACTGGTAGGAGGCGCTATCGGTCTGTTTATTTCAATTTTTCTAGCTAATAGAGGTATTGGTTTGGAAAAAACCGAGAATGCATTAAATGGTCCTGTGGTTAATTTCCCAAATGTAGTTAAAGCGTTATTCCCTACCGGATTATTAATCATAATCTTAATCATAACCCGCCTACAGCAACTTCCATTTAAATCTATAATGAACGACACTACGTCATGGTTCAGTGTTCAGCTGGGTTCATTAGGAACTTTCGACATAAGCAGAGGGTTAATTCTCAGCTTAAAAGATATTTTCTCAACTCAAATCAGCGCAAGCTATAAATTACTCTATGTACCGGCATTACTGCCATTTATTGTCACTGTATTGATTGCAATTCCGATATTTTCTATTACTAAAACCCAAGCTAAAGATATTTTTGCCAGTAGTTTCAAACAAACAAAGAACCCATTCTTTGCGCTTGTCGGGGCATTAATCATGGTAAATCTGATGTTAGTCGGTGGCGATAATTCAATGGTAAAAATCATCGGTAAAAGTTTTGCAGAAGCAACCGGTCAGTATTGGACTATATTTTCTTCATACTTAGGGGCAGTAGGGGCTTTCTTCTCCGGTTCAAATACAGTGTCTAATCTAACTTTCGGTAGCGTACAGCTTTCTACTGCTGAACTGACCGGATTGTCCTCTACTTTGATACTTGCATTACAATCTGTAGGCGGTTCAATGGGTAATATGGTATGCATCAACAACATCGTTGCCGTTAGCTCAGTACTGAACATTAACAATGTAGAAGGCGTAATAATCAAGCGTACCGTGTTACCGATGATCATTTACGGTATTATCGCGGCCATTGTTGCCATTACAATTGTCCCTCTTATCTATTAAGGACTAGCCTAAACTTAAGGTTCCCTTAAAGCTTATAAAAGAAAAAGTGCGGTCAAAATTTACTGTGGATTTTGACCGCACTTTATTAACATTAACACCATTTCACCACAAAAATGGCGAGTTACCTCACCATTCTTTTACCTACCGCCCTACTTTATTTTTTCGCGGATTCCCCATGGGATTTCTGTTGTGACTTCATTTTGCTGCTGATTTCGCGACGTTGTTTAGACAATTCGGCATTGCGGATAACATAGTCGTCCACGCGGTTTTCGTAGTCATCGCGCATATTTTCGATAATCGTGCGCACATCACGAATTGACATATCGTCACGAATGTACTGATCTAAGTTTTGTAACAACAATACGCGTTTCTGGTTATCACGGATTTTACGATTATTATCGTCCATATCGCGCAATAGTTTATTTTTTAAGCGATACATACGCACATACTCCAAAACATCCTGAAAAGATTTATTCACATTGTCCATCAATTTGCTCCCTTGTTATAAAAAATGAATGGCGATAATGTAGCCTTTTTTGTGAATTTCGTCAAAAAATTCGCACTTTTTACAGGGGATTATTTTTCTTTCCCGCAAATTAAAAAAATTTCCGTAAAAATCATTGATTAGAAAACGGCTAGGTGATAAAACGTAACCCTCTTTTTATTTATTTTAAGGAAATAATTATATGGCGAACGTATTTAATTTCAGTGCCGGTCCGGCGATGATGCGGCAAGCGGTGTTAGAACAGGCGCAACAAGAATTACTGAACTGGCAAGGGCAAGGCACTTCGGTGATGGAAGTTAGCCACCGTGGCAAATTGTTCATGGAATTAATCACCCAATCCCAAGCGGATTTTCGTAAGCTCTATAACGTTCCTGAAAACTACCAAATCCTGTTTTTGCAAGGCGGTGCGCGCGGTCAATTCGCCGCCATTCCGATGAATTTATTACGTGAAAACGGCAAAGCCCTGTATTTAAACAGCGGTCACTGGTCTGCCACCGCCGCCAAAGAAGCCCGTTCCTTCGGCGAAATTGACGAAATCAATATTCTGGAACCGGGTGACGAATTAAAAGTAAAACCTTTAGATTTCAGCGACATCGCCGAACAATACGATTATGTGCATTACTGCCCGAACGAAACCATCAGCGGCGTAGAAATTTTTGATGTGCCGAATGTAGGCAACGGCGTGTTGGTAGGCGATTTCTCTTCCACCATTCTCTCCCGCAAAGTGGATGTCAGCAAATTCGGCTTAATTTATGCCGGTGCACAAAAAAACCTCGGTCCGGCAGGGATTACCATCGTGATCGTACGTGACGATCTCATCGGTAAGGCACGTAAAGCCACACCGTCCATTTGGAATTACGAAATTCAGAAAAACAGCGATTCCATGATCAACACCCCGCCGACTTTCGCATGGTATTTATGTGCCTTGGTATTCAAACATTTATCGGCTATCGGCGGCTTGCCGGAAATCGAAAAACGCAACCTGGCAAAAGCGAAACTGCTTTACGATTATTTGGACGGCAGCGATTTCTACCGCAATAATGTGGCGAAAGCCAACCGCTCTTTAATGAATGTCACCTTTACCACCGGCGATGATGAACTGAACGCCAAATTCATCGCCGAAGCCACCGCCGCAGGTTTACAGGCGTTAAAAGGGCACAAAGTGCTTGGCGGTATGCGCGCGTCCATTTATAACGCCATGCCGATTGAAGGCGTACAAGCATTGATTGCCTTCATGCAAAAATTCGCGGAAGAAAACGCGTAACGATCATAAAAGTGCGGTTGAAATTCATGATAAAAATCAACCGCACTTTTCTTTCATCACCACTCGGAGCAACCATGCAATATATCGATCGCGCCAATGAAGGCGTCAAAACCCTTTTGCCTTATCAAGCCGGCAAACCCATTGAAGAATTGGAACGCGAATTAGGCATTGAAAACATCATCAAACTCGCCTCTAACGAAAACCCTTTCGGCTTGCCGCCAAGTGCGAAAAAAGCCATTCAAGCGCAATTAGACAACCTCAACCTTTATCCCGATTCCAACGGATTTTATTTCAAACAGGCGGTTGCCGAGAAATTCGGTTTACAACCGGAGCAAATCACACTCGGCAACGGCTCCAACGATTTAATCGAGCTCATCGCCCACACCTTTGCCTCCGAACAAGATGAAGTGATTTATTCCCAATACGGCTTCATTGTTTACCCGCTGATCAGCCAGGCTTTGAACGCCAAGCGCGTGGAAATTCCGGCGAAAAATTATGGCAATGATTTGAAAGAATTTCTGAACGCCATCACGCCAAAAACCAAATTGATCTACATTGCCAACCCGAATAACCCGACGGGCAGCTTTGCAAATGCGACAGAGATTACCGACTTTTTAGCGCAAGTGCCACCGCAAGTGATTGTGGCATTGGACGAAGCCTATGTGGAATTTACCGAGCCGAGCGAACGGGTGGATTCTTTCGGTTTGTTGGCAAAATACCCGAACCTTATCGTGTGCCGCACCCTTTCTAAAGCCTACGGATTAGCCGGCTTGCGTATCGGTTATGCGGCTTCCTCAGTGGAAATCGCAGGGCTGTTAAATCGCGTACGTCAGCCCTTTAACTGCAACAGTCTGGCACTTGCCGCCGCCACAGCCGCCATTAAAGATGACGAATTTGTGGCAAAAGTTGCCGAAAATAACCGAATCGGTTTGCAATTGCTGCAAAACTTCTTTGACGAAAAAGGACTGCGCTATGTGCCGTCCAAGGGAAATTTCGTCATGTTGGATTTGCAACAGCCTGCCGTCCCCATTTATCAGGCGTTACTGCGTAAAGGCGTGATCGTGCGCCCGCTTGCAGGATATGGTTTGCCGAATCACTTGCGCATCAGCATCGGCTTGCCGGAAGAAAATCAACGTTTTTTAACCGCACTTAGCGAAATTTTAGGCTTATAACGGACGACTTATGCAGCAAGCAATTTCCATTACGCTCAATCCCATTGCCCGCGTTGAAGGTGCCATCAATTTGCCGGGCTCGAAAAGCCTGTCCAACCGCGCCTTATTGTTGGCGGCATTGGCGCACGGCACCACCAAAGTGACCAACCTGCTGGACAGTGACGACATCCGCCATATGCTCAACGCCTTAAAACAGCTCGGTGCGCAATATACGTTGTCTGAAGACAAATCCGTATGCGAAGTACAAGGCTTGGGTGGCGCCTTTCAGTGGCACGACGGCTTGGCATTATTTTTAGGCAATGCCGGCACCGCCATGCGCCCGTTGGCGGCAGCACTTTGTTTGGCGCGTGCAGGCGATTCCGCGCAAAATGAAGTGATTTTAACGGGTGAACCGCGCATGAAAGAACGCCCGATTCGACACTTAGTGGATGCGTTGTTACAAGCGGGCGCCGATATTCGTTATTTAGAAAATGAAGGCTACCCGCCTATCGCCATTCGTAACACGGGATTACGCGGCGGTTTAATTAAAATCGACGGTTCCATTTCATCGCAATTTTTGACCGCACTTTTAATGGCGGCGCCCCTTGCGGAGAGTGACAGCGAAATCGAAATTATCGGTGAATTGGTGTCCAAACCGTACATCGACATCACACTCAACATGATGAAAATCTTCGGCGTGAGCGTGGAAAATCAACATTACCAACGCTTCATCGTAAAAGGCAAACAATCCTATCAATCACCCGGCTCATTTTTAGTGGAAGGTGATGCTTCCTCCGCCTCTTATTTCTTAGCGGCAGGCGCCATTAAGGGCAAGGTGAAAGTGACAGGCATCGGCAAAAACAGCATTCAGGGCGATCGTCTGTTTGCCGACGTCTTAGAAAAAATGGGCGCGCACATCACTTGGGGCGAGGATTTCATTCAGGCGGAACAAGCGCCGTTACATGGCGTGGATATGGATATGAACCACATTCCCGATGCTGCCATGACCATCGCCACCACCGCCCTTTTTGCGGAAGGCGAAACCGTGATTCGTAACATTTACAACTGGCGCGTGAAAGAAACGGATCGTTTAACCGCCATGGCGACGGAACTGCGCAAAGTGGGCGCGGAGGTGGAGGAAGGCGAAGATTTTATTCGCATTCAACCGTTAAAACCGACGGAATTTAAAGCGGCAGAAATCGAAACCTACAACGATCACCGGATGGCAATGTGCTTTGCGCTCATCGCTCTTTCCGACACGCCGGTAACGATTTTGGATCCGAACTGCACGGCAAAAACCTTCCCGACCTTCTTCAAGGAATTTTTAACCATCGCGCAACAACCGACCGGCGAAGCGAACTAGCCGCACAAGGCAAATGAAAAATGCCGTAAAAACAAACCGCACTTTATGCTTCTTCACGGTTCTTTTTTCGGGCGGATTTTATGCTTCCGCTTGGTAACCTTCATCGTTTAACGTCGGGTTCTCTGCGCCCTGCTTTGCCAGTTGATCGCAAATTTCATTTTCACGATGCCCCGCGTGCCCTTTCACCCAGCGCCAATCCACCTTATGACGGGCGATCGCCTGATCTAACGCCATCCACAAATCCTGATTTTTCACCGGTTTGCCGCTACTCGCTTTCCAATGATTTTTCTTCCAGTTAAAAATCCACTGGGTGATGCCGTTTTTCATGTATTGGCTGTCACTGTATAAATGAATGTCGCAGGGCTCTTTTAGGCTGTTTAGGGCTTCCACCACCGCCAATAATTCCATGCGGTTATTAGTGGTCAAAAAAAAGCCTTTGGACAGTTTTTTTTCGTGTTGTTTGTAACGTAACAAAATGCCGATACCGCCCGCACCGGGGTTGCCGAGGCAGGATCCGTCGGTAAAAATTTCGATTTGTTTACGCATATTCACTACTAATTTATTTCAAATGAGGCGATAATACCCGAAATTTTTGCGGATAAAAAGTAGCGTTATGAGTATTCAAATTAACCCGAATCGCCAAATTGTACTGGATACGGAAACCACCGGTATGAACCAGTTAGGCGCCCATTATGAAGGTCACTGCATCATTGAAATCGGTGCGGTGGAAATGATTAACCGCCGTTATACCGGCAATAATTTTCACATTTATATTAAGCCGAATCGTCCGGTGGATCCCGATGCTATTAAGGTACACGGTATCACCGACGAAATGCTGGCGGACAAACCGGATTTCAGCCAGGTTGCCAATCAATTCATCGAATATATCAAAGGCGCCGAGTTGCTTATTCACAACGCGCCCTTCGACGTGGGCTTCATGGATTATGAATTCGCCAAGCTGAACCTGCCGATTAAAACCAACGACATTTGCCTGGTGACCGACACGCTGACCATGGCGCGCCAAATGTATCCCGGCAAGAAAAATAACTTGGATGCGCTCTGTAGCCGTTTGGGGATAGATAACAGTAAACGTACGCTACACGGCGCGTTACTGGATGCGGATATTCTGGCGGATGTATATCTTGCCATGACGGGCGGGCAAACCAGCCTGTTTGATGAAAGTGAACCGGAAATTATTCAGCACGCCGGCGAACAGCAAGTACAAAGTACGGTCGTTTTTTCACACAATTTACGCCTGCTCACCCCGACGGAAGAAGAGCTGCAAGCGCATTTGGAATATCTCAAATTAATCAATAAAAAAAGCAAGGATAATTGCCTTTGGGAGCGTCAAGCCCAGGAAGAAACCTTGCATTAATAAAATCGTTCACCGATTAAACAAGTAACCCCAAAAGAGAAAAAAAAAGTTGACGGAGTGTCCCTGCGCCATTATTATGCACCTCACCTGTGCGGAGTGGTAGTTCAGCTGGTTAGAATACCTGCCTGTCACGCAGGGGGTCGCGGGTTCGAGTCCCGTCCATTCCGCCAATTCTTTTATCTATTCTCATTCGGAGCGGTAGTTCAGCTGGTTAGAATACCTGCCTGTCACGCAGGGGGTCGCGGGTTCGAGTCCCGTCCATTCCGCCAATTCTTTTATCTATTCTCATTCGGAGCGGTAGTTCAGCTGGTTAGAATACCTGCCTGTCACGCAGGGGGTCGCGGGTTCGAGTCCCGTCCGTTCCGCCAATTTCTCTAAACGTTCACATTATTTTATTGCCTAAAATTTTATAATTCACATCCACGCCAACCTTCTTTATTAAAGATTTACTATTATCTATCCGTCCAAATAACGCAAGAATACCTTTAAAAAATTTTTAAAAGTATTATTATAAGACGCCAGAATCAGTAGAAAAGGGGAAACATTATGGCAATACATCAAATTTTGACACAACAAGCCGCAAGCATTACCGATTTAAAACGGGACCCAATGGGCATTGCGTACGCAAGCCAAGATGGTGCCGTAGCCATATTAAACCGTAACCAACCGGCCTTTTATTGCGTCACGCCTGCATTATTTGAATATTTTCAAAATCTGGTAGAAGATGCAGAATTAGGCAGAATCGCTGAAGAGCGTCTGGCGACCCTTGATCCGATTGAGGTAAGCCTTGATGACTTATAAACTCACTTTTGATAAAAGGGCTTTAAAAGAGTGGGAAAAGTTAGGTGACACCATACGCCAACAATTCAAAAATAAACTTGCGGAACGCTTAGAAAATCCGAGAGTACCCGGCGACAAATTAAAAGGTTATCAAAACCTTTATAAAATCAAACTCCGCGCAGCCGGTTATCGCTTAGTTTATGAAGTTAATGATAACCAAATTTATATTCTTGTTTTATCCGTGGGTAAACGGAATAGATTAAATGCATACAAAAATGCAGAATTCAGACAAGCCCGGTAAAACGGGCTTTTTTTAACCAATGTAAAAGGCACATTAAGTGCCTCTCTGCTTACCTCACTATCTCCCCTCTTTCGGGAACACCACCGTCAGGAACATTTTGAAATTTTCCAAGGCATACAGGGAGTGAGGAATATCGGCAGGCAGTATGATACTTTCGCCGGCATTGACTGCGTAGTCGGTTGTGTCGATAGTGATTCTGGCTTTGCCTTCCAATATTGTCACCAAAGCATCACCACGGGATTTATGGGCGCTGATTTCCTCGCCTTTCGGCAGACAAAACATGGTTAAGCCCACGGCAGGGTTTTGTGAAAATGTTTTGCTGATAACTTGTCCGTCTTGATATGCTAGAAGATCATTCAATTTAAGAACGGTGGCTTTTTCAATGTTTTTTAACATATTTTTGCTCCTTTTAAATCGTCAAATCAAACTGCTTGTCGCTCAATAAATAGGCGACAAGCCGATTATACCCCTACAACAAATGCAATTCATTATCATCTGAATATTTATTGGTTTACATCAAAAAAACATCGCCAAAAACCACCGCACTTTAGAGAAAAATACGCTCCCCGTCGCCAAAAGTGCGGTCGTTTTTGCATTTAAAAATAAATCCTTGATCCCGCTCACAATATCACCACAAGATGCTTTTCTTATTTTGAGCGTCTTTTTACAATGAAAGCGTTTTTAAAACATTAAAAACACCATTCACATTTACTTCAGATATCACAAGGGTCTTATTATGAAAATCTTAACTTGGCCTGTGGTTGCAGTTGCTGCACTTGGTATCGTTGCTCCACTTCTAACCTACAATGGCAATCCCGGCAATATGGGCTTCTGCGCAGCCTGTTTCTTGCGCGACACAGCGGGCGCACTCGGTCTGCATCGCGCCACACCGTTACAATATTTACGCCCCGAACTTATCGGTTTGGTATTGGGCGCATTCTCCATGGCACTTTGCGGACTTTGCTTCTCGCTCGGTGGCGGTTGCCCGGGCAAAAAATTGGTGAACATCGGCGAAGGCAATAATGACGCCGCCCTCTTTGTATTAGGAATGGTGTTAGGTGCTACCGCCGCGCATAATTTTGCGCTCGCTGCTTCCCCTGCCGGCGTGACACAATTTACGCCTTATGTATTCGTCATCGGTTTTGTGGTCTGCCTTTATATCGGACTGACGAATAAATCCAAGATTTAACCTTTACCGAAATTTCCACGCCCGCAAACCAAGCGGGCGTTTTGCGTTAAAAAACACCGAAAAAACCCACCGCACTTTTCCTTTACAAAAACCAAAATCCGCCTAAAATAGCCGTCCTTACGATTTGCCTTGGGCAAATTCCTGACTTGAAATCAGACAAAGAGACTTTTATGACAACCCCATTTAAACCTGAATTACTTTCTCCTGCCGGCTCGTTGAAAAATATGCGCTATGCCTTTGCTTACGGTGCAGATGCGGTTTATGCCGGTCAGCCACGTTACAGCCTGCGCGTGCGCAACAACGAGTTCAATCACGCCAATTTAAAAATCGGCATTGATGAAGCTCACGCCCTCGGCAAAAAATTCTATGTGGTGGTGAACATCGCGCCACATAATTCCAAGCTCAAAACCTTTATCAAAGATTTACAACCGGTCATCGACATGGGGCCGGATGCGTTAATTATGTCCGATCCGGGCTTGATCATGCTGGTACGCGAAAACTTCCCCAACATTGACATTCACCTTTCCGTGCAAGCCAACGCGGTAAACTGGGCGACGGTGAAATTCTGGAAACAAATGGGCTTAACCCGCGTGATTTTATCCCGCGAGCTTTCCCTTGATGAAATCGCCGAAATCCGCCAGCACGTGCCGGATATTGAACTTGAAATTTTCGTTCACGGCGCACTTTGCATGGCGTATTCCGGTCGTTGTCTGCTTTCCGGCTATATCAACAAACGCGACCCGAACCAAGGCACCTGTACCAACGCTTGCCGTTGGGAATATAAAATGGAAGAAGGCAAAGTGGATGACGTCGGCAACATCGTGCCGAAAATCGATCCGCGCCAACAAATTGAAGTGAAAAACGTCGCCCCGACGTTGGGCGAAGGCACCGTGACCGACAAAGTGTTCCTTTACACCGAAGCACAAAATCCCGACGAGCAAATGACCGCCTTTGAAGACGAGCACGGTACTTATTTCATGAACTCCAAAGATTTACGCGCCGTGCAACATGTGGAAAAATTGACCGCACTTGGCGTGCATTCCTTAAAAATTGAGGGGCGCACCAAATCCTTCTATTACTGCGCCCGTACTGCGCAAGTTTACCGCAAAGCGATCGACGATGCGGCTGCCGGCAAACCATTCGACGAAAGCCTGATGGATACGTTGGAATCTTTGGCGCACCGTGGCTACACCGAAGGCTTTCTGCGCCGCCACACCCATGATGAATACCAAAACTACGAATACGGCTATTCCATTTCCGAACGTCAACAATTCGTCGGTGAATTCACCGGCAAACGTAACGAACAAGGCATGGCGGAAGTGGCGGTGAAAAATAAATTCCTGCTTGGCGACGAAGTGGAAATAATGACACCGCAAGGCAATATCGTCTTCAAAATCAATAAAATGCTTAATCGCAAAAACGTCGAAGTAGATGCCGCATTAGGCGACGGACATTTTGTCTTCTTAGACGTGCCGCAAGACATCAACTTGGATTACGCGCTGTTAATGCGAAACCTGGTCAACACCAACACACGCAACCCTCACGAAAAGAAAAGTTAATATTTTGTTAAAATCATGTTGCAATATTAATTTGGGTCTATATAATACGCACATACCCTAGAAAAATATAACTCAAAATACATTATTCAGCCCTTCCCCCTTGAAAGGGCTTTTTTTCGTCTTGTAGAAAGTAGAATTGAGTAAAAAATACCTTTAAGTATGCTCACAATTACCTGCTATTTGTATTGCTAACAGAAACCAGCGCAATTTCTTTTTAATAGATTATTCATTCCCCTTGAGATCCTCCCCAATCCGCACTAGACTACCGCCCTCTTTTTTAAACCAAATATTCCATTATGCGTGTTGCCGATTTTTATTTTGATTTACCTGATGAGTTGATTGCCCGTTATCCGAAAACGGAGCGGACAGCCAGCCGATTGTTACAACTGGATGGTGAAAACGGGGAAATTTTTCACCGCACTTTTAGTGATGTGTTGGATCTGATTAACCCCGGCGATTTGATGATCTTCAATAATACCCGTGTGATTCCTGCACGGATGTTCGGGCGTAAAAGCAGTGGCGGGAAAATAGAGGTGTTGGTGGAGCGGGTGTTAAGCGAATCCCGTTTTTTAGCTCATGTTCGCGCCTCCAAAGCACCGAAGGAAGGCGCGGAATTGATCTTAGGCGAGGATAAACTGGGAGAAGGTCACGGCGTAAACGCCGTCATGGTGGGGCGTCAAGGCAGTTTGTTTGAGATCGAAATAGCCGAAAAACAGACCGCACTTTTTGATGTATTGCAGAAAATCGGGCACATGCCGTTGCCGCCGTATATCGATCGCCCCGATGAAGAAGCGGATCAGGAACGCTACCAAACCGTGTATAACAAAGTGCCCGGCGCGGTTGCCGCCCCAACGGCAGGGCTACATTTTGACGATGAATTGTTGACGAAACTCAAAGCCAAAGGGGTAAATTTTACCTTTGTTACGCTACACGTTGGGGCGGGAACATTTCAGCCGGTTCGCGTGGAAAATATTGAAGATCACGTGATGCACGCGGAATATGTGGAAGTGCCGCAAGAAGTGTGTGATGCCATTTTGGCGACCCAAAAAGCCGGTAAACGGGTGATTGCGGTAGGGACAACCTCCGTGCGTTCCATTGAAAGTGCGGCATTGGCAGCGGAAGAGAAGAAAAGTGCGGTGCTTATTGAGCCTTATTTTTCCGATACGTCCATTTTTATTTATCCGGGCAAATCGTTCCGCGTGGTGGATTGCCTGATTACCAATTTCCATTTGCCGGAAAGCACGTTAATTATGTTGGTTTCCGCCTTTGCGGGTTTTTCCTATACGATGAATGCCTATAAAAGTGCGGTAGAAAATCGCTATCGTTTTTTCAGTTACGGCGATGCAATGTTTATCAGTAAAAATCCTGATGTGAAGGGATTGAAATAACGGGTCTCAGAAAAAATAAAGATGGGCTGTCCCACCTTTATTTTTATACCCAACCGTTTTGTCTGAATTCTTTGAGGACTTTAACAAAACGTTGCATTTCTTCCGGCGTTCCTAAGGTTAAACGGCTCCAGCTTTGAATCGGTAAAAATTCACGTCCGACCAAAATGCTATTTTCTTTCATACGCTCCTGGTAGGTTTGGACATCCCCTTTAATTTCATGAAAAATAAAGTTGCCGTTAGACGGTGCAAATTTTAAACCCAGTTCTCGCAATGCGTTTTGCACGATTTTACGGGAGGCTTCGTTGCTTTGTAAGCTCAGTTGGGAGAAAGTTTTGTCTTTCAAGGAAGCAAGCGCGGCAACAGCACCGGCAATGTTGATATTGTCAATGGACATGAATTTATCCACTTCTTCCACCACATCGGAATTCGCCAGCATATACCCCACGCGATAACCTGCCATGGCATAAAATTTAGAGAAAGTGCGGGTGACGGCAACATTTTTAAAACCCTGTTTAATCAGCTTAACGCCACTTTCAAAAGCAGGATCCTGTACATATTCGGCGTAGGCTTCATCCAGTAAAAAGAAATAATTTTCCGGCGCTTTTTTAATCCAACGGAATAACTCTTTTGCCGGCGTAACGGTTGAAGTTGGATTATTCGGGTTACACAAATAGAAAATACTCACGCCACTAAACTGCTCGGCGGTTTCTTGTAATTTTGCCAAATCAAATTGGAAATCTTTAGTCAGCGGCACCTTAACAACCGGCACATTCATGGCTTGCGCATATAATTCGGCATAATTAAACGTCGGATCCGGCACCACCAGCTGAACCGTCTGTTTCGCCTGTCTGGCTTTAAATACCTGTGACTGAATAATTCCACGAATATTTTCAGAGGATCCATTCCCCAAGGAAACGAAATTATCTTCCAGATTATATTTTTCAGCTAATTGACGGATTAATTCACTACGATGCTCATCGGGATAACGGGAACCAATCCCAATGCTATTAATAATCGCCTGTTTTGCTTTTTCCGACATACCCAATGAATTTTCATTGAAATTCAAATGTAGAATACCGGAACCACTACCTCTGCCTTTCTTTTTTGCTATCAACCCCGGCGCAATAGTCATCCCGATAACTGCGGCGCCGGTTAATTTCAGAAGTTTTCTCCGTTGCATAAAGCTCTACCTTTATGAATAATCACATTTAAAATATAAGTATAAATATTAATACGATAAATATCTTTTTCAAGAAAAACCTTGGGCTATGCCAAAAATTGAAACTTATTAAGCGCCGAAAGAAGGCGGTGTTTGACTTATTTTCGGGCAAGTCATAAAATAAAAAACAAGGAATGGCGATAACCATTCCTTGCGGCATCAATTACTATGAGCCAGTGCTACTTTTCAATAACAGGCAAAGTAGAATAATGATGACCAATTTAATAAAAAATTTAATCATATTTTTATCCTTATGATTATAACAAGGATCTACTAATCTAGCCCAACAGCGGCAACTGGCGGACTATCATTAGTAGAGTCCGCCTCTGCTCGTAAGAGCATTGCGAAAAATTATAGCATGAAGCCTGTATATTTAAACAGGCTTTTTTATTAACCAAAAATCTTCGAACTGTTTATTCGTTGAGGAAATTTAATGAAGTATGAATTAGACAAAACCAGCGGCAATGCCCGTCGTGGTCGCTTGGTATTTGAACGCCCGCAAGGCACCTTTACCGTTGAAACGCCGGCATTTATGCCCGTAGGCACTTATGGCACAGTGAAAGGCATGACGCCGGAAGAAGTGCGCACCACCGGTGCGGAAATTTTGCTCGGTAATACCTTCCATTTGTGGTTGCGCCCGGGGCAGGAAGTCATGCGCAAGCACGGTGATTTACACGATTTTATGCAATGGCATCGTCCGATTTTGACGGATTCCGGCGGTTTCCAAGTGTTCAGTTTGGGCAAGTTACGCAAAATCACTGAAGAAGGCGTGAAATTTCAAAACCCGATTAATGGCGAACGTATTTTCTTATCGCCGGAAAAATCCATGGAAATTCAATATGATTTAGGTTCCGACATCGTGATGATTTTCGATGAATGTACGCCCTACCCCGCCACGTTTAATTATGCCAAGCAATCCATGGAAATGTCCCTGCGCTGGGCGCAACGCAGCCGCGCTCGTTTTGACGAATTAGGCAACAAAAACGCGCTGTTCGGCATTATCCAAGGCGGAACCTTTGAAGAATTGCGCAAAGTTTCACTGGAAGGCTTAATCAATATCGGCTTTGACGGCTATGCGGTGGGCGGTTTAGCCGTGGGCGAGCCAAAAGAAGATATGCACCGCATTTTGGAGTACATCTGCCCGCAGATTCCCGCCGACAAACCGCGCTATTTAATGGGTGTAGGAAAACCGGAAGATTTAGTGGAAGGCGTACGTCGCGGCATTGATATGTTCGATTGCGTGATGCCAACCCGCAATGCGCGTAATGGGCATTTATTCGTCACCGACGGCATCGTTAAAATCCGTAATGCCAAATACAAAGACGACACCAGCCCGCCGGATCCGCACTGTGACTGTTACACCTGCAAACACTATACCAAAGCCTATTTGTATCACCTGGACAAATGTGGCGAAATTCTTGGTGCACGCCTTAATACCATCCACAATTTGCGTTATTACCAACGCTTAATGGCAGAAATTCGCCAGGCGATCGAAGCGGATCGTTTTGATGATTTCGTGGTGGAATTTTATGCCAGAATCGGCAAACCTGTTCCGCCGTTGCAATTAGCAGAAGCAAATCAGTAATCCGAAAAGTGCGGTCATTTTAAAAAACGTTTTTTAAATCGACCGCACTTTTCTCAACGACAGAAACAACCACATCTTTTTTCTACCGGATCTGAAGAAGCTTAAAAATCATCAAATCTGCTAAATAAACAAATTTGCTCAATGCACAAAATCGTAGTCTTTTTTCACGGTATGCTTACAATATCATTTTCACATTCCAACAGATTTGTGGTATTTTAGGCGACGGTTTTTTTATCAGTTACGGACGCTTCACGGCGTCTTTATATTTTCATTAACTAAAAGGAAATTGGAATGGAAACGCAACAAGGCAGCCCAATGTCAATGTTATTTATTTTCGTCATATTCGGATTGATTTTCTATTTCATGATTTATCGTCCGCAGGCAAAAAGAAATAAAGAACATAAAAAACTTATGTCTGAATTAGCCAAAGGCACTGAAGTGCTTACCGCCGGCGGTATTATCGGTAAAATCACCAAAATGGTTGAAAACAGTGACAACATTGTTATCGCATTAAACGACAGTACCGAAGTGACCATCAACCGCAATTACATTGCCGCGGTATTACCGAAAGGTACAATCAAAACCCTTTAATCTTACATTCCTCAAGGGAACAGGAAATCTATGTTAAATCGTTACCCTTTATGGAAGAATCTAATGGTGATCTTCGTGGTCGCCATTGGTATTTTATATGCTCTTCCAAATCTTTACGGTGAAGATCCTGCCGTACAAATTTCAGGAACTCGCGGTCAGGAAGCCAATTCTGCTGTACTTAGCGATGTTCAATCCGTGCTTAAAGATAATAATCTGACAACCAAATCCATCGTATTGGAAAGCGGCTCGATTTTAGTGCGTTTTAACAATACGGATACACAATTACTCGCCAAAGACAAAATTACCGAAAAATTAGGCACCAACTATTCCGTCGCGTTAAACCTTGCACCGGCAACCCCGAAATGGCTAAGTAGCATTGGCGGTAACCCGATGAAATGGGGTCTGGACTTACGTGGTGGCGTGCGCTTCCTGATGGAGGTGGACATGAATTCCGCACTGTCCAAACGTCAGGAACAGTTGCAGGATTCTTTGCGTACCGAACTGCGCAAAGAAAAATATCAATACAGCGCCATTAAATCCATTGATAATTTCAGCACCGGCGTAACCTTAACCAATTCTGAACAACTTTCTGACGTACAACGCTACTTACGCAAACAGCACCCGAATCTAGATGTTAGTGTCACATCCGAGAACACCTTGTCCCTAGGCTTATCTGATTCCGTATTGAATGAAGCCCGTGAGAGCGCTATTGAGCAAAACCTGAGTATTTTACGTAAACGTGTTACCGAATTGGGCGTCGCCGAAGCCGTTATTCAGCGTCAAGGGGCGGAACGCATTGTGGTTGAATTACCGGGGGTACAAGACACTGCCCGTGCGAAAGAAATTCTCGGTGCAACGGCTACCCTTGAATTTCGTATAGTTAATGCAAGCGCTAATTTAGAAGCGGCAGCGCGTGGTATGGTGCCTTCCGATTCCGAAGTCAAATACGACAGAAACAATCGTCCTGTAGTGTTATATAAACGCGCAGTACTCGGTGGCGAGCACATTACCAATGCCAGCTCCGGTGTCGATCAAAACACGTCGTTGCCGCAAGTGAGCGTGACCTTGGATAGCGAGGGCGGCGAAATCATGTCACAAACCACCCGTTTAAACCTGAAAAAACCGATGGCGACCTTATATGTAGAATATAAAGACAGCGGTAAAAAAGACGAAAACGGTAAAACCATTTTACAAAAACACGAAGAAGTCATTAACGTCGCGACTATTCAAGGTCGTTTCGGCAGTCAATTCCAAATTACCGGTATCGACTCCCCGGCAGAAGCACAAAACCTTGCCGTGCTACTCCGTTCCGGTGCGTTAATTGCGCCAATTCAAATTGTGGAAGAACGTACCATCGGTCCGTCTCTCGGGGCACAAAATGTAGAACAAGGCTTACAGGCCAGCTTCTGGGGCTTAATGATCGTGGTGGCATTTATTGTTATTTACTACCGTAAATTCGGCATCATCGCCAATATTGCTTTAATCGCCAATATCGTTTTATTGGTCGGTTTAATATCGTTATTGCCAGGCGCCACGCTCACCATGCCGGGCATTGCCGGTATCGTATTGGCAGTAGGGATGTCGGTGGATGCGAACGTATTGATTTTCGAGCGAATTAAAGAAGAAATCCGCAACGGTCGTCCAATCCAGCAAGCCATTAATGAAGGTTATAGCGGCGCATTCAGTTCCATCTTCGATGCCAACTTAACCACGATTTTAACCGCAGTCGCCCTCTACGCGGTGGGTACCGGTCCGATTAAAGGTTTCGCAATCACCCTATCTTTAGGTATTGCCATCTCAATGTTTACCGCAATCACCGGAACACGGGCAATCGTGAATTTCTTATACGGCGGCAAACGAATTGATAAATTATCAATTTAATGGTGAGGAACATATTGTGAATTTAGAAAACAGAAGTCAGTCAATTCGAGAAATTCAAGGCATTAAACTCCCTTTCCGTTTAGTTGAGTTTATGAAATACCGCATGTGGGGTTATCTTGCATCGGTGATCATCATTGCCGTTTCCCTGTTCTTTGTATTTACCAAAAGCTTCAACTGGGGTCTGGATTTTACCGGGGGTGTGGTGGTGGACACCCACTTTTCTCAACCGGCAGATTTGGAAAAAATCCGTTCTACTCTGGTCCAAAACGGGATTGAAAGTCCATTGGTACAAACCACCGGTGGTGTGCGTGATGTGATGATTCGCCTGCCCGCGACGGATAACGCACAAATCGGTGATAATGTTAAGAGAATGCTAAGTACGTTAGATAGCGATATTCAGATTCGCTCTACTGAGTTTGTTGGTCCGAATGTTGGAGAAGAACTGACTCAAGGCGCCATTTATGCCACGTTAACAACTCTTATCATGTTGTTACTTTATGTCGGTATACGTTTTGAATGGCGCTTAGCTGTTGGCGGCGTACTTTCCCTTGCGCACGATGTGATTGTTACCTTAGGTGCTTTCTCCTACTTGCAAATTGAAATGGATTTAACCTTTATCGCAGCGATTCTTTCCGTGGTGGGCTATTCCCTCAATGACAGTATCGTGGTATTCGATCGTGTGCGTGAGAACTTCCGTAAAATCAGACGGATTGCTTCTATCGACATTATTAACATTTCATTAACACAAACTCTCTCCCGAACTATTATGACTTCAGTGACGACGTTAATTGTGGTGATCGCCCTTTTTGTCTTCGGCGGCCCGACAATCCATAGTTTCTCGTTGGCCCTCTTAATAGGTATCGGATTCGGGACATACTCTTCTATCTTCGTTGCGATTGCTATTGCATATGACTTAGGTCTTGACCGTGAACACATGGTGCAACCCAAAGTGAACAAAGATGATATTGATGAGCTGCCTTAGTCAATAACAAAAGTGCGGTTAAAATTCATAGTGAATTTCGACCGCACTTTTTACTTTCAAATTTTTCAATAGAATAAGACGGAGAATCAGGAGTAATATCTAATAAATTCTCAGATGAAAGTGCAGTTATTTCAATTAATTATGTTAATTTTCACAAAGTAATATAACTGCTAATCTAATACCGTCCCTAAAATTATAATTATATTTTAAAGGAGCAGTATGAATTTTAAATTTAAAAAATCTCAAAAAAGTGACAAACGCAACCCTACACTACTCTTTTTGACCACTTTGATCTGCACGTCACAAAGTATCGATGCTGCCCCTCAAACTACGGTTCTACCGGACATAGTAGTTACCGGGCAAAGTAAAACTTCATATGAGGATGAACTGGAAAGCTATCTAAAATCCGGTTCGTACTCATATCTCAATGATACAAAAATTCAACGTTTTCGCGGCTCATCAGTAGGTGATTTTTTAAGCGGAATTCCGGGCGTTATGGTCGGCAACAAACGAAACAGCGGCGCTATAACCCCTATAATTAGAGGTATAGCCAACGAAAACAGAATTCCTGTTTTGATCGATGATTCGCTTCAGTCTATCCCTTCGTGGCAAGGCTATGCAGGTTCAAGTACCCGAACATATCTGGATCCTGATCTTATCTCGCGCGTAGAAATAGAAAAAGGCCCGTCACTCAAAGCAGATGCTACCGGCGCCACAGGTGGTGTAGTGAGAATGAATACCGTAGGCTACAAAGACATAATCCCCGAAAATAAGAACTGGGGACTTCGCTTGCGGTTCGGTACGATGTCTAATACTACAGACAAACCGCCTCTTTATACACGCGGCGGATACCGCACTAAATGGATAGACGAATGTCGTACCAACCGTTCGGGTAAATGTCCGAAGCAAACCTACAACCCCAACGCGAAATACGCATCCAAAAATCCTTTTCAGAATTTAGGCAAAAGCTACAACTACTCGCTCGCATTTTCTAAAAAGTGGGAAAACGCCGACATTGTGTTGGCCTACGCCAAAAAGAAGCAGGGCAATTATTTCGTCGGACGCCATGGCGCCGTACCAGTGATAGAAGATATCGAATATAAAAATGAAGATGATTTTGAAGTACACAGAGACCCTACGAGAAAGGACAGATTCGGCAGACCTCTTGTGACTGAAGAAGATGTTAGGATCGGTAGGCTGAGATTTAAAGAGCAAAACGGTTATACCTACTTTCGTGGTGGCGAGGAAGTACTAAATACCAGCCAGGATAATAAGTCCTATCTGGCTAAGTTTAACACTTACAACGACACGCATGCTTTAAATTTGACCTACCGCGGCTATAGAAGCAAATTCGGCGAGCTGATGCCGTCCATTACGAGCTTTCGTGGAGACGGTGCGCTGCAGGGAGAAGGCACGGAAGTAAAGACCGATAGCTACAGCGCAAAATATATCTTCGATCCGACAAATCCATTTATCAAGCTAACTTTAAGCGGATATTACACTAAAAGTGACACTTCTAGCTTTACACCTTTCATCGAGGATCTGGTTGATTTCAGCTCTCGCCACGCGCACTTTACAATCTCCGAGCAGAAGGGACTAAATTTAAGCAACACCAGTGTAGCGCAAATTTTCGATAGACCACTAACGATAAACTACGGCATAAGTTACTCGCGCGAAAGAATTCATCCGCCTAAAGATATGGCTGCTAGAGTACGCGCAAAAGGCTATCCTGACAATGCTGTAGCACCGTTTTACATCAGAAACGCAAAGCGCAAAGAAAAAAGTGCCTTCATTTCGCTTAACTATCCAATCACGAACTGGCTTAAAATAGATCTAGGTCTGCGACACATCCGCACCGCAATTCATGATTTTCAGCCCAGAGTCGAAGATAAATTCGTACGCAAAAATATGCCCGATCCGAAGAATTCCGTCTGTGAACCGGTGCGCAACAACCCGTTTCAAAAAAGATGCCGGATTTATTCTTGGCCGCAACCTCCAAGCGTTAAGGCCACATCACCAATCGCGATGTTTACCTTCGAACCACATGAGAACGCGCAAATTTACATAAAATATGCCGAGGCTGTACGCTCAGCGAGTTTGTTTCAAGCATCACGCGGATTTAGCACACAAATAGTCGATTATCAAACCTACAAGTTAAAGCCTGAGAGACAAAAGAACTGGGAAATTGGCACAAATCTATTATTTGATGATATAGGCGGTGGAGATAATTTTTTAGGTTTTAAATTTGCTTATTTTAATAACTTCACGAAAGATTATCTCACCAGAACGAGTACGCAAGGCAGACTACAAACCGTCAATATTAGATCTGCCCTTTTTCGTGGGTATGAGACTTCGGCATATTTTGATATGAGAAGCTTCTATACACAGATAGGTATGACACACTATCTAAAAACGAAATTTTGCCGTAGGGACGATCAAGTCGGACGAATAAGAGATACACCGCAGTGCTTTGAGGGCGGTATCAGCGGAAGCAATCTCGCCAATACGTTGCCTCCTAAAACAACGATAACGACTACAGTCGGATTTAGATTCTGGGATGATAAACTTGAACTGGGTGCGCGCCACAATTACTACTCAAAACGCATAGTTTCGATATTTTCGCCAAACAATAATACCGGGGAGACAAATTCTGCCGAATGGAAGCCATATGCAATAGTCGATCTTTTCGCAAATTATAAAATTTCAAAGGATCTAACAATATCTGCAACGCTGGATAATCTAACTAACAGATATTATTTAGACGCGAACAATATGGGATTAAATCCTGCACCGGGCAGAACCTTGAGGTTAAACCTGGATTATAAATTTGGGTCTATATTTGATTAGCCTTAAATGCCACACTAGTGTTATAAGGTTATTAATTAATGCGTTTATGTCCTCAAAGTTAAATCTAAGTTTATATTCTTTCAAAAAATAACGGAAAAGATTTTTTATCGATTCCGTTATATTTCTCAATTTCTTTGGTTTGCAATGCGTTACCTTTATTTTTATATGACCAGCATAACCGCGCCAATCCAATCAACCCCAAATAAATAACGGTAGTCAAAGCAGTTTGTTTTTTGACCCAGATCAAACATTTCAGCTAATCACCAAAAAATGTGATTAAGATCACTTGTGCATACAATATAATTCTAAGTAGTTATATTTTAATTTTTAAACTTTAGGAGAAAACATTATGAGTAATGTTGAAAATGCAGTAAGTCCTGCACAAGCAGAAGTGAATGCTCTGGTTGAAAAAGGTTTGGTTGCGCTGGAAGAATTCCGCCAATTAAACCAAGAGCAGGTGAACTACATTGTGGCGAAAGCCTCTGTGGCGGCGCTGGATCAACATGGTGTGCTGGCAATGCACGCTTATGAAGAAACCGGGCGTGGCGTATTTGAGGATAAAGCGACCAAAAATTTATTCGCCTGTGAATATGTCGTGAACAATATGCGGCATTTAAAAACCGTCGGCGTAATAAGTGAAAATGATGAAACAGGCATCACCGAAATCGCCGATCCTGTGGGCGTCATCTGTGGGATCACCCCGACAACCAACCCGACATCCACCGCCATTTTCAAGTCCCTCATTGCGCTAAAAACCCGTAACCCAATCATTTTTGCCTTCCATCCCTCCGCCCAACAATCTTCCGCGCACGCCGCCCGCATTGTGTATGAAGCTGCTATTGCCGCCGGTGCGCCGAAAAATTGTATTCAATGGATCGAAAAACCATCTATGGAAGGCACATCCGCATTAATGAAACACCCGGGCATCGCCACCATCCTTGCCACCGGCGGGAACGCCATGGTAGAAGCTGCTTATTCCTGCGGCAAACCGGCATTGGGCGTCGGTGCAGGTAACGTGCCGGCTTATGTGGAAAAATCCGCCAACTTAAAACAAGCAGTGCACGACATCGTGATGTCTAAATCCTTCGATAACGGCATGGTGTGCGCCTCCGAACAGGCGGCCATCGTCGATGAAGAAATCTATAACGATTTTGTAAAAGAAATGCTTTCTTACGGCGTTTATATGGTGAACAAGAAAGAAAAAGCCATGCTGGAAGAATTCATGTTCGGCACAAAAGCCAACAGCAAGAACTGTGGCGGCGCGAAACTGAATGCCAATGTGGTGGGTAAACCTGCCGCCTGGATTGCGGAACAGGCGGGCTTCAAAGTGCCACCGCGAACCAATATTCTGCTTGCCGAATGTAAAGAAGTGGGCGAAAAAGAGCCGCTAACCCGTGAAAAACTTTCTCCGGTACTGGCTTTAATTAAATCTACCTCCCGTGAAGACGGTCTTGAAAAAGCGGAACAAATGGTGGAATTCCATGGTTTGGGTCACTCCGCCGCCATTCACACCTCCGATGCGGAGCTTGCCAAAGAATTTGGTAAACGGGTGAAAGCCATTCGCGTTATCTGGAACTCGCCTTCCACCTTCGGCGGTATCGGTGATGTGTATAACGCCTTCCTGCCTTCCCTCACGTTAGGTTGTGGTTCTTATGGTAAAAATTCCGTGGGCAACAACGTAAGTGCGGTCAATTTAATTAACATTAAACGAGTAGGCAGACGGAGAAACAATATGCAATGGTTTAAAGTGCCGTCAAAAATCTATTTTGAACGGGATTCAATTCAATATCTTCAATCCATGGGCGGCATGGAACGCGTGGTCATCGTCACCGACCGTACCATGGTGGACTTAGGTTTCGTAGAAAAAATCGCCCACCAAATTACGGCTCGTGGCAATCACGTAACCTACCAATTATTTGCCGATGTAGAACCGGATCCGTCCATTGAAACCGTACGCCGTGGTACGGAGTTAATCCGTAACTACAAACCGGATACCATTATCGCTCTGGGTGGTGGTTCGGCAATGGATGCGGCAAAAGTGATGTGGTTATTCTATGAACAACCAGAAGTGGATTTCCGCGATTTGGTACAGAAATTCATGGATATACGTAAACGCGCGTTTAAATTCCCGCAACTAGGTCGTAAAGCCAGATTTATCGGTATTCCGACAACATCCGGTACCGGTTCTGAAGTGACACCGTTTGCGGTTATCACCGAAGGTAATAAAAAGTACCCGATTGCCGACTACTCGCTTACCCCGACCGTCGCCATTGTGGATCCGGCATTAGTGATCACTGTACCGGCACATGTCGCCGCCGACACCGGCTTGGACGTATTAACCCACGCCACCGAAGCTTATGTATCCATTCTTGCCAGCGACTTCACCGATGGTCTTGCCTTGCAAGCCATTAAACTGGTGTTTGAGTTCCTGGAAAAATCTGTGACCGAAAAAGATCAGGAAGCGCGCGAAAGAATGCATAACGCCTCCACCATGGCAGGTATGGCATTCGCCAATGCGTTTTTAGGGATGAACCACTCCCTTGCCCACAAAATCGGCGGTCGCTTCCATACACCACACGGACGCACCAACGCGATTTTAATGCCGCACGTGATTCGTTATAACGGTACCTGCCCGGAAAAAACCGCTACGTGGCCGAAATATAATTACTACAAAGCAGATGTAAAATACCAAGACATCGCCCGTATGCTCGGCTTGCCTTGCAGCACACCGGAAGAAGGCGTGCGTTCTTACGCACAAGCCTGCTACGATTTAGCTGTGCGTTGTGGCATTAAGATGTCTTTCAAAGAACAAGGCTTGGATGAAAAAGCGTGGATGGATGCCCGTCGTGATGTGGCACTGCTCGCCTTTGAAGACCAATGTTCCCCGGCAAACCCTCGTTTACCGATGGTTACCGATATGGAAGACATCCTCACCCGCGCTTATTTTGGTTATGATCCAAAGGATTATTAATTCACCGTTGTGAGTTCCACAAAAAAGCCTAGAAATATTTTCTAGGCTTTTCTTTTTTCCAGTAAAAGTGCGGTCAAAAAAATTATCCTTTTTTACGACGTTTTAAGGTATCAAGTAATACGGCGACAACGATAATCGCCCCTTTAACAATTTGTTGCCAATAAGGGTCAACGCCGAGCATATTTAATCCTTTATTGGTTGTACCGATAATCAATGCGCCGATAACGCACATTGGGATCGTACCGAAACCACCACTTAAGGAAACCCCGCCGATAACGGCTGCCACAATGGCATCAAGCTCCCACGCCAAGCCATAAGACGGGTTACCTGCATAAGTACGCGCCGCCAACAATGCGCCGGCTAAACCGGATAGCGCTCCGCCAAGGATATAAACCCAGATTAAAGTTCGATTGGTGTTAATACCACAAATTTTAGCTGCATTTAAGTTTCCGCCAACAGCATAAACATGGCGACCGAATGTTGAACGGCTGAGTAAAATATGGCTGACGATCACAATTAAAATGTATAACAGTACCAATCCCGGCAACCCTAAAATATTGACATCGGCAATCCAGGTAAAGGCTTCGGAAGAAGCGTCAATCGGACGACCATCAGAATAAAGTTGCGCTGCACCACGTGCAATAATCATCATCCCCAATGTGGCGATAAACGGCGGAATGCTGCCAATTGCCGTAAGCCCACCGTTAATTAACCCCAATCCGGCACCAATTAAAATAGACACTGCAAAAGCCAGTAATGCGGCAGAAAAAGTATCGCCGCCCGTTACCACTGACGCGGAAACTACAGCAGTTAATGCGACCACTGAGCCTGATGACAAATCAATACCGGTAGTAATAATGATAAATGTCACCCCAATGGCAATAATACCGAACATAGAGACTTGTTCAACAATACTCCACACTGTTCTTGCTGAGAAAAAACCATCAATTGAAACAGATAAGCCCAAAAAGAGAAGAATTAAAATTAGGACCATTCCATAAGCATTGATAATTTTCTTCAATGTCACGTTTTCCATAATAAACCTCTCATTTTCTAATTAAAAACCGACCCTGATAAATAAAAAAATTAGCCTGAAGCCAATTCAAGAATGCGTTCTTGTGTCAGATCCGTATGAGGAATAATACCCACTTGATATCCTTCATGCATTTCCGATGTGCGCGTCACCGATGAGCTTAAACAATGGACGAAAGGCATGGGCATTCCGCACGTTTATGAAGACTACAAACACATTCTGCAGGATCCTGAAATTGATGCTGTGTTGGTTTGTTCTTCCACCAACACCCACGCACCGATTTCCATTGAAGCCGCTCGTGCCGGCAAACACATTTTCTGTGAAAAACCGGTGGACGCCGATGTGAATCGAATTAAAGAAGTCTTAGCCGAAGTGGAAAAAGCGGGCGTGAAATTCCAGGTAGGATTCAACCGTCGTTTTGACCACAACTTTAAAGCTATCAAGACCCGCGTGGAAAACGGCGACATCGGTGAACCGCACTTAATCCGCGTTACCTCACGCGACCCTGACGCACCGCCGATTGAATACGTTAAAGTATCCGGCGGGATGTTCTTTGACATGACCATTCACGATTTCGACATGATCCGTTATTTATCCGGCAGCGAAGTGGTGGAAGTGTACGCGGCGGGCGGCGTGCTGGTGAATCCTGAAATCGGCAAAGCCGGCGATATTGACATCGCCGTCATCACCTTAAAACTGGCGAATGGCGCAATCGGTGTGATCGACAACAGCCGCAAAGCGGTTTACGGCTACGACCAACGGGCGGAAGTGTTCGGCTCGAAAGGCGTGATACAAACCCGCAATGATACCGATTCCACCGCCGTGTATTCCTGTGAAGCGGGCGTGATTGCCGAAAAACCGAAATATTTCTTCCTAGAACGCTATATGCAATCTTTCGCCGATGAAATGGCGTGCTTTGTGGATTCCGTAGTAAACGACAAACCGACTTTAGTCAACGGCAACGACGGCTTGCAACCTGTGCTGATCGCGTTGGCGGCAAAACGTTCTCTTGATGAAGGACGCCCGGTGAAACTGGCGGAAATCGCCTAAAGCATTTTCTGATGCTAAAAAAGACCTGAAACCGATTCAGGTCTTTTGTTTTTCGGTGATTAGAAAACACTTGAATTTTTGACCGCACTTTTGCCCCTAAAACCTACAACGGGCTTTCCACTTGCAGGCGTTCGCAAATATCGGTAATGGTGAGAATGAGGCTGGAGCGGATAACTTTTTCTTTACGCTGACGTTTAATTTGGTAAAGCAAAGAATCCTGATTTTCGGTTTCAGGCGGAAAATCAAGGAGCTGTTTATCTTCCAATAAATGTAAATGGCGGGCGAAATCCAAAATAATATCATCGGAAAAATCATAGTCTTTTTCGTCGTTATTTAAGGTTTCCTTTAACCCGATAAAATGAAGAATGTCGGCAAACACCGGCTGTTCCACAATGCCTAAACCCAGCAGCACTTTTAAGCGAATGCTTAAATCGGAAAGCGGGCCGGAGGTTTCAAACAGGGAATCCACCACGGATTTCACGACGAAATCCGTTTTACGAAAAACACGGTTAATCAATTCATCTACAGCTTCATCAAAAATCACAACGGAGACGGTGATGAAACCGCGGAGAGACATTGCGCCATTTAATTTTTCATAAGCCTGATCAATCGACATCTGAAAATCCTTTTAAAAACCCATTGTCTTAAATTTCACAAAACAGCGAGGGCGAATATTCATTCGCCCTACTTCGCTTAAATCGCCTGATAAGCCTCTACGATACGTTCAATCACGGCATCGTCCTGCAACTCGGCATATTTACGCACGGTTTCTGCGACGCCGTTTTCGGCAAGCGATTCCGCCAATTCCAAGGCTTGCGGATCCTGTTCGTTGCGATACGCTAAGGCAGCGGCAATGGCATTGACCAAATGCTGATTCGGCAAGCCGTATTCCAATGTGCCGCGCAACGGTTTGATTAAGCGGTCGTTATAGCTTAATTTGCGCAAAGGCTCGCGCCCCACACGATCCACGTCATCCACCAGGAACGGGTTCGCAAAGCGTTTTAAGATTTTTTCAATATACGCCGCGTGCGCCTGCGGAGCAAAACCGTAACGTTTAATCAGCACCGCGCCGCTTTCCTGCATGGTAGCTTTCACGTCCGCTTTAATGGCTTCGTCTTCAATGCTTTCTTTTACGAAGCGATAGCCTTTTAGCTTGCCTAAGTAAGACGTGGTGGCGTGTCCGGTGTTCAGGGTGAACAATTTGCGTTCCACAAATGCCATCAGATTATCGGTTTTTTCCATGCCGCGAATTGCCGGGATTTGCCCTTTAAACTGAGTTTCATCTACGATCCATTCGCTGAATTCTTCCACGGTAACCAATAAAGGATCGCTTTCATCCGCTTGCACCGGCGGCACGATACGATCCACGGCAGAATCCACGAAACCGACCAATTCTTCCGCTTTGGCTTTTTGTTCCGGCGTTAAGTGGGCGAAAACCTGCTCTTTTAAGAAAGTTGTGCCGCGCACCATATTTTCGCAAGCGATAATATTTAACGGCGTGTTGTTACCGGCGGCAAAACGGGCTACCAAGCCTTTTGCAATTGTGCCGGCGATAATTTTCAGCACATTCGGTCCTACGGCGGTGGTGACTAAATCCACCGTTTTGAATAACTCAATCACGGCATTTTCATCTTTAAAATTAATACCGGTAACGTTAGTGACTTCTTCCACCGTATTCACACTGTCGCCGACGATTTTGACATGATAGGACTGTTGCGTTTTCAGCAGGTCAATCACCTTATCATTCACATCGGCAAAAATCACTTCAACACCGCTGTCCGCCAACAATTTTCCGATAAATCCGCGACCGATATTGCCCGCACCGAAATGTAATGCTTTCATGTTATTTATCCTTTAAGTAAGGCGACATACCGCATTGCCTGTCGCCTGTAAAAACACGTTTAAAACCAACCGCACTTTTAGGCTTTGAGTAGCGCCAACACTTTTTCTACGTCATTGGTGGTGGTTAATAATTCAATGGCTTCGTCGCTGTCCAAGGCGTTGGTAATCGCCGATACCACTTGAATATGCTCATTATTTTTCGCCGCAATCCCCACCACTAATTTGGCAATGCCGTCCTCTTCGCCGGTGAAGCGCACGCCTTCCGGATATTGACACACCACGATACCGGTTTTCAGCACCGCATCTTTCGCTTCAATAGTACCATGCGGCACGGCAACGCCTTCGCCAAGATAAGTGGATACCAGTTTTTCACGCTCAAACATGGCATCGACATAACTCGGTTCAACAAAACCCGCTTTGACTAATTGCTCACCGGCAAAACGAATGGCATCTTCTTTGTTATCGGCTTTTAAGCCTAAGAAAATTTGTTCCGGCGTTAACGTGAATTTCGTACCGTTCACTTCCACCACATCTTCTTGCGCCTGTGCCGCTTCCGGTTTCGGTTGCGCCGTTAATTGCTCTTTCAAATCCTGCACCAAGCTGTCGTAGAATTTGTTATCCAGGAAGTTGGTTAAGGATAAGTGCATGGCGTTCGGCACTTGTTTTTTCGCACGCAAGGTTAAATCCTGGTGAGTGATGACCAAACGAGCATCCTCCGGCAAATCGTTAATCGCTACGTTAGTGACATCCAACGGCAAGCCCGCGTCTTTCACTTTTTTGCGTAACATACTCGCGCCCATGGCACTGGAACCCATGCCCGCATCGCAAGACACATAGATTTTGGTTAAGCCTTTATAATCGGTCACTACACCTTGATTGAGGTTACCGGATTTCATGGCTTTAGACGCCGCTTGCATTTCTTCCAAATTGGTAGATTCTTCTTTTTGGATTTTCAGGAAGAAGGCGGACAAGGTGAAGGAAACCGCACAAGCCACTACTACGGAACTGATCACGCCCACTAAGGATGCTTTCGGTGTCATAAGCAACACCGCAATGATGGATCCCGGAGATGCCGGTGACACTAAGCCTGCATTAAATAAAGTCAACGTAAACACGCCGGACATCCCGCCGGCAATGACGGCAAGCAACAAGCGCGGATTCATTAACACATAAGGGAAATAGATTTCGTGAATACCGCCGAGGAAGTGAATCACCGCCGCACCGCCTGCGGTTTGTTTGGCAGATCCTTTACCGAAGAAAATATAGGCTAACAGCACACCCAAGCCCGGGCCCGGATTCGCTTCGATTAAGAAGAAAATAGACTGACCGAATTCTTGTGATTGTTGAATACCCAGCGGTGAGAAAATACCGTGGTTAATGGCGTTGTTTAAGAATAAGATCTTCGCCGGTTCAACGAAAATGGAGGTTAATGGCAACAAGTTGTTATCAACCAACACTTCTACGCCTGCCGCCAACACTTCGGTTAAGGATTTCACCACCGGACCGACCACAAAGAAGAACAAAATCGCCAGAATCATCCCGATAATGCCGGAAGAGAAGTTGTTGACCAACATCTCAAAACCGCTTTTGATTTTACCGTGCGCCCATTTATCAAAGGATTTAATCGCCCAACCGCCTGTCGGACCGGCAATCATCGCCCCCAAGAACATCGGAATATCAGTCCCGATAATCACCCCTGCCGTGGTAATCGCACCGACTACCGCGCCACGATCGCCGCCGATTAATTTACCGCCCGTATAACCGATTAATAACGGCAGTAAATACGTAATCATCGGGCCGACTAGTTTGGCCAAGGTTTCATTTGGCAACCAACCGGTCGGGATAAATAATGCCGTAATAAAACCCCAGGCAATAAACGCGCCGATATTCGGCATCACCATATTAGATAAAAAGCGTCCGAAGCTTTGAATCTTCACTTTTGCATTTGCTGATAACATAATTGTCTCCGTCACAGGTTTAAAGTGCGGTCAAAATAGCACAAGGAAATTTTTGTCAGAAACTTTTTTCGGCGTAAATGTGAACTGCATCACAATATTTTTTAACCAACAATTTTTAAAAATGTGATAAAGATCACAGTTTTTAATTCAAGAAGACAATTATGTGATTTAGATCACATTTTAATCCCAATAAAGCAGGATAAAAAACACCGGGTAAATCCACCGCACTTTTGCACTAAAAAACTACAACAGGCTTTTGGCTTGCAGACGTTAGCAAAGATTGGTAATGCGCTTTCAATTATAAATCCATCATCAAGTCACAGTTTTATACTGTTCTAACCAAATCTATTTTCAATTTAGACTTTTGATGCATTGTGGAAAACCGGAATGTTATATTCTATCTTTTATAATTAACGTTCTCTTAAACTTTTATCAATAGATTCTTCTAATGGGCTAAGTAGATAGCTTATAACGCTTCTCATGCCTGTCTTAATTTCTGCAGTAATTTCCATCCCTGCGGAAAGTGGGATTTCTTTTTCTTCGGCAGAAAGTGTTTTTTTATCCAGTTCAATAATCGTATTAAATACAAGTCCAAGCTTTGGATGTTCAATCGCATCTAAAGTAATATTTTTCACTTTTCCCGTTAAATAACCATAACGGGTATAGGGGAAGGCTTCGACCTTAATTACAACCTCTTGCCCTTCTTTCACAAAACCAATATCTTTATTTTGAATAAGTGCGGTGACTTCAAGGGAATCTTCTTCCGGCACAACTACCATTAATGTTTCAGCCGTAGTAACAACGCCATCTATTGTGTGAACTTTTAATTGTTGTACAGTACCTGATACAGGAGCTCGAATTTCAGAGACTTGCTGGCGTTGATTGTTTTTGTCTAGTTCGAATGTCAATAAATTCACATTATCCGTCGCCTGTTTTAGCTTGTCTAAAATATCATTTTTGAACAATTGTGTGACTAATTCCTGCTCTTCCTTGGCCAATAAAACTTCGTTTTCAACTTGCATTAAACTCGCCTTATATACCTCAAGCTCATTGATTGCATCCTGATATTTATTCTCTTCATCTAAAACTGTATGTTTTGCAATAGCATGTTCCTTATATAAGGCTCTAAAATCATCCAATCGGACTTGCTCTGTATTAATCAGACCTTCATATTTTTTTATTCGTGCCAAATAACTGAGTTTTTCCGCTTCTTTTTTATTAAGATTCAAGGTTTTCTGATGGCGTTGTTTTTGCCAAGTAGAGAATTGTTCTTCAATCAGTAAAGTCACTCTTTTTTGATCGTTTTCCGTCATAAAAGGCAAATCAATTTTAGAAAAATCTAATATTGGTAATTGATCTTTTTCAACAGCTTCCAATAAAGATTTATAACGAAATTCCTCCAGTTTAGCCTGAGAAAGCGATGTCTTCGTTTTTAACGTATCCGCTTCGGCACCAAGTGCGGTCAGTTTTAACAATAGTTCACCCTTTTTCACGTATTCGCCCTCTTTCACAAAAATATCTTTAACCAATGAGTTTTCAATCGGTTTAATTTCTTTGCTTCTCCCGCTTAGTGCGAATTTTCCTGAAGCCGTTGCGATAATTTCCACATTGCTAAAAATAGAAACAATAATCGCTAAAGTTAAAAAGAGCATAATGGAATAAGACACGAATCGTGGTGCATTTGATACAGGTGTTTCAATTAATTCCAAATGCGCGGGCAGAAATTCATTTTCATCTTTTTCTCTAACCGGAGAATCAAGCTGTTTACGAATTTTCCAAGTTTCATTCCACACGTTTTTATAACGGGAAAGCACATCATACAATGCCAAAAGCCAAGTTTTCATTATCGTTCGTTCCTTTAATTTACTTGTAATTGGTGTAAATAAGAGTAAAAACCTTTTTCATCTTTCAGTAATTCTTGATGCTTGCCTTGTTCGATGATTTCACCTTTGTCCATCACAATAATGCGATCAGCATTTTTTACAGTAGAAAGGCGGTGAGCAATGATAAGCACAGTACGATTTTGGCAAATTTTATGCATATTATGCATAATGATATTTTCAGATTCGTAATCAAGTGCACTGGTTGCTTCATCAAAAATCAAAATCCTTGGGTTATTGACTAGTGCCCTTGCTATCGCGATCCGTTGACGTTGTCCTCCGGACAGACCGGCTCCCTGTTCCCCCACAACCGTGTTATAACCTTCTCTTAATTCAGAAATAAAATCATGCGCTCCCGCAAGTTTTGCCGCGGCAATAACCTTTTCCATTGGCATTCCCGGATTGGTTAACGCAATATTCTCTCTGATACTTCGATTAAGCAACACATTATCTTGCAAGACGACACCGACTTGCCGGCGCAACCAGTTTGGATCGGCTAGCGCCAAATCGTGACCGTCAATTAAGACCTGCCCCTGCTCCGGAATATAAAAACGTTGGATGAGTTTAGTAAGCGTACTTTTTCCCGAACCTGAACGACCAACAATACCAATCACTTCTCCCTGGCTGATATCTAAGTTAATATTGTTTAAAATCATAGGGGAATCCGGTTTATAGCGGAACTTAATATTTCTAAAACTAATCTCACCCTGGATTTCTGGTAATGATACTGAGGCGGTATTATTCTCTGTAGGCGAATTAAGCACGTCACCTAAGCGAGTAACAGAAATACCGACCTGTTGGAAATCTTGCCAGATCTGGGCTAAACGAATCACAGGGCTAATAATTTGCCCCGCAAGCATATTAAATGCAATTAGCTGACCAATACTTAAATCACCGGAAATAACTAAATGTGCGCCAAGCCATAGGTTGATCACCATAACGGCTTTCTGGATCAGTTGGATACCTTGCTGTCCGATCGTTGCAAGTACAGTCACTTTAAAACTCGCAGCAACATAACTCGCTAACTGTTTATCCCAAATGTTAGTCATTTGAGGAGAAATAGCCATCGCTTTAATTGTATTAATGGCAGTCACTGATTCAACAAGAAAAGACTGATTGTCGGCATTTCTTGCGAACTTATCATCAAGCCGTCTCCTAAGAATAGGACTAATAAAAACAGACCAAATGACATAACAAGGTAAAGAACCGAGTACAACTAATGTTAATTTTGGGCTGTAATACCACATAACGGCGAAGAAAATAAAAGAGAATAACAAGTCTAAAATAGAGGTAAGTGCCTGCCCTGTTAAGAAATTCCGAATTTGATCTAATTCACGAACACGAGCCACCGTATCCCCAACCCGACGAGCTTCAAAATAAGAAATCGGTAAAGCTAATAAGTGACGAAAAAGTCTTGCTCCCAGTTCGACATCAATACGACTTGTGCTATGAGCAAACACATAGGTTCTCAGCCCCCCCAAGACTATTTCAAATAAGACTACAATAGCAAGAGCCACTGTAATCACATTCAATGTTGAAAATCCACGGTGAACCAAGACCTTATCCATCACGACTTGAAAAAATAGCGGTGTAATCAGTGCAAAAATTTGCAAAAATATAGAAACGATTAACGTTTCTATAAAAATTCTGCGGTATTTAATTACAGCAGGAATAAACCAGGTAAAATCGAATTTTGCTAAATTTCCTACAATAGATGCGCGTGACGCAACTAAAATCACCTTGCTTTGATAACGTTCTTCAAATTCATTTTTGTCTAAAACAATAGGATTTTTTTGCATTAGATCAAAAATGAGGTAACGATCGGTTTCTTGATCTATTTTCAATAAAATAAAGTGGTCACCATCATCACGCCAAGCCAATACCGGTAAATGTAAAAAAGGTAATCTATCAATTGTTTTGTTCGTAGTTCTTACTTTTAATCCAAGTGATCTTGCTGCAAGCAACCATTTAGTTTGGTTCAGCCCATGCCCATCTATATCAAATTTATGTTTTATTTCTTCAGGGTTAATTGAAATATTATGATATTGAGCCAGTACTTCCAATGCCTGAAGGGCAAGATTAGTATTTTTCTGTGAGTCCATTACATATCCTGAAAAACAGTGATTCCACACATACAAATATGCGGAATCACTAAAAAGCCAATAACTCATTAAGCAGTAGTTGCTAACGAATTTGCGTAAGAGTTAAAGTTATTATTGGTCTGCAATGGCGAAGCGGATAACGCTTTACCGGATGAACCAAAACCACTGGTTGCTGAAATCATACGACTAATATCATTTGACAAACCAGACTTTTGTGTAAGCATACTTGACGAACGAGAAGAAGACATAAGGCTACTTGACTTACCTTTATTCTTAATAAGCCCGGCAAGCTCTTGAGGTGAAATTGTCTTTTTATTCCCACTTTTATCAAGAAGATTATCAATGTCTTGCGAAGTAATCCGCTCCCCATCTTTACCGATAATTTCTTCAACTTTATTATTGAGTGATTTGTCGACTTTACCTCGCTGTAACTCAAATTGTCTCTTAAGTCGTGCACGATCCTTTTCAGGTGCGTATTCAAGAAGTTTTCTTTGATACTCATTTAACCCCGCCGACGAATTAGGTTTATTAAACCATCCTTTAAATGTTACTGCTGTTCTATTATTTGTTTTCAATAGTAGATCATTGCCGTTACGTTCAAATGACACCTCTTTGAGGTTGATATTTGCTAATGATAATTTATCTTTATCACCGCTATGTTCCGTAATAGTGTGGTGGCCATATTCCTTACGGTAAACATAAATATCATTTCCTTCTCCACCGGCAAGTTGATCATCACCTTTTCCGCCATCAAGCAAGTCATCTCCTTGGTTTCCAAATAATTTATCATTGCCACTTCCACCTCTTAGAATATCGGAACCATTCCCCCCTTCTAAATGGTCGTCGCCTTCACCACCGTCTAGATAGTTGTTACCATATTCACCAAAGAGCCTGTCATTGCCGGCGCCACCATAAAGTTTGTCGTTGCCTTTTCCTCCATGGATCTCATCATTACCATTATCTCCATATAAGCGGTCATCACCATCATAACCATAAATCACATCATCACCATCGTGACCATGGAAAACATCATTAAATCTAGAACCATAAAAATGATCCCGTAATTTACTGCCGATAATTTCCTCTACTGAGTTTAATTCATCATGAGCTTTAAAGCCCTTATTCGTATAATAGTAATCTAATTTATAGTTACGATATTCAAGTAGATCGGTAACCTTTCCTCGTTTAGTTTCTTGCTTTGATACGGTTTCCTGCAAGACTTGAGTACCGCTAAGATCTCTTTCAACCTTATATTGTCCGGCTTTAGTAGCATTACGACCGTCGATTGTTAATGCACCGGTGCGACCTTTACTATAGTCCACCACATCATAACCGTCTCCAGCATTAACTATTGTTGAACCGGATCCGACAAAAACATAATCATCTTTAGCACCCAAATTAGCAATTAATCTTGCTTCTAGAACTTTATTATCACGTGTAACGGCATGTTGAATTAAGTTAGAAAAATCATATACACCATTAGAATTAGGAACACCTTTTACCTTCCAATCGGTACGTCCTTTTACTTTTAATTCAGTAATAAATTCATATTTACCTGACTGACGTGTTTTCCGTTCTTCCTTACCTGCGGTTAACAACGGATTTAAAAAAGTTAGAGTGGTAGAACCTTTTATACCCGAAAGATCAATATTACCTTTGATTGGATCTAAAATCTGTTTAGTGAATTTATCGCTATGCTTTGCAAGCTCCTCACCCTTTTTCAAATAATCCACATAAGCTTTACCACTTTGAATACGATCTCCATTACGAGTGATACCTGCTAATTCACCAATGCGCTGATCCCAACCTTGTTGAGTGATAGATAATATATTTTCGGTTTTATATTTTTCACGTAACTCATTAAATAATTTTAGTGAATCTTCCAAGAAGGCAGAATGACGGGCATCATAGCCATTTTCAAAGTAATTCTTACCGTACTTATTCTCCCATGCTTTAATTTTATCGGCGAGCTGATTCGCGATATGTTCAAAAACGGCTTGTTTAGAAGCATCAAGAATTCCTGAAATTAAGCTGGTAATCGCACTCACTAACAAACCGATTGGCGCACCAACTAAAGAACCGGCGGAGGCTGCACCAACCCCTGCTGCAATAGCACTTAATACAGTGTTAATCGTTGTAATCGCAGCATCTGCGATCCCTGTATTTTTGTAGAATTGACCAAGTAAACTATCGCCGTTATAACCAAATTTCTTAAAGCGTTTCGAGTATTCCTCAAGCATTCTCGCACGATCAAATTGTTTCGCAATACCTAGGAAAGACAAAGGGCTGATTGCCAAGCTGACCACAGAGGCAATTAACCCTGCGACAGGTCCCGTAGTAGAAAGCCCCGCTGCAGCACGTTGAGCAATCAAGTATTGTGTGATCGCTTTACCGATGTTACCTAGCACTTTATTTGTCAATTCAGCTGCAGCCGCTGCTTTCGTTGCAGTATCAGCATCTTTATTTGCAAGTAATAGAGCCGCTGATATAGCCGACAATACACCGGATAATGCACCTAAACCTTTTCCAAGATTACCTAACTTAGGTAAATTCTTTAATTTATCTCCAAAACTACCAAAATGTTTTACTTGTCCTAGTGCTTCACCTAACTTATTAAGTTGTTTAGAAAAAGTATCTACATTATTTGTAATGCTAGAAATAGTACCAATCAATTCATTAATCAGGTTAAGACTGGCTTTTGCTAGCTGTACATCTGTTACATTTTTACCATTTTGACGGGCTTTAATTAAGGCATCTAAATCCATGCCCGAAAATGCGGTGTTCAAAAACGCTTGTAACGTACCAAGAACACTCTGAACCTTATCTATCGCTTTTGTCAAATTTCCAGTACTACCCACAGAATTACTTAAATGTTTATTACCTTGAATCCATTTATCTAATTCCGGAGCAAATAAAGTTAAACCTCGTTCGGTAAGACCAAGTAATTTTTTCCCAGTATTTAAAATACCATTAGTTAATGCCGGGCCGTCTTTCCCTTCATGATATACTTCAATCCCTAACTTCTGTGCTGCTTTTATAAGCGCAGTAAGACCATTTCCTTTTTTGTAATTCTTAGGGATATATAAAGTTAATTTCTTACCTGTCTTCCCTAATTTATCTAACGCCTTTTGCAATTGTTCTTTTGCAGCATCAATATTTTCCTTAGCTCTATCTGCAACTGAATTTGCAAACTGTGCAGCTTGCTGTTTTGTATTTAGCAGTGTAGTAGTTGCCATAATCTATTCTCCTTAATTAATAGATATAACTTCAGATTTGTTTTTTAATTCATTGATTAACTCAAAATGATATTGTTGAAAGATTTTATTAGCTAATTGTTTATCGACTTTACCTCCATGGAATTCAGTAATTTTGCCCTCTGACGAACCTTTATAAACACGAATTGATCTGAATAAATCATAGGGAAATGATTTACGCATATGTTTATAAAGCACATAATTGTGACCAAATGGCGCAATCCAATCAATAAACCATTTACGATCACCGGAATTCCAATCGTCATAAACAAGAGATGATACATCTTCAAGATATTTTATCTCATTCTCAAGGCTTAAATTTGCCCAGCTACAAAAAGCAATAGGAACCCCATCTCTCATTAATAATGTATATTGCCCATATTGAATTGCAGGCAGTACATTAATAGCAAGTAATGATAAAGACCAATTTCTATGCAAAGGAGAATTTGCCCATAACCAAGCCACATACCCTAACACTTCAAAATTATTATTTTTCTCCATATTAAATCTCCTTGTTAATAATTTATTTTGAATAAGATAACCAAACCACAATATACAAAATAACTTACACGATCGCATGACAGAAAATGCCAAACTCATTACGAAATCAAATAGACTATGATTTAATTATTATTGTTAAACAATAAATAGAAATATAACTTATTTAACCTTATATTACAGGAATATATTCAAGCTTTATTATTTTGCATAATAAACCTATTTAATTTAAATGAGTGATTCGTAGTTGGGTAAAAATAAAGTCGGCTTCAGATTATTTCTTATATATTTTTAAATTTACAATGAAAACCGGGATTTGATCTTCATAGCTATATAGCAGCTAGCCCCATGGCAACGGTAGAAGGGTAATTTTAAATTCAGTTAATCGTCTGCGTAATAAGCAAGAGAGGTAGAGGGGGAAGTATTTACTTTTTTTAGGTTTAGGGCGATGTCTACAATATTGTGTAATCTGTGACAGTATAAGAAGGTTGGTAAAATTAGATTTAAAGTGGATAACTATGGCACTTGCGACAAGTAAAGCACTATTTCTTAAAGTGAGGGAAACTTCTTGTTTAGCTGCTTCACCTTCCAGCATGCCATCATTAAAAGTACTTTGGTATTTCCAAATAGTTTTTTCGCCGAGAATGCCAACGATTTGTGCTAATCTTACCGTTATTTTACTAACCTTTTGTACAAAATTCTGAACAAGTTTCCAGTATTCATAGAGTAAAACTTCATTACTTGGGAACTGAATAAAACGGAGATAAAATGGAGCATATTCTGTACCGGACATACTCGTTTTCCTTTTTCTTAGGGTTAATACTTAAGATAACCTTTGACCGGATAAATTACCTAGTTTTGGTTAATTTTGGAGACTAATTTACTCCGGATTCTTTAATAGTCAATAGAAAAAATTATTTAATTTCATAAAATTATTAGTTTTTTGATAATACTTTATCTATGCAATTCCGTATTGTATTAATACGCAAAAATTAGACTGAGAAAATACTGTTATCAGGTTTTGATCTGTAAGATTTTGACTGACATATTTCTCAAAAAGAAAAAGCGGCAATTTTCATTACCGCTTTGTTTTTTTCATTTGATTAAAATTACGCGTAAACCGGAAGACGTTTACAAATTGCCAAGACTTTGTCTTTGGTGTCGGCAATCACTTGGGCTTCGTTATCTTTGCCGATGGCGTCTAATACGTCACACATCCAGCCGGCAAGTTCTTTCACGTCCGCTTCGTTGAAACCGCGACGGGTGACGGAAGGCGTGCCCACACGGATACCGGAAGTGATGAACGGTTTTTGTGGGTCGTTCGGTACGGAATTTTTATTTACCGTGATGTTGGCTTTGCCTAATGCGGCATCGGCGGCTTTACCGGTTAATCCGTGGCTGACTAAATCCACTAAGAACAAGTGGTTTTCAGTGCCATTGGAAACGACTTTATAACCGCGTTGTTTGAACACTTCCACCATGGCTTTGGCGTTTTTCAACACATTTTGTTGATACACTTTGTATTCCGGCTCCAAGGCTTCTTTGAAGCACACCGCTTTCGCCGCGATAATGTGCACCAACGGACCGCCCTGACCAGCCGGGAAAACGGCGCTGTTGAGTTTTTTATAGACTTCTTCATCACCACAAGAAGAAAGAATCAAACCACCACGCGGACCGCCTAAGGTTTTGTGGGTAGTAGTGGTCACCACATGAGCGTACGGCAATGGATTCGGGTAAATACCCGCAGCGATTAAACCCGCAACGTGCGCCATATCCACGAATAAATACGCGCCCACTTCATCGGCGATTTCACGCATTTTTTTCCAATCCACCACTTGAGAATACGCGGAGAATCCGCCCACGATCATTTTCGGTTTCACGTCATGGGCTTGTTTGCGTAACGCATCATAGTCGATTAACCCTTCGTCGGTAATGCCGTATTGTTCCGCGTGATAAATCTTGCCGGAGAAACTCACGGACGCACCGTGGGTTAAGTGACCGCCGTGCGCTAAGCTCATGCCTAAAATGGTATCGCCCGGATTGAGTAACGCCATATAAACTGCCGCATTGGCTTGCGAGCCGGAGTGCGGTTGCACATTCACATAATCGGCGCCGAATAATTCTTTCGTACGATCAATGGCGAGCTGTTCCACAATGTCCGCGTATTCACAACCGCCATAATAACGCTTGCCCGGGTAGCCTTCCGCATATTTGTTGGTGAATTGGGAACCTTGCGCTTGCATGACGCGCGGGCTGGCATAGTTTTCAGAAGCGATTAATTCGATATGTTCTTCCTGGCGGCGGTTTTCATTTTGAATAGCTTGCCATAACACGGGATCGTAATCGGCGATGTTCATACTTTTTTTAAACATGGTGTTCTCCTCTTAGTAGTGAATTGGAACTGCGGTCTATTGTACTCAATTTCGCAATAAAATCTTAATAACGCCGGATGTGTTTTTTTTCATTCTAATTATGAAAATTTTTCACTCGGCAGTATTTGTCGGTGTTATTGGCGAACGCAAGCTGTGGTGTAGCTTTTTTGTGCTGTTTTTTGCGTTAAAGTCATCATATCTCTGCCAAGCTCCATATCGCGTGTCAGTGAGCTAATCACAAAATTAATCGTGTTCGATTTATTCACGCGCTTACTGTATTTCTTAAACAAATTTTCTTCATAAAGTTTATATCTGGAATCCTTTTTAATGGCGTCCAAAGCCTCTTCCGTATGCCTACGTTGTACCCAATTAGTGGTAAACGTATAGGTCAATTTGTGATCAAGTTCACTTAGCTGCCATGTTCCCGTGCCCGTGATTTCATACACAAAAAATGGCTTATCAATAGGTTCAATAATGGTGCGGTTATTCACCAACGTGCCATCCCGATTTAAGCGCAGATTATTTACGGTTGTTAAATTGTGTTCAGGGTAAATACTGGTACATTGCCATTCCCCGCTCACTTTGCGTTGGGTAATTTTACCATTGTCTATTAAATCCGTGAGCGTACAGCCGCTCAAAAAAGACAGGGTTAATCCGAGTAAAAATAATTTTTTCATTTGCATCTCCTCTAAAAGTGCGGTGCATTTTTTCAGTGTTTTTTTATTCCTAATAGGGAATGTCCAAAATACGACAAGGATTTTTTATTGTAATCCATGTAATACGCTTATTTCTGAGTAAGTGCGGAAAAGAATTTACACCAAGTGCGGTCGTCTTACAAAGCGTTTTTCATTATCAGAAAAGTACCAACCTGTTTGCAGATTCGCGCTTTAATGGAACAAATCTAAATTACATTTTTAGCATTTGAAGGGGCGTGGAAAGACTGAAGAAAATAAAGAAAGCAGCATACCGGGCCATTTAATCAATTCGGCGTGGACCTTATTCATCGTGCCGCAACCGAAAATAATCTGATATTGTCCTGCTACGGCAAACTGCACTTTTACACCCTCAATGTTGTCAATGCCTTGTCAACTTTGCTTTTGTTATTCAGAACAACGCGCCAACGCATGGCGCAGTGGGTAGCTGTCACAATATTTTCTTTGTCGCCAAGTTTTTCAATAACCTGTTGGGCGATTTTAAGAAGATTCATATTATTCGCCGGAAGTGTCTTAAATAATAAGTAGAATTCTAACTAAAAGGCTTCGCTAAGCCAGCGGAATTTCGTGCACACTTAACTCATCTGCGCACTGAATATACCTTAAACTTGTTATTTCTCGCCAGGACGTCATGACTGCCGAAATGTTGATTCAGCCAGTCGGCGTAAGGCAGAAACGCATTTGCCACGATGCGCAGCTCACCGCCCGGTTTCAAATGCCATTTTGCCTGTTTTATCAGTTCGTTAACGGCGGTGTAAGCGGTGTCAATGCCGTCATGAAACGGCGGGTTGGAAATGATCAGATCGAATTTGCCGTCAACATGGGAAAACACATCACTGGCAACCACTGTTCCCTGTAGCCGATTTTCCTGTAAAGTGCGCTTTGCGGAAGCCAACGCCAAGGCATGAATATCTGTCATGATTAATCGGGTGTTCGGGTTGTGCCGTTGAATATAACTGCCGATCACTCCCGCGCCGCAGCCCACGTCCAACACCTCGCCTGCGATGTTTTTTAGCGTAGAAAGCAATAATGCCGTGCCGCCATCCAGTTCGGCGGCGCTGAATACGCCGGGCAACGCATAGATAGTTAAATCGGCAATTTGTGGCGATTGATAGGATTTCCAGAAAGTTTTCAGTTCAAAGTGCGGTGGATTTTTTAACTGAAAATGATACAGACTGCAACGGCGGGCGGAGTCGATTTTGTGAATATCGCCGTAATCGGCAAGCATTTTTTCGGCGGAACGCACACCACTACGATTTTCGCCCACCAGTAAAACTTCCTGCCCGGCGGTGCATTGTGAGAGAAGCTGCATGAGCTGGAAATGGCATTCCTGTTTATTCTTCGTCCAATAAAACAGGATCACATCGGCGCTGCCATGAAATTCAAGGGAAAAATCCACCGCACTTTGTGGCGTTTGGTGTTGTCGGTTGGCGTAGTCAAAATACCAGCTCCATGTGCGGGCGTTGAATCCCTGACGCTGTAAATCGGCAAGAAAATCATCGTTCGCCGCCCCGGTGAGCAGCAGAGACTTCCCGCTTAAAAAATCCAAATGCCGTTCCAACACTTCGCTTTCTGCACAAATCACGCTATTAATCCTATGGCTTATTGGTTAAAATGGGCGCTCATTATACTGGATTGAATTGATTTTAGATATGCAAGAAACGCGCCGACACACTTCCCGCCGAGATTTATTATTGCAGCAAATGGGCATCAGCCAATGGCAATTGGTGCGCCCTGAAGCCTTAAAAGGCGCGATTAATATCGCCGTGCCCGAATCGGTTCGTTTGGTTATCGTGAGCCACCAAAATCTGTTGCAACAACCCATCATACAGGATCTGTTGCGCGGTCTCACACTTGATAGCACGCAAGTGCTGAATATCACCTTTGAGCAGCTTGCCTATTTGCAAGTCAACCACACCGTCAATTATTGGCTACTCCATAAAAACGCCGACGAAATCCACCGCACTTTAAGCGGGCTGCAACAGCCGTTGAATGTCTGGCAATCCGTCGATCTCGCCGCGTTTAAACATGATCCGCAGGCGAAACGCCAACTCTGGCGGCAAATTCAGCAATCCGCACCGATAAAGTAAGGATTCGCCGTGATACACATTTCTCCTATTGAACCCTCGGATTTTGATCGTCTTTATCTCATTGAGCAGGCGGCACACGCGGTGCCTTGGAGCTTAGGCACACTGAAAAATAATCAGGGCGAACGTTACCTCAATTTGAAAATCGGCGAAGAAAGCCGAATCGACGGCTTTGCCATTTGCCAAACGGTGTTGGATGAAGCCACGCTGTTTAATATCGCCGTGAATCCGCAACAGCAGGGATTGGGGCTGGGGCGCCGCTTATTAAGCGAGCTGATGACACAATTAAAACAAAAAAGCATTCTGACCTTGTGGCTAGAAGTGCGCGAATCCAATAAAAAAGCCCAAGCGCTGTATGATTCGCTGGGCTTTAATCAGGTGGATATTCGCAAAAATTATTATCCCACCCCCGACGGCAAACGGGAAAATGCCGTGGTGATGGCGGCGTATTTATAGGCTATTTTTCCCTTTTGATAGCTTGCAACATCGGCGCAAACCAAGCGTTTACCTGCCGATTGATCCAATTCAAATCCAATTCCTGCGTTTGCACCAGTACGCGCCGCCAATATAAATCGCCAGGCGAACGCTCATCGCTCATAGCGATTTTATTTAACAGGGAAAAACACTTGTCAATATCCACCGCACTTTCATCGGCAATCAACTTCAAATACGCTTCAAGGTTTGTGGTCGGAACCAGCTGTAATTGCGTCCGCCCCGCCAAATAACTTTCCACATAAATTTGCAGTTGGGCAACGGCGTCCTGTTGAGGCAACACATTAAACCGCACGCGCTGATCTTTCCCCTGGAAAAGCGATTCCGTCGGCTGTTCCTGCGTGGCGCACAACAATAAGTGATAAAGCCAAGCTTCAATACGATCTTTATCTTTTACCGTCGCCATGCGCCAAGTAGCGCGCTGTAAATTTTCACCGTATAAATGGGAAATGTTGCCCGACAACGTCATGTCACCCTCTTGGGTCGGCACGGTGAATTGCACAAAACGGCTTTGCGGAGTTTGGCTTACATAATCGGCGATCTTGCCTTTGAATTCCGCCACATCCGCCAGCAACTGATTGGCATAAATGGCGGAGAACTCCCCGCGCGGCAACACGCCTTTGACTTTCAGACGCGCAAAAAACGCGTCGGTTTGCTGCTCGTCCGCTTCCACCAAATCCGCATGAATGGCGTATTTTTCCAAGGCATTATCCAAGGCGAAATTTTCGCTGTCGGCAATGCTTTCTTCCTGTTCGGAGAAATTCACGCCAAGGCGTTTTTCAAAGAAAAATTTCACCGGATTTTTCACAAACGCCACCAAGCGGGAAAACTCAATTTCATTTTCCGGCTCCGCATCCGCCATCATCGGCTGAATAAAATCCTGCAAGGTTTGATTTACCTGCGAATTTGCCAAAGGTAGCCACTGTTGCGCGAAAGATTGCATAAAAGTGCAGTCGTTTTTTTCAAAGTTTTTACGACTGAACGCGGTCATGCCATGTTGTTGAACCAGTCGTTCGCGCCACTTGAGATTTCCCACTGAGATATTTTCCGCCGGCAGATTTTCCACGATGTAATCCAGCAACTGACTCACCAGCACTGATGGCTCCCGTTCCTGATTATCGGCGATGGAACGCCCGATGTAGCTGATGTACAAATAATCCTGCGCCGACAGCAAGGCTTCAAGGAACAAATAACGATCGTCATCGCGACGGGCACGATCGCCTTTTAAGCGGTGATATTGCATTAAATCGAAACTGTTCGGCGCTTGTTGGCGCGGGTATTCGCCGTCGTTCATACCGAGCAGGCAAACCACTTTGAACGGAATGGAGCGCATCGGCAGCAATGTACAAAAATTCACTCTGCCGGCGAGGAAGCGGTAATGGTTCGGATTTTCCTCCAACGCATTATTCATGACATCCGCCACCACATCCACGCCCAACGCGTCGCTAAAATGCACCTCCGCTAACTGTTCGGCAAATTGTCGGATCACCTCTTTAATATAAAACAGGGTTTCGTCGGTTTCCGCCGTGGCGGCGAAGAATTTATCGGTGAGCGCCAGTAAATGCTGTTGCCATTGTTCAACGGAATAACGGTTTTGCAGCGTTTGGAACCAGTCAAATAACGCCGCTAAAAATGCCGACAATTGCCCCGCCAGCTGCCCTTTTAAGCCGAAACTGTTATCCAGCCCGAGGCTGTCTTGCCAAATGCCGTTTTCTTCACGCAAGGCATAGCCCAACAACATTCGCTCCAAGCCCGCCTGCCATGAATTGTAGTTACTTTCCGCCTCATCATTTTTTGCCAAGCCGAAACGCACGCCGGCATTTTTCACCCAATCGCGAATTTGCGCCAAATCCTGCAATTCAATATTAAAGCGTTGGCGAATTGCCGGCACATCAAGCAATGCCAGCACGTCTTCTGCACTAAACGTGCTTTCTTGCAGCTGCAATAAGGTCAGAAAACCGGCGATAATCACATTATTCTCCGATAACTTATTATCGGAAATAGAAAACGGAATAGCGGTCTGCAGCGTTACATTTTGCCCGAACACGGCGCGGATATAGGGCGTGTATTTATCAATATCCGCCACCATCACGATAATGTCTTTCGGAGTTAAATCGGGTTCCTGTTGCAACAAATGCAGCAGGTAATCCTGCAACACTTCCACTTCGCGCATCAAGCTGTGGCAGGAATGGAAGGTTAAAGTGCGGTCATTTTCCCGATAGTTTAACGGCGTGGTGCCGTTCGGCGTTAAATGCAAAATACGGTGTTGGATTTGGCTTAATAAATTGTGCGGCGTGATTTCCACATAGGCGGAAATATCATTGGGTTCCAGCTGCGCCAATAAGTAGGCAAAATCCCGTCCCGGCTTACCCCAAGATGCCAATAAGGGATTGCCCACCTGTAATTTTTCCTGCGCATAAGTCAGCTCCCAATGTTGCTGCGCCTGCGTAGCCTGTTCCACCGATAATAAGGGCTTGTCAGCCTGATTAAAATAATCGGTGCAAGTACGCAACGCCAGTTTTTCCACGAATTTCGGATCAACGATGTCGCCCCAATATTCCTCGCAGGGATTATTAAAAAACAAGTGCACATCGCAATATTGGCTGATCGCCTGAAAAATTTCCAAATAGGCTTTCGGCAAGGCGGGAATGCCGAAAATAAACAGGCGTTCCGGTAAAAAGTGCGGTCGATTTTCACGGAGTTTTTCTAGCAGCAGTTGGTGCAAATGGGCGCGGTGTTGTACCAAATCCAGCCCGGTATCCGCTTTCACCGCCCGCACCAACGCGCGCCACAAAATGCCTTGCCATGCGATATTTTGCGTAATCTGCGCCAGTAAACGTTCATTATTTAGACTTAATTGGCTCTCGATTTGTCGGCGAATGTCGTCGTCTTGCTGATGTTCCCAGACGCTAATCCAGTCCGGACGATAAACCAAATATTGGTCGAATAAATCGGCGATTTTCCCGGCAAGTTGATAAAGTTTAAATTGCTCCGATTGGGCGGAATAGGCTAAGTAATGACGCAAAGGGCGCAGCGCATCCTGTTGTAAATATTGAGGAATCAAACGAACCAAACGCCACATCATGGCATTTTTGTTAAATTGATTACTTTGCGCTACATCGAGCAGGTTTTCCGCATAAAGTTGCCAGATAAAACTGGCGGGCATAGGAAAGGCGAAGTTCGCCGCAATACCTTTTTGTCCGGCAATTTGCAGTTGCAGCCATTGCGCCATGCCCGGGCTTTGCACCAACGCGATTTCCGGCTGTAATGGGTTGTTCAGCGGTTGACGTTGAATTAATTCAACTAAAATGTCTTTTTGCACCTCAAGTTGATTGGAATGATAAACAGTAAACACGCCGCCTCCGGAAATTTGCCCTAACATAAGTGGGGCTATTATAAACTAATTTCACCGCGAGGATATTTTACCGACACCTGATTTTGCGAACAAATCACCTGAAAACGAATTTGATTTTGCTGCACCTGTGATTCACAAGGCAACCCGAGAAAACGGCGTTGATGCTGATTTTCGGCAATTTGGATGGCTTGAAAACGCTGATAAATTTCCACCGCACTTTTTCGTTGCACATTGCCCCATTGGTTAAACGTGAGAAAAATCCCGCTGAATAGACTTAATGTAACCAATAAAGACAACAGGCTCATGCCTTTGTAATTAATTTTCCGTAACCGCGAAATCATACCAACTGTTCTCCGCCAAACGCCATCGGCTGTACTGTTGCACGATGTGCGCAACGGTGCTTTTGGAATAAGTGACTTTAATATCCTCATCCAAGGTTAGTTTCCCTTTCGTGATCACACTCCCGCTGATTTTGCCTTTTCCCCGAATATGTAAATCACCCTCCGCCACAATCACCGCATTCACATTCTTATCAAGCGTCCATTCCGTTTCGTCGGCGTTAAACCAATATAAGGAAGGCGGTTGCTTCCTTACGGAATTTTTGGGCGGCCCGGAGAGTTGCTCACGAAAAATCATCAGCCCGCTTTCAGCAATAAATTGCGCTAACAAGCCTTCATGCAGATTTCTCACCGGTGATTTTTGAAATAATTTATCACGTTGGCACCAAATATGATGTCGAATGCCATCGGGAAAGGGCGTTCCTTCCAAAGAAAACTGTACTAAAAACACATCACCGTTTTCATCGATCGGCACCTGTTCACATCGTTCCCGTTGTGTGGATTGACTTAATGACAATAATTTAACCTGTTGTTCAACATAAAGATTTCGCTGACCGGCAATGGCTGAATACAGGCGCAATAAATCATCATTAAATAGCATGGTTAACAGCAAAAATGCACTGAGCAATAATAACAGGCTCATCGTCATCATACCGCGGTGAAGCCGTTTCATTCTTTGGCTCCGTTTAATAAAGGCACGATCATGGAGGTTTCATATTCGATCTGTTTATGTCGTTTAAAACGTCCACTGAGGCGAATTTTAATCCCCTTTTGTTCCGACAGCCAATCAAAACTCAACTGCGAAATTTCATATTCTTTCTCGTCCAGTAAATCTGCCCAACCACCGTAATGGCACGCGGATTGTTGCGTATATTCTTCATCATTGACACAAGCACTCAAAGATTGGTTATCCTTTAATTTCAAACTGCCCACATTAAAGAACGAAAACAAAGTACGCTGCTGATTGGCTTGTAGCACAAAACAAGTGGTAGAAGCCGTATTCCGAATACCACTTAAACGGGTAAACTCCAAAGGATAATAACGCTTGCTCACCAACACAGTTTCAGCAAAAGCGGGATAATAAAAATGGGCGGAAACATTTTGCGGGCAAGCAACAGGATTTAGGCAATCGCACAAATGGCTATTTTTAATTTGCGCTGTCAAACACCAGCGCTTTCCTACAGGATCACGATTTGCCAATAACAACCAGATGTCCGTAGAATTTTCCACGCGCGCCTGAATTTGACGAAGAAAGACATAAAGTTTTTGTTGTTCTTTTTGCAGAATAGTTTGTTGCGAATGCTGTTGCCATGCCGGCAAAGCCAGTGTCAGTAACAGGCTGATAATAAATAATGCTATTAACATTTCCAACAAAGTGAATCCCTTTTGCATAAACGTTCCTTTTTTTGACCGCACTTTAAAGGAATAAAGCATGGAGAAAAATAAACGAAAGGCAATTTTGCGAGCAGGATCGCAAAGTGAAATCATTTGATGGGTATTTTTGGATAACGATGGAGAAAATTACGTTCGATTGAGACGCAAAAAATAGCTGAAAGGTTATAGTGTAAGAGATTATAGACCGAGGTATAAAGATTTTAGTTGGTGGGTCGTATAGGATTCGAACCTATGACCAATGGATTAAGAGTCCACTGCTCTACCAGACTAAGCTAACGACCCATTATTCGGATATGTTATTTAAAAATGGTGGGTCGTGAAGGATTCGAACCTTCGACCAACGGATTAAAAGTCCGCTGCTCTACCGACTGAGCTAACGACCCATTATTTGGGATATATTGTTTAAAAGTGGTGGGTCGTGAAGGATTCGAACCTTCGACCAACGGATTAAAAGTCCGCTGCTCTACCGGCTGAGCTAACGACCCGTTAACATCTAACAACGAGGGCTTATAATACTGATTTCAGTTTAATAATCAATAAAAAATTTTGTTTTTTTATTGATTTGTTTGAATACCATCAAAGATATGTATTTCAAACAAAATAAAGTGCGGTCAGTTTTTTTATCATTTTTCTACTAATTAGGCGAATTGATACCAACAAAAAACCGGGCTTATACCCGGTTTTTATACGTTCCAGCAAAATTAGTATGCTAATACTGCACGACGGTTTTTAGCATAAGCAGATTCGTCATGACCTAATACTGCCGGTTTTTCTTCACCGTAAGAAACGGTGGATATTTGACCTGCTTTTACACCTTTAGCAGTTAAAAAGTTTTGTACTGCACGTGCACGGCGTTCACCTAATGCCATATTATATTCCGGTGTACCACGCTCGTCGGTGTTACCTTCAACACGCACGCTTGTTGCAGGTGTTGCATTTAAGTATGCTGCATGAGCATCTAAGATTTGAGTGTATTCACCTTCAATATCATATTTATCAAAGCCGAAATACACGGTGTTGTAGCGTTGTTGTAAATCTTGAACGGAATAGCCACCAAATGTTTGACCATTATTGCTACCACTACCGCTTTCGTTTTTGTTGGATGATCCACACGCCGCTAACACAGCCACAGAACCAGCAACTAACAATGCTTTCGTAAATTTATTCATTGATTTCTCCTTGTTTATTTAGTTAAGTATGGTGACCAAGCCGGAAATTTAACTTGTCCATCATTCCCAGGTAAACGTGCCTTAAAGCGACCGTCAGTGGATACTAATTGTAGCACCTTTCCTAAGCCTTGGGTAGAACTATAAATAACCATGATACCGTTTGGTGAAATACTCGGACTTTCATCCAAGAAGGTGGAACTTAACACCTCAGAACTGCCTGACGTCAAATCTTTTTTAACGATATTATTGTTTACATCAACCATAACTAATAAATTACCATCTGAACTGATTTGACCGCTACCGCGCCCACCGATAAGAGAAGCACCACCGCCGGATGCACTCATACGATAAACTTGAGGCGAGCCACCTCTATCAGAAGTGAACACGATGGACTGACCATCAGGCGACCATGACGGTTCGGTATTATTACCCGCACCGCTGGTTAACTGAGAAACCTGTCCACTGCCCAAATTAGTCACATAAATATTTAACACACCGTCCTTTGAAGACGCAAATGCAAGTCTGGAACCATCCGGTGAAAATGCCGGTGCGCCGTTATGTCCCGGGAAAGAAGCAACCACTTTACGCGCCATAGAAACAAGATCCTGTAAGACAACCTGTGCTTTCTTATTTTCAAAGGTTACATAAGCGAGTTTTTTACCGTCCGGTGACCATGCCGGTGACATAAACGGTTGAGAACTTCTATTCACGATAAATTGATTAAAACCGTCATAATCTGCCACGCGCACTTCATAAGGCTGGGAACCGCCATTTTTCTGCACGACATAAGCAATACGGGTTCTGAACGCACCACGAATACCGGTGAGTTTTTCAAATGTCTCATCACTTATCGTATGTGCACCATAACGCAACCATTTTTGCATTACCGTATATTGATTTTGTGACAAAATTGAACCAACGCTGCCCATGGTATCAACCAATTGGTAAGCAATATCAAAACCACCATTGGAAGGAGTAACTTGTCCAACAATAACGGCTTCAATGCCTAATGCCGACCAAGCTTCCGGATTAACTTCCGATGCCGAAGTCGGCTGTTGCGGCATCTTGCTTTCCGGCAACGGATTAAATTTACCGCTATTACGCAAGTCTGCGGAAATAATCTCAGCGATATTTGCCGGCGCACTACCAGGTCCATTCCATTTAAATGGCACGACAGCAATAGGGCGGGCAGAATCCATGACTTCATCAATCACGATTCGCACCTCTGCTCGGGCTACCATGGCAAACCCTAACAGCATAATAAATAAGCCAAAAATTCGAATAACTACTTTCATTTTTTCTCCTATTGTTTAAAAGTGCGGTGAAAATCTACCGCACTTTTCTTGGGTCAAAGGTTACAATGGACCTTTTAAATATTTCATATTCTTCCGGCGTAGGCGGTTCGTTCATTTTTCTGGTTTGACCAATAGCATTTAAAGCCGCCCCACATAAATCATTTGGCCCGGAGACCTTTTGGTAAGATAAAATAGTGCCATCACTAGAAAGCTCAATTCTAATATCACAGACCTTACCAAAAAAACGACTATCACCACGAAAATATGGCTTCACAGATTTATAGATAATACCTGCATACCTCGAACCCGCCTTACCGCCATCGCCTGCGCCCGCTGAAGCACCTGAACCCTGGCTGCCTTGTTTATTTATGTTACTACCTTGCAAAGCACTGCCGCCGCCCACATCACCGCCATTAAAAAAATCATCTAATGCATTTTGATCAGCTCGACGTTGCGCATCCGCTTTCGCTTTGGCTTCCGCATCTGCCTTAGCCTTGGCGTCAGCTTTCGCTTTAGCATCGGCCTTAGCTTTTGCTTCTGCGTCAGCTTTCGCTTTAGCATCCGCTTTGGCTTTTGCATCAGCTTCCGCCTTCGCTTTAGCCTGCGCCTCTGCTTTTGCCTTAGCTTCCGCCTCTGCTTTGGCTTTTGCCTCTTGTTTTGCTTTCTCGTCTGCCTGCACTTTGGCTTTTGCTTCTTCTTCCGCTTGTTTTGCAGCATCTGCTAAACGTTTTGCCTCAGCTTCAGCTTTGAGCTTAGCGGCTTCAGCAGCCTGTTTGGCTTTCGCCTCTTCTGCCTGTTTTTGCTTTTCCAAGGCTTCTAAGCGGGCTTTTTCTTCCTGTTGCTTTTTCTGTTCAGCCAAGAACCTTTGTCTTTCCAGCTCTTTTTGCTGTTCCAGTTCTTTCTGACGGGCAATTTCCTGTTGACGTTGTTGCTCTTTTAACACTTCCCGTTGTTTTTCTTCTTCCCGTTTCTGCTCTTCACGTTTTTGGTCTTCAAGGGCTTGTTTCTTTTGTCTGTCCGCCTGACCTTTTTTCTGTTGTTGAATTCGCCCCCATTCCTGCGCTGCCGAGCCCGTATCAACCATCACGGCGCCGATAACTTCACCGTTATCGCCTTCACCGCCGCCCATAATGTCAATATTATGGTAGAGCGAGCTTAAAATTAACAATCCGAACAACGCTAAGTGCATTATGATGGAAATCACAACTGCATCAACATCACCTTTTTGTCGCTTATTCTGCACAATGTTACCTATTTAATTAAATTGGGTTTGTCATTAAACCAACGGATTTGATGCCGGCAAGATGAAGCAAATTGAGTGCTTTAATGACCTCTTCATAAGGTACTTCTTTGGCACCGCCGACTAAGAACATTGTATTGTTATCTTTATCAAATTCTTGTTTTGATAGTTGGGTAACCATCTCTTCGGTAAGATTTTCCGTACGGGTGCCGCCGATTGAAATGGCGTACTGACCGATTCCCGACACTTCTAAAATCACCGGTGTTTTGTCTTCCGTAGAAACATTTTGACTTTGAACCGCATCCGGCAGTTCAACTTCTACGCTTTGACTAATAATTGGCGCAGTAGCCATAAAAATTAAAACCAATACTAAAAGCACGTCCAAAAACGGAACAATATTGATTTCGGATTTTATATCACGGCGCTGGCGACGATAGGACATATCAACCTTCTAAATCTGGAATCTAAAAACGCTTAAAATAATGACCGCACTTTTAGCATAAAGTGCGGTAAGAATTTTCGGTAAATTAATTGTGATGGTTTTTACCAAACACTTGACGGTGCAAAATGGTGGTAAATTCATCGATGAAATTGCCGTAATTTTGCTCAAGTTTATTCACACGTAAACTCAAACGGTTATATGCCATTACTGCAGGAATCGCAGCAAACAAACCGATAGCCGTTGCAATCAATGCTTCCGCAATGCCCGGTGCTACCATCTGTAAGGTGGCTTGTTTTGCGCCACTTAAGGACAGAAATGCGTGCATAATCCCCCAAACCGTACCGAATAAGCCGATATACGGGCTGATGGAAGCCACCGTTGCCAAAAACGGTACGCGGGTTTCCAGATCTTCAATTTCACGATTCATGGATAAATTCATAGCACGGGTGCTGCCTTGGATAATGGCTTCAGGCGCATCCGGATTAGCTTGTTTTAAGCGGGAAAATTCTTTAAATCCTACATAAAAAATCTGTTCGCTGCCGGTTAACCCATCGCGACGGTTAGATAAACCTTCATAAAGTTTATTTAAATCTTCGCCGGACCAAAAACGATCTTCAAATGCCATGGATTCTTTCAACGCTTTGGTTAATACACGGCTACGCTGAATGATGATAGCCCAAGAGGTAATTGAGAAAATGATTAAGATTAAGATAACGAGCTGAACTACGATACTCGCTTTTAGAAATAAATCTAAAAAGTTTAACTCTGCTGCCATTACATACTCCGAAAACAACTGGTTAATTGTTACTTGATTAACATTGTCTTGATTTTCTGCGGAATTGCCACCGGTTTCATCTTACCAAGATCAACATAGGCTACCTTGACGGTAGCCCGACATAAAAGGACATCATCCCGCTTAATCGTTTGAGAAAAAATAATTGAAGCGCCTTTTAGCTCGGTTACAGCAGTTTCCACTTGTAACAAATCGTCTAATCTCGCCGCAACACAATAATCAATGTTCATTGATTTAACGACGAAAGCGCCTTTATTCTCATTTAACAACGTTTGTTGGGAAAAATTAAATTCTCTTAAACATTCTGTTCTTGCACGCTCCAAAAAATGTAAATAGCGTGCGTGATAAACTACGCCACCGGCATCGGTATCTTCATAATAAACACGGGCGGAATAGTAAAAAGCTTTTTGCTCCAATCTTTCTTCCTTACCTTACGGGAATTTAGAACACAGGAAGCCGATTATTCTAGAGTGCCTAAAAATGATTGGCAAGCTTGAAATTATACTTATTCCAAATATTAATGTGTTGACTTTAATTATGCAGGAGCGCACCGATCCCCGCAATATAACCAATCCAAGGCATGAAAATCACACGCCATAAGCTTAGCCGAATTTCAAATCCAATGCCGTGAATCCATAGGACTATCGTTCCCCAAATCAAACCAAAAACGTAATAAAATTCGACCGCTCTTAGTTGTGTGGCAAATTGATTGACATTGAAAAAGAAAAATATCGTGAGTATTAGAGCTAAAATAAATGAAAGGGTTCGAAACGAACCCTTATTTACTGATTGGTACAATGAGTTAATCATTCAATTACTCGTCAAATTTACCTGTCTTTTCAATACTAATGGTCACAACCACACTTAGCATAATGGCTAACAAAACACCAAATACCCAGATAACATAGAACATAATCTTTCTCCTTAATATAGTGAGTTTTTGTTTTCTTCAATGAAACTGCTATCAATGCGACCAAACATTTTGTAATAGGCCCAAATGGTATAAGAAAGCAGAATCACCACAAAAATTAATGACAAGAAGAACATTAATGTTAAGGTTAATTTACTTGAAGTAGCATCCCACATTAATAAACTCATTTCCGGATGAGAAATGGATGGCATCACAAATGGGAACATAGCAATTGCAGCGGTTAAAATCACACCGGCCATGGTTAATGATGAGAACAAGAAGGCAAAACCACAACGATTTGCTTTCGAGAATATTGCGTTAAGCAATGCTCCCCCTACAGCCAATACCGGGAATAACCATAAAATCGGCATTTCTTTATAGTTGTTAAACCAGGCACCGGCTTGTACTGCCACTTCTTTACCAATCGGATTGGAAGGCGCGTTGTGATCAATCACACTGGTGACAACAAAACCATCTTTGAAAGATAACCATACACCTGCCAACACAAAGGCGATTAATGTCACGGTTGCACCCACCTGAGAAATCACGCAAGCGCGTGCACGCAATTCTGACGTGGTTTTCATTTGCAGCCAGTTCGCACCATGGGTGGTTAACATTGCCAAACTGATTACACCACAAAGCAATGCAAACGGATTTAACAACCCAAAGAATGTACCGGTGTATTGCACCTGTTGTAACTCATTGAATTCAAACGGAACACCCTGTAATAAGTTACCAAATGCTACACCGAATACCAAGGACGGAACAAATCCACCGATAAACAACCCCCAATCCCATGCCTTACGCCAGGTTGGATTATCAATTTTGGCACGATATTCAAAACCGACAGGACGGAAAAATAAGGCGGCTAACACTAAAATCATCGCAATAAAGAAACCAGAGAATGAGGTTGCATAGACTAACGGCCATGCAGCAAACATTGCTCCACCGGCAGTTAGCAACCAAACTTGGTTACCATCCCAGTGCGGCGCGATAGTATTAATCATAATACGCTTTTCAACTTCTTTTTTACCGGTAAAAGGTAATAGGCTTAAAACGCCCATATCAAAACCATCGGTAACGGCAAATCCAATAAGCAATACGCAAACTAGGATCCACCATACAAAACGTAGAAATTCATAATCAAACATAGTTAAGCTCCTGCCTATTTAGAGGATTGTTCGAAATAATAACGGCCGGTTTTTAATGCACTTGGACCTAATCTTCCGTATTTAAACGTTAAGTACATTTCTACGACGAGGAATAAGGTATATAACGCACAAATCAAACCGATAGAGAACCACAAATCACCCGGCGCAAGCTTGGAAGCAGAAACACCTACCGGCAATACTTCATAAATCGCCCAAGGTTGACGACCATATTCCGCCAAAAACCAACCGCACTCAATACCAATCCACGGCAGTGGCAACCCCCACAATAATGCTTTTAATAATAACGGACGACTGCCTACGGTTTTACGAACATTTTGTACAAAGGCAAGCAGCATTAGCAGTAAAATCGCACCACCGGTAGCCATCATCACACGGAAAGACCAGAATGTCGGTGCTACTTTAGGAATTGTATCTGCTGCTGCCTGTTTAATTTGTTCTTCAGTAGCATCAACCACGTTATCGGTATAACGTTTTAACAATAAGCCGAAACCTAAATCTTTTTGTACTTTATCAAATTTCGCTTTTGTTTCTTCACTTGCCTGACCATTTGCCTTTTTCTCCTCTCTCAGTTGTTGCAATAAGGCATAGGCCTGGATACCACTACGCACACGTTCAAGATTACGTTCTTGCAAATCGATCAAACCACTGAATTGTTTGTCAAATGAACGGGTAACAATAACCCCTGCTATATATGGAATTTGCAAGGAGAAATCATTTTTCTGCTCTGCTTGATTTGGAACAATAATCATATTCCAGGCTGCCGGAGCCGGCTGGGTATGCCATTCGCCTTCCATTGCAGCCAACTTAGTCGGCTGTGCGTAGCCGATTTCATAACCGGATTCGTCCCCCATGATTAACAAGGAAACCACAGAGATAATACCGAAAGTAGAAGCAACAGAGAACGAACGTTTGGCAAAACCAATATCGCGACCTTTCAGTAAATAGTAAGAGCTGATTGCTAATACAAAGAATGCAGCGGAAACATAACCGGCGGATAAAGTGTGTAAGAATTTACTTTGCGCAATCGGATTCAACCACAAATCCATGAAACTGGTCATTTCCATCCGCATGGTTTCAAAGTTAAATTCGGAACCGACCGGAGATTGCATCCAGCCGTTTGCCACTAGAATCCACATGGCGGAAAGATTTGAACCGAACGCAACACAGTAAGTTGCCAAAAGGTGTTTACCTTTACTTAAACGATCCCATCCAAAAAAGAAAAGGCCGACAAAAGTAGATTCCAAGAAAAAGGCTAACAACGCTTCAATGGCAAGAGGTGCGCCGAAAATATCTCCCACATAATGAGAATAATATGACCAGTTAGTGCCGAATTCAAATTCCATTGTAACGCCGGTGGTTACGCCCAGCGCAAAGTTAATACCAAATAACTTACCCCAGAATTTGGTCATATCTTTATAAACTTCTTTATTTGTGACGACATAAAGTGTTTCCATGATAGCCAACAGAAAAGTCATCCCTAACGTTAATGGCACAAATATGAAGTGATATAATGCAGTCAAAGCAAACTGCAGTCTTGAGAGTTCAACAACGTCTAACATCTCGACTCCTTGTAAATGCTACAAGTCCTTAAATTATGATTACTTCGTAATCACCCCAGAAACTCAAAAATCTTTGAATCTTTAATTTAGGATTACCTTATTATAATGACTGCCACTTGCAGTTGTCGGAGTCGATTATTACATAGATAATCCAAACAGGTGGCATATTCTACTATTAAACGTAAGGATAAAAAATAGAAAATTATGCCAAGCTGATCACATTTTTAGATATAAATCAAAAATAATCAAACATAGGTGTTTTTTACTATTTTGCTCAAGATCAAATTATAAATTTCAATAACATCTTTGCAACACAAAGCATAGCGCCCTTGACCCGGTATGATTCAGTTCTAACAGTTGAGATTAAAAACTAGACATCACACATAAATTCTGATAACTTCTCGCTCAGTTTTATTGATTTCTTCCAACTTAACAAACGTAGGTCTCTCAGATGACAAACAAAATAACCGGAATTCTAACCGCACTTTGCATGGCAATCACTGTCAACAACGTTGCAAATGCTGCTCAAAACGATAAAAAAGCAGTAGAAATGCCAAAGCAGTGCAAAGATTTATTTAGTGAAGCCGAAAATTTAATTGCCGAAGCGGAAAGACAGCCCGGTACACATACCCAAGTAAATAAAATCAGGAGTAAGTTAAATCAAAGCAAAAAGCAAATCTTGGAAATGGAATTGGCAACACAAATCAAAAGTTGTAATGTGGCATTAGCTAAACTCACCAGCATGAAACAACAGCAACAGTAATCTACCCCATTCACGCTAAAGGCTTATTGGAATCCAATAAGCCTTCTTTTCGTTTAATCTTCGCGAGTAATTTTCTCAATACCAAAATGGCGATATGTGGTGAGTGTAGCAATTCGCCCCCTTGAGGTTCGCTGTAAAAAACCCTGTTGAATTAAGTATGGTTCCAATACGTCTTCAATGGTATCCCGCTCTTCCCCAATTGCCGCCGCCAAATTATCCAAACCGACCGGACCACCGTCAAAGCGCTCCAAAACTGCCGTAAGCAATTTTCTGTCTAAGTAGTCAAACCCCGCATCATCAATATCCAGCATGGATAGCGCTGCTTTAGCAATCTCTTCACTAATCATGCCATTGTTACGCACATCAGCATAATCACGCACCCGACGTAATAACCGATTGGCAATCCGTGGCGTGCCGCGAGAACGGCGGGCGATTTCATAAGCTGCTGTATCGTTAATTTTAAGCTGTAAACAGACCGCACTTCTGGACACAATAGAAGTTAAATCCGACACGGAATAAAATTCCAAACGCTGCACAATACCAAAACGATCGCGCAACGGAGAGGTTAAAGAGCCCGCACGGGTGGTTGCACCGATAAGCGTAAAAGGAGGTAAATCCAATTTAATAGAACGCGCTGCCGGCCCTTCGCCAATCATAATATCAAGCTGATAATCTTCCATTGCCGGATAAAGCACTTCTTCAATCGCCGGAGAAAGACGATGAATTTCATCAATAAACAACACATCATGAGGCTCCAGATTGGTCAACATTGCCGCCAAATCCCCCGCTTTTTCCAGCACGGGGCCTGACGTAGTGCGAATATTTACGCCCATTTCATTGGCAACAATATTTGCCAAGGTGGTTTTTCCCAAACCCGGCGGGCCAAAAATCAGCAAATGATCCAACGCATCCTGACGCAATTTTGCCGCCTTGATGAAAATCTCCATTTGCTCGCATACCTGCGGTTGCCCCACATAATCCGCCAGCAATTTCGGGCGAATGGCACGATCGATAACATCCTCGTCTAATTTTGCCGTCGCACTGATAATTCTGTCTGCTTCAATCATTTTCATTATCCGAATTATAATGCCGCTTTCAGAGCTTCACGAATGATCTGTTCGCTGGAAAGTTCAGGTTTGGAAACTTTCTTCACCATTTTTTCCGCGTCTAACGGTTTATAACCTAATGCCACGAGCGCCGCTACCGCTTCGTTGGACGGTTCAACCGTCGCCGATATTTCCGTACTAAAACGAGGTAAATGATCCGCCTGCACGAAGAAGTCGTTTGTTTTTACTTCTTTAAATTTACCTTTTAACTCCACCAATAACCGTTCGGCGGTTTTCTTGCCGATACCGGGAATTTTTACCAAACGGGAGAGTTCCTCGCGTTCAATAGCATAAGCAAATTCATCTACCGACATGGCCGATAAAATTGCCAGCGCCAATTTGGGCCCGACACCATTGGTTTTTATCAGTTCGCGGAATAAAGTGCGGTCGGCTTTTTGAGCAAATCCAAACAACAAATGGGCATCCTCACGTACCACCAGATGAGTAAATAAACAAGTTTGTTTGCCTACTTCCGGCAAGTTATAAAAACTTGTCATCGGCAGCAGTAGCTCATAGCCGATACCTTGCACATCCAACAAAATTTCCGGCGGCTGTTTTTCCATTAAAATACCGGTGAGATGACCAATCATAAGAATCCTAGTGATGAATAAAAAATTGTGCGTAGCATAAAATAAAACTGGATATTTATCCAGTTAAATTTTTAAGTGAAAGCGTCCTCGGCTGTATCGAGTGCGTAAAAGTGCGGTCAGTTTTTCCTGCGTTTCGTTTTGACCGGCCGAACTTGCCACATGGAAAGAATGCTGTATGGAATGGGCATGCGTAATGGCGATCGCCAAGGCATCTGCCGCATCGGCTTGCGGTTTATCGGAAAGTTTAAGAATGCGGGTGACCATCTCCTGCACTTGAACTTTATCCGCAGAACCGATACCGACCACCGTTTGCTTGATTAAGCGTGCCGCATATTCAAATACCGGCAAATTATGATTCACCGCCGCCACAATTGCCGTACCGCGGGCTTGTCCCAGTTTTAATGCCGAATCGGCATTTTTCGCCATAAAAACTTGCTCAATGGCAAACATATCAGGCTGAAATTGCGTGATAATTTCCGTTACACTGGCATAAATACGCTTTAAGCGCGTAGGCAAATCTTCTACTTGGGTGCGAATTGCGCCGCTGCCAAGATATTCCAAATGCCGTCCGTTTTGCCGAATCACACCATAACCGGTGACACGGGAACCGGGGTCAATGCCTAAAATAATGCTCATGAACTCATAAACAAACGGGTAGAAATCCTCTACCCGTTTTACCTCAAATTAAAAACTATTGGTTAGCTCTTGCTGTGGCTTTTGCATTGACTTTACAATTTTTAGCCAAGATTCTATCCACTTTCTTACCGCGTTGAGTCAACATTACGCCATCGGTTGCTGTTGCCGTATTTAATGAAAACCCGCTGTCAACGCTCCAGATGTATTTGTCGGAAATAAATGAAGGGAAATCTTTATCGACGTTACTCACCGGAAGAGATTCCGCAATCACCTTTTTGCGCATCACAACTTTCGCTTCAGTGGCTTCTTGGTTTTCAAATTGGTAAGTCACGGTAACGGTTCTTTTGTTACAAGAATAAACCACAGTTTTCTCCGATTTAACCGGTTGTGGTTCTTTCTTAGAAGCAGAACACGCGGACAGTACCGCAATGACTGCAACAGCAGATAATGTTTTTACTAATTTCATATATATGCTCCTTATAGCATTGCTGCGATTTCATCACTAATTTCACCGTTATGATATACGTTTTGTACATCATCACAGTCTTCTAACATATCGATTAAACGTAGTAGCTTCGGCGCAGTTTCTGCATCCAAATCTACTGTAGTGGAAGGAATCATTGTCACTTCCGCGTTTTCAACGTTAAACCCTGCCGCTTCAATGGCATCACGTACAGAACCCAAATCTTCCCAAGCGGTATAAATTTCGAAGGAACCGTCTTCTTGTGGCTGAACATCGTCTGCGCCGCCTTCAATTGCTGCTTCCATCAAAGCGTCTTCATCCGCCTGATTCACTAAAATCAAGCCTTTTTTACTAAACAAATAGCCCACGGAACCCTCGGTGCCTAAGTTACCGCCACATTTGGTAAAACTCGGGCGCACTTGGGAAATAGTGCGATTGGCGTTATCGCTTAAACATTCCACCATCACTGCCGCACCGCCCGGACCGTAACCTTCATACACGCGGGTTTCCATGTTGGTATCATCGCCACCGCCGACGCCGCGCTCAATCGCACGGTTAATGGTATCACGGGTCATATTATTGCTTAATGCTTTATCTACCGCCGCACGCAGACGCGGGTTAGAACTAACATCACCGCCACCGATTTTAGCGGCAGTCACCAATTCACGAATTAATTTGGTAAAAATTTTCCCGCGCTGAGCATCTTGTGCCGCTTTACGGTGTTTAATATTTGCCCACTTACTATGGCCTGCCATTTTGTATTCCTTCTCAATTTATTTAAATTCGGCTTATTTCAATAAATATTTTTTTATTGCTTCCGCATTATTCGGCGACTTTGTCATTTCAGCAGCTTGTTCGGCAGGTACCCATTGAAACGCTAAATGTTCCGTTAATTTAGGGGTAAATTCCTGCTCAACCGCCAATAAAAACCAATGTTCGCGACAATGGGTGATATTCGGTGCGTATTTATAGCGGAAATGCGGGAAAATTTCAAACGCTATGCTTTCGTTGCAATCAAAAAGTGCGGTTGTTTTTGACGGCGTTTTTAACCCGATTTCTTCCCATAACTCACGAATTGCGGCTTGTCGCGGTGTTTCATTTTCTTCCAGAGATCCCGTTACAGACTGCCAGAAATCAGGATCATCGCAGCGTTGCAGCATTAATACCCTGCCACTATTTTGGGCGGAGATCACAACCAGAACCGACTCATTACTTTTGTATTTCAATATGGTCATTCGTGTTATTGGAAATGAATGGCATAATACCTTGCCTTTAAAAAACTTTCAAAAAAATTACCGCACTTTACGGTAATAAAGTGCAGTAATCTTCTACCTTGTTTTTTAACTTAGCCAGCCTGCTTGTTGAGCGATGAATAACGCAGCGAATGCGGTTAAATAGAATAATCCAATAAAAGACAACCACAATAACCCGCCTTTCACGCTGTGCTTAGACTTCTTGGTTAAGGATAAATTTAGCCAGGCAAAAACCGGGGCAGAAACAAACGAGGCGATCATTGCGAATTTGAGCATCGGACCCACAGCGTTATTAAAACAGAAAATAATCACCAAACCGGATAACGCCGCCAAAACCATGGAAATGTTTAAGGTTCTGACCGAACACTCATGTTTACCGAGCAATAAACGCAAAGATTCCACGTTAGTGCGGGAATAACCGTCAATCACGGTGATAGTTGTGCCGAACATGCACATAAAGGCGATCACTGCGATCAGTAAACGCGCCCATTCACCGATGGTGCTTGCATACATATTAATAAGTTGTGCAATATATTTTCCGCCGACCATTTCAACGGTTTCAGGCAAACCAAATTGCACTAAGGCGCCTAGTGCCAGGAACACCACCGCTAAAATCGCCGTGCCGATATACCCCACGTTAAAGTCAAACAAACCGTCCTGATAAGACACTTTGGTCAAACGACGTTTAGCAACCACCCACATGGAATTAATCGCCGAGATTTCAATCGGGGCAGGCATCCAGCCCATGAGTGCAACTAAGAATGCTAATTTGCTCAATTCCCATGGCGAAGGCGCAACAAAATCTGCCGGTGCGACGCCTTGCATTCCGTTACGCATAACGGCAATCACCACTGCACTCACCGTCGTGACGGTTAAAGCAATCATGATGATTTTTGATAATCTGTCTAAAAGACGATATTTACCTAACAATAGAATCCCTGTTGTAATAACAATGACTAATGAACTTAACACCGGCATTGGCAAAGGGATTGGTGTAATAAATATCAGAATCGCAGCAGTTAATAACCCCACCGCTGCCGTATTAACGACTGTTGCAAAGACATTTAAAATAAGAAATAACCACAAATAGAAACGCCCTTTTTGGCGATACCCTTCCAACAAGGTATTGCCCGTATCCAAGATATATTGCACACCAAATCGGAAAAAAGGATATTTGAATAAATTAACCAGGATAACAATGCTCACCAACTCCCAACCATAAATTGCACCGGCTTGGGTTGAAGCGATAATATGCGAACCACCGACAGCAGCTGACGCCATGACAATGCCCGGACCTAAGGCAGAAAATTTACTCGCCCAAGTGGATTTTTCTACCAGATTTGAAACTTCACTCATAAAATATCCTCTTATAAATTGACCATAAAAATGCAATGGAAACCATTTATAATAGAATTTAACAATTGAGTAAAGAAAATAAAATTCTACCTCAGAGAAAATAGCAGAATAAAACTCTGATTATTTAATAATTTCAGGAAATAATATTAAGATAAAAAATAAATAACCGGCAATAATACCAAAAAATCGATTTATCTCAGAGAATAAAATTTTTCTGATGAAAAAAGTGCGGTCAAAAACGCCGATGTTTTTTACCGCACTTTTATGTATGCCAACGCACCCTGCCCCACTTTCTTTACAAAAAACCAATCAGCAGAAGCGTGATATAAACAAATTTACCGATTTATATAGGGTGTAGTAACATTTCTCGATAAGTTTGTTCTATATTAAATCACCCCTCCGCTTTATTGGTCTTTACCACTTGAATGCTTAATTCCGACAACGCCTGCGGATTTGCCACACTTGGCGCTTCCGTCATTAAGCACGCCGCTGCAGTGGTTTTCGGGAAGGCGATCACGTCGCGAATGTTTTCCGTGCCGGTTAATAACATAGTCAAACGGTCTAAACCGAACGCAAGACCGGCATGCGGTGGTGTGCCGAATTTTAACGCATCTAATAAGAAGCCGAATTTTTCGCGTTGTTGTTCTTCGTCAATACCGAGAATGCGGAACACGGTTTGTTGCATTTTCGGATCAAAAATACGCACGGAACCGCCACCCACTTCATAACCATTGATGACCATATCGTAAGCATTGGCGACCGCACTTGTCGGATCCGCTTCTAATTGTTCAGGTGTGAAATCTTTTGGCGAGGTGAATGGGTGGTGCATTGCCGCCAAGCAGCCTTCATCATCACGTTCAAACATGGGAAAATCAATAACCCAAAGCGGTTGCCATTCATCTAAACGGGTTAAACCGAGATCGCGTCCTAATTTCAAACGTAACGCGCCCATTGAATCTGTGGCGGTTTGCCATTTGTCGGCACCGAAGAATAAAATATCGCCAGTTTGCGCGCCCACGCGTTCAAACAAGGCTTTTAGCACGTCTTCATTTAAGAATTTTGCAATAGGGCTTTGGACGCCTTCAAGACCGGCGTTTACGTCATTCACTTTTAACCAAGCCAAGCCTTTAGCACCATAAATGCCGACAAATTGGGTATATTCATCAATTTGTTTACGGGTGATTTCATTCCCCTGCGGCACACGAATTAAGGTGACACGACCATTCGGGTCATTTGCCGGACCTTGGAATATCTTGAAATCTACGTTTTTGACAATATCTGCCACGTCCACCAGTTCTAACGGATTGCGCAAATCCGGTTTATCGGAACCAAAACGGCGCATCGCTTCTTGCCAGGTTATCACCGGGAATTTACCCAAATCGACACCTAAAGTATGCTGCCATAAACCGTGCACCATACGTTCCATGATTTCACGTACCTCCGGCGCGGTTAAGAACGAAGTTTCCACATCAATCTGCGTGAATTCCGGCTGACGATCCGCGCGTAAATCTTCATCGCGGAAGCATTTCACGATTTGATAATAACGATCAAAACCGGACATCATCAAAAGCTGTTTGAAAAGCTGCGGTGATTGCGGAAGCGCGTAGAATTTGCCTTTATGCACACGGCTTGGCACAAGATAGTCGCGTGCGCCTTCCGGGGTGGCTTTAGTGAGCATCGGCGTTTCAATATCCAAGAAACCGTTGTCGTCCATAAAGCGGCGCACAAAACCAGTGATTTTCGCGCGGGTTTTCAAATGCTGCGCCATTTCAGGGCGACGTAAATCCAAATAACGATATTTTAGGCGTTGTTCTTCAGTATTGTTTTGGTTGAAATCGAGCGGTAACACATCGGAAGCATTGTAAATTTTCAACACTTTTGCCAACACTTCCACTTCACCGGTCGCCATATTTTTGTTGATTTGATTATCCGGACGGGCAATGACTTCGCCTTGAATTTGAATACAAAATTCGTTACGCAAACCCGCAGCGGCGGTTAAGGCTTTTTGATATTTCGGATCAAAACACACTTGCACGATGCCTTCACGATCGCGCATATCAATAAAAATTAAACCGCCTAAATCACGGCGACGATGAACCCATCCGCTTAAGGTTATCTCTTGGCCAATATTGGTACGATTTAACGCACCGCAATAATGTGAACGCATCATTTTTATACCTCATTTTGATAAATCTATGTAGTATGCGAAAAAATATAGTAACTTAAAATACCTATCAATAAAAATTATATTTCTTATTACAAGAGATATTATACTATAGTCATTATCAGCTTCTTACATGAGTTGTACTCATAGAACGATAAAATAAACATAACCCTTTGTTATCACAAGACATATCACTTAAAAAGGATAGCCTTTATGTTACTTATTAACATTTTCTTTGCGTTAGCTCTATTATTACGATTTTATACTTTATCTATTTCAATCAGAAATGAAAAAAATTTACTAAAAAAAGGCGCCATACAATATGGAAAGAAAAATTCAATTGCCTTATCAGTAGTACATATTTTATTCTATCTTTCATGTATTACTGAAGCCAATTACAATCAAGTTATTTTTAATAAAGAATCTCAGATTGGATTAATAATCTTGATTTTCTCTCTTATAATGCTGTTTTACGTAATCTATCAACTAAAAGAAATTTGGACTGTAAAAGTTTACATCTTGCCTAATCATAAGATAAATACTTCATTTATATTCAAATATTTTAGACATCCTAATTATTTTCTGAATATCATTCCCGAATTAATTGGTTTAAGCTTACTATGCCAAGCTAAACTAACTGCCATGTTTATATTACCTTTATACATGATCATCTTAGCTATCCGTATTATGCAAGAAGAAAAGGCGATGAAATGCTTGTTTAAAGAAAATCATAATATCTAAATCTATACATTCTATATCTAGAACACCATAAAATAGTTATTTTTAAATCATGTAATTTTTTATTTACTCTCATGAACAAAGACACCATTTTCTCCGTCCCTATTGAAAAATTGGGTGATTTTACTTTCGATGAAAGTGTTGCGGAAGTTTTCCCCGACATGATCCAACGCTCCGTGCCGGGCTACTCCAACATCATCACCGCTATCGGTATGATTGCCGAACGCTTTGTCAGTGCCGACAGTAACGTTTACGATCTGGGCTGCTCCCGTGGCGCAGCAACCTTATCCGCCCGTCGTCATATTCAATGCAAAAATGTGAAAATCATCGGTGTGGATAATTCCCAACCGATGGTGGAACGCTGTCGTCAGCATATCGCCGCCTATCACAGCAACATCCCGGTGGAAATTTTATGTGATGACATTCGTCATATTGGGATCAAAAACGCATCCATGGTGATTTTAAATTTCACCCTGCAATTTTTACTGCCGCAGGATCGCATTGCGTTACTGGAGAAAATTTATCAAGGATTAAATCCCAATGGCGTGTTGGTGCTATCGGAAAAATTCCGTTTTGAAGATGGGAAAATTGACGAATTGCTGATCGACCTGCACCACCAATTCAAACGTGCCAACGGCTACAGTGAATTAGAAGTGAGCCAGAAACGCACTGCCTTGGAAAAGGTTATGCGTACGGACAGTATTGAAACCCATAAAGTGCGGTTAAAAAATGTGGGATTTTCCCATGTGGAACTGTGGTTCCAGTGCTTTAATTTCGGTTCGATGATCGCCATCAAATAATGCGTTCTTCCAAGAGAAAAGTGCGGTGGATTTAAAAAACATTTTCGGTATTATGTAGCAGTTGCACAAAGTCCGAAAATTGACTAAAACCGCATTCCAAATTAAGTGCCTTTCCGAGATGATCTTGCGAAAGGCATTTATTTTTCCTGAAATTCTACGCAATTTTTCACTTAAATTCTCTATTTTCTGTTGTTTAGGCGTAACGAATCCGCTCGACCGTCATTTAGGTAAGCTAGTTATCCTTTTCTATTTAAATCTGATGAAATGTCTCTAAATATTTTGAAAGCTACGCTGCTAACAGCATTTCATCGTACTTCATTTGTTCTTCTAGTCGCTTGAAGTAGTTTTGTGAAATTTCTTCGGGGGCAAAGGCTTCCATTCCGATTAACTCACCTTGACGGTGATTCCCTTGCCAGTATTGGTTCATCTTGCTTCCAGTAAGGAAATGTAGGCTTAAAATAATGGTTCGTTGGCAAATTGTAGTCATTCTTGGTGGGATTTTTCCCTTTTAAGAATGATGGTTCAATATATATTTAACCTGATTTTTAGTCAAATAAAAAGCAACCCATTTATGAGTTGCTTTAATTAGAACTAGAGTTTATCACACAATTTGTGTAACACAGATATTTTAAATAAACTTGATATTTAGTTCTGTATATTGAATAAATTAAAGCTTTTTATAAATAAAATCCCATCTAAGTAGTTAAATTCCCTAATTCTTTAGCCACCTCTTGGATCTGAGCAACAGCTTGCCACTTTTTATCCATTGCATTTTTAATCTTATTAGATATTTCTAAGATTTTTTCTTTATCATTGTGAATAGGCAGTAAAAGCTCTTTCCAACGGTCTGCAATATTAGGTAGTGTCGTTTCAATAAGTATTTTATTTTTAGCTTGTTCCTGTGTTATCAAATGACTTAATAAATATAGTAAGTAATACGGAGTAATACCATATTTATTATTTGGATCAATTCTCAGAACAAGAATTTCACGCGTTAAAAGAACTTCTGTATCAAATGGAGATACCATTGCTACACTTCCAATACGATAGCTTCCTCTTCTTACATATAAAATATCGCACTCTTTTAATGCTTTTTTCGGGGAAAAAATTTCTTGATATGTATTATACGGAATCCTTGATGTTGGATCTTTATAAACTTCCCAATTTACAATATCTTTAACTCTTATATACGGTACATCTCCTTTGCCTTTATTCTCCGACTCTGGTGAGCCGTGTCCATCAAAAAAATGGATTGCTTTTGAAGATATAAGCTCCTGAATTGAAATTAGTGAAGCTCCAGACTTGCTAGCTGTTATCCTTAATTCTTTTGTTTTTTCCTGCCAATAATAGCGTGGTACATAGACTTTAGTGTTACTAACAAGATTTGAATCTACTAAAAAAGAATATTTTTTATTTGAAAGATCATTATTTGATAATGATGATGTCCAATTTTCTTTTATTGAATTTTGTTTTAAATCGTAAATTTCTTTATTAATAGATTCAATATCATCCCATAATATACTTGTTGATTTATTTTGGTCATAATCCCATCTAAATATCTCTTTACCCTGATGATCATGCCCCATTTCTTCAGCAACACACATTAGAATCTTTTCTTGTTGTTTTCTATTTTTTTCTAAAAAAACAACAACGCATTTTGCATTGTTATGTGGTCTAAATGTATTATGTGGCAAATCTATTAAACAAAAAATGTTATGCTTCGCCATAAATTCCATTACATATTGGGATCTTGGAGCATGAAAATATGTCTCAGGAATAATTATCCCCATTCTACCTCCATCAGTAAGCAAATCTAAACATCGTTCAATAAAAAGTATTTGAGGAGGCATTTCTGAATTGGATTTATTAGTCTCAATATATTTATCACCATCTTTCTTCCACTTCTTAGCAAGTTTATATTGGGCTAATTTTTCTTTTCCTGTGATCTTGATATCCTTACCAAAAGGAGGATTGGCTAATAAACAATTAAAAGAATTTATATGAATACTTTGTTGTGTTTTTGTATCCCAATGAGTAGGCAATTCAAGACTATCTTCACAAAAAATACCACCTTTACCATCACCTAAAATAGCCATATAAGCTTTTGATACTTTGGCTAGTAAAGAATCTTTTTCTATTCCATGAATTAAACTCATAGCTGCTTTTTGTTTTTCTTCTTGTAAAGCCAAATTATTCCATTTTAAGCGTTGCGCATCTTTGTCCCAAATAGCCCAAATATGACGTAATGATTCAACAATAAAACCACCAGAGCCACAAGCAGGGTCAATAATTTTCTCATCCACACCTTGATTAAGAATATTTACCATTAGTTTTATTACATTTCTTGGTGTAAAAAATTGCCCTTGAGGACCTTTCAAGGCATATCCAATGAAAGTTTCAAATGCATCTGCAATCGCATCTCGCTCCGCATCAATTAAACAATAATTTTGAAGTTGTCCAACTACATAGTATAGTGAGTGGTCATCTAAATTAATCTTATCATTAATATCGATAACTTCTTTGTATTTTGTCTTTACTGCACAAAATAGTTCATTAATTCTATTTGATACGTCTTCCTCTGCTTCATTAACTCCTGCTCTAAATTTAACAACATCATCAGGAGAGGTAAATTTTTCATCATAAATTTTAGCAAATATAATATTGATGAGTTGCTTTGCTAGTTCTTCATCTCTAGTAGTACCTACTGCATTACCAGCTAAATGATTTCTTAATGTGCTAAAAATAGATTTTAGATTATGTGGAACAATTAAATCTTTTCTTTTGTATAATCCAATATCTTCAATACGCTCCCCATTCTTAGGTATATTAGGAATCTTCTTAAATGAAAGTCCATTTTCAGTTACTATTTTTTGTAAATAAATTGGAGTATCAGAGCCATTGTACCAAACACCTAGTTCAGCGGAAGACAATGTTAAATAATCTTTTAATTGAGAAAGCCCATCTCTTTCATTTGATTTTTTACATTCAACAACGATATATAGTTCATTTTCTTTCTTTTCTGATGTCTTAAATACAGCAATATCAACAGGAAAGCTACCACTTGTATCAGAAGGAGATTTTTTTACAAAAAACTGTGGGCGAGTGATAATTTGACTTTTAAGATATTTATAGTCATTTACTAGAATTTGAGAAAACGGTTGAGTGGCTTGCACTTCTTCAGGTGTACTTCTAACATAGTTGCCTGATATATAATCAAGTATATACCCAGATCTTGTTTCTATTTCATCTGTAAATATAATTTGGCTGTTGGCTGTTGGCTGTTGGCTGTTGGCTGTTGGCTGTTGGCTGTTGGCTGTTGG
>NZ_AQUU01000002.1 GCF_000372365.1 Aggregatibacter actinomycetemcomitans DSM 8324 | reverse complement strand
GCTTTATTTGCATTACTACAATTGGAGTTTGCCATTAATGGCTCCGCCTTTTTCTCACATTCTTCTAACATTTTTTGACGTTCAGTCGTATGTTCTTTGTAATACTCCACACTTTTAACTTCTTCTGAACAAGCACTTAAAGTTAATATAAATAATGCGATAAAAAGTTTTTTCATCTTTTACTCCGTATTAATTGAATATAACGCCCTTAACGTTTGAGCGACGTTGAGACGCTAACTGTTTTTGTTGCTCATTCATTAAGCGTCGGTATTCCGTTTGCCGTGCGTTGAATAAATCCAACTGGACTTTTTGTGATTGCAATGCGGCCAACTGCACGTCCATTGCATTTTTTAAGTCCTGGCTTTCTTTGACGTCTTGAGATTTTGTCATCCGTTTAGCGAGTTTATCAATAGTTTTCAATTTACTATTGACGTTACTTTCAAACGAATCTAAGAAGCTCATGCTTTCCACAGTGGAAACAATATTTGCTTCACAGGAAGTAATTTCACCTTGACGTAAATTCTTACAACGGTCAAAAAGGTTGTATTTTTCAAACAGGCTTTTAGCATTCGCGCTTAATGCGTCTTTTCCACCGGAAACCAAATTAATAACCGGGGTAAACTCAGATTTTAAGCCATTTATTTCACCATATAAACTATGCGCTTCACCAATAAAGGCTTGTACATCACGAATACCGGTTTGTGAGGCTAATTGGTCGGCATACGCTTTCAGCTCATTTTTATAATGCGAAACTGTATCCGTCCACTGTTTAGCCTCTTTTGCCCATTGTTGCACCGTTTGAAGCATGCTCATTTGACGTTGACCGGCAGCTGCGGCATCAACAACCGGAATTCCGGCTTGCACCAATACCGGCAGAGACAAAACGGCAACTAAAGTGAGTTTTTTAAACATTTTCATCACGTTCTCCTTATACACAACGTTGTTTATAAATAGGAATCCAGTCATTAGCGGCTTCGCCAACTTCATCGATAATTTGATGTAGGATTTCTGCGTTATCCTTACTGGTTGACAGAATTTTTAAGTTTTCACGACCTAAACCGCTTAAATCTAACTTAGCTAAAGCAGTTTCGAGCCCTTTACGCACTAAGAAAGTACGGGAATCCGGTTGTAATTCACGGATAATTTCAAATTGTTTTTCGCTGATTCCAAAACCATCCACATAATCCACTTTGCGGGCAATCGGGTTAGGTAAACAAATGGTTGTTTCACATTGCTCAACTACCGCGCGGGAAATTGGGCTTTTCAACACTTCATCCATACTTTGGGTCATCGGTATGACAATTCCATCTTCTTTCCGAATAACTTTTAATTTGTTATAGGCAAAGTCGGAAAACGCTTCATCTTTTAACCATTTCCAGAATTCATCCATAAAAATGATCAAACGACGACCATCTAATAATTTTCCGATACGGTGTAATAAGTAGAAAGAAAGCGGACTACAAGTATCCTGGTCATCTAAAAACTCCGTACCATCAATGCCAAATACGGCATGCCCGGTAAAATCTAACGTATCGGCAGGATTATCAAATACCCAACCGAATTCCCCACCTTGCGCCCAGTTTTTCAAACGACGGGCAAGGGAGTTTTCTTTTTCGGCTTTAGTTGAGCCTTCCGGCAAATGTTCAATCACGCGTGAAATCGGATAACTGCGGTATTCCATATCAAATTCCATCACCGATTTAACCGCCTTGAATAATTCTTCTTCATCGAGGGATGACAACGTTCTGCCTTTACGCGTAACTAACATTTTCATCAACGTGGAAAGGAAAGACAGATTTTCCGGCGTGTTTTCACACATAAACGGATTAAAACCGGTCGGCGCACCTTTACGGATCAGCATGTATTTTCCGCCCATGGCACGAATACAGGCTTCCGCACCGTAATCTTTATCCAGATATACCATTGTCAATTCACGTTTTACCGAGGTTGGTAAAAAAGTAGAGGTATGTCTGAATTTATCCAGTTGTGTCATGAGAAACGTCATCAACATAGTTTTACCGGAACCTGCTTGCCCGAATACTGCGGTATTCCCCAACCGTTTTTCGCCTCTGTCATCAACACCGGGTGCACTTTGATGAAAATTAAAATAGTACGGTTGACCGTTTGGCGTTTTCAGTAACGTTACCGCGTCTCCCCAAGGGTTCCCGTTGCGTTTACCGGAGGCAAAATTATGTAAAGAAGTTAGCGACGCATAATTTCTTGAACTTAACATTGCCAGGCGTGGACGGTAGGCAAAATTTGCCGGGAATTGACCGAAATAAGACGCGCTTAACGCCGTATTTGCCAATGTAATAATCAAACCTAAACTACTTAATACCGCAATAATTTCATTGGTTTTATCAGTAACATCTTTTATAGAATCACCGTACACCATCATGCCAAAATGATAATAACCAAAGGATAAACGACCACTTGCTAAATCATCCAATGCAACAGTTAAATTATCAACTTGCGAAATGGCAGCCTCATTTGAGGAATTTAAGCGTTTTTGCTGTCTGTCTAACTTCTCTTTTGCAACATTGCTTGGCATAGCCTGAAAAGATTGTGTAATGACATAATCGGCATTGATATACATTAATGCGTCAAAAAAACCCTCACAGGTTTCTTCCGTATAATCTTTAATTTCAAGACAGCGGAAGAAACGGCTTTCACCATTAAAAGTAATTTGCCCGGTTTCTTTGCCAAAATGTAAATCGGTATTCCCCAGTAAGTGATAAAACGACGTGGAGGTAACGCGTACCGGTTGCCAACGATTTGTAATCAGATAGTTGTAAAACGATAATTGTTCAGAATAAAGCGCACCGCCTTTACTAAAGGTTGTTAAAGCTTCACCGCGAAAATCTTCCAGTGCTTTATCCAAGCGGGAACACATTTCTTGCATAGTCTCTAACTGATAAGCAAGCTCCTGTTTTTTATCCTTTAACTTGGTTGTTTTACGAGATATTTTTTCCAGTTTTGAATAAGGGGTGTTCATCGGGGTTCGTACCTTAGATGAAGCGGAAAAAGCGAACATCATCGTCGATCTCACACAAAACAGCTTCGATGTGGAAGATATTTCCGACGATGACATCGCCAAAACTCATGTACGCTATTTAATGGGCGGATGGGTCGCCGACCATGGCGAACGCCTTTACACCTTTGAATTCCCGGAACAAAAAGGCGCATTGCTGAAATTCCTCGAAACCCTCGGCACCCGCTGGAAAATTTCCCTGTTCCACGACCGCGCCCACGGGGCGGATTGCGGCAACATTCTTGCCGGCTTCCAGTTATAACAAGGCAACGGTGCCGAACTTGAACAGGCGTTAGAACAACTGGGCTACGTTTATCAGGACGTCACCGACAGCAAATCCTATCGCTATTTTTTGTGTTAAAAAACGCCTGTAGAAACGACCGCACTTTTATCCCTTAACCTTTCTTATCCAACAACTGAATATAGCGCGTTGCCGATAACCAGGCGCCGATGTAGCCCATGATGGTGCAGACGATCAGCAGGAATAAAAATTCTACTAAGCCTAAGCCGTTTAAATTGAAGCTGACGGCGAAAATGTCGGTGACGTATTTCACGGCGCCGGTGAAGTAGCCGATGGTCAGGCTGCTGAAAATGCAGGCAAACAGACCGCCGAACACGGCGTAAATCATGCCGGTGTAGAGGAACGGGCGGAGGATGAATTGATCGGTGGCGCCGAGCAGTTTCATCACTTCAATGTTGGCTTGGTTGCTGTACACATCGGCGCGGATGCTGTTGCCGATGACTAAGAAAACGGCGAGCGCCATGAGTACGGTACAGAAAATCGCCACATGCGCCACCAGCCAAGTCAGCGCAGTCAGTTTTTCCAGCCAGTCGTTATCCAACCGCACTTCCTGCACGCCTTTGATTTTATCTAACGTTGCGCGCAATTCGTTACGTTTTTGCGATTCGTTAAATGCCTTCGTCGGCTTAATCACCACCACGGCAGGCAGCGGGTTGTCGTCCAATACGTCCAGTTCTTCGCTAAAACCCGACCAATGGCGAAATTCATTCAGGCTTTCCTGACGGGAAATGTAATTAAGAGACTCCACGCCTTCTTGCTGACGGATTTTCTCCACCACCAAATTGGCATCGTCTTCCGACAGATTTTTATGCAAATACACGGTCAATTCGCTTTCTGGATAAAACTGCGTGGTGGCGTGGTGAATGTTTTTCCAAAGCAGATAACTGACGGTAGGAATCGTGAACGATACGGCAATCACCAACACCGTCAACAATGTGGCGAACTTGCGTTTCAACAAATCCGCCAGCACGGCGCGCAACACATACGCACTTTGCATGCCAGAAGGAAAACGCATACGACCGGAATTCATGATACCTCCTAGCGTAAATAGCCTTGCTCAAGCACTAAGCAAGGTTTCGGTTTTTGTTGCACGATGCCGATGTCATGGGTGGCGATTAACACCGTCATGCCGAGGCGGTTAAATTCTTCAAATAAATTGAAAATTTCTAAGGATAAGGCGCCATCCAAGTTGCCGGTCGGTTCATCCGCCAACAATAATTGTGGCTTATGCACCACCGCGCGGGCAATATCAATGCGTTGCTGTTCCCCACCGGACAAATGCGCCGGCAAATGATTGGCTCGATCGCGCAACCCCACACGATCTAACGCCGCCAAGGCGCGACTGTTCGCATCTTTCGGATGTTGCCCGGCAATAATCAACGGTAAAGCGACGTTATCCAATACCGAACGATCGGGCAATAAGCGGTAATCCTGGTGCACCATGCCGATTTGACGGCGCAAAAACGGCACTTCGTGACGAGATAAACGGGTGATGTCGTGCCCGTTAAACCAAATTTGTCCGCCATTGGCGCGCTCCATGCCCATAATTAATTTTAACAGGGTACTTTTCCCCGCGCCGGAATGCCCCACCAGATAGGTCATACTGCCCGCCGGTAAATGAAAGCTTAACCCTTGCAGGGCAGGCTTCCCGCCCAAATAAGCTTTACTCACATTTGCAAATCGAATCATTTTTTTCTCTAATATGTTGTGTCAATCTTGGCTCCCTCCCGTTTACGGGGTGAGCTGCCGAAGGCTGAGGGGGGGGGAAAGTGCGGTCGAAAATTTAGGTATTTTCCTTTCAGTCTCTTCGGGACAAGTTATTCGCAAGTTCATTCTTTACTTGCTATCCTCTTCGGGGTCGCCGGCAGAGCAGGCGCTCAAAACGTGATACGTCCCCCCCTCCCCGCAAACAGGGGAAGGCGAGAATCATAACGTTGATAAAATGATAATTACAGTCAAAACAGACTATCCATTAAACCATCGTCAACAATTCCGCAAAATCTTCAAACACCCAATCCGGGTGGGATTCGGCAATCGGGATGTTGTAGTTATAACCGTAGGTTAATCCCACCACCGGGCAGCCGGCATTGTGCGCGGCAATAATGTCATTGCGGGAATCGCCCACGAACAACACTTGTTTCGGATACAAACCGAATTTGCCACATAAATAGAACAACGGACCGGGATGCGGTTTGATTGCCGGTAAGGATTGACCGCCCAGCACTTCATCGAACAAGTCTTCAATGCCGAACGCCTTTAACACGGGACGGGTGTGTTGGGTCGGTTTATTGGTGACCACCGCCAAGCGGTAGCCTTTGGCTTTGAGTTTTTGCAGGGTGTCTTTGACGTTAGGAAATAAACGGCTACGGTTACAAATATTTTCGCCGTAAAACACATTAAAACGTTCTTTTAGCGTGGCAATCTGCGCTTCCGTCAAAGTTTTACCCGATTGCGCCGTCGCCCATTCCAAGGCGCGGGCGATTAAAATCTGCGCGCCATTGCCAATCCAGGTCAGCACCAACGCTTCCGGCGCTTGCGGCAAATCGAATTCCGCCAACGCCGAATTCACCGATAACGTCAAATCCGGCAGGCTGTCCACCAGCGTGCCGTCCAAATCAAAACCGATTAATTTAAATTGTCCTGTCATGCTTATTTCCCTACTGTGGCTAATTGTTGACGCATTTCATCAATGACTTTTTGATAATCCGGCTGGTCGAAAATCGCCGAACCGGCAACAAACATATCCGCCCCGGCGCGTGCCACCTCGGCGATGTTGGAGACTTTCACGCCGCCATCCACTTCCAAACGAATATCAAAGCCGCTGTCATCAATGCGTTTTCTCGCCTGTTTGAGTTTATCCAATGTCGCCGGAATGAAAGATTGTCCGCCAAAACCCGGGTTCACCGACATCAGCAGAATAATATCCACTTTATCCATCACATAATCCAAATAGCTTAACGGCGTGGCGGGGTTGAAAACCAAACCGGATTTGCAACCGCAGTCGCGAATGAGCTGTAAAGTGCGGTCGATATGTTCGGATGCTTCGGGGTGGAAAGTAATGTAGCTGGCGCCGGCTTTGGCGAAATCGGGAATAATGCGATCCACCGGTTTCACCATCAAATGCACATCAATGGGTGCTGTGATGCCGTAATCGCGTAAGGCTTTGCACACGGCGGGACCGAAGGTTAAATTCGGCACATAATGGTTATCCATCACATCAAAATGAATCACATCGCCACCGCACTTTAATACCTTTTCCACGTCTTCACCCAAGCGGGCAAGGTCGGCGGAAAGAATGGACGGCGCAATTAAATAGGGTTTCATGGTCTCACCTCTCAGGCTGTCAAAATTGCCTTATCTTACTACGATATAACCCAATTTTTAAGAAATTATTCCGCACCGGGCGGGCAATGTCGCATTTTGATACGATTCAAGGTAAACTAGGCGCAATTTTTTTTCGATTTAGCGGTTTTTTATGCGTTTATTTATTTCTCTTTTAATAGCGGTTTTATTGCTGTTTCAGTACGATTTTTGGTTCGGTAAGAATGGGTATACGGACTACAAAAACACCACCAAAGAAATCGCCGTACACCAGCAGGAAAATGAAAAACTTTCCCAGCGCAATCAAATTATTGCAGCGGAAATCAAAGATTTAAAAGAAGGTGTGGATGCCATCGAAGAGCGCGCCCGTCTGCAGCATGAAATGGTAAAACCGAACGAAACCTTTTATCACATCGTCAAAGAACACAAATAATGACCTCAACCCGCAAGATTATCGCCGTCGTTCCCGCCGCCGGCATCGGCAGTCGAATGCAGGCGGACAAACCGAAACAATATCTTCACATTCACGGACAGCCGATTTTACAGCACACCTTAAACGTACTGTTGGCTTATCCGCACATCAGCCGAATCGTGCTGGCGGTCGCCGCCGATGATCCTTATATTGACCAACTTAAGCTCAGCCAAAACCCGAAAATTCAGTTGGTGGAAGGCGGTGAAACCCGTGCCGATTCCGTACTCAACGGTTTAAATGCCGTGCAGGACGCGGGCGCCGACGTTTGGGTGATGGTGCACGACGCGGCGCGCCCTTGTTTAACTCACGGCGATTTAGAAAAATTACTTGAAATTCAAGATGATAACGGCGCTATTCTCGCCATTCCGGCAACGGACACCATTAAGCGCGCCCTGCCTTCGCAACAAATTGCCCACACGGAAGATCGTAGCCAATTATGGTTGGCACAAACCCCGCAGTTTTTCCGTGCAGATTTATTACGCGACGCTTTAACCCGCGCCAAACAGCAGCAGTTTGCCGTCACCGACGAAGCTTCCGCCATGGAACTCGCGGGATTTCGACCGCACTTGGTGGCGGGGCGTAGTGATAACATTAAAGTCACCCGCCCGGAAGATTTGGCGCTGGCGGAATTTTACTTAACGAGGAAGACAATATGATACGAATCGGCCATGGTTTTGACGTGCACGCTTTCGGCACCAACAACCCGCTCATTATCGGCGGTGTCACCATTCCCTTTGATAAAGGCTTTATCGCCCATTCCGACGGCGATGTGGCATTGCACGCGCTAACCGATGCGTTGCTCGGCGCGGCGGCATTGGGCGACATCGGCAAACTGTTCCCCGACACGGATATGCAATACAAAGGCGCGGACAGTCGCGTATTGTTGCGCGAAGCCTACCGTCAGGTTCAGGAAAAGGGCTATTGCGTAGGCAACGTAGATGTCACCATCATCGCCCAAGCGCCGAAAATGCGCCCACATATTGACGCCATGCGCGCGCTGATTGCGCAGGATTTGGCGTGCGATATAGAACAGGTGAATGTCAAAGCCACCACCACTGAAAAACTCGGGTTTACCGGTCGCGGTGAAGGCATTGCCTGCGAAGCGGTGGCGTTGCTGGTGCGTAAACCATGATGGAACTCGCCTATTTGCAAAAAACGCCGCCAAAACAGACCGCACTTTTAAAAGCGGAATGCGCGGATTTTGTCGTCAAAGAGCAACTGGGCTACGACATGAGCGGCGACGGCGAATTCGTGGCGGTGAAAATACGCAAAACCGATTGCAACACCTTGTTTGTAGGCGAGCAACTGGCGAAATTCGCCGGCATTTCGGCACGCAACATGAGTTATGCCGGTTTGAAAGATCGCAAAGCTGTCACCGAACAATGGTTCAGCCTGCAAATGCCCGGGCAACCGACGCCGGATTTCAGCCAATTTCACCTTGACGGCGTGGATATTCTTGAAGTGACCCGCCACCAACGCAAAATCCGTATCGGCAGCCTGCAAGGCAATCATTTTGAGATTTTGCTGCGCCACGCGGAAGAAACCGACGAGCTCAAAGTGCGGTTGGATTTTCTGGCAAAAAACGGCTTCCCCAATTATTTCACCGAACAGCGTTTCGGGCGCGACGGCAACAATCTCACCCAAGCCCTACGCTGGGCGGCGGGCGAAATCAAAGTGAAAGATCGCAACAAGCGCAGTTTCTATATTTCCGCCGCCCGCAGTGAGATTTTCAATTTAATCGTTGCCAAACGTATTGAACTCAGTCTGGCGCAGCAGGTCTTAAATGGAGACGTTTTGCAACTGAACGGTTCGCACAGTTGGTTTGTGGCGGACGCATCGGAAGATTTGACGCAACTGCAACAACGCTTGGCACAACGGGATATTTTGCTTACCGCACCGCTTATCGGCGAAGAGGACAAAAGTGCGGTGGATTTTGAGAATGAAATTTTTGTCGCGCACCAAGCCTTGTTCCATTTGATGCGGCAAGAACGCGTGAAAGCCGCCCGCCGTCCGATTTTAATGCAGGCGCAACAGTTTCAATGGCAATTTGAACCGAACGGTTTGCGCCTTAAATTTTATTTGCCGGCAGGCAGTTACGCCACGGCGTTGGTACGCGAGCTGGTGAATGTTGAAAACTGAAAAACGAGAAGAAAAACAGGAATAACAAGAACATGAATATTTTATTAAGTAACGATGACGGCATTCACGCGCCGGGCATTCGTGTGATGGCAGAAGCATTGCGTAAGATTGCCAATGTGACCATCGTCGCGCCGGACAGCAACCGCAGCGCCGCCTCCAGTTCCTTAACCTTGGTGAAGCCGTTGTATCCGTTACATTTGGAAAGCGGTGATTATTGCGTCAACGGCACGCCGGCGGATTGCGTGCATATTGCGCTGAACGGTTTTCTTTCCGGGCGCATCGATTTGGTGATTTCCGGCATCAACGCCGGGGCGAATCTGGGCGATGATGTGCTATATTCCGGCACGGTCGCGGCAGCATTTGAAGGGCGTCATCTGGGCTTGCCGTCTATTGCGGTATCGCTCGATGGTCGTCAACATTTTGAAACGGCGGCGCGCGTGGTATGCGATTTGGTGCCGAAATTACACGCCCAATTATTAGGCAAACACGAAATTCTGAATATTAACGTGCCCGATGTGCCTTACGAAGAACTGAAAGGCATTAAAGTGTGCCATTTGGGCTACCGTTCTTCCGCTTCTGAAGTGATTAAACAGCAAAGCCCGCGTGGCGAAGACATGTATTGGATCGGGCTCAGCGGCTTGCCGGAATATGAAAGCGAAGGCACCGATTTCCACGCGGTGAAAAACGGCTATGTTTCCATTACGCCGATTCAGGTGGACATGACCGCGCACCACTCAATCAACGCTTTACAACGTTGGTTAGAAAGTGAATAATGCAATCTTTTAGGACAGGAATGCAAGATGAAGCTATTTGGCGCCATGTACGACAAAACCATGCAATGGTCGAAACACCGTTTCGCGCCTTTCTGGTTGTCTTTCGTGAGTTTTATTGAGGCGATTTTCTTCCCAATTCCGCCGGATGTGATGTTAATTCCGATGTCCATGTCAAAACCGCAAAGTGCGGTGAAATTTGCCATGTTTACCGCCACAGCCTCCGTACTCGGCGGGATGATAGGTTACGCGTTAGGCTATTATGCTTTTAATTTGGTCGAACATTACATTACCCAATGGGGCTATCAGGCATCATGGCAAACCACCATTCACTGGTTTGAACGCTGGGGCATGTTGGTGGTGTTCGTGGCAGGCTTTTCGCCGATTCCGTACAAAGTGTTTACCATTTGCGCCGGCGTGATGCAAATGGCGTTTATACCATTCGTAATTACTGCGTTTATTTCCCGTACGGCGCGGTTCTTACTGGTCGCCAAATTAGCCGCCTGGGGTGGTGAAAAATTTGCCGCCAAATTACGTAAATCTATCGAATTCATCGGTTGGTCGGTGGTGGCATTAGCCGCCGTCGTGTATTTAATTTTACGTTAAATAAGGTCACGAAAATGAAGAAACTGATTCTGTTACTATCTATGTCGTTAACGTTAGCGGCTTGTTCTTCACATGATGAGATACCGAAAGACGAAAACGATCTGCCGCCGGGCATTATGCAACCGGTGGAAGGCACCGGCGCCATCGCAGGCGGCAGCTGGGTGCCTGAAATTCAACAACAAAGTATGCCAATCAATATGCAATAATTAAGGAATCCGACAAATGAAAAGCTCTTTTTTACTGTTACCGATCAGCATTGCCGTGTTAGCGGCCTGTACTTCGAATACACCGGCACCGGTGGAAAACGCCGACGGTACCTTATCCCCGGGACTCATGCAACCGGTGGACGGTTCAACCGATGGCGGCAATAGCACATGGGAACCGCAAATCCAACAAGGCAATGTACCCGCTTCGATGAACGGTCCGATTGCCCAGTCGAACAATCTACAGGCGACCGGCGCACAATCTACTCCGCAGCCGAATTTTCAACCGATGTATCAACAGTCTGCACTGCAAGCACAGCCGGTTCAGCAAACCCAACCTGCCGCGCAAAATCAACCGCAACAGGCATCCCAGGATTTCACCATTCCACGTAACCCGACCACTAACGCACCGGATTACAGCCAAATCAACAAAGGTTTCTACAAAGGTGAAACCTATACCGTACGCAAAGGTGACACCATGTTCCTTATCGCCTACATTTCTGGTTTGGATGTGAAAGAATTGGCGGCGTTGAATAATATGTCCGAACCTTACAGCTTAAGCGTCGGACAAACCTTAAAGGTGAGCCGCGGCACAACGGCTACGGTGCAAACGAAAGCTGCACCGCAAATGCAACCGACGGTCACCCAACCGGCTACGCAAGGTGGTGAACCGACCGTAACTTACACCCCGGGCGCAAACGGCACACAATATGGTTCCGACGGCACGATTACCGGCCCGATTAAAGCCGGCGTAGGTACTGCTGCACCGGCAACCAATCAGCCGATAACCCAAGCGGGCACCGCACCGGCAGTATCCAACGTGGCATGGCGCTGGCCGACCAACGGCAATGTGATTCAAGGTTTCTCTAACGCCGACGGCGGTAACAAAGGCATCGACATCAGTGGTTCTCGCAGACAAGCAGTCAATGCCGCCGCCGCAGGTCGAGTGGTTTACGCGGGTAACGCCTTACGCGGTTACGGCAACCTGATCATCATCAAACACAATGATGATTTCCTCAGCGCCTACGCCCACAACGACAGTATTTTGGTAAAAGACCAGCAGGAAATCAAAGCCGGTCAGCAAATCGCAAAAATGGGCAGCACCGGCACCAACGGCGTGAAACTGCACTTTGAAATTCGTTACAAAGGCAAATCCGTGGATCCGTTGCGTTATCTCCCACGTCGTTAATCGACAAAACACAACAAAAAGTGCGGTCAGAAATTTAGGTGTTTTTCGGACCGCACTTTGATCTGCCTCCCAAAAGTTGGACAGGTTAGTTAACTTAAGTATTGAGCTCGGTACTGTACCGGGCTCAATACTTTTAAATCGGGTTTAATTCGTTTTGGTTGTAATACACCAAATTTACCCGGCTGTAATCCTGCCCTGTTGATAATAAAAGGTTGAACTAGGTATTTCGGACACTTGCAGCAGGTCATTTAAGGCATGTTTTTCCTTTAACTTTTCGATGACTTTTCTTTTTCTGCCGTCGTTTTTGATTGTCTAATTCCACTAACTTTTTTAGATAATCAATCTCCTCTTTTGCAAGGGCAGGTTCCCGTTTCAGTTTTTTAAAGGCTTGTGGTGAAAAGTCGCTTGTTTCAAGCCACTTCAATCTGCGTTTTTTTCATTTTGGGTTTCAGAATTTTGGAGGTTTTAGGTTTGTGTAAGGTGATTTTACGCCATCAAGCCTTCTTTCACGAAAGGCTTTAACCACAATAAATGACTTGAGAATGAGGAATCTGATGAAGTTCAGCCACCTCACGGATACCAAAATCCTGCTAGGTGACCTGTTTGATAATTTCTAAACGAAATTGATAAGAGTAAGACATAATCTGCACCTCAAATTAGGTGTCCAGGTTTTGGGGTGCAGATCACTTTTTCACTCTATTTCCCTCTCGTCCGCACCCACAAATCCGCATATTTTATAAACGTTGAATGCGCCGAGAGAATTGCCAGCAGTAACCCTGCTTTGCCGTCTAAAAATCCCAATCGGATAAAATACATTTTCACAAAACAGCCGATGGCGTGGCTGATGCCCTGCCATAAGGTGGTTTTTTTACCGGATTTTTCCCGTTGTTCCGCCCAGGCTTTGGCGTAGCCGGCGGATTTCACTAAATAATGATGAATATCCTGATAAGTGTAGTGCAACAGATCTCCGTTTAATTTTTGAATGTCGGCATTGGCGGGCAATTCCACTTTTTCGTGGACCAGTTGATCGCCGTAGCGTGCGAAATCCGTGCGATACAGGCGAATGACATAATCGGGATACCAGCCGGAATGGCGAATTTGGCTGCCGAACACTTCACTTAAGCGCGGGATTTTGTATGCCGTATTCGGCGCGTCCTGCGCGATGGCATTTTGAATGGATTGACGCAATTCCGGCGTGACCCGTTCGTCCGCGTCCAGCCACAATACATAATCGCCGGTGACATAGCGTTGGGCTAATTGCCGTTGTTTGCCGAAGCCCGGCCAGTCGGTGTTTTGATAAAATTTGGCGTGATATTGTTCGGCGATGCGTTGCGTGTCGTCCGTGCTGCCGGAATCTAAAATGACGATTTCATCCACCCAATCTTTCACCGTATCCAGGCACGATGCGAGGTGGTGCGCCTCGTTTTTGACAATCATTGCAACGCTGATGGTAGGCATATTTTTATCCTTTGTGAATCTGCTGCAAACGCTTATACTAAGCGCTTGTTTATCATTATGAAATGTTCGCAATTCTAACATAAGCCGGCGTATTTTCTATGTTACGTTTTTTTTATACCTGTTTAATGTATCTTGTGCAGCCTTTTTTGTGGCTTTCGGTGCTGTTTCGAGGCTTCAAAGCGCCTAATTACCGCAAACGTTTAGGCGAACGTTACGCGTTTTACGGCGAATTGTCCACACCGAAACCCAACGGCGTGCTTATTCATGCCGCGTCTGTGGGCGAGGTGATCGCCGCTGTGCCGTTAATTAAACGTATTCAGCAAGATTACCCGCATTTGGCGATCACCGTGACGACCATGACGCCCACCGGCTCCGATCGTGTCAAGGCGGTTTTCGGCGAGAGCGTCACCCACGTTTATTTGCCTTATGATTTACCTGATGCTGTCGCCCGTTTTATTCGCTTTGTGCAACCACGCGTGGTACTCGTCATTGAAACGGAACTGTGGTTTAACCTGATTCATCACTTATCGCAAAGAAAAATTCCGTTTATTATCGTGAATGCCCGCTTATCGGCGCGTTCTGCCAAGCGTTACGGCTGGTTTAAACATCAGCTAAAACCATTGTTGGATAACATCACCATGATTGCACCGCAAGATGACGTGAGTCTGGCGCGTTATGCCCAATTAGGCATTGCACCCGAACGTTTAACGCTGATGGGCAATATTAAATATGATTTAAATTTAACGGACGATTTGCTGAATAACATCACTGCGTTAAAAGTGCAATGGAATACCCGACGCCCTATTTGGATTGCCGCCAGTACTCATGAAGGTGAAGATGAAATCATCTTAAAAAGTCACCGCACTTTATTGGTGCATTATCCCGATTTATTGCTGATTCTGGTGCCGCGCCACCCCGAGCGTTTTAATTCGGTGGCGCAGCTCATTGAACAGCAGGGCTTTCATTATATTCGGCGTAGTAGCCATGCCGTGCCACAGGCGGAAACGCAAGTGTTGCTTGGCGATACCATGGGCGAGTTGATGTTGTTATATGGTATGGCGAACGTGGCATTGGTGGGCGGCAGTTTGGTGGCGCACGGCGGGCATAACCCGTTGGAACCCCTGGCATTTAAATTGCCGGTGATCAGCGGCAAACATGCCTTTAATTTCCCTGAAGTTTTCGGCAAATTAATTGAACGCCAAGGTGTCGTGATAACGGAAGATAGCCCGCAGGCAGTGGCGGAGGCGGTGGCGCAGTTTTTATCATCGCCGACATTGGGCGAATGCTACGGCAATGCCGGTTATGCGGTATTAAATGAGAATCGCGGCGCATTGCAACGCGTCATGGATTTGTTAAAACCTTATTTAGACGAGGCGAATTAGATGATCACGGTAATTTATCCCGGCACTTTTGACCCGTTAACCAACGGGCATTTGAACATTATCGAACGAAGTGCGGTGCTTTTTCCGCGCGTTTTAGTGGCGGTGGCGGAAAGCCCGAGCAAAAAGCCGTTATTCAGCTTGACGGAACGGGTGGAACTGGTGCGCCAAGCCGCTGCCCATTTGCCGAACGTGGAAGTCATCGGTTTCGATAATTTACTGGCGCACACCATCGCCCAATATGACGTTAAAGCCATTATTCGCGGCGTGCGCAGCACCACGGACTTTGAATACGAAGTTCAGTTAGCCCATCTTAACCGCCTGCTCACCCACGGCGTCGAAAGCCTGTTTTTCCCGCCGGTAGAACAATGGTCGTACGTCTCCTCCACTATGATCCGCGAAATTTATCTACACAACGGCGACATGAGCCAACTGGTTCCGCCTGCGGTATTGAAGGCGTTGCAGGCAAAGCGTGAGTTGCGTGGGGAGGGTACGTAAATTTTAATGAGATGAGTAGGGTGCGTGTAAACGCACCATTTGGCGCCTTTACCCCGAATACCCCTCCAACAAATCCTGCCAATTCTGCTCGGTAAAGTGAATGTGCATACGCGCCGCTTCTTTGTTGAATGAGCGATGTAGCCGTTGCAGGTTGGCTTCCTTCCAAAAATGCCCGGATTTTTCACCGCACTTATCGAAGTCAATAAGCCAGAATGGATTGCCGTTGTCTGTTTGTTGGCACAGAATATTGTGAGCGTTGAGATCCGTGTGGCAGATTTGTAAATCGTGCAAGCGGCGGATTAGCGCGCCGATTTGTCGCCATTGGGTTGATTCAAGGTTTTGTGTTTGTAAAAGTGCGGTCAGATCGCGGGCATTTTCGACTTTTTCGCTTAATAAATCCGCCTGATAACACATGCCTAAATTGCCTTTGCACACCCGCGCGCCGATAGGTCTGGGAACCGGTAAGCCTGCCTGATACAATTGATTTAACAAATTAAATTCGGCAACACTACGGGTGTTTTTCAGTTCGCTGAAAGGATAACGATCTTTGTTGATTTTGCCCCACAAGCCGCCGCGATAATAATGACGTAGCGCCGTGTTCACGCCGAATAAATCCGCCGTTTGCAGAAACCACGTGGTGCCACGACCTTTTGCCGAGCCGATAACGCGGTTTTGTTGCTGCCAGAAAGCCACCTCGAAAAATTGCACTTGGTTTGCCAAAGGTTGGTCGAAATTAAACAGAAAAAAATCGTTTTTGAGTTGAAATTCAAGCATTTTGAGTGATGAAAATGAGATAGCGAATAGGCGCATTCTACTTTAAAATACGCCAATTCCCAAATTTAACCGAAATCAGCGGAAACCCATGGCTCTTTTCACTCAAGCTCCAAAATCCCTTTGCATTCTGCGTTTATCCGCCATCGGCGATGTTTGCCATGCGTTGGCGGCGGTGCAACATATTCAACGCTATTGGAAAGACACGAAAATTACCTGGATTATCGGCAAAACCGAAGCACAATTGTTGCGCACTGTGCCGGGCATTGAGTTTATCGTGTATGACAAAAAGTGCGGTTGGCGTGGCGTGTGGAATTTATGGCGGCAGCTGAAACATCGCCGATTTGATGCGCTGCTCAATATGCAAACGGCGTTTCGCGCATCGATTTTGTCCCTCGGGATTCATGCCGACTATCGTATCGGTTTCGGTAAACAGCGGGCGCGTGAAGGGCAGTGGCTGTTTACGAATCGTCGAATTCAGGATCCGACCAACCCGCATGTGCTGGACGGTTTTATGGCATTTGCCGATGAGCTCGGTGTACCACCTGCGCCGGCGCAATGGGATTTGTCGGTGACGGAAGCGGATCTGGCGACAGTGCTGTGCTACCTTGATCCGAATCGCAAAAATTTGCTGATTTCCCCGTGTTCCAGCAAAAAAGAAAAAGATTGGCTGGCGGAACGTTATGCCGAAGTCGCAAATATTGCCCACCAACATGATGTGAACGTGATTTTATGCAGTTCGCCCGCACTACGCGAATTGGCGATGATTGAGGAAATCAAAGCGCTATGTGATTTTGAACCGACAGATGCGTCGGGCAAGTTAACCTTGACCAAACTTACCGCTTTAATTCGCGAAGTGGATTTGGTGATTTCGCCGGATTCCGGCCCTGCGCACATCGCTACCACACAAGACACGCCAATTATCGGTTTATACGCCTATCACAACCCGCTGCGTACCGGCCCTTACCGTAACCTCGCCAACGTGGTTTCCGTGTATGAACAAAATGTGCAACAAGAATATGGTAAGCCGTCCTCCCAACTGCCGTGGGCGACGAAGCTGAAAGGGAAGAATCTGATGGCGCAAATTGACGTGCAGGATGTGATCGCGCAGATGAAAGCGTTGAATTTACTGTAAAAGTGCGGTTAAAAAATCCGGTGGATCCTGACGACATTTTCCATAAAAAATCGGCACCGAAAAGGTGCCGACTGTATTTGATCTTAACTAAATCAATTAGTCTTTTTGTGTATTGTAAGCTTCTAATGCGCGTAATGAATAAGTGTAAGCGGCGCCTGCGTTTAACGCGATGGACATAGCAAGTGCGGCGGCGACCTCTTCTTCCGTTGCGCCGGCTTTGACCGCTTCGGCGGCGTGTACGCCGATACAGCTTTCACAGCGGGTGGTAACTGCCACGGCGAGGGCAATTAATTCACGGGTTTTAGCATCTAACACATTGCCTTCACCGGCAGCTGCGTCTAATGCACCGTAGGCTTGTAACATTTTCGGATAATTTTTACCTAATTCGCCGAATGATTTTTTCACATGGGCAACATCATTTTTCCAATCTGCAAACATAATTTTCTCCTTGAATATGTGTTTAAATTTCGAGACAAATTATAGGCAAATTCTTGTATCATACTTGCCAATTCGTCTTAACTTTTATATTTAAAATCTCATTATGGATTGCTTAGATAAACTTATTCAATTAGCGCAGGTGAGCGGTGAAGTGAATATTCGCTGTTTGTTTCAAGGCGAGTGGCAGGTGCGACATGATGCCGACGAAAACCAATATGTGGGCGCTTTTCACTTAATTGAACAAGGTGATTGCTGGCTGACCTTAGAAAATCAACAGATTCATTTACAAGCCGGCGAGCTCTTTTTTCTCCCGCAAAATCGACCGCACTTTATTGCCAGTAAGGCGCAGGACAATGTTATTCAAACCCGAATTACGCCGTCTGATGCACAGGAAGATCAGCAGGATTTATTTAAGGTTTACCATATCGGTCAGAATTCGCCGGATTTAAAGATGTTCTGTGGGATGCTGTACTACAACAAACCATCACTGTTAATTGATGCATTGCCGTCGTATTTGCATTTATCTTTGCGCGATACGCCGTTGTTGCCACTTATTCAGGTGTTACAACAGGAAGCGGATAAAACGCGTAGTGGCGCGAAATCCTTGATTGATTCGCTGGTCACTGTGTTATTTATTTATATTCTGCGTCATGGATTGCAAAACGAACAACTAAATCAAGGCGTACTCGCCGGTTTTCAGGATAAGCGTTTGAACCCGGTGTTGACACAATTGTTAAACGCACCGCAACAGGCGTGGAATATGGACACCTTGGCGGCACTGGCGGCAATGTCACGAGCGAATTTTATGCGCGTATTTCAACACACTATCGGCATGGCACCGGGCAAGTTTCTGACTCAACTGCGTTTGCAGCAGGCAGCATTATTATTAAATAAAACGCAGAAAAGCATATTGGCGATTGCGCTGGAGGTGGGCTATCAATCGGAGGCGCATTTCAGTAAGGCTTTTAAAATTGCTTACGGTATGACGCCAAGTCAATATCGAAAGCGAGAAGCCCTTTAGTATCTGTTAGGGGGAAATTACGTTATAATGCGTTGCAATCTGCAAGGCAACAAATTGGTTGTCTTTTGTGTTTAGGGAAAGAAAGAGATGTTTGAAAAAATTTTTAGTTGGTTTGAAAATCGACTGAATCCGTATCCCGACCAAGCACCGAAAACGCCGGAGAAAGGCTTATTCCACTTTATTTGGTCCGGTATCGACGGCATGAAACGATGGATTTTACTTTTGGCGATACTCACCATCGGCGGCGGCATTATGGAAGCGTTGCTATTCCAATTTATGGGCTTGCTGGTTGATTGGCTAACGGCTTACACGCCGGCAACTTTATGGCAGGAAAAAGGAGATTTGCTCATGGGAATGGCGGGCTTGCTGATCCTCAGCATTCTCTTGCTGTTTTTAGCCACTGCCGTGCGCCTGCAAACCCTACAGGGAGTATTTCCGATGCGCTTGCGTTGGAATTTCCACCGCTTAATGTTGGGACAGAGTCTGAGTTTCTATCAGGATGAATTTGCCGGACGGGTGTCCGCCAAAGTGATGCAAACTGCCCTTGCCGTACGCGATACTGTGCTGACCATCGCTGATGTTTTAGTGTATGTAGTAGTGTATTTCGTCACATCAGGTCTGGTTCTTGCTTCATTAGATAGTTGGTTCCTCCTGCCTTTTATCGTCTGGATTGTGTTGTTCGTCACGATTTTGCGTTTATTGATCCCGCGCCTTGCCAAAACAGCAGAACGGCAGGCAGATGCGCGCTCGCTTATGACCGGACGCATCACCGACGCGTATTCCAACATTGCCACGGTGAAACTGTTCTCCCATGGTTCCCGTGAAGCAGGTTATGCCAAGCGTTCTATGGAAGAATTTATGGTAACGGTACACGACCAGATGCGTTTGGCGACCTCGCTGGATACCTTGACCTATATTACCAATGTGATGCTTATTTTAAGTACCGCCGTCATCGGCGTATTGTTATGGCAACAAGGGCTGGTGGGTGTCGGTGCCATTGCCACCGCTACCGCCATGGCGTTGCGCGTACATGGATTATCACGCTGGATTATGTGGGAGTCTGCACGCCTGTTTGAAAATATCGGTACGGTGAATGACGGCATGAATACGTTAACCAAACAGCAAACCATTTTGGATAAGCCGAATTGTCCGCCGTTAAAGGTTACCTATGGTGAAATTAAATTCGACGACGTGAGCTTTGCCTATGATCCGGTTAAACCGTTGTTGACGCACTTTAATTTAACCATTAAACCGGGCGAAAAAGTGGGCTTAATCGGACGTTCCGGCGCCGGTAAATCCACTATTGTGAATTTGCTTTTGCGCTTCTACGAAGCCCAGCAGGGCGCCATTACTATTGACGGGCAAAATATCATCGACGTGCAACAGGAAAGTTTGCGCAGTCAAATTGGCTTGGTGACGCAGGATACGTCATTGTTGCATCGTTCCGTGCGCGATAACATTGTGTACGGCAGACCAACCGCCACCGAGCAGGAAATGTTGGATGCGGCGGAACGTGCCGAAGCGGCGGATTTCATTCCGTATCTGAGCGACGCACAAGGCCGTCATGGCTACGACGCCCACGTGGGCGAGCGCGGGGTGAAATTGTCCGGCGGACAACGGCAAAGAATTGCCATCGCCCGCGTGATGCTCAAAGATGCGCCAATTCTGTTATTGGACGAAGCCACCAGCGCACTGGATTCCGAAGTGGAAGCGGCAATTCAGGAAAGCCTGGATAAAATGATGGAAAATAAAACCGTGATTGCCATCGCTCACCGTTTGTCCACCATCGCCGCCATGGATCGTCTGATTGTGCTGGATCACGGACAAATCGTGGAACAAGGCACCCACGCCGAATTGCTGGCACAAAACGGCTTATACGCTAAATTATGGCAACACCAAAGCGGCGGTTTCCTGAGTGAACACGTGGATTAAAAAACGTTTTTTAAAATGACCGCACTTTTATCGGATTTAACTAATTTTCCTCGTGCTCCTTTTCTTCCGCTTTGGTCACGGCGCCGTTGATGGTTAAGCAAATTTCGGTGGAAATGAGATGAGTGAGAATGTCCGCCAATTCCTGTAATTTTTCCGTGTTGGCTGTGCCGCTTTCGTTGAAATAACCCTGTTCTTTCAAGCTGTTGGTAAACGCAGAGAAAACGGCTTTATCAAAAAATTCCGGTGCATTAATGCCGTGTAGGACGGAAAGGCGTTGTGCCACAGATTGACTTTCTTTTTCCAGATTCGCACGGGAAATCAATGGGTTATTTTGCAGTAAATTCACGGTGATGTAATAGCGCTGTAGGATTTCACGCACACCTGCCGACCAAAGTTGCAACATCCGAATGTTCGGTTTATTAATCGCCAACATATTTTCACTGCACTTGATGATATTTTGACGTTGTAATTCGGCAATAATGTGCTCTACCCGTTCCGCCAGCTGTTCTTGGGTAAAATGCAGGAACAGCTCGCTACGCAGGAATGGATAAATTTTCAGCATTGCTATCAACACCAAATTTTTCTGAATGGCTTCATAATGCAACACGATATTAGCCACGAGCGACGGCAGTACAAATAAATGCTGAATATTGTTGCGGTAATAGGTCATCAACACCGCAGAAGAACGCTCTAAACGAACGATTTCGCCGAAATTGTCTTTTTCTGGCAAAATGCCCACGCGATCCAAGCTCAACACATGGTCGAGCATAATTTCCGCTTTTTCCGTCGGCACCACCACATCATTGGAATAAGGCACGTTTTGCAGGAATTGTTGATAACTGGAAAGTTGCTCCAACAGTTGCTCGCGGGATAAAGCACGTTGGCGGGAGGACAATAACGCCGTGCCGGTTAAGTTCATGGCGTTCACGGCGGCGGCTTTGTTAATATTCACCATCACCTGATTGGAAACGGCATCCACCGCTTTGTTAAACCATTGCGGACGGTCTTCCAAAGGCTCTTTCCATTCCGGGAAATGCTGATTTAAATAGTTGCTCAAAGTAATCGGCTCGCCGAAGTTCACATAGCCTTTGCCTAAGTTGCGCAATTTTTTAATCACGCGCAGTACCAAGCCGGCATTCTCTTTTTCTTTTGCCGCACCACGCAATTCTTTCGCGTAAGTATCTACTTCCAACACGTGTTCATAACCCACATACACCGGCACAACGGTAATCGAACGGCTTTGTTGCTGTTGTAACGCCTGTAAGGTCATGGACATCATGCCGGTTTTCGGTGCAAGCAATCTACCGGTACGGGAACGTCCGCCCTCAATAAAATATTCCACGGAATAACCACGATGGAACAATTCCGCCAGATATTCGCGGAAAATGGTGGAATACAGACGATTGCCTTTAAACGTGCGACGGATAAAAAACGCCCCGCCACGGCGGAACATACCGCCCACCGGCCAGAAATTCAGGTTAATCCCTGCGGCGATATGAGGCGGCACTAAGCCTTGATGGTACAAAACATAGGAAAGCAATAAATAGTCGATATGGCTGCGATGGCAAGGCACATAGACGATTTCATGTCCTTCCAACGCCAGTTTACGCACACGATCGGCATTTTCCACTTCGATGCCCTGATACAATTTATTCCACAACCAACGTAGGAAACGATCTGCCACGCGCAAACCTTCGTAACTGACGTTTGCGGCAATTTCATCAAGAATTTTTTCCGCTTCTTTGCGCGCTTTCTCCACGCTGATACTTTTGCTTTTCGCCTCGTCTTCAATAGCGGCTAGAATCACCGGCTGTTGTAATAATTTATTAAACATTGCCTGACGATTCGGCAGGCGCGGGCCCGTGGCGGAGATACGCTGTTTGGCAAAGTGCATTTTTGCTACGCGGGCTAATTTTTGTGCGATTTTCTGGTCAAAACCATGTTCACGCGCCATATAACGCAACGATACCGCCTGTGAAAAACGCACGAAGGTGTCCCGCCCGAACCATAAGGCGGCAATGGTTTTTTGCAGCCCGTTTAACAAACGTAAATTCGGCAGGCCCGATTTATCTTCACGCCCCGGTGCACGCCCCCACAACACGGAAACAGGGATCAGTTGCACATCTAACTGAGGAGAAGTGCGGTGCAATTCCAGGTATTTATTGAAAATCGCTGTAGTTTCTTTTTTCGCGCCTTTGGATTTAAAAAAGCGCCGACCCTCATCCAGAAACACAAAGCGCGGTAAGAAATTGCCGTTGATTTCATTTTGCTCTAACGGATCCGGCAGTCCTATACTTAAACAATTTTTTCGGAAAATCAAAAAGTCGGTTTCAGAGGTGTAAGGCAAGACATAAACGATAGGTTGGGAGGTATTCAGTTCCAATTCTTCAATGGGATTATGGGGAATCGGATTGTTCTTTACTAAGATCGATAACGGCAACTCAAGCAATTTTCGATAAGCATTCAGAAAAGCAGCCATAATAAATTTCCTTTTATATCGTTATTTCGCTGACTACGGGTAAATTTTGCGCTATTTTAGCATAAAAATCCAGCCCAATTAGTGATAAGCCGCACAATTCTGAGAGAAAGGAAAGTTCGTGTTATATTTTAACAAAAGAAAAGTTGCACCCTATTGGTTTCTGTATATAATACCAGTTATTTATGTATAAAATAACAGGTTAATTTTATGAAACCACTTACAGCACGACAACAAGAAGTCTATGATTTTCTTAAACACCATCTTGAAACCACCGGTATGCCGCCAACCCGTGCGGAAATTTCCAAAGAGCTGGGATTCCGCTCTCCTAATGCGGCAGAAGAACACCTAAAAGCCCTGGCAAAAAAAGGTGTCATTGAAATCGTTTCCGGCACCTCGCGCGGCATTCGTTTATTGCTGGAAGATCATTCACAAGAAGAAGCCGGTTTGCCATTAATCGGACGCGTTGCAGCGGGTGAACCGATTTTAGCCGAACAGCATATTGAGGGCACTTATCATGTGGATCCCAATATGTTTAAACCGCAAGCAGATTTTCTGCTGAAAGTGTATGGTCAATCCATGAAAGATGTCGGCATTCTGGACGGTGACTTGTTGGCGGTGCACAGCACCAAAGACGTGCGTAACGGGCAAATTGTGGTAGCGCGCATTGAAGATGAAGTGACGGTAAAACGTTTGGAACGTAAAGGTTCCGTGGTTTATTTGCACGCAGAAAACGAAGAATTTTCCCCGATTGTCGTGGATCTCACCCAACCGACGCATTTTGAAATTGAGGGCATTGCCGTGGGGATTATTCGCAATAACGCGTGGATGTAAAAACATCGGAAAAATCCACCGCACTTTTATTGCAAACGCCCTGATTCAGTGTATAATTTGCGCCCTCAGTCACATCCGAATTAGTTCCTTGCTTCCACAAGATTGGTGACTGGTCTTACGTTGGAGGCTGATTAACCCGTAAGGAGCAGTAATGCGTCACTACGAAATCGTGTTTATGGTTCATCCGGACCAAAGCGAGCAAGTACCGGGCATGATTGAACGTTACACCGGTTCTGTAAAAGAAGCCGGCGGTCAAGTTCATCGCCTAGAAGATTGGGGTCGCCGTCAATTAGCATACCCAATTAACAAATTACATAAAGCACACTATGTGCTTATGAATGTAGAAGCGCCTCAACAAGTAATCGACGAGCTAGAAAAGACTTTCCGTTATAACGATGCTGTGTTGCGCAGCCTTGTTATTCACACTAAGCACGCCGTAACCGAAGCGTCCCCAATGGTTAAAGCAAAAGACGATCGTAAAGCTTTAACTGAAGTTGAATCCAACGATTTTGAGGATGCTGAAGAGTAATTTAAACATTGATAACCGTTTATCCATTATCGGTATCGTTGCCGGTAATCTTAAACGGCGCAGAAGCCCGAGCGGAATCGAGCATTGCCAATTTTTATTGGAACATCGTTCAAACCGGGTAGAAGCGAATTTAACGCGGCAAGCCTGGTGTAAAATTCCGATTCAGGTGAGCGGCAATCAATTAGTAGAAAGAACTCAAGGCATTACGGTCGGCAGTAAAGTATTAATTCAAGGTTTTTTAACCACCCATCAGTTAAATAATGGGTCAGTACAATTAGTTTTACACGCCGAGCAAATCGAATTTATAGATTAGGAGACCAGCCAAATGGCACGTTATTTCCGTCGTCGTAAGTTCTGCCGTTTTACAGCGGAAAATGTTGTTGAAATCGATTACAAAGATATCGCTACATTAAAGAACTACATTTCAGAAAGCGGCAAAATTGTACCAAGCCGCATTACCGGTACTCGTGCGAAGTACCAACGCCAATTAGCCCGCGCAATCAAACGCGCACGTTATTTAGCGTTATTACCTTACTCTGACACGCATCATCACTAAGAAGGGGAAGGTCAAATGCAAGTAATTCTTTTAGATAAAATTGCACACTTAGGTAAAGTGGGCGATCAAGTAAATGTTAAATCCGGCTATGCCCGTAACTACTTAATCCCACAAGGAAAAGCGGTTATGGCAACCAAGGCTAACATTGAACACTTCGAAGCACGTCGTGCCGAATTAGAAGAAAAAGCAGCCAAAGTATTAGCCGCCGCTGTTGACCGCGCAGAACGTTTAGAAGCCTTAGGTTCCGTAACCATCGCCTCTAAAGCCGGTGATGAAGGTCGTTTATTCGGTTCTATCGGTACCCGAGACATCGCTGATGCAATCACTGCAAAAGGCGTTGAAGTGGCGAAAAGTGAAGTTCGTTTACCAAACGGTTTAATCCGTACTTTAGGCGAACATGAAGTAACTTTCCAATTCCATGGCGAAGTTCTCTCTCACTTAAACGTGATTATCGTTGCCGAATAATTCCATTCTCGACGAAAAGCCCGGTCATCGCACCGGGTTTTTTATTTGCCGAGGAAAGTGCGGTCGTTTTATAGTGCGTTTTTAATCCTCATCTCACCACCGATATTTCTTTCTATTTTTTTACTAAATTACGATCCGGATCACAAATTCCACCTTTATTTCTTCAGTTTCTTTTTTCTCTGCCTATAATTGCCCCTTTAAAAAAGAGCAAGGAAAAATATGAACAAACATTTAGCACTTTTACTGCGCCTATTACAAATTCCCAAACTGGGTCCTACCACAATTCATAAAATCCTTGCGCAAATCAATTTATTCGAATTGCAATATTACGACGCGGCTGCATTTACGCAAATGGGCTGGAACGCACAGCAAATTCAAGCATGGTTTCATCCGGAACAGCGCTACATTGAACCGGCACTCTTGTGGGGAGAAAAAGAAGGGAATCATATTCTTGATTATTTTCACCCTGATTATCCCGAATTATTAAAACAAATCGAAAGCGCACCGCCGGTATTATTCGTCAAAGGTACGACAAGTGTGCTATCACAGCAACAAATCGCTATTGTCGGCAGCCGTCAATGTTCAAGTTACGGTGAATATTGGGCGAAATATTTTGCCACGGAATTAACCACCAACGGCTTCATCATTACCAGCGGGTTGGCGTTAGGCATTGATGGTTTCTGTCATCAGGCTGCGGTCGATTTAAAACAACCGACCATCGCCGTTTTAGGCAGCGGATTGGAAGAAGTGTATCCCGCCAAACATAGCAAATTAGCGCAGAATATTATTGAACATGGCGGTGCGTTGGTTTCTGAATTTTTTCCGTTACAACCACCGATTGCCGAAAATTTTCCTCGCCGCAATCGCATTATCAGTGGGTTATCATTAGCAACCTTAATTATTGAAGCCACCGAACGTAGCGGATCATTAATTACAGCACGCTATGCATTAGAACAAAACAGAGAAATTTTTGCACTACCAGGCAATATTCAAAGTCAGTTCAGCCAAGGTTGCCATAAGCTTATTAAACAGGGCGCAATGCTGGTCGAAAACGTGGAAGATATTTTAGAAAATCTTGAGCCACAAATGACATGGAAAAAACGCCCGCAAAATCGACCGCACTTTCCCGCTATAACGAAAACGACGTCCGCCTCATTACCACCCCCGGTCACACCGTCTCATCCTGAGTTATATAATTTGATCGGTTATAATCCGATAAGCGCGGATAACTTATCAACCACCCTTAATTTGTCTATTGATCAAATTCTCATTCAACTGTTGGAGCTGGAATTACAGGATTTGATTATCAGTGAGAACGGGTTATATCGGCGGGTTTGACAAAAAAAGAACGGATCATAACGCTCCGTTCTGCATATAACTATCCTGAAAACAATCTATTTTTGTTTTTTCAAAAATTGCACGCCGGTATCCGGAAAGTCGGTAAACACGCCGGTGGCGCCGGATTTATTCAACAACGCATCATACATTTGGTTCACATCGGTGAAGAAGTCTGGCAAGGCATCTTTACGCACGGTGTATGGGTGTAATTCAACCTTGTACTGCGCTAATTCTTTGACTAAAGGCGTATATTCGATTTTGCCCGGTTTGGATTTTTCTTTGTCGATCAACATATACCAACCCGGCCCCACACCATCGGCATATTTCACCACTTCCGCCATGGCGCCCGGTTTGAACATCCAATCGTAATCGTAGTTCACCCATTTGCCTTTGGCATCTTTTTCTTCGGTTTCATGCCAATCGGTGTATGCCACTAATTGAACCAATTTCAAATCCATGCCCATTTTTGGCAACAATTCGGTTTTAATGCGTTTTAACTCATTAAAGTCGAAAGTTTGCAAGTAAACCCTGTCGGTTTTCTTGTCATAACCGTATTTTTTCAACACTTTGAGCGTTTCAACAGCAATGTCTTTACCGTTTTTGTGGTGGAACCAAGGTGCTTTGATTTCAGGATAAATCCCCACTTTCTTACCGGTCGATTTTTCTAAACCTTGGATAAATTCAAGTTCATCTTCAAAGGTATGAATTTTGAAATGAGATTTCCAAAGCGGGAAACGTCCCGGATAAACGGCAACTTGTTTGCCATCTTTGGTTTCAAAATTTTCCGTCATATTCAAACTTTGAATTTCTTTCAGCGTGAAATCGATCACATAGTAACGACCATCTTTACGGTGACGATTCGGGAATTTTCTCGCCACATCGGTTAATCCGTCTAAGAAGTGATCATGAATCACTACTAAACGACCATCCTTCGTCATTGCCAAATCCTGCTCTAAATAATCCGCGTGTTGCGCGAAGGCAAGAGCTTTTGCTTCCAGTGTATGCTCCGGCAAATAGCCGCTGGCACCACGGTGAGCAATAATAATTTTATCCATATCATAACCTTTGTGATAATTTGCGCTACAACCGGCTAAAACGGTTGCTGCAATTAAGCTAAGGGTTAACGTTTTAAGTTTCATAAGCATTTCTCCTTGAAAGTGCGGTTGATTTTGGGCTTGTTTTTTATATCCCTCCCTCCGTTTACGGAGGGAAGTGTCGAAGGGGATGTGGTCCCCTTCCGGCGCTTCGCACCACCTTCCCCCGCAAGCAGGGGAAGGCAAGTTAATTTGGTAGGTTTAAGACTCCTGTAGTTGAATTTTAGTTACAAAAAAGGCGACCAAGCATGATCTGCCTGCCGCCTTTTTTACGCTAATTATTTGGTACCGTAAGTATCTCCTAATTTCGCTTTGTGTTTGCCTTCTTCAATCATCACGATGAAGAGCAAGATGACCGCTAAGATACCACCGCCGATCATCACGTAAAAACCGCCGTCCCAGCCGTAGTGTTGGGCTGCCCAACCGATAACTGCTGATGCAGACACGGTACCGCCTAAGTAACCGAATAAACCGGTGAAACCTGCTGCGGTACCTGCCGCTTTTTTCGGTGCAAGTTCAAGAGCGTGCAAGCCGATTAGCATCACAGGGCCGTAGATTAAGAAACCGATTAAGGTCATCAAAATAAAGTCGGTTAATTGGTATGGGTTTTCATACCATGCGCTGTAGTTTGCAAGCTCAGCTTCCGGTGTTGCAGGGTTCATCCAGTATGTGGCTACCGCTGCGGTGGTTAAAATCATAAAGATGAAACCGGTTAAGCCACGTTTACCTTTGAATACATGGTCAGATACCCAACCGCAAAGTAATGTACCCGGAACGGCCGCCAATTCATAAATGGTGTATGCCCATGCGGTACCTTTGATGTTGAAGTGTTTCACTTCACTCAAGTAAACCGGAGACCATTTCAATACGCCGTAGCGGATTAAGTAAACGAACACGTTAGCAATGGCGATGTACCATAATAATTTGTTTTTCAATACATAAGTTACGAAGATTTCTTTTGCGGTTAAGTCATTTTCGTAAGTTTTTTCGTTATAGTCATCCGGGTAGTCGTTACGCCATTTTTCGATGGAGGGTAAACCACAAGATTGTGGGGTATCACGCATCACGAAATATACCGGAATTGCACAGATCATGGCAGCAATACCAGGATAGTATAAGGATTGTTGCCATACGTCTTTGGCTTGCGCTTCCACACCGTGTGTACTGAAGAAAATCGCACTTGCCAATAACACCATCGCACCCGGCATCATACCGCCGATGTTGTGCGCAGTATTCCAAATGGATACGATAGTCCCGCGTTCAGATTTAGACCACCAGTGCACCATGGTACGACCACATGGAGGCCAGCCCATTCCTTGGAACCAACCGTTTAAGAAGATCATCACCCACATAATGGCGATGCCGGAAGTTGCCCATGGGAACAAGCCCATTAAGGTCATACATAAACCGGAAAGTAATAAACCGAACGGTAAGAACACGCGCGGGTTAGAACGGTCTGACATCCCCGCCATCACGAATTTTGATAAACCATAGGCTAAACCTGCCGCAGAACCGATAACACCCAACTCAGCTTTTGAATATAAACCGGCTTGAATTAAACCCGGCTGTGCCAAGTCGAAGTTTGCACGCACAAAATAATAAGCGGCATAACCGAAAAAGATCCCGGCAAATACCTGCCAACGAAGACGTTTATAGGTGGAATCAATTTTGTCTGCCGGCAGCTCCGCAATGTGTGGAGCCGGTTTAAATGGACCAAACATAAAATTCTCCAATGTTAATTAAGTCAAATTGTCTTTTATGAAGAGCACGGTGGAATAATAAAAGAAATCCAAAAACAGAAAAGAATATTTATGGGATTTTGTGAGAAGTATCACAAAAATACCTGTCATTTGATTGTATGCGAAATGATAAAGCGCAAAAACCCAAAAGAAATATTCCTTTTTGCGCATAAAAATGTAGGGGAATACGGGAATAAATAATTAGTTTTAGTTTTTTGGCAAAGAAAAAGTGCGGTTGTTTTTCAAGGTGTTTTTTGAGGAGAATATGAAACGATAAGACGAAAAGGTTTCCGTCTTATTCACGCTGGATGGCATTATTTTAAGCGCTGCCGCACGATTTCAAATAAACACACGCCGGTGGCAACGGAAACATTGAGAGAAGAAACGGAACCCATCATTGGAATGCTGATTAATTGGTCGCAGTGTTCGCGGGTTAAACGACGCATTCCCTCGCCTTCCGCGCCCATCACCAGGGCTAATGCGCCGGTCAGTTTGGTTTGATACAGCGTTTCCGTAGTTTCGCCCGCGGTGCCGACAACCCACACATTATGCCGTTTCTGCAATTCACGCAAGGTGCGGGCAAGGTTGGTCACGCGAATAAGCGGCACATTTTCCGCCGCACCGCATGCCACTTTACGCGCGGTGGAATTCAATTGCGCCGATTTATCTTTCGGCACAATCACCGCATTCACGCCCGCCGCATCGGCAGTACGCAAACAAGCGCCCAAGTTATGCGGATCCGTCACGCCGTCCAATACCAACAATAAAGGCGTATTTTGCTGTTCCAGCAAACGATCCAAATCATGCTCGTTTAATTCCGGTAAGGAATGCACGCGCGCAATAATACCTTGATGCACTTCGCCTTCGGCTTTTTTATCCAGCGTTTGGCGGTTTAAAAATTGAACGGAAATCCCCAAACGCTGAATTTCATTAATTAACGGTTGCAAACGTTGATCATCGCGTCCTTTTAGCGCCCAGACTTCAATTAAACGCTCCGGATAATGGGTCACAAACGCCTTAACGGCGTGGATGCCATAAATGGTTTCACTCATGCTTTGTTCTTCGCCTTCTTATTCTTAGCTGCGGCTTGCGGGTTCGTTTTAGAAACGCCATTATTTTTGACCGCACTTTTCTGTGGTTTCGTTTTTTTCTTTTCAACGGGTTGCTTTTTCGCTGACTTTTTAGAGGCTGCGGTTTCGGCTTTCTTCGCTTTGGTTCTCGCCGTTTTGCCACTGCGTCTTGGTTTACGTTCACTGTCAATCAGGGCAAAATCAATTTGTTTTTGTTCCAGATTCACCGCGTCCACCCGCACTTTCACCACATCGCCGATACGGAAGATCATGCCGCTATTTTCACCGATAAGACGCTGTTTCGGCATATCGAACAAATAATAATCGTTCTCCAGCTCGGAAATATGTACCAAGCCGTCAATAAATAAGTCGTTTAAGCGGACGAAAAAGCCAAAACCGGTGACGGAGGAAATCACGCCGTCAAATTCTTCACCCACATGATTCTGCATATATTCGCATTTCAGCCAATCCGCCACTTCCCGGGTGGCGTCATCGGCACGACGTTCCGTGGCGGAACAATGGACGCCGCAGACATCCATTTCGTCAAGCTGATAATGATAACCGCCGGTGTCGGTGGTTTTACGTTTGGAACCTTTCTTTTTCGCCAATAAATATTTGATACTGCGGTGTAAAGTTAAATCGGGATAACGGCGGATCGGCGACGTAAAATGTGCGTATTCGCTCAATGCCAAGCCGAAATGTCCGATATTATCGGCGCTATACACCGCCTGGCTCATGGAGCGCAATAACATGGTTTGAATTAATTCGCGATCGGGGCGCGTTTGGATTTGTTCCAGCAACGCGGCATAATCCATCGGCGTCGGTTTATTGCCACCGCCCAGCGTTAAGCCACATTCCGCCAAGAAACTGCGAAACGCCGTAAGTTTTTCTTCCCCCGGCAACGCATGAATGCGATACAGCGCCGGTTCCTGATTTTTCTCCATAAAATTGGCGGCGGCAATATTCGCCAGAATCATACATTCTTCAATGATTTTATGGGCATCGTTGCGCACTACCGGCTCGATACGTTCAATACGCCCCAACGCATTAAAAATAAATTTACTTTCGATGGTTTCAAATTCGATGGCGCCCCGCTGCTGACGGGCTTTCACCAGCGCCCGATACATATCGTGAAGTTCTTGTAAATGCGGTACTAAAGGCGCGTAACGCTCGTAAAGTGCGGTGTCTTTTTCTAGTATTTTTGCGACTTTGTTGTAGGTTAAACGGGCGTGTGAGTTCATCACCGCTTCGTAAAATCGGTAGTCCGTCATTTTGCCTTTAGCGGAAAGCGTCATTTCACACACCATGCACAGCCGATCCACCTGCGGATTTAAGGAACATAGCCCGTTGGAGAGCTTTTCCGGCAGCATCGGCACCACCCGATTCGGGAAATACACAGAGTTGCCTCGATTATACGCTTCCAAATCCAAGGCGCTTTTCGGTCGAACATAATAGCTCACATCGGCAATCGCCACCCACAGTTTCCAGCCTTTGCCTTGTTTTTGGCAGAATACGGCGTCGTCAAAATCGCGGGCATCTTCGCCATCAATGGTCACCAGCGGCAAATCACGCAAATCCACGCGCCCGCGTTTTGCCTCTTCCGGCACCTCTTCCTGCCATTTTTTAAGTTGTTTTTCCACCGCACTTGGGAACGCGTGAGGAATGTCATGCTTGCGAATGGCAATTTCCACTTCCATCCCTTTTGCCATGTTATCGCCGAGGATTTCGGTAATTTTACCGATCGGCTGGAAGAACGGGGCGGTGCGCGGGTTCAGTTCCACCACCACAACCTGCCCCATGCGCGCGCCAAGGCGGGCTTCGTCGGGGATTAAAATATCGCGTGTAATACGGCTGTCATCAGGCACCACATAACCGATGCCCTGTTCTAAGAAAAAGCGACCGACAATTTGCTTTTTGTTCGCCTCCAATAAACGCACGATGCGCACCTCAGGGCGACCTTTACGGTCAAATCCGTTGGCTTGCGCCAGTACGTAATCACCGTGCATAACTTTTTGCATTTGCACATTCGGAATGAAAAAATCCTCTTTTTTCCCTTCCACCTGCAAAAAGCCGAAACCCTCCCGATGCCCGATAACCATGCCTTTGAGCAAATCCAGTTTTTCCGGCAAAGCATAGCGTTTGCGCTTGGTAAACACCAACTGCCCGTCGTTTTCCATGGCGCGTAAACGGCGACGCATAGCTTCCTGCTGCTCTTCGTCGGAAATCGCGAGGGCTGCAAAAATCTCTTCTTTGCTCATAGGAGAGTTTTGCTTGCGGATAATTTGCAGGATAAATTCGCGGCTCGGAATCGGGTTGTCATATTTCGCCAATTCCTTTGCGTAATTCGGATCCTGCAAAGGGGATTTATTGTGTTTTTTCGCCATAATTTTTCATCAGTCAAATAAAGTGCGGTCAGTTTACACCCTGTTTTGACTAAAGCAAGGGAAATGATGTGGCAAACGCGTGCTGCTGACCTTTAAGAAACCTTGAACGTAAAGGTTTTGCACAGATTTTTTTACCTTATTTATACAAAATTTTCTGTTATAACCCTGCATTTTTTGGTACATTTAGTACAATTTTTTTGACGCTCAAATGTGAGCATTCTTTATTCAATTCAGCTAAACGGAATTCCTATGCTATTTAAAAAAATTCGCGGTCTGTTTTCTAACGATCTTTCCATCGACCTGGGTACGGCAAACACCCTTATTTATGTAAAAGGTCAGGGTATTGTCCTTGACGAACCTTCCGTAGTAGCCATTCGCCGCGATCGCAGTGGTTCTCTGAAAAGTATCGCTGCAGTCGGTAAAGAAGCGAAACAAATGTTAGGTCGTACGCCAAAAAGCATTGAAGCCATCCGCCCGATGAAAGACGGGGTTATCGCCGACTTCTTCGTCACCGAAAAAATGTTGCAGTATTTCATTAAACAAGTGCACAGCGGCAATTTCATGCGTCCGAGCCCACGCGTATTAATTTGCGTACCGGCAGGCGCCACCCAAGTAGAACGTCGCGCCATTAAAGAATCCGCAATCGGTGCCGGCGCCCGCGAAGTATATTTAATCGAAGAGCCGATGGCGGCGGCAATCGGTGCGAAATTGCCGGTTTCCACTGCAACCGGTTCCATGGTGATCGACATCGGCGGCGGTACCACCGAAGTGGCGATTATTTCCTTAAACGGTATCGTCTATTCTTCTTCCGTACGCATCGGAGGTGACCGTTTTGATGAAGCCATCGTGTCTTATATCCGCAAAACCTTCGGTTCCATTATCGGCGAACAAACCGCCGAACGAATTAAAAAAGAAATCGGTATCGCCTACATTCAGGAAGACGATGAAATCAAAGAAATGGAAATTCATGGCTCTAACATTGCTGAAGGGGCGCCACGTTCCATTACGCTAAGTTCCCGTGATGTGTTAGAAGCGATTCGTCAACCGCTTAGCGGCATCGTTGCCGCCGTACGCACGGCGCTTGAAGAATGCCAACCGGAACACGCCGCTGATATTTTTGAACGCGGCATGGTGCTAACCGGCGGCGGTGCGTTGTTACGCAACATCGATGTGTTATTAGCCAAAGAATCCGGCGTACCGACTATCGTTGCAGAAGAACCGTTAACCTGCGTGGCACGCGGTGGTGGTGAAGCACTGGATATGATCGATATGCACGGCGGCGATATTTTCAGTGATGAAATTTAATTTAAGCTAAACTCAACGAAAAGTGCGGTGAATTTTAACCGCACTTTTATTTAGCCCGGATTAAACAGAATGAAACCCATATTCGGTAAAACCCCTCCCTTAGGATTAAAACTTTTTTTTGCGGTCACCGCCTCTATCGGTTTAATCCTCTCCGACGGTCAAACCGCAGCCATGATTCAAACCCGTGGTTTTCTTGAAACGGCGGTGGGCGGGCTTTATTATTTAGCCAATACGCCGCGTACCGTACTGGACGGTGTGTCTGACAATTTGGTGGATACCAACAAGCTGCAAATCGAAAATAAAGTCTTAAAAACGCAGCTACGCGAAAAAAATGCCGATTTGTTATTGCTTGATCAGCTTAAAGTGGAAAACCAACGTTTACGTTTGTTACTCAATTCACCCCTACGCATTGACGAATATAAAAAAATTGCCGAAGTGCTTACCGCTGAAATGGACGTTTACCGCCAGCAGGTGGTGATTAATCAAGGGCAGAAAGACGGTGCTTATGTAGGACAACCTATCATTGATGAAAAAGGCGTGGTAGGACAAATTATTTCTGTCGGTGAAAATACCAGCCGCGTGCTGTTGGTTACCGATGTAACCCATGCCATTCCGGTACAGGTATTGCGTAACGATGTGCGTCTGATCGCCAGTGGAACCGGGCATAGCGACGAACTGACGCTGGATAACGTGCCCCGTTCGGTAGATATTGAAAAAGGTGATTTATTGGTAACGTCAGGGCTAGGTGGACGCTTTTTAGAGGGCTACCCTGTTGCCGTTGTAGAGTCAATCTCCCGCGACGGACAAAATTACTTCGCCACCGTCACGGCAAAGCCTTTGGCATCCATTGATAAATTACGCTATGTACTTTTACTCTGGCCAACGAATGAAGATATGCGTAAAGCGAAATCCATCACGCCGGAAGAGGTCCGCAAAGCAGTGCAGCAACGTTTAGAAAATCAAGGTAGCGAAGCCAATAAAGTGAAAAAAGCTGTGGTACCGACTGAGAATAATGAGACGCTAAATACGCCTACTGATACGCCGGAAGATCTCCAACCGGAAACAGCGCCCGATACTTCGGGAGAAAATAATGCACCTGCACCGGTTATTCCGAGCGAACAACCACAGAGAGAAGAAAATTAATGGAAGGTCGTTTTATTTTTCAATGTTTCGTATTAAGCACGATTTTTATCATCGCCTTGGTGATGGAAATTGCGCCTTGGCCTGTGGGTTTTCAAAGTTTTAAACCGACATGGATCGTGTTGGTTTTCACTTACTGGACATTATCTATTCCACATAGAGTCAACATCGGTCAGGCATTCATTATCGGTATCATTTGGGACATGGTACTTGGCTCAACCCTTGGCATTCACGCATTGGTTCTTTCCGTTTCTGCTTATTTAATCACTACCTACCACCTGATTCTGCGTAACCTTTCCTTATGGATGCAAAGTTTGTTAGTTGTCGCATTAGTGTTTGCCGTTCGTTTAAGTATTTTCTTTATCGAATCACTCCTGCACGACGCCAGCTTTAATTGGCAGGAAATTTTCGGTGCCTTAATCAGTGGCATGCTCTGGCCGTGGATGTTTTTATTATTAAGAAAGGTCCGCTACCGGTTGGGAATTGATTAACGAATTGAAATAACAATTCGGCGTTAAAACGCATTTTTTTATGGCCGCATTTTATGTAGCTATGTAACGAAAAAGGCTTGGAATTCCCAAGCCTTTTTTAGTTTGTAAATTATTCACCCAAACGTTCTTTGATACGGGCAGATTTGCCTGAACGTTCACGCAGGTAGTAAAGTTTCGCTTTACGCACAGCACCTTTACGTTTCACAACGATGCTGTCAACAGCCTGAGAGTGAGTTTGGAATACCCGTTCAACACCAACCCCGTTGGAAATTTTGCGTAAGGTAAATGCGGAATGCAAGCCACGGTTACGAACTGCAATAACCACGCCTTCGAACGCTTGCAAACGACGTTTGCTACCTTCAACAACCCATACTTTAACTTCTAATGTGTCACCCGGACGAAAGCTAGGCACGTTTTGTTTTAACTGTTCTTGTTCAAGTTGTTTAATGATGTTAGACATTTTTTGATCCTTTTTGATCCTAGATTTAACTGAGTTTACCGTTATATTCGGCTTGCGCCTGTTTTAACAGCTTACGTTGTTCGTCAGTCAGAGCTAGGCCTTCCAGTAGCTCAGGGCGTCGTAACCATGTTCTCAATAACGATTGTTTCAACCGCCATTTGCGAATTTCTTCATGGTGTCCTGACATCAGCACGGGAGGCACGGCCAATCCGTCAAGCACTTCAGGGCGCGTATAATGCGGACAATCAAGCAATCCCTCGGCAAAGGAATCTTCCTCCGCGGAAGCCTGTTTACCGAGTACACCAGGAATAAAACGGGCAACGGCATCAATTAACGTCATTGCCGGCAATTCACCACCGGTTAATACATAATCACCTACCGACCATTCTTCATCAACCACGGTTTCAATCAACCGTTCGTCAATGCCTTCATAGCGGCCGCATAACAAAATCAATTTCTGATTTTGGGCTAATCCCTCTACACCCGGCTGGTCAAGTTTGCGACCTTGCGGTGAGAGATAAATCACTTTTGCGCCTTCGCCTGCTACCTTTTTTGCTGCGTCGATGGCATCCTTTAACGGTTGCACCACCATCAGCATTCCGGGACCTCCGCCGTAAGGGCGGTCATCTACGGTTTTGTGCTTATCGTGCGTAAAATCCCTCGGATTCCAGCACCGCACTTGTAACAGATCTTGCTTAACAGCCCTGCCGGTTACCCCATATTCCGTAATTGCTTTAAACATTTCAGGGAACAGACTTATTACCCCAATCCACATAATTTAGCCTTAATTCATTGAGCCTTATGTTAATGTTACCGCAAAGCGCTACGGCATACCTGAGATTAGAAACCAGCGTCCCAATCCACTGTAATCGTCTTAGTGGCGAGATCGACTCTTTTAACTACTTGTTCATACAAAAACGGAATTAACCGTTCTTGTTTTCCGAAAGCATCTTTTACGTTGGCTTTGACCACCAACACATCATTGGATCCGGTTTCCATCATCTCGGTCACCGTTCCCATGGCATAACCCGCCAGATTCACCACCGTACAACCGATTAAATCATGCCAATAGTAGTCGCCTTCTTTCAACTGCGGAAATACCGATAAATCCACACCGATTTCCACATTTGCCAGAATTTGTGCCGCTTCACGATCATCCACGCCTTTTAATTTAACGATCAGTTCGTGATTATGATGACGCCAGTTTTCCGGTTCTGTCGGTTGCCATTGTCCCTTGATTTTTAAAAACCAAGGTTGATAGTCAAAAATGCTTTCAGCTTGTTCTGTGGATGAATAAATGCGTAACCAACCGCGAATACCATAAGTCGAACCTAATTTGCCGACAGTTTCGATTCTTTGTTGTTGCATCTTCATCACCTCTTAAAAAGTAAAATTAAGCGGCTTTTTGCACTTCTTTTACTAAACTCGCGACGCGATCGGATAATGAAGCACCTTGTCCAACCCAGTGGTTAACACGGTCTAAATCAATACGAACACGTTCTGCTTTACCTTGTGCGATTGGATTGAAGAAACCAACGCGCTCAATGAAACGACCGTCACGCGGTGAACGGCTGTCAGCAACAACGATTTGGTAAAATGGGCGTTTTTTAGCTCCGCCACGAGATAAACGAATGGTTACCATAACCTTCCTCTAATAATTTGATTACAAAAAAGAAAACCCTCAAATATCGAAAGTTAAATGAGAGTTAAACTTACTTTTTTCTCTGTATATATAGACAAAAAGCCTGTGGATTTTACTCTTTTTCGCATAAAAAGCAAGCTGAAATCCATGTTCAGGTTCGGTGAGAAGAGGATTTTTTGCAATGAATGCGGAAAAAGTGCGGTTGTTTTTCCGAGTGTTTTTTAAGGCGTCATTTCTACAGCCCTAACACCTGTTTAATCAGTTGCTCTTTTCGCAGCCCCATTTTATTCGTTGCCGACAAGCCAAGCCCGATGATCGCCACTGAATACCTGCATCAGTAACAACATTTTAGCCACTCCCACTTTGCCTTCGTAATAACGCAAATAACGATATTCACCGAAACCAAAGCCGGATTGTTAATATTGTGAAATTTCCTGTTCTAAAGGTAAAAACACCAATACGCATTCGGGCTGAAAACTTGAATTTTGGTTCAATTAAGCGCACGTGTCCGCCATCAGTTTTTCAATATCGGCAATTTCTTTCGGCGCAGCGGAAGTGAGGTTTTTGTTGCCGTAGTTGGTAATCAGTAAGTCGTCTTCAATGCGAATGCCGATGCCTTTGTATTGCTCCGGAATATCAGCGTCTTTGGATAAATACAAACCCGGTTCCACCGTAATCACCATGCCCGGTTCCAACGTGCGACTGCGGTTTTCGCCGTATTCGCCCACATCATGCACATCCAAGCCGAGCCAATGCCCTAAGCCGTGCATATAAAATTCACGATAGGCTTTTTGTTCGATCAATTCATCCACATCGCCTTTCAGAATACCTAAACGCACCAAACCTTCGGTTTTAATGCGAATTACTTCCTCGTTCACTTTCGCAATGGAGCTGCCGGGCACCAACAATTCAATGGCGCGTTTTTGCGCTTGCAGTACGATGTCATAAATGGCTTTTTGCGCCTCGCTGAATTTACCGTTCACGGGGAAAGTGCGGGTAATATCCCCCGCGTACATGGCGAATTCACAGCCTGCGTCAATCAGCACCAAATCGCCGTCGCGCAACGGCATATTGTTTTCCGAATAGTGCAAAATGCAGGCATTTTCGCCGCCCGCAACAATGCTGTTGTAAGCCGGATAACGCGCGCCGAAGCGGTTAAATTCGTGTAAAATGTCACTTTCCACTTCGTATTCCAAACGGTTCGGACGGGTTTGTTGCATGGCTTTAATGTGCGCCAACGCGCTGATTTGCCCCGCTTGTTGCATCAGCGCAATTTCATTTTCCGATTTGAACAGGCGCATTTCGCCCAGCATGTACTTCCAGTTAAAAACACCGGAAAATTCCACCGCACTTTGCTCCAGCAACGCATCGCCCCAAGGTTGTTGCTTCGGTGCGTAGTAGAGTGCGGTCTGTTTTTGCGCTAAATTTTTAAACTGCGAAATAAAGTCTTCAATAGCATAAGCACTATCCACTAGTAGCGTCTGCGGCGCATTTTCCATGCCAAGGCGGCGACCGTTCCAAATTTCCAGCAATTTATCGGACGGGCGTAAAAATATAATCGCTTGTTGTTCACCTTGGTGTTTACGCAATAATAAAGCGGCATTCGGCTCATTAAAGCCGGTTAAATACCAGAAATAGCTATCCTGACGGAACGGGTAATCGCAGCCATCGTTGCGACGACGCTCAATATCGGAAAACACCAAAAACAGGGAATTGTCCTGCATTTGCTCAAATACTTTAGCCCGGCGTTGCGCGAATTCTTCCGGCGGTAACGCAGCCATATACGCGAGATCCATAGTTTGTCCTTATATTAATGTAAAGTCGGTTGTTTTTCTTCAGTTTGATTAAAATGGGTGAAAAATAAGGTGGCGATGGTGCGCACATACTCCACGATTTCTTCCACCGCCTGCGCCAGTTCTTCCGGGTCATCTTCATCATCATAGCCTAATTGGCAAATGTCGCGTAAATCTTCCACCGCTTCGCCGATGTCGCCTTTTTCTTTGTCCAAATGCGGTTGCGCCAAGCCTAAACCGAGCAAAAAGTGGTTCGACCATTCCGCTAAACCGTCTGCCTGTTCGAACACGTTTTCCGTTTCCGGCAGGCAAAGCTCAAAATCAAAACTTTCATTGTCGGCTAATTGGCGACGAATTTGCTGATAAATGTCGCTAATTTGCTGCAAAAGTGCGATGGGATAGGCGTGATTATCATTGGTGAATTGGTAAAGCAACGGTTGCCAGCTTTGATCCTGAACACCGCCACAAATTAAACCGCTCAAAAAGCCGTGTAATTCGGCGGCGGAAAGCGGAATGGAAGCTTGACGGAGTTGTTGATTCAGATGTTGATAAAAAATTGTTGTCATTGAAATTATCCTTGTTGAAATTGCCCTTAGTTTATCACTCTTCACACAAGGCGACCAATACTCCGCAGGGATTTTCAAGAGAATTTGCGAACGCTCACAACCGGTTTAGAAATTGGCAAGCTTTTCCGCCTGTGGCATAATACGCGCAATTTTGATTAATGGATTTGGGGCAAAAAATGTCATCGACGAAAAGTATTGAAATCTCCGTATTAGGGCAGCTGTTACGTTTAAATTGCCCGGAAGAACAACATGACGCATTACGCAGCGCCGCCCGGGAATTGGATCAGCGCGTGTCGGAAATGAAAGAACGCACCGGCATTCTGCAAGTGGATAAAGTGCTCTCCATCGTTGCCCTGAATTTAAGTTTTGAACTCATGCAGGAACAGAAAAAAACGCATTTAATTGAGGATGTATTGAAAAATAAAATCCTGCGTCCGCTGGATCATTCTCTCGAAAATATCGGTGCGCCGAAGTTCAATTCCTGAGAATTTCACCGTGATTTCAGATAACTAAAAGTATTCTGAGAAAAAGAGTTTGTGCTAGTCATTAAACGTAATTTCGAGTAGTATTAAATAAAAGAATTTCCTGAGGTGTTCGCCAGTGGGTTACGTCCCTGAGCCGATACTTTTAATCTTATGAATTGGTTTCCTGTCATTGGTGTGCAGGCTTAGCTCGACTAAGAAGCCTAAAAATGATTTCAACTAATTCCCTTGAACCGTAGGGTTCAAGGACCGACCACCCGCAACGGCACCTCGGGGTCTCCTACCAAATAATACCTATGCAAGCACATCCTTCAACCGCCACAGTTCGTCAACAACTTCGTCAGCAAATGCGAAAAACGCGCAGAAAACTGACCGCACTTCAACAGCAACAAGTCGCTAAAAACATCACCGAACAGGCGTTAGCGCTCATTGAACAGCATCATGCGCAACATATCGGACTTTATCTTGCCTTTGACGGCGAAATTTCCACCCAACCGCTCATTGAACGATTATGGCAGCAAGGCAAAAATGTTTATTTACCGGTGTTACATCCGTTCTGTCGCGGGCATTTATTGTTTCTGCGCTATTTGCCGGACACCCCAATGAAACAAAATAAATTCGGCATTTTAGAACCGCATTTGAATGTGCAAAATGTGCTGCCGTTGGCGCAATTAGACATGATTTTCACCCCGCTGGTGGCGTTTGACAAACAGGGCAATCGCCTCGGCATGGGCGGCGGGTTTTATGATCGCACGTTACAACACCGACAACATCGTTTCATCGCCGTGGGTTTGGCGCATCAATGTCAGCAGGTAGAAACGTTGCCGGTAGAAAGCTGGGATGTGCCGTTAGAACACATTCTGGCGGGATAAAAAAGCAAAACCTCCGAAAATTCGGAGGTTTTTTGTTATTGTTGTGGCGCTTGAAGTTCCGGCTCTTTCGGTTTTTCCGGCTCGTCAAACTTCTTGCCTTCGTTCGCGGCAATTACCTTCGCCGTTTGATCCGCCAAATGCTTCAAGTTCATCTTTTCATAAGATTCCTTCATAAGCGGCAATGCGTCCAACGTAGCTTGTGTGTCCGGATACAGTTTTAACATCGACACCACGCGATTTGCCGTCGCCACATAGGCATCCCGTTTAAAATAGAACTTGGCAATTTCCAATTCATGACGGGCAAGACTGGCTTTAATGTAAGTCATACGCGCCAACGCGTCCGGCGTATAAGGGCTGTTCGGGAAATGATTAACTAAATTCTGAAAGTTGGCAAAGGCGGTTTTGATTGAGGTATTTTCACGGGTAGCGCGATCCACGCCGAAGAAATCCTGGAAGAAATTATCGCCCAAGGCGGAATTGGTTAAACCTGCCATGTAAAGGGCGTAATCCAAGTGACTGCTGTTCGGATAACGTTGAATGAAGCGGTCAATGGTTAGCAAGGTTTCGCTATAATCTTGAGATTTGTAGTACGCGTAAATTAAATTCAGTTGCACCTGTTCGCCGTAGGAACTGCCCGGGAAGCGGTTGCTTACCGCATTAAAATAACGAATGGCTTGGGAATAATCGCCATCCTGCAAATAGGTTTGACCGGTAGTATATAAGGTTTGCTCAGGGGCTTGTTCCACATCTTGTTTTGAACTTGAACATGCTGTTACCGCCAACGCCATGGCAGTAAGCAATGCAAAGGATTTAAGTTTACGCATTGGATAGAATCCTTATTTTTACGAAAAATGATAAATGGGTTACAATTGCCCGACATTGTATAGGACATTGCTAAATAAGCAAACTTGATTAACGGATTTTTTATTTATGGCACAAATTACTCTATCGGCGACCGTGCAATCGCATCAAATGGGACAACGTTTAGACCAAACCCTGGCGGAATTGTTCCCCGACTACTCCCGCTCCCGCTTAAAGACTTGGATCGAGGAAGATCTGGTGTTGGTTAACGGTGTTGTGCAAAATGTGCCGCGCAGTAAAGTTTACGGTGACGAGCAAATTGAAATTACCGTAGAAATTGAAGACGAAACCCGCTTCGAGCCGGAAAATATTCCGTTAAATATCGTGTATGAAGACGACGATATTTTGGTTATCAACAAGCCGAAAGATTTGGTGGTTCACCCGGGCGCCGGCAATCCGAGCGGCACGGTGCTGAATGCGTTGTTATACCATTACCCGCCCATCGCCGAAGTGCCGCGCGCCGGCATCGTTCACCGTTTAGACAAAGACACCACCGGCTTAATGGTGGTGGCGAAAACCATTCCCGCGCAAACCCAGTTGGTGCGCGACCTGCAAAAACGCAAAATCATCCGCGAATATGAAGCGGTTGCCTGCGGTATCATGACCAAAGGCGGCACGGTGGACGAACCCATGGCGCGCCACCCCACCAAACGCACGCACATGGCGGTACACCCGATGGGCAAACCGGCAGTGACCCACTATCGCATTATGGAGCGCTTCCGCGATTACACCCGTCTGCGCCTGCGTTTGGAAACCGGACGCACCCACCAAATTCGCGTACACATGGCACATATCGCCCACCCGTTACTCGGCGATCAAACTTACGGCGGTCGTCCTCGTCCACCGAAAAATGCAAGTGAGGAGCTGATGAGCGTATTACGCAACTTCAAACGCCAAGCGCTGCACGCCGTAATGTTACGCCTACAACACCCGATTAGTGGTGAAATGATGGAATGGTATGCGCCGCTGCCGGAGGATTTTGTGGAATTAATCACCGCCCTGAAAGCAGACTATGTGTTACACAAAGACGAACTGGATTATTAATATGCACGCAATCAACCCCAACTGGAACGCACCGCAGCAGATTCGGGCGTTCACCACCCTACGCCACAGCGGTGTGAGCCTTGCGCCTTATGATAGCTTCAATTTGGGCGATGATAAAAACGCCGTGAAAACCAACCGCACTTTATTGGTGGAAAAGTTTCACCTGCCGCAAATGCCCGTTTTCTTAAACCAAATTCACAGCACCAAGGTATTAAATCTGCCTTATCAGGGTGAAGATCTTAATGCCGACGCGGTTTACACCGACCAGCAGAACCAAGTCTGTTTAGTCATGACCGCCGATTGCCTACCCGTATTATTTACCAATCAAAACGGCACGGAAGTCGCCGCCGCCCATGCCGGTTGGCGCGGATTATGTGATGGCATATTAGAACAAACCGTCGCCCGATTCCGATGCCCGACCGATGAAATATTAGCCTGGTTAGGACCGGCAATCGGACCGACTGCGTTCCAAGTGGGGCAGGAGGTGATCGATCAATTCGTGGCGCAGGATCCCAACGCCAAACAGGCATTCATCGCCGATCCGAAAGAAAACGGCAAATTCCTCGGCAACTTATACCAAATCGCCACCCAACGTCTCAACGCCCTCGGCATCACCCAAATCAGTGGTGGAAAACATTGCACTTACCTTGAAGCGGATAAATTCTTTTCGTATCGACGGGATAACGCCACAGGTAGAATGGCGTCGGTGATTTGGATTGGGGAATAAAATCCTCATTTTGATCCAAGTGATGAGTTAGTCTGGATTAAGTAATCATTCTCCCTTAGAAAATTGAAAACAGCCCCAAAGGGGCTGAACCAAGCGTAACCGTGGGTAAATTTACCCACGGCAATTTCAAAATCCATCGCGAATTTCGACCGCACTTTTTATCTCCACATTAACGCTTTCCTTCCGTCTGTTTGATTTCCGGGGTGGTGTATAAGCGATGTTTGTACAAATAACTGCCTAACAGCGCGTGCGCCAAGGCTTCTTTCACCATGGCTGGCGGGACTTCCTCTTCCGTTAAGGTTTCAGTGCTTTTGTCATAGCGGTAGGTTTTGGCGCCCACTTTCGGGAACTGAAGCACCACGTCGTTGCCGCGCATGAGCGCCTGCACTTGGTCATACTGCATGATGGCGCGGTTCGGGTCGTTCGGTTTAGTGAGGTCGTAGCCGATCATCGGGTAATCGCCGCTGATGCCCGCCAAGGAAAGTAAAGTGGTCGGCATATCGAATTGGCTGACCAAACGGTCATCGCGGTGCGGTGCAATGCCGTCGCCCAGAATTAACGCCGGGATGTGGAAATGTTTAATCGGCATCAGGCTGGCGCCGGCAACGCGGGAGTCGTGGTCGGCAATCACCAAGAAAATGGTGTCTTTCCAGTAATTAGATTCCTTCGCCAATTTGAAGAAATGCCCGATGGCGTAATCGGCGTATTTTGCCGCATTGTTGCGGGTGGCTTTTGGCTGTTCGTAAAGCTCAATTTTGCCGTCTGGAAATTCAAACGGGTCATGGTTGCTGGAACTGAACACCAGACTGAAGAACGGCTTGCCTTCTTTTTGTAATTGGGTGAAGGTCTCGTTGGCTTTGGTGAACAGGTCTTCGTCGCTCACGCTCCAGGTGCCGGTAAAGGTCGGATTTTGATAATCCATTTGGTCGATAATGCGTTTGAAGCCGTTGCCGTAGAAAAAGCCCGCCATGTTGTCGAAGTGTTTTTCTCCGCCGTAAATAAAGGAAGTGTCATAGCCCCGTTGGCTTAATAATTGCGCTAAGGTGAAAAAGCCGTTTTGGCTGTTATTCAGTTTCACCACGGCGCGCGCCGGTGTTGGCGTGAAGCCTGCAGTCACCGCTTCAATGCCGCGTACGGAGCGGGTGCCGGTGGCGTATAAATTATCAAAAAGCCAGCCTTGCTGCGCCAGTTTGTCAAATGCCGGCGAAAGCGGCAAACCGCCTAAGGTGCCGATAAATTGCGCGCCGAAACTTTCTTCCAGAATAATCACGATATTTTTCGGTTTGCCCTGATAAGTGGCTTGATTACGGGTCAGCGTCGGAAATTCATCGGAAATATAAGCCTCCACCGGGCGGCTGCCGCTTTTCTTGATAATGTCCAGCATTTCCGCCGTTTCCATTTTGCCGTAAGATTCGGAAGACGTGCCTTCGTCTTTAAATTGCTGTGCCGCATAAATCACGGAATAGCCCGAATTCAGCACCAAGGAATTGACCATGGCGTCGGAAGAAAATGCCACCATCGCCGGGTTAATGCCGCGATGTTGCAGGCTGGAACGGGCGCCGAGAAAACTAACGGCAATCACCAATAACGCCACCAACGGGCGCCATTTCCAACTCATCGGCTGCATATCTCGCACCGCGCGACCGGCAAGCTTCCAATAAACCACCGCAGCAATTACCGTGAAAACGAGGCTCAAAATGACCGCACTTAAATGCCCTTCCATCAGCATGGTGAACACTTCTTTCGGGTAAATCAAATATTCGATGAACAGGCGGTTCGGGCGGTAATCGTAGGTATTGATGAAGGCGGGCGTGGAGAGTTCCATAAATAAAATGAACACGCTGCCGACAGTTAACCAGACGCGTAAAATGCCTTTCCAGATACGCCCTAAAGTGTTGTCATGATAGAACAATACGCTGAATAGTGCCGGCACACCGAACAGGTAGCACAAGGACACAATGTCCATACGTAAGCCTTGTAAAAACAGTTCGCCCCAGCCGTGGACGGCGTTGACGCGCTCTATTTGCCACAAAGACAGCCCAAGACGGGATAAGGTGAAAACAATCAGGTTAAGAAGACAAAAGAAAAAAATCGGATACAGCAAAGAATGCATTTTTTCCGTTTTAAACAGTTGACGTGACATGTCAATTCTCCAAATGCAAAAAATCCGCCCATGCGCTTTGGCGCAGGAACGGATTCATCATAATTTATTCGATCCAATGAACAATTTCATTAAGCGGTTTGCGTGCTTTCGGGCGTATGTCTTTGGCACGATAGCCGAATGTTGCCGCCACGGAAACCGCATATTTGTCCGCATTATAAGCGCCGGTTTGCGCCAGGATACGGTTTACTTCCGCATAGTTAAAGCCCTCAATCGGGCAGCTGTCGATGCCGATAAGTGCAGAGCCGGTCATCATGTTGGCAAGGGCAATATAGGTCTGTTTGCTTGCCCAGTCGAATAAAGTGCGGTCGTTTTCTAAGACGTTTATATCTTCTATTTGAAACTTTTTATAAATCGCCAACGCGTTTTGTAATTGTTCTTCATTTAAGCCGCGACGTAATAAATTGTTACGAAAATCTTCCGAATCATAACGGGCTTTTTTATTGGCTAAAATCACTACCACATGGCTGGCGTCGTCCAGTTGGGTTGCCATGCCCCAGCTCACCGGTTTTAAAGCTTGACGTAATTCAGGATTTTGAATCACTAAAAACTGCCAAGGTTCGGAGCCTACCGAGCTTGGCGACAAGCGACCGAGTTCTAAAATATAGTCGAAATCTTCTTTGCTGATTTTGCGGGCGGGATCGTAATAGCGCGTGGCGCAACGAAAATGGAACGCGTCTAATACTTGCTGTTTGGTCACGCTCATTGCAGTCTCCTTTCAATAACATAATGAGAAATAAGAATAAATTGTCATTCGGCTGCTTATTTTCCGCTTATTTCGTTTTCTGTCCAGTAAAAACGTTGTCATTTTTGACCGCACTTTTACGGCGTTAAGTAAGGTTCAATTTGCGGCGGAATGACTTTGGGACTAGGAATTAGAACCTGTTTATGGCGATTAAGTTCGCCTTTTTCCAATACAATGCTGCTTTTCGGTACTTTGAAAAGTTTACTGAGGAACTTGAGAAGATGGGCGTTTGCCTGCCCATCTACAGGCGGGGCGGTAATGCTGATTTTCAATTCGTCATCATGCAATCCGACAATCTGATCTTTGGCGGCTTTCGGTTGTAAGAAAATTCTCAGGCGCAAACCCGCGCCCTTTCGTTCCACTGCCGCCATGCTGTTGACCTTAGAAGTGATTGCCTTAAAACGCCGCGGCGACCCAAAGTCCGCCGAACATGTCGTATAACACGCGATTAAGCAGGTACAACACAAAAACTACCACCATCGGCGAAAAGTCGATCATGCCGGTATTCGGCAGGATTTTACGAACCGGGCGTAACACCGGTTCGCTTAATTGATACAAAAGATATTGGGTTTGACCGGCGCCACGATTAAACCAGCTTAGAATAGCGCCCACCAACAACACATAAAAAATCGCTTCGCCGATACTATGCACCACGCTTAACACGCCGATAATGGCATATTCAAACAGGGACGCGGCTCCGATGGTGCCGAACAGATTCAACAACGGGAATTTCACCAATCCCAAAATAAAACACGCTAATAAAGCGGCGGTGTTCACGCCCTTGACCGTCGGCGCCAATTTGCTTAACGGCACCACCACCGGCTGAGTGGCTTTGACTAAGGCTTGCGATAACGGATTATAAAAATCCACGCCCGCCAGTTGAAACCAAGTGCGTAAAATTAAAATGAAGCTATATACGCTAATTGCCGTCGCAATAAGAAATTGAATTGAATTCATGCTGTTTCCTTAAAATTATAACCAGCCTTTACGTTTGAAATACCAATACGGCGCAAACGCCGCCAGTGCCATTAAACCCAATGCCATCGGATAACCAAATTTCAGTCCCAGCTCCGGCATATCGCTGAAGTTCATGCCGTAGTTGGATGCCACCAATGTCGGCGGTAGAAAAATTACCGACACAACGGAGAAGATTTTAATAATGCGGTTCTGCTCAATATTAATGAAACCCATCGCGGCTTGCAGTAGGAAGTTCACTTTTTGGAACAGGGATTCATTATGCGGTTGTAAGGACTCAATGTCTCGTAAAATTTCACGCGCCTGCTCCAACTGGTTCGCCGGTAAGCGGGTTTTGCGCACCAAAAAACTTAACGCACGTTGCGTATCCATCAAACACAAACGCACTTTGGAACTGGTGTCTTCTTGTTCCGTTAAGGTTGCCAGGGCTTCGTCGAAGGCTTCCCCTTGGGTGCCGTCCAACACCACACGGCTTAATTTTTCCAAATCCGCGTACACGTTTTCAATCACATCCGCCAGCTGCTCGATTTTAGTTTCAAACAAATCCAGCAATAATTCATAGGAATTACATTCAATTAAACGCTGATTACGGGAACGCATACGATATAAACGGAACGCCGGTAATTCGCGATCACGCAGGGTAAACAAACGCCCGTCGCGAATGGTGAACGCCACACTGGCTAAATCCGCATAATCGTTTTCATCTTCACAATAAAAGAACGAGTGCAGGTGCAAACCGTCTTCGTCTTCAAAAAAACGTGCAGATGCCTCGATGTCTTCTAATTCCAGAAAGGATGCCAAACTCTGACCCAAACTTTCCTGCAACATGTCACGCTCTTCCACGGTCGGTTCCAGTAAATCGATCCAAATGGCGGTATTTAACGGCTCGGTGGTTTCGTCAATGCGAACCAGACGAGCATCTTCAAGGGCAAAGGCATTTATCATTTTGTCATACTCCCGATTGGATAATGCACAACGCGATGAACAACGATCAAACGAATAAATTACAGACAACAACGAAAGGGCGGTCGTTTTTACGCGTGTTTTTTAACGACAAAAAGCTAACGACAAAAAAGTGAGCTGTAATAGATGAATCTTTTGCAAATTTTCGTTTGGCGAAAAAGATGCCGAAAAAGAGAAAGGTAAAAGATACTTACCCGCGAAACTATCGCCGATAAGTGAGACGGGCGATAGTTACAGTGAAAACTCCGTTCGGTATCGACTGTGACTGTCCAAAGTGTGTGTCCTCTTGTTACTAAATCGCGCGCAATGTTACGCCTGAACGCCTGATTCGTCAAGGCGTTATGCTTTGAAAAATCAAATTGGCTTCTCTACAACAAGCCCTCCTAACGAAACCTTTCAGACATAGGACAATACTATGGAATTTAATGCACAACCACCAAAGCCGGCACGCTATTTTTTGTACGGACTTTAGACAGGTTGAATTGAATTTTCGAAATAAGCATAAGGTGGGTTTGATAATCCTCTAAAAAACACCGGAAAAACCGACTGCACAACAAGCAACGCTTTTAAACGTCGGCTATGCCGACGGCCCAAAAGGGGAACAACCAAGCCGGCCTTGATTATGAGCACTTTTTTATTCCACCTTCCACCAAATCAGTGCCCATTTGTGTTGTCCGTGCGCAATGGGTTCGTTGTTCTGTTGTTTTTGACGATAAAACGCCGCCAGCCCCTGTTTTTCTTTTTCACTCAACTGTCCTAACGAAAATTCGACGGAGTTGAGTAAATCCTCGTAGGTCTCGCCCATAAAACGACCGGATTCCGTTTCGATGAAATTCAGATTGGCTTGAATGCCTTTTTGGTAAAGCCGATTAAGCAAATAAATGTAACTCGGAAAGCCGATGTCTTCGCGCCCGATGGCGCTGAAAACCCCTTCATCTAAAAAATGCCGTTGTGTGATAGACGTAAGATAAACGCGTTTTTTCGCTTTGGTGCGAAGTTTGTCGATCATATCGTCCAAATCATCCACCAAAGTGGAACGCGACGCTAAAACCACATCCGCCTGCGGCACATCTGCCCAATCCTCCACCCAGGAACGGTGAATTAAGGTGACATTTTCCAGTTGCAGCTTTTGCTTATAATCCGCCAGCACATCAAGCATCCCCACGCTGTAATCCAACGCGTAAACCTGTCGGCATTGTTGCGCCAAAGGAAGGGCAAAGGTGCCCGGTCCGCAACCGATGTCGAGCACGGTTTCATGCGACTGCACCTGTATGGTTTGCAGCAATTGCTGATTGTAACGACTGGTTTTGCCTACCGGATTTTCCGCCATTTTCGTCGCCTTTTTATCCCATTTTTCCGATGGCAAATTGTAATGATGGCAGGCGATAAGATGTTGTTTATAGAGTTCGTTAAAATCAATGTCGTCAATAGTCATGTTTTTTCCTACTCCTAAAAGTGCGGTCGTCTTCGAGAATGAATTTTACTGCAATGCTATATGCTTTTAAATATAACGTGAGCAGGATTTACGCTATAAAAAAACCGCACTTTGATTGCTCAAAAGTGCGGTCGGTTCTACAAACAATTCTGGTTAATGATTTATCTCACCTTCAATCGGTTTGATGTTTTCATCAAATTCCGGTAGCGGTTTGTGTTCGCTTGCGATGTAAGAATAAATCACCGGCAACACGAACAAGGTGAACAGCGTACCGATTGCCAAACCGGCAACGATGACGATACCGATACTGAAACGGGACACCGCGCCGGCACCGGTTGCGTAAAGCAACGGAATAAGACCGGCAATCATCGCAGCGGTAGTCATCAGAATCGGACGCAACCGCACTTTCGCCGCCTCGGTAATGGCTTCAATACGGGTTTTACCGTGGTTTAACTGTTCTTCTTTCGCCACTTCACACATCAAAATACCGTGTTTGGTGATCAAGCCCACCAGCGTAATCAAGCCCACCTGCGAATAAATGTTCAGGGTACTGCCCGCCACGCCAATAAAGCCGAAGAAGTTGAGTGCCAACAACGCACCACTAATTGCCAGCGGTACGGAAATCATGATCACCAATGGGTCACGAATGGATTCAAACTGAATCGCCAGCACCAAGAAGATGATAACCACCGCCAACACGAAGGTCACCGCTAAGGCATTGCCCTCTTGTACCAACTGACGCGCTTCGCCTTTAAAATCGTAGTTATAGCCTTGTGGTAATAACTCTTGGGCGTTGTCTTGCAACCATTGGATGGCATCCCCGATGGAAGAACCCGGCATTGGCACAGCACTGATTACAGCAGAGTTCAACTGGCTGAAACGTGGTAATGAGCTTGGCTGCGGTTCTAATGACATAGTAACCAGGCTACTTAACGGTACAGATTTGCCGTTGGCTGCGCTGACATAATAATTTTTCCAGCTTTCCGGCGATAAACGATTTTCACGTTTTACCTGTGAAATAATTTTATAGGCGCGACCGTCAATATCTACCCGCTCAACCGTTGCTGCAGAAAGAAAACTACCCAATGTGGCACTGATTTGTTGCATGGTGATGCCGTAAGTACCGGCTTTTTCACGGTCTATTTTAATGTGCATTTGTGCCGTATCAAATTTCAAATCCAAGTTCGTGTAAACGAATTTACCTGATTTTTGCATCGCTTCCAAAAATTTACCGGCAACACTTGCCAAATCATTATAACCTTGTGATGTACTAATGATAAAACCAATTGGTGGTCCTTGTTCTCCGGTGTTAATTTCCGGGAAAGCGAAGCCACTGACGGACACTTCCGGAATGGATTTCGCTTTGTTGTTCAATTCTTCCAATACTTGCGCCTGACTCTTGGAACGTTCGCTCCAGTCTTTTAAGGTCACTACGTTAAGAGATTGGTTGGAACTCGGCACACCGGAAATGGTCATGGCGAACTGCACTTCAGGCGTGTTGGTCAGAATTTCCTGGTACGGTGCCATGGCAGCTTGCACATAATCCACGTTCACGTTAGAAGGTGCAGAACCGATTGCCAAGAATGCGCCCTTATCTTCCGCCGGCGTCAACTCGCTGGATAGCGATTTAAACAACACCGGCAGGGTCGCAAAAATAATAGCAGCGAACACCAACATACATTTACGGTTTTGCATCACTAAATCCAAAATGTATGCGTAAATATTGTTAACCCTCGTTAAAGTGCGGTTCACACGTTCTTCCAATTTACTTGGTTGATCGTGTGCTTTCAGTAATTTACTGGTCATCATCGGCGACAGAGTTAATGCCACGATACCGGAAATGAACACCGCACCGGCAAGGGTTAAAGCAAACTCTTTAAATAACGTACCGGTAATCCCGCCCATCAATGCCATCGGAGAATACACCGCAATCAAAGCGATAGTCATAGAAATCACCGGCACGGCAATTTCACGGGTCCCGATAATCGCTGCGCGGAATGGGGTTTCGCCCAGTTTAATGTGACGGTCAACGTTTTCCAATACCACAATGGCATCATCCACCACCAACCCAATCGCCAAAATCAAGGCAAGCAAGGTCATCAGGTTAATGGAGAAATCCAAGGTTTGCAGCATCATGATTACTCCGATAAGGGAAATCGGAATGGTAATCACCGGAATCAAAATCGCACGGAAGGAACCGATAAACATGGTAATCACCACTAACACGATAATGGTCGCTTCAATGATGGTTTTCACCACTTCATCAATGGAGTTATTGATAGCAATAGTGCGGTCATACAAAATGTCGGTTTGAATGGCATCCGGCAGGTTATTTTTAATGTTTTCATACAACGGCAGAATTTTTTCTGCTACGGTTAACGGGTTTGCGGAAGAGGTCGGATTAATCGCCAACACCACCGAATCGGCACCATTCGCCACCGCACGGGCGGTATCGCTGGATTTATTCAATTCAATATCCGCAATATCACGTAAGCGAACCAATTTATCGCCACTGGAATACACAATAAGTTTGCTTAATTCATACACGGATTTCGTGGTGGTATCCACTTTGTTTTTATATACCACATAAAAACCGTTATCGTTACCTGCCGCCGTTTGCACGTTATTTGCCGACAAGGCGGACATCACTTGTGTCGCGGAAAGATTTTGCGCCGCCATTTTTTGCGGATCCAACCAAATACGCAGCGCATATTCGGAGGCCCCGAAAATTTGCACGCTCGCCACCCCTTCAACGGTGAAGAACTGCGGTTTTACCACACGTTCAATGTAGTCGGTCACCTGGCTGGCATCTAATTTACCGGAGCGGAAGCTAATATACATAATCCCCGAACCACCGGTTGATGAGCTCACTGTCGGGTCTTCTATCCCCTTTGGCAACTCGGAACGTACCGAGTTCACCTTCGCCAACACATCGGCAAGTGATGCGTTCGGGTCAGTATTTAATTTCATTTTTACCGTAATGGTAGAGCTGCTCGGGCTACTAGAGGAAGACATATAATCCACGTTATCTGCCTGCGTCACCGCTTCCTCCAGCTTCGAAGTTACAAATGCCTGGATCAAGTTGGCATCTGCACCGGGATACACTGTGGAAACCTGAATTACGGTTGTGGTCATTTTAGGGTATTCACGCACCGTCAATTTGGAAATCGCCTGCAACCCAAGAATGATAATTAACAGGCTGATTGAAACCGCAAGTACCGGGCGTCGAATAAATATATCGGTAAATTTCATTCGCTGGTCCTAATTAGAGGTTAGTTTTACTTGCCGGTTGAGTGGTACCCACGCCTTGTTTATCCACAACAATCACTAACGAGCCGTTGCTTAAACTTTGCTGACCGCCGGTAATGATTTTATCGCCGATTTTCACTTCATCGCCTTTTAATTGAGAATAGATGCCTTGGCGATCTTTGGTAAATACGGTGATTTGATGGGCGCGGTACATTTTGTTTACATCGCCTTTTGAGGCGAATTTTTCTTCATCAGAAAGTGCGGTCAAAATATAAAGTGATTCGCCATACATGTTGTAGCTCACCGCCACTTGCGGCACCACGATTTGATCGTATTCCGTCTGCAATGCCACGTTTAAACGGGTAAACATACCGGATAATAATTTCACTCCATCCTCCGGCTCGAATGTGGCTTGCACATCAACTAAACCGGTAGAAGAACTGATTGCCGGTTCGATAGCAGTCACTTTCGCAGCAAAGGTTTCCCCTAAGCGGGCATCGGCAGTGGCAGTCACTTTTTGACCAAGACGTAATTCATCCAACAAATTTTGTGCAATGGAAAAATCCACTTTCATGGAACTGCGGTCTTCCACACGCACGATTTCGGTGCCGTTTGATACATATTGCCCCACATTCACTTTCACAATACCCGCCTTGCCGTCAAACGGTGCAAGGATTTGGCGACGCTCAACGGTGGCTTTTAAAGATTCCACATTGGCAACCTGCGCATCATACGCTGCTTTGGCGTTATCCAATTCCTGGCGGGAAACGCCACCGCTTTTTGCCAGATTCGCATAACGTTGATAGGTTTGACGCAACGAAATCACTTGCGCTTCGGCAGCCCGTAAACCGGCGCGTTCAACGGAACTATCTAATTCCACCAACACATCACCTTTCTTGACGTTTTGTCCGTTCTCCACTAAAACTTTTGAAATCGTACCCGCACTTTGTGCACTTAATATAGCCCCTTGGTTCGGACGCACCAGACCGGTGGTTTCAATAACCGGTGTCCACTGTTGCGAAGTAACAGTCATTGCTGTCACCGGTGACGGGGATTCGCCTTGATTGGCAAGGAAATCCGCAATGCCTTTTGATTTCATATAATTCATCACAATCATTGCGGCAAAAAGTAATACGAATACACCCAAAGCCAGTTTCAAAAAGAACACATGGGAACGCTTTGGTCTGTTGATTTGAGCTGAACTCATAAAAACTCCGTAACTATTTCTTGAATTAATTTTTAATAGCAAGCCAAGTCCGTTCAATGACGGCCTCCAGCATTTCCATTGAAACCTGCGCGCAAAAATGTCGGCATTTAAAGGCGATATTGAAAGCACTTTCCAATGAAATCGCAAATAAAATAGGAGGAGGCACATCAGCCAGTTCTCCCGCCGCCTTTGCTTTGACGCAAAAATGATACCAGATGCTGTCACTTTCCCATTTTTGACAAATATCGGAAAAGCCCGGCAAAGACTCGTATTGCCCCATATTCGCCATGATAGTAGGTTCCGCTTCTAAGAAATGCCAAATATTCCACCACATTTTTCGATATTGCTGAAAAAACGGCTGCCTCTCATCATAGCCTTCCTTCAACACATCCTGGAAATTTTGAAAAATATATCGGGCAAACTGGGTCAGCAATTCCTCTTTATTTTTAAAATAAATATAAATCGTCCCCGGCGAGATTTTTGCTTCTCTGGCAATCTTGTGCATAGACAAGTTTGGCAGCCCCACCGTTGCCATTAATGCATCGGTGGCAGTAAAAATCCGCTCGATCATATCCGTTTCAGATTGATTCATAGTAAATTAATAAATTGAGTTAATCGTTAGAAGTGCGGTGAAAATTTTTTTCAAATCGCACATTTAGGTAGGTTACAAACAGTCAATACATTGCGCTGAATGAACGTTCGTTCATTTTATTGATTTTTTCTTGTTTGGCAAGCTGAAAATAAAAAAAGTGCGGTGATTTTTTACCGCACTTTCTCATTCATCTTGACGATTACATCCCGATAACTACGCAACTAATCACGCTTTTGGCTTTTTCCTGCATCTTCACCGCGGCATTACGATCACCTGCCGGACCAACCACCACGCGGTTCCAATCGGCACTTTCATTCACCCTCGCCGGCAAGCCGAGTATCGCCAGACGCGCCTGTAAATTTTCTGCTTGCCCTTTGTTTTTGAAAGCACCGCATTGTAAACCGTATTTTCGCTCGCCGCCATTGGATGCCGGGGTTTGCGGTGGCGCAGGTTGCGGTTCAGGTTTCTTTGTTGATTCGGCTTTCACCGTTTGCTCCGCTTTTTTCTCTTCTCTCGGTGGTGTAGCTTTCTTCGCTTCTACCACTTGAGGCTGCGGTTTTGGTTGTTGTTGCGGCGGTTGCTGCGCTGTAAATTGACCAGACTGTTGTGCCGCTTGTTGTTGAGCTTCTGCCGCTTTGGTTTTCGCCAGCTCTGCCTGTTTCTGTTCTTTTTCCATTGCCTGTAAAATCTTGCGTTGTTCTTCCGTTAAACGCATATTTTTATCTAACGATTTCGGGTTGTCATCAATAGGCACAGTGCGGGTTTCCAAGGCTTTAATATAGCTCCACACTTCTTCCGGACGATTCGGTAACACGCTTTTCGGTTGCGTTTTTTCTATGGTTTCTACCGGTTGCACCACCGGTTCCGGCGCTTTTTCTTTTAATAAATAAAGACCGAATGCAAACGCCGCCACAATCACGCCGGCAATGACAAATAATAGGGGTTTATTACTTTTTTTCTGTTTCTTCTTTTTCTTCGCGCCATTGCGGGCGGCGTAATCACGTTGTGCCACAATAAAACCTGTCTCAATAAAACCAAATGAACAATGAAATCACAATGATAAAAAACGCCGATAATTCTACGCAAAAATTGTGCCATTGACTACCGCAATCGCGAATAAACTAACTCAGATCCAACGGATCCACGTCTAAAATCCACCGCACTTTTGTGGGTTGATCGCCCTGATAACGCCAAAATTCCGTCAACACCTGCTGCAACGCCGCTCTGGAAGGATGCTGCAACAATAGCTGCCAACGATATTGCCCCGCTTTTTTACTGAACGGCGCCGGCATCGGGCCGAGAATTTGCAACTCGGGCGCCGTGTTTCGCTTAATCTGTTGTAAATATTCGACAAACTGCGCCAGCAATTGTTCAGCTTCTTCGCTATAACGGCTTTGCGCTTTGAATAATGCCTGCGAACCGAAAGGCGGCAAGCCTATACTTTTACGCAACGCCAAGGCATTTTGCGCAAATTGGCTATAGCCTTTTTGTAACAGACTTTGCAGTAACGGGTGTTCGGGGTAATGGGTTTGTAATAACACTTCCCCTTGTTGCGAACCGCGCCCTGCACGTCCCGCCACCTGCATATAAAGCTGTGCCAATCGTTCTTCCGCACGAAAATCCAATGAAAACAAAGCACTATCCACATTCACCAATGCCACTAAGGTGACATTCGGGAAATGATGCCCTTTCGCCAGCATTTGGGTGCCGATAAGAATTTGGCTTTTGCCTTGGTTAATATCTTCCAAATAGTCTTCCAGCTTGCCTTTACGTGCCGTTGTGTCGCGGTCGATACGGGCAATGCCGTAGTTAGGGAACGCCTCTTTTAACGTCGCTTCCAGTTGTTCCGTGCCTAAGCCCGTGGTGATTAATTGGGTGGAACCGCAATTGCCGCATTGGCGTGGAATCGGCTTTTGTGAAGCACAATGATGGCAGCGCAACACATGATGTTGCTGATGATAAGTGTAAGGTTTATCGCAGTGGCGACATTCCGCCATCCAGCCGCATTCGTGGCACAACAGTACCGGCGCAAAACCGCGCCGATTCAGAAATAGCAACACCTGATTGCCTTTTTCCAAATGCGCCTGCATACGTTTTAACAACACATCGGACAGCCCATTGTGAATAGGTTGACGTTTTAAATCGATAATCTGCTGTTTAAGTGCGGTGGAATTATTGGCTTTTTCCGACAACGACAAATGGCGATATTTACCGCTTTGCACGTTATTCAGACTTTCCAAACTTGGCGTTGCCGATCCCATTAAAATCGGGATATTCAGCTGTTTCGCATACACAATCGCCAAATCGCGCGCGTGATAACGCCAGCCGTCCTGCTGTTTGAAAGAGGCATCATGTTCTTCATCAATAATAATCGCGCCCAACTCGGCGAATTGCGTGAACAACGCAGATCGGGTGCCGATAACGACCGCACTTTGCCCATTGCGCGCCCGCTGCCACACCTGCAAACGCTGAGTATCGTTCAAATTGGAATGCAGCACGTCAATGACCACATTAAAACGCGCCTGAAAACGCCGTACCGTTTGTGGCGTTAAACCGATTTCCGGCACCAACACCAGCACCTGCTTGCCCTGCTGCAAAATATCTTCGATAAATTGCAAATAGATTTCTGTTTTGCCGGAACCCGTCACGCCGTCCAACAACCACGGGACAAAACCCTGAGTAAATTTCAACTGACTGAACACTAACGCTTGCGGCTTGTTTAACGTTAAACGATCCGCCTTATTCACAAGCGGCTTATCGCCTAATTGTTGCTGCCAGGTTTGGATTTCCGTTTCCAGAATAACTTCCGTGACGTAATCTTTGGCTTTCAGCGCCGACCAAATCGCCGCACTAAAAGGGTTATTGCCTTTTTCCGGCAAATCATTCGCCGCCTGCAACGCTTCAAGCTGCTTCTTCGCGCGTTTCAATAAACCCTGCGTCAATGCCTGCTCACCAAGTGCGGTCGGTTTCCAAAAAACACTTGGTTTTTCCACCGCACTTTCGCCCTGCCGCAATTTCACCGGCAACGCCTGCGACAACACTTCCCCCAAGGGCGCGTGATAATACCCCGCTGCCCACTGCAAAAACTGCCAACTTTGCGGGGAAAATAAGGAAACCTCATCAAGATAAGCCTGAACCGGTTTCAACTGCTCCATAGACACATCCGACTGCTCCGCCACCTCAACCACCACGCCAACACGTTTCTGCGTCCCAAACGGCACCCACACCCGCGCCCCCACGACAACATTCAGCGACGTCGGCAGGATATAATCAAAATAGCGATGTAACGGCACAGGAAGCGCAATTCGGGCAAATGACATGGACGGAAATTCAGTGAATAAAATGGGTTCGGAATATAGCATTTTGGGGGATTGTTGTCTATTTGGGGGAGAATAGCTCTGTTGTTTGGGGTTTAATTTCACTTGGATAAGGGATAAAATACCGTCAAATTTAAGGAGCAAGAAATGCGTACGGGATGAATGAAAAAGCATCTTAGCTAAGAAGCAAATATGAAAATTTATATTTCCCTCTTTTGAGTATCAATCCATGAAAAATCACAATGAAAATCAATCAATTACAATAGTAACAGCATTCTTTGATATTGGTAGGGGTAACCTCCAATCAAAAGAAGAATTTCCTAGTTACCTCACCAGAACAAATGATACCTATTTTGAATATTTTACCAAACTGGCAACTTTAGATAATCCAATGGTAGTTTTTACAAGTTACGAGCATATTGAGAGAGTAAAGAATATCAGAGGAACCAAACCTACAACAATTATCCCGTTTGATATTAATAAATTTCGTAAAACCTTAGATTCAATTAAAAATATTCAAAAAAGTGAAAGCTTTACTTCTAAAATCAATCCAGAAGTGATCAAGAACCTTGAGTATTGGCTTCCAGAATATGTCTTAATAAATAACTTAAAACCATACTTTTTATATAAGGCAATAAAGTCAAAACTAGTTAAAACCGAACTTGTAGCATGGGTAGATTTTGGATATGTAAGAAACGATGAAACGCTGAATAATATCAAAGAATGGCAGTATAATTTTGAACTAAATAAAGTAAACTTTTTTACAATAAGAAAAAATTATAAACTAAAATCAAAAGAAGATGTTTATCATGCAATGTTTAATAATATTATATATGTTATTGGTAGCGTAATAGTCAGTTCAAGAGAACAATGGAAAATTTTCTTTAAAGATATTTTATCCACACAAAAGAGGTTACTTAGAACACAAATAGTAGATGATGACCAAGGTGTTTATCTAATGTGCATTTTTAATAAAAAGGATAATTATAAACTAAATTACTTAGGAAAAGACAATTGGTTTCATATATTTAGAAAATATGATAAAACCAGTAAAATATCATTAAAAGAAAAAATAAAAGATATATTTATCTAACTTAATCTACTGGTATTTATTTTTTAAATACGCATAAAAACTACCTGTCTCACACTTTGCTAAATAAGTTAGTTTATGCTGATTACATTTTGCTGTAATCTTATCTAACTTATTTCTATCAAAAGGATTATTCAACTCAGAAAATAATAAATGTGGCAAAGTATCATCAACCAATTCAAACTCTTCAATCAAATTTTCTTTTTTTAGCTTATCGAAGAGGATTTGAAAAAAGAAGTAGTGAGGAATATTCTCCTGTGTTTTCCAAAAAAATAATAGCAACTGAAGTAAGATATGTATTGTTACATTTCCTTTTTTAGAGATAATAAAGCTATTTAAAATATTTACCCGACTTTCTTTATCCCATAAAAAATACTCTCTATTTAGATTCTTCCACATTGCCTTATTAGTTGCTTTAGGGCTTCGAGAAAACATGAAAAAATCTGAACTGCCTAATTGTTTTGTAATAGGTGCTGTAAATAAAATTGTTGCATCAACCCATATTCCACCATAGCATTCCAACAAAGCTAACCTAAGCAGGTCTGAGAAAAATGCATGACGAAAATTAGGATTCTTTCTTTTTTCAGAAACGAAATCAGGAAATTCAATATATTCAATCAAATTTTTATCATCCAGATAGATGACCTCATAATCACCTTTATTTTCTTGAACTGAACGACGACAGATTTTAACAATATCAGGCAATTCTTCACTTTCCCAACCCTGTCCCCAATATTGCCAAATGATTTTCTTATTCCCTAAATCCTTTTTAGGCTTAACCATAATTTCATCTAATTCACCATTAAGATAAAGGGAAATGACCTCTTTCCAACAATTTGCAACATGATTTTGTTGAGATAAATTAGCTTTTTTGGCGAGCCATCTACGAATCGGTTTTGGAATCAAACCGGTATAGAATATTTTATAAGGTTTATTGCTTATTCTATGAATAACATTAAAAAATGTTGCATTAGATGAAAACAAAGTTGAGAGTGAGGAATATTCTTTTTTCATAATATCATCTACATAAAACGAACTATTTCTTTACCTAGTATTTCCCTAATGCGTTGCTGTTCTTTCCATTTTTCTTTATTTATTGCCCGTATAATATTCTCTTTTATTCGGGATAGGCGTTGTTTTAATGTTTTCTTTTTTCGTATTTTAGGTTTATTTTTTCTTTCTTGTTCCAAATTGCTCACTAATAAGCTTGCCTCTTGATTTAATTGTAATTCCTGAACACAAATTGCTGGATTCAATTGATATACCCGATAGTCGGTAGCGTTAATCTGTTGATTAAACATTATTTCATCAATCGGTTTAATTTCTTCTGTGGTAAGCTTTTCAAACAACGCAATGAGATATTTAGCCGCGCCTTGAGATATTACATATCCTGCCGTGCCAAAATGCTTGGACGTTAAAATATCAATATCACGTTGCTGAAAAGGAGGAATCTGCGCTTGTTTTTCAAGCTGAACAGGCATGAGAAAGGTTTCCAAACGCAGGACAAAAATCTCTTGAAAATTGAACCGCACTTTTAGCCACTCATCTTCGGCAAGAAACTTATTGGCATTTTCACCAAGCAAAATATCATCTTCAAAAAGCGTAACGTAGTCTAAGTTTTCATCAATACATTTCTTCCACAGCATGAAGTGGCTCATTAAACAGCCTTTTTCTCCCATGGTGAGCTGAGCGGCGTTCGCAACATTCGGAAGATAGCGCTGCAAATGATCGGTCAATTTATCGGATGGCGTAAAAGCATCAAAAAATTCAAAGGGAATATTTTGATGAGTAAATTGTTCAATAATGTGGTTTCTGCGTTGTTCAGCCGTCGAAATGCTGATAACAAAATTTTTATTTTCCGTGGAATTCATAGAGATACATGAAATTGTGCCTTAGGTTAGGCGCTATCTTACTATCTTAAGACAATGAAATGAATAGCTCTGCTCATAAAAAGATAACCTCGCAGCCACATGGTGCTGCTTGAATTGCGCTTTTTTTTTCTGTAAAATTCGCAGCCTTACACACAAACGTGCCATTTTAGAATGGCGTAATATTAATCTCGTGCGGTGTCAGGGATTGCTTCTGCGATTGGCTTGATAGCGGCATGGCTTCAAATTTGAGGTTTTCTATGAAACAAGGTATTCATCCTGAATATAAAGAGGTTACTGCGACCTGTTCTTGCGGTAACGTGATCAAAACCCGTTCAACCTTAGGCAAAGACATTAACCTTGATGTGTGCGGTAAATGTCACCCATTCTACACAGGAAAACAACGTGTTGTTGACACCGGTGGCCGCGTTGAACGCTTTAACAGCCGTTTTAAAATTCCAGGTACAAAATAATCTGAATTTTAGCCCTCGCGATTGCGGGGGTTATTTCCATTCGACCTTAAGGTAATGTGTTTATGGATAGCGCATACAATCTTCCCCCAATCTTCGTTATCAGCTTAAAAAACTCTCACCGTCGTGAATTTATAGCAAAGCGTTTAAATGGGCTTGGCTTGCAATTTGAATTTTTTTATGCGGTTTATGGGAAAGCGTTGAGCGAAGAAGAGCTTACCAAGGTGGATTATCAGTATTATCAGGATTTCGATAATAAACGTCTGACACTGGGTGAAATCGGATGTGCCTTAAGTCATATTCAAGTATATGAACACATCAAAAAAAATAATATTGCTGAAGCCATCATTTTAGAAGACGATGCAATTGTTTCGACCCACTTTAAAGCGATTTTGCAGGCGGCTATTGAGAAACTGCCTTCGCGTTACGAGATTCTCTTTTTCGATCATGGCAAAGCCAAATCTTACCCGTTAATTAAAAAGTGCCTGCCTGAAGGTTATAAACTGGTTCGTTATCGCTACCCTTCAAAAAATTCCCGTCGCTCAATCATGAAAGCAACCGCTTATATGGTGAATCTGGCGGGTGTAGAAAAACTCTTAAAATACGCTTATCCTTTGCGTATGCCGGCGGACTTCGTTACGGGTTTTATTCAAAAAACACGTATTCACGCGTATGGCGTTGAGCCCTCCTGTGTCTTTGAGGGCTTAGCGGTTGAAAGCGAAATTAATTCTATTGAAGATCGATACAAGAAAGCATAAATGAAAGCATTACTCCGAAAAATCCGTTTAGCCTTAGGCAAAATGTTGCTAGACAAAAATGTTCAGGGGCAGGCTTTGCCGGCAAATCCGAAAATTATTGTGTTACAACAAGACGGAAAAATCGGAGATTATATTGTCAGTTCATTTATTTTCAGAGAATTAAAACGACATAACCCTAAAATGCAGGTTGATGTTGTATGTTCACCTAAAAATGTCAATTTATTTGAACAAAATCCATCTATTGATCATTGTTTTATTTTAAATAGAAAAGAACATTGCGCTTACAGCAGAATGGGAAAACAACTTTCACATGAACATTATGATGTATTAATTAATTTACCGGTATTATTACGGAATCGTGATTTGTGGCTAACCCGATTAATTCATGCAAAAAATAATATCGGCTATAAAAAACAAAACTACAAACTATTTAATTTGAATGTTACTCAAGATCAATTACATTTTTCCAAAGTTTATGCAGAAGCCATTAAATGATGTGGTGTAAAAGATATTAATCTTGAATATGACATTCCAAATCACAGTGATAAAAAAGAAGATATTGCAAATTTCATACAAAAAAATCATCTTGTCGATTGCATCGCTATAAACTTTTTTGGTGCAGCCGGCACCAGAAAATTTACGGAACAAAACATTTATCGGTTTATGGAAAAATTTAAAGCCGAAAATAAAAAAGCGCTGTTACTAACTTACCCCGAAGTAACCCCTTTGTTAAAAACGATAGCAGAAAAATATACCAATGCTTTTATCTATGAAAATACTGAAAATATCTTTGATACGATAACATTACTTCATTATACTAGCCTCGTTATTTCTCCTGATACCTCTATTATTCATATTGCAGCAGGATTAAATAAAAAAATTATTGGATTTTATAAGCTCGCTGATAAAGAAAACTTTACGCATTGGAATCCAAACTGTAAAAATAAAACATATATCCTTAATTTTATTGAAAATGTCAATGAAATCTCTCCCGATGAAATTAAATCAGAATGGTTAAAATAAATTAATTTTATGTCAATAACAAAAAAACTCGTTGCTAAATTAGCCGGAAAACGAAAAGCAGAAAACATAGATTTAATAATGATTAAATCGGTGTTGTTAAAACCCATTGGCGATGCTATTGGCGATGCTGTTGCCCATACCGCGCATTTAAAACAATTAAAACTTGCCAGCCCAGAACTGGTGATTGGCGTGATCGTTACAGAAAGGAATCGGGACATTTTTGCTTATTCCGATTTAGTTGATGTTCTCCTGGAGGACAAACCTTTAACCTATATTTCTCAATGCCGTAAATGGGATCTCTATTTGGATTTTCAGCCAACTTACACCACCAAGTCTATTATTTTAGAGAAGCTGTTATCACCGAGGTACATTATTGTGTTTAATAAAAAACATAAGGAAAATTATAATTTAGATACAATCAAAAATTATAATTTCGCTTGTCCACAAAATGACACAACACATATTTCTGAATATTTGAATGATTCTGCCATTTCTGCTTATTTAGATCCAAAGGCTGTGGAATATGCTTTAATAAATCAGGAAACCATTAGATTTGAAGTGCTTTGGGGCGATAAAGTGAGAATTTTATTGGCACCTGAAGGCAGTACCAGAAAAATTCCGGCAAGCGAATTTGCCGAATTATTAAATTCACTTTCCCCAACGATTGTAGAAAATGTACTTTTTGTGCTAACAAATACGAAAGAAAGTGCCACTTATTTCGAAGAATTAATTTCATTATGTGATAACAAAATTCAGATAAAATTATCACCTAAAACCACAATTCAGGAATATATCCAGCTTGTTTCTTCTGCGGATTTAATTATTAGTGTTGATAGCGGAACGGTTCATCTTGCTACAGCCCTGCAGAAAAAAGTCTTGGCATTTTATGCGCGGAATATCGCCAATTTTTGCCGCTGGCAACCTAAAGGCAAAGCAGAAGTGCCTTATAAAGCGATTATGAGCAAAACCGAAAGCGATTCCAACAATCACACCTGCGATTTCCCCATGGACGAAGCGGCAGATTGGGTAAATCACTTATTTCAAACACTGCCGAAACACTAAGGTTATCCCTTCTTCTGGCACGTCGGGCAATAAAAACTATTCCGTTGCCCGATGACTAAACTCTCGATTTTTGTACCGCACTTCGGACATGGTTTGCCTTTGTTGCCGTAAACCAGCAATTCTTGTGCAAAATACCCCGGTCTGCCGTCGGGCTGGAGAAAATCTTTTAGCGTGGTGCCGCCTTGTTCAATGGCTTTGGCAAGCACCGATTTAATGGTATCCACCAAGCGTTCGCATTGTTTTCGAGTTAGATTAGCGGCGAGCTTCAAAGGATGTAACCCGCACAGAAATAGACTTTCATTGGCATAAATGTTGCCAATACCAACCACCACGGTGTTATCCATTAATACGGTTTTAAGTGCGGTTGTTTTTTTGTGTAATTTTTTAAACAAGTACTCTGCATTGAATTCCTCTGATAGCGGCTCAGGTCCCAGTTTTAAGAATAAATGGAATTCATCCAATTTTTCCGTCCAGAGCCAGGCACCGAAACGGCGGGGATCGTTATAACGCAGTAATTTGCCGTTATTCACCACAATATCAAGATGATCGTGTTTATCAATCGGGCTGCCATGAAACACAATACGCACCGTTCCCGACATCCCCAAATGTCCGATGATGTAACCCTGTTCGGTGTGAATAACCAGATATTTGGCGCGACGGGTTAAATCCAAAATTTTTACATGATGCAACTCTGCCAATTCAGGCGATACAGCCCAGCGCAGTTTCGGCTGGCGGACTACGATTTTTTCAATAACATAATCTTTCAGATAAGGACTCACACCGCGTACGGCGGTTTCCACTTCAGGCAGTTCGGGCATTTCTTTCTCCAAAATCCGTGGGGCGGGAAAATATTGATACAAAAAAACCCGAACAAGATCGGGTTTTTCAATTCGTACAAATTATTTGATTTTTGCTTCTTTATAAACAACGTGTTTACGCACTACAGGATCAAATTTTTTGATTTCCATTTTCTCAGGCATATTACGTTTGTTTTTTGTTGTTGTGTAGAAATGACCTGTTTCAGCAGTAGAAACTAAACGGATTTTCTCACGAGCACCTTTTGCTGCCATTTGTTAGCTCCTTAGATTTTCTCGCCACGAGCACGGATTTCAGCTAAAACTGCATCAATGCCTTTTTTATCAATAATACGCATACCTTTTGCAGTTAAGCGTAATGTTACGAAACGGTTTTCACTGTCAACCCAGAAACGGTGTGTGTGAAGGTTAGGAAGAAAACGACGACGAGTCGCATTCATTGCATGTGAGCGGTTGTTCCCCACTGCCGGACGCTTGCCTGTTACTTGACAGACTCTAGACATATTAATCTCCAATAATGAAATATAAGCTCGAGCTTACGGTTCGGAATACTTCAAAAATAACTTTTGAGAGTGACCTCGTCAGGTCGCAACCCGACCCGCGTACTATATTAAAGGTCGTGCATTATACTCACTTTATCTTGTATTCTCAAGCCTAAATCCTGAATTTGCTTACATTAAAGCTAAAATTTATCTAAAAGTGCGGTGGATTTTAAAGAAGATTTTGTTCCGCAAAGGAAAAATAACGTCCATTGCCGATCACGAAATGATCCAGCACGCGAATATCCACCAAATCCGCCGCCTGTCTGATGGTGTCGGTAATTTGTTTATCGGAAATGCTCGGTTCCGCCACGCCGGAAGGGTGATTATGCGCCAAAATAATCGCCGCCGCATTACAAGCCAAGGCTTCTTTAATGATTTCACGCGGGTACACCATCGCTTTATTAATGGTGCCGAGAAACAGGCGTTCCTGCTTAATCAGGCGATGTTGGTTATCCAGAAAAAGCACCATAAAAATTTCCCGCTCGATATTTGCCAGCTCCGTCTGTAAGTACATTTTCACAATGTCGGTTGAAGTAAAACAGTGGGTCTCTTTTAATTCTGCAAACAAATAACGGCGGGTCATTTCAGTACAGGCTTGCAGCTGAATAAACTGCGTAACGCCAATGCCTTTCACAGCGCAAAACTGCTTTTGGTCGGCACGAATTAACTCGCGTAAAGAACCAAAATGTTGCAATACATTTTTCGATAACTGCATCACCGGGCAGTCCTTAATTCCCGTACGCAAAAAGATCGCCAATAGTTCATCGTCCGTCAAAGCGGCAGCACCGTATTTTAATAGCTTTTCCCTTGGCATTAATGCTTCATTCATTTGCCGAACCTCTCTAAAAACAAAAGATTCGCAATTAATTCATAATGTTATCAAAAATTGGAAAAGCCCGTGCAAAAGATGGAACCGGGATCGCAAAAATAAGATTTTTGATTGAATAATAATTCAAGTAGAATAGGCAAACTCATTTTCCAGCCGGGCAAACCATGGGGTTTAAGCATGATAAATATAGAAAATAAACGCATTGTCGTGGGCATTACGGGCGGAATTGCCGCTTACAAAACCATTGAATTAATTCGTTTATTACGCAAAGCCAATGCGCAGGTTCGAGTAGTATTAACCCCCGCCGCGGCAGAGTTTGTCACACCGCTCACCTTGCAGGCAATTTCCGGCAACGCTGTGGCACAATCCTTATTGGATCCGCAAGCGGAGCTGGCAATGGGTCACATTGAATTGGCAAAATGGGCGGACGCGGTGCTGATCGCCCCTGCCAGTGCAGATTTTATTGCCCGTCTCACCGTGGGCATGGCGAACGATTTATTATCCACCCTTTGTCTTGCCACCAACACACCGATTTTGCTGGCACCGGCAATGAATCAGCAAATGTACCGCCAGGCAATAACGCAGCAAAATCTGACCGCACTTTTAAGCCGAGGCGTGCAACTTATCGGACCGAATAGCGGCGAACAAGCCTGCGGTGATGTCGGTGCCGGGCGAATGTCCGAACCGTCGGAAATTTTCACCGCACTTTGTGACCATTTTGCCATACAACAGGATTTGGCGGGCATAAATGTTGCCATTACCGCCGGTCCGACCCGCGAAGCCATCGATCCCGTGCGTTATATTTCCAATCACAGCTCCGGCAAAATGGGCTTTGCCATTGCCGAAGCCTTCGCCAAACGTGGGGCGAATGTCACCTTAATCGCAGGTCCTGTTAATCTTGCTACGCCGAAAAACGCTTCCCGCATTGATGTGACGTCCGCGCAGCAAATGTGGCAAACCGCCCTTGAGTGCGCTGTGAAAAGCCACATCTTCATTGGCTGCGCCGCCGTTTCGGATTATCGCGTTGCCGACATTGCCGAGCAGAAAATTAAAAAATCCGGCGAGGAAATGACGTTAAAACTCATTAAAAATCCCGACATTATTGCCGACGTCGCCTATCTTGCCGAAAATCGTCCGTTTGTGGTGGGCTTCGCTGCCGAAACGCAACATGTCGCCGATTACGCCAAAGACAAATTACAACGCAAAAATCTCGATATGATTTGCGCCAATGACGTGTCCGGCGGGCAGGTTTTCGGCGCGGATCAAAATGCGTTGCAACTATTTTGGAAGGGTGGAGAAAAAGTCTTACCGTTGGCGGATAAAAATAAATTAGCTGAAATATTGGTCGATGAAATTGTAACGCGTTATGGGAAATAAAAAACTCCGTAAAAAATGACCGCACTTTATGATAAAAATCACCGATTTCTTTAAAGGTAAACATCACAATGAAAAAAATTGACGTAAAAATTTTAGATCAACGCATTGGTAAAGAATTTCCTCTGCCGACTTATGCTACGGAAGGTTCCGCCGGTTTGGATTTACGTGCCTTAATTGACGAATCTATTGCGATTCAACCGGGCGAAACCACACTTATCCCGACGGGATTATCTATTTATATTGCCGATCCGAATTTGGCGGCGGTGATTTTGCCGCGTTCCGGTTTGGGACATAAGCACGGTATCGTGTTAGGAAATTTGGTGGGGTTAATCGACTCCGATTATCAAGGCCCGTTAATGGTTTCCGTGTGGAATCGTGGCGCCGAACCGTTCAAAATTGAAGTAGGCGATCGCATTGCCCAATTGGTTTTCGTGCCGGTGGTGCAGGCCGAATTTAATATCGTCAGCGAATTTAATGCCACGGAGCGTGGTGAGGGCGGCTTTGGGCATTCGGGTAAACACTGATGGAACAGGCGAATAAACGTAGTATCAAAGAACGCCGCCAGCAAGTGCTAACGGTGCTTACCCATATGCTCCATTCCGAACGTGGTATGGAACGCATGACCACCGCCCGTTTGGCGGCGGAAGTGGGCGTGTCGGAAGCGGCGTTATACCGTTATTACCCGAGTAAAACCAAGATTTTTGAAGCCCTTATTGAGAACATCGAAAGCACGTTGCTTAATCGGATTTCGCAGTCCATCAAACACGAAACCAACACCATGCAACGGGTAAAAGACATTATGCAGATGATCTTGGATTTTGCCCGCAAAAACCCCGGTTTAACCCGCGTGTTAACCGGTCACGCGTTGATGTTTGAAGACGCCAAATTACAAGCCCGCGTCGCCACCTTTTTTGACCGCTTGGAATTGCAATTTGTGAACATTCTGCAAATGCGAAAATTGCGTGAAGGACGTGGCTTTAACGTGGATGAACGGATTATCGCCGCCCACTTGGTGACCCTCTGCGAAGGGCAGTTTATGCGTTATGTGCGTTCCAACTTTCGCCATATGCCGAATCAGGGTTTTAACCAGCAATGGCAACTGATGGAAAGCTTATTTGCATAATTTATTTAGGTAATATGTCGTGATTATTCCTTGGCAAGAGTTAGCCGAAGAAACATTGGTCAATATCGTGGAAAGCGTTATTTTGCGCGAAGGGACCGGTTATGGTTCACATGAACAGACTTTCGAACAAAAAAAGAAAGCATTGCTGAACAGGATCCGCCAGGGAAGCGCGGTGATTGTTTGGTCTGAATTACATGAATCTATCGACATAAAAGATAAAACGGAATTTTTTAGATAAACTGCTTAGTTTTTCATAATTTAGATGGAGGTTTAACGTGCAGGAACAAAACGCACAAGCTACGCAATCAATGGATCCGACACTTGAGTGGTTTTTATCCCACTGCCACATCCATAAATATCCGTCTAAAAGCACATTAATCAACGCCGGCGAAAAAGCCGAGACACTTTATTATTTAATTCAAGGCTCCGTGTCCGTTTTGGTCAAAGATGAAGACGGCAAAGAAATGATCCTCACCTATTTAAGCCAAGGGGATTTTTTCGGCGAAGCGGGCTTATTTGAAGAAGGACAACGCCGTTCTGCGTGGATTAAAGCAAAATCCTCCTGCGAAGTGGCGGAAATTTCTTATCGTAAATTTCGCCAGCTGATTCAAGTCAACCCTGAAATCCTGATGTATCTTACTGCCCAATTAGCGTATCGGTTACAAAACACTTCGCGCCAAGTAAGTAATTTAGCCTTTTTAGATGTCACCGGTCGCATTGCGCAAACCTTGCTCAATCTGGCAAAAATGCCGGAAGCGATGACTCACCCGGACGGTATGCAAATTAAAATCACCCGCCAGGAAATCGGACAAATGGTCGGTTGTTCGCGGGAAACCGTCGGGCGTATTCTGAAAATGCTGGAAGATCAACACCTCATCTCGGCACACGGCAAAACCATCGTAGTTTACGGCACCCGCTAAAAACATCTTTAAAAGAAACCGCACTTTATGTTGATCGACTCAAGTGCGGTTTTTTTCTTAGGCGTTTTTCTGCCTAATGGCTAAATAAAAGGTCTGAACACTTTCAGACCTTTTGTTTAATCAAGCCATCGTTTAACGCATCGTTACAAACTCTTCCGAACCTGTCGGGTGGATTGCCACGGTGTTGTCGAAATCGGCTTTGGTGGCACCCATTTTGATGGCGACAGCAAAGCCTTGGATCATTTCGTCCACACCGAAGCCGATGCCGTGCAAGCCGACGATTTTCTCTTCTTTACCCGCGCAAACCAATTTCATGCGACAAGGTTGGCGGCGTTGGGTCACTGCGCTGTACATCGGGGTGAAGCTGGATTTATACACTTTCACGTTTTCCGCGCCGTATTGTTCAATAGCTTGCGGTTCCGTTAAACCTACGGTGCCGATTGGCGGGTGGCTGAATACCACTGTCGGCACAAGGTTGTAATCCAAATACTCGTTTGGTTTATTATTGAACAAACGCTCGGATAAACGACGCCCGGCGGCAACGGCAACCGGTGTTAATTCGATACCGCCGTCAATAATATCGCCCACTGCGTAAATGCCGGGTACATTGGTATTTTGATATTTATCCACTTTAATGAAACCGCGATCGTTGGTTTCCACGCCGATGTTTTCCAAACCGATTTTATCCGTTGCCGGATCACGCCCGATTGTCCAAACCAAACAATCTACGATAATTTCTCTATCGTGATCGAATTTCACGGTTAAAGATCCATCTGCATTTTTGATGACTTCTTGCACCGTGGTGTGTTTATGCAAATGAATGCCGTCTTGCTCCAACACTTCCACCAGCGTTTCAACGATCAACGGATCCTGATTACGCATCGGCGCGTGACGACGCACTACCAAGTGAGTGTCGGAACCTAAACTATTGAATACGCCGGCAAGTTCCACCGCGATATAACCCGCCCCGATAATGGCAACGCGTTTTGGTAGCGCATTCAAAGCAAATACCCTATCAGAATCAATGCCGTATTCCACGCCTTTTACCGGCGGATGGCTCGGACGACCACCGGTCGCGATTAAAATATGGTCAGCGGTCACTTGTTCGGTGGAACCGTCTGCAAGGGTCACTTCAACGGTGTTTTTATTCACAAATTTAGCGAAGCCGTGAATCACATCGACGTTATTTTTCGCCAATACATTGTTATAAGAAGTATGAATACGATCAATGTAGGCTTGACGGCTTTCCACCAACTTGGCGAAATCAAATTTTTTTACCTCCACATCAAAACCGTAATCTAGTGCATAATGATTAATCGCTTCCGCAATTTGTGCGCCGTAAAACATCACTTTTTTCGGTACACAACCCACATTTACACAGGTTCCGCCCAAATGTTTCGCCTCAATAATGGCACATTTTTTGCCATAACTCGCCGCGCGGTTAATGGAGGCAATACCGCCGCTACCACCGCCGATAGCAAGGTAATCATAATGTCTGCTCATAGTCTTTTCCTTAATGAATCAATTGGGCGCTATTCTGCCCAAAGGGTGTTCACAAATCAAACAAATAGGATAAATCGGTCCAATCGGTATTTTCTTATTCCGGCGTAATCCAATTTACCGACCAACTACCGGTACCTTGCGGTATAAGTGCGGTGGTTAAATAAGGTAAAATGGATTTCATTTGTTGCTCCAGCGTCCAAGGCGGATTCACCACAATCATCCCGCTCGCCGTCATCCCGCGTTGATCGGAATCCGGGCGCACTGCCAGTTCGATTTGCAGGATTTTACGAATCCCCGTGGCTTCCAAACCTTTCACTATCCGCTTGGTTTGCTGACGCAGCACCACCGGATACCAAATAACATAAATGCCCGTAGCAAAGCGCTTATAGCCCTCTTCAACGGCTTTCACCACCAAATCGTAATCTTCTTTTAACTCATATGGCGGATCAATCAACACCAGCCCTCGCCGCTCTTTTGGCGGCAGGGTGACTTTGACCTGCTGAAAACCGTCACCGATTTTTACCGTCACATTATCAAATTCTTTAAAATTATTGCGTAACAGCGGAAACTCGCTCGGATGAAGTTCCACCAGCAACGCACGATCCTGCGGACGCAATAAATTCGCCGCCAACAACGGCGAACCCGCATAATAGCGCAATTCCTTGCCGCCATAATTGAGCTTTTTAATTAACGCCACATAACGTGCCACTTCTGCGGGCAAGTCCTCACGCGCCCACAAACGACCAATGCCGTCCACATATTCCGCCGTTTTCTCCGCTTCCGCACTAAGCAAGCGATAACGCCCCGCACCGGAATGCGTATCTAAATAATAAAACCCTTTTTCTTTTTGTTGCAGGCTTTCGATAATCAGCATTAACACAATGTGCTTCAACACATCCGCATGATTGCCCGCATGAAAACTATGACGATAACTGAGCATAATCCCTACTTAAAAAACATTTGAAAAGCTGACCGCACTTTTCCCGAAAGACAAAGCCCGACAATTGCCGGGCTTCATTTGAGCGAATGGCGGTTTAGAACAATTCTTCCGGTTGACCGCCCGGTGAACTGTCGCCATCGAGAAGTTCGCTTGGTACATAGTAGCCGTGTTCTTCCACATAAGCACGGGTTGGTTCCGTTCCTTTAATGAAATATTCCACGCGCCCATCGTTAGCCAGTAAGCCGGAGCGTAAATCAATGTGTTTTTCTACGATATTGGCAGGCATCGGCAATGCACGTTCCGGAATATCCTGCAAGATCGGCTTCATATAAGCAATCCACGCCGGCATCGCACTTTTCGCACCGGCTTCACCGCGACCTAAATTAAAGCGATTATCGTCAAAACCGATATACACCGCCGTAGTCAGATTTGCCCCGAAGCCGGCATACCACGCCACTTTGGAGTTATTCGTCGTACCGGTTTTGCCGCCGATGTCTTTACGTTTAATGTCATTTGCCATGCGCCAGCTGGTACCTTTCCAGCCAAGCCCCTGTTCGCCGTAAATTGCGGTACTTAACGCACTACGAATTAAGAACGCTAATTCACCGCTAATCACACGTGGTGCATATTGCACTTCGGAACCATTGGTTTTTGCATCCGCCATGAGGTTCAGATTTTCCTCTTTCACCAAATCGACACGCGGTTGCAATTCCGGAATATCCGGCACGCTTTCGCCTTGGTCTACTTCTTCGCCGTTAGTAGATTCATCGGTGCGGGCAAATTCGTCAGCCGGCGTTAAGTCGGTATTTTTAAAGCCGTCCAATTTTTCCGTTTCGCCGTAAATCACCGGAATATTGTCGCAGGTCGGGCACGCTACTTTCGGGTTCGCCACGAAAATTTCTTTACCGCTATTATCTAAAATTTTATTGATAATATAAGGATCGACCAAATAACCGCCGTTATCAAACACCGCATAACCGCGTGCCATTTCTAACGGCGTGAAGGATGCCGCGCCCAAAGCAAGGGCTTCGCTGGCAAAATATTGATCCCGTTTGAAACCGAAACGTTGTAAGAAATCTGCCACGAAATCAATGCCCGCCATTTGCATGGAGCGAATGGCAATCATATTTTTAGACTGACCTAATCCCACGCGCAAACGCAACGGACCGTCATAACGATCCGGCGAGTTTTTCGGACGCCATTCTTTCTGTCCCGGTTTTTTCAGCACAATCGGCATATCCTGCAACACGCTGGATAAGGTTAACCCTTTTTCCAATGCTGCCGCATAAATAAACGGTTTAATGGAAGAACCCACTTGCACCAAAGATTGAGTGGCGCGGTTAAATTTGCTTTGTTCAAAACTGAAACCGCCCACAATGGCTTCAATAGCGCCGTTGTCGCTGTTTAAGGAAACCAAAGCGGAGTTGGCCTGCGGGATTTGCCCCAGCATCCAGCCACCTTTGTCATTTTTACGAATCCAGATTTGATCACCCACTTTCACCGGATTAGCTTGCCCTGTCCAACGCATTGCGCTGCTCGGCAGCGTAATTTTATCACCGGAAGCCAGTAGGAGCTCCGCGCCGGATTTGGCAACGCCGACTGCCGCCGCCGGAATGAAGGGTTCGGAATTCGGTAATTTTTTCAGGAAACCGATAATGGTGTCGTTGTCCCAAGGCGCTTCGTCTTTTTTCCATAAAGGCGCGCCGCCACGATAACCATGGCGCATATCATAAGCGATTAAGTTATCACGTACCGCTTTTTGTGCGGTTTCCTGATCTTTGGAAAGCACAGTGGTGTAAACTTTGTAACCTTTGGTATAGGCATTTTCCTCACCAAAGCGTCTCACCATTTCCTGACGCACCATTTCCGTCACATAATCCGCACGGAAATCCATTTGCGCCCCGTGATAACTGGCGACAATCGGCGCTTTTAATGCCGCATCATATTCTTCTTTGGAAATGTATTTTTGGTCCAACATACGCCCCAACACCACATTACGGCGCTCCAGCGCACGTTTCGGCGAAAACAGCGGATTCATTGTGGAAGGCGCTTTCGGCAAGCCCGCAATCACCGCCATTTCGGATAGGGTTAATTGATTCAATTCTTTACCAAAATAGGTTTTTGCCGCCGCCGCGACACCATAAGAACGGTAGCCCAAGTAAATTTTATTTAAATACAGTTCGAGAATTTCGTTTTTATCCAACGCATTTTCAATATCAATTGCCAAAATCGCTTCTTTGGCTTTACGGATCAGGCTTTTTTCCGGCGTTAAGAAGAAGTTACGCGCCAACTGTTGGGTGATGGTACTTGCCCCTTGAGACGCGCCGCCTTTGGTCACGGCAACCATTAACGCACGCCCGATGCCGATCGGATCCAGCCCGTGGTGTTCATAGAAACGGCTGTCTTCCGTTGCCAACACGGCTTGAATGAGTTTTTCCGGAATATCCGCCAGTTTCACCGGAACTCGGCGTTGCTCCCCTACTTCCCCGATAAGTTTGCCGTCGGAAGTGTAAATTTGCATCGGCTGTTGCAGCTCAACGGTTTTCAGCGTTTCCACATCCGGTAAATCGGATTTGAGCTGGATATAGAACATACCCGCCACAATGCCGCCAAGAATAAATAAAGTTAATAAGGAACTTAATATTAATTTTGCGATCCGCATCGAAAATTTCTCACTTATTTCATTGTCGTTAAGTTAAAAGGATTAAAAATATAGTTGATTGCTAAGTATAAAGATTACGCCACAAAAGCAAAAGCGAAAACTCACTTAAATCGTGTAAATAAGGATGAATCCAATGTTTATTAGACACATTCCCACACTGCAAGTCGGTCTTTGGTGCCGTGGAGAAACCATCGACGCAGCGTGGATCGACCCGCAAAATCAACCGCACTTTTTGCGCCTCGGCGAACTGGAATTAATGGAACTGACAAGCCATTTAAACCGTCGTTTTAACCATCCGCGCAAAAAATTAGCCTACAAATTTATTACCGCCATCATGCCCCATCAAATCTGGCAGAAAACCTTGATTTTGCCCCATAACCTGAACCTTCAGGAATGTGAGCAACAGTGCCATTTCAGCTTAACCAACGAGCTGCCGATTCCCACCGAAGAGGTGTGGTATGACTACGCAGCCACACCGTTAAAACAGGGCTTTCGGTTAGATATTTTTGCCATTAGACAACAAATCGCCACAGAATATTTGCAACAACTTATGCCTTTACAAATTGACGTGTTAGACAACGCGGCAAAAGCGATGTTACGCGCGGCGGAATATTTTTTGGGGCACGCCTTGCCAAATAACGCCGTGTTTTTATATCAGGACGAAACGGGCTTGCTGGCGGTACAACACAAATTACAGCAAACCCAAACGCTGTTCCAAACGCAGGGAAACCTGACCGCACTTTTGGCGCAATATTGCCAACGTTATGCAGAAGAACCGATGCAGGTGTTCTATTATCAAACCGAAAAAGACGCACAGGCGATACCGCAAAGCTGGCACGCCATTGAAACCGAGCTACCGTTCATCGCGTTAGGTAACGCCTTGTGGCAACGGGAAACGCCGTTGAAATCCACCGCACTTTTTGACGCCGACCACAACATTTGAGACGATTACCATGAAAAAAGACATCAATCTCCTGCCGTGGCGCATTCAATTGCAACGTCAACAGAATAAAGCGTTACTTCATCAACTTATCCTTTGCGCGTTGATATGCACAAGCGGCTGGTTAATTCTGGGGTCTTTGGCGGAAAGCCACGCGGAAACCGCAGAAACAATACAAACCGAACTGACCAAAATCCAACCTGAGCAACAGCTTACACAACGACACATTCAACAACTCCGAAGTACACAGACAGATTCGGAGGAATTACACCCCGTTTCAAAAGAAACCGTTTTTTCGCTGTTAAATCAATTAACAGAGTTACCGCTCACACAAGGTGAATTAACGGAATTGTCTCTTAAAACAGCGCAACTAACCTTAACCGGCTACAGCCACAGTCAAGAAGAATTCAGCCGGTTGAATCAATTTCTCACGCAACAACCACTTTTCGCCGAAGTCACACTAGCGGAGTTCAAACCGAATGCCGACGAACTGCAGTTTCAATTTAACTTAACCTTGCGGGACACGCCATGAAATTCAACGGCATAAATGGTTTTCTGCAACATTGGCACCGCTTGACGAGTTGGCAACAAAGGGCATTGCTGATTTTTGTATGTTTATTGGCGCTCTATTTTCCCACATGGGATTATTGGCAACAGCGTTCCCAGGCGGAAGCGATTTCACAACAATTGCAAATCCAACAGGAAAAGCTTGCTCATCAGCAAAAAATCTTAGCCGCGCTGAAAGAAAAAGCGGCGAAGCAATTACTCACACCGGAATTAGCGGGCAAACTCCCGCCGATAAATCAGCAGATTCAACAAGTTGCATCGAAATTGCACATTGCGCACAGCCAATGGGATTTTCATCAAAAACCGTTGCTCAAATTGCAACTGCACGGACAGTTTACCGATTTACGGGAATTTTTGACCGCACTTTTCAGTGCTAATGACGAGCTGGAATTACTGGAATGGCACATTATTAAAAACGCCGATACCAATGACGGGCATTCTATTCACAGCGAACTTTTATTTCAATTACATACCAAGGAAAAATAATGTTACACCCTCTTTTCGTTTTCTTTATCGGCGTGTTGTTCAGCTTGTCTGTCACCGCTAATGATCCTTTTGACAAAACCCAACGCGGAACCACCGCCTCGAACGCATCACTCAAAGACACCACAAGCGTAATCCAGTGCTATAAAGGGACGGAGGCGATTTTTCCGTCCACCGCATTTAATCAAATCCGCATAGTGGGCGTGCTGCAGCACCAAAAAGATTGGCAATTACTCTTGCTTGCCGACAACCAAGTGAACCTCGCCCAACAAGGGGATTTTGTTGCGGCGGAAAATCTGAAAATTGAACACATCGGTAAACAGGAAATTCGTTTTTTACGTTGGGATAACCCGCAAAATTGCGAGCTTTCCACTACATTGAACATAAAATTTTAGGCATTTTGAAGGAAATAACATGAAATCGATCCTTTCCCGACGACTAAAGTGCGGTCTGTTTTTCGGGTGTTTTTTAAGTCTTGCGGTGCAGGCGGAACAAAATCCGGTGTTTTCCATTCGGCTGAAACAGGCACCACTGGTTCCGACTTTGCAGCAGTTGGCATTAGCCCACAATACCAATTTGATTATTGACGATGAACTGCAAGGCACGGTGTCGTTACAGTTGGAAAACGTGGATTTGGATCAGCTGTTTCGTTCTGTGGCAAAAATTAAACAACTGGATTTATGGCAGGAAAACGGCATTTATTATTTCACTAAAGGCGACACCAACACGAAATTTGCCGGCAAAATGGAAGAGCCTTTCCCTCTTTCTCTGCCCATGGCGGAAGAACCGGCACAGCTGACCACGGCGACCATTAAATTACACTTTGCCAAAGCGTCGGAAGTGATGAAATCCCTCACCGGGGGGAGTGGTTCCCTGTTGTCGCCTAACGGCAGTATCACTTTCGACGATCGTAGCAATTTGTTGCTGATTCAGGATGAACCGCGCTCCGTCCGCAACATAAAAAAGCTGATTAAGGAACTGGATAAACCCATTGAGCAAATCGCCATTGAAGCGCGCATTGTCACCATTAACGATGAAAACCTGAAAGAACTGGGCGTGCGCTGGGGCATTTTCAGCCCGACGGACAACGCCCATCGTATCGGTGGCAGTTTGGCGGGCAACGGCTTTGATAACCTTGTCAATCAGTTAAACGTAAATTTTCCCACGACCACGAAACCGGCAGGCTCTGTGGCGTTACAGGTTGCGAAAATCAACGGGCGACTTTTAGACTTAGAATTGACCGCACTTGAACGGGAAAATAATGTGGAAATCATCGCAAGCCCACGCCTGCTAACGACAAACAAAAAAAGCGCCAGCATCAAACAGGGGACGGAATTGCCCTATATTCTGGTGAACGAAAAAAGCGGTTCGCAAAGCGTGGAATTTCGTGAGGCGGTACTAGGTTTGGAAGTCACGCCGCACATTTCGCAGGATAAACAAATTCTGTTAGATCTTATCGTCAGCCAAAACTCGCCGGGCAGCCGTGTGGCGTACGGTTTGGGCGAAGTGGTTTCTATTGATAAACAGGAGATTAATACACAAGTCTTCGCCAAGGACGGCGAAACCATTGTGCTGGGCGGTGTATTTAGCGATACCATCACCAAAGGCACCGATAAAGTGCCAGTGCTGGGTGACATTCCGGGTATTAAACATTTATTCAGCAAGGAAAGTGAACGCCATCAAAAACGCGAGCTGGTGATTTTTGTCACACCACATATTTTGCGTAAAGGCGAAACCCCGGACGCTTTCAAACAAAAGCGAATCGGGGTAAATGAGCAAATCATGGCAAAAGGGGAGAATAAAAAGGACCTAAATAGGAAATAATTTTGCTTTTCCTCACAATAGATAAAATAATTGTCCTGTTTAGGTTGAAAACGGTAGCGGTTTATTGCGATAATTCCCCCTAATTTTGGGGGTGATCTTTTCAACTCTATATTCAAAAAGCTTTCACACGACCACATATGAGTATGTTACGGTCGTTTCTTATTTTCTAAAAGATCACATTCTTTTCGACGACATAAATTTAAGATTATAACAATGGCAGAAAAACGTAATATTTTTTTAGTGGGGCCAATGGGGGCAGGCAAAAGCACCATTGGTCGCCAACTTGCTCAATTGCTCAACATGGATTTTGTAGATACCGACGCAGAAATTGAAGAACGCGCCGGCGCAGATATTGGCTGGATTTTTGATGTTGAGGGCGAAGCCGGTTTCCGTAAAAGAGAAGAACGTATTATTAACGAATTAACGCAACGCCAAGGCATCGTGTTATCTACCGGCGGCGGTGCAGTGTTATCTAAGGACAATCGAAACCAGCTTGCCGCGCGCGGTATTGTGATTTATCTGGAAACCACTGTTGAAAAGCAATATCAACGCACCCAGCGGGATAAAAAGCGCCCGCTTTTGCAAGATGTTGCCGATCCGCGTCAGGTGTTGGAAGATTTGGCGAAAATCCGCAATCCGCTGTATGAAGACGTAGCAGACATTACCCTCCCTACTGATGACCAAAGTGCCAAGGTAATGGCAACGCAGATTATCGACTTGATTGATAACTATAACGGTTAAATAATGACCAAAAAGCAAAATAAATGTTGTGTGTAAGTGTTGAATTGAAAGAAAGAAGCTACCCGATTCATATCGGCGCCGGATTATTGACGGATCCCCATTGTTATCCGCTGAAACCGGGCAACAAAGTCATGATCGTGACCAATCCGACCGTTGCACAATATTACCTTGCCATCGTCACCGACATGCTGGAAAAAATCGGTTGTCTCGTTGAGCGCGTATTATTGCCGGACGGCGAACAATACAAAACCCTTGACTCTTTAAACCTGATTTTCACCGCACTTTTACAAGCCAATCACGGTCGTGACACTACCATCGTGGCATTGGGCGGCGGAGTAATCGGCGATGTTGCCGGCTATGCGGCGGCGAGCTATCAACGAGGTGTGCGCTTTATTCAAATTCCGACCACCTTATTGGCGCAAGTAGATTCTTCCGTTGGCGGCAAAACTGCCGTGAACCACCCATTAGGGAAAAACATGATCGGCGCTTTTTATCAGCCGAATGCCGTCATCGTGGACACCTTGACCCTAAACACTTTGCCGAAACGCGAAGTGAATGCCGGCTTGGCGGAAGTCATTAAATACGGTGTGATTTTAGATTTCCCTTTCTTTGAATGGCTGGAGCAGCATATTGACGAAGTGGTCGCCCTAGATCAATCTGCGCTCCGGCAATGTATCGCCCGCTGCTGCCAATTAAAAGCGGACATTGTGGCACGGGACGAAACGGAAAAAGGCGATCGTGCGCTGTTAAATCTCGGTCATACTTTTGGTCATGCCATTGAAGCCCATTTGGGTTACGGCAACTGGCTACACGGCGAGTCGATAGCGGCAGGTTGCATGATGGCGGCGGTGTTATCGGAGCGATTAGGCGATTTAACCAAAGCCGATGTGGCACGCTTGGAGAAACTCCTGGCAAGCGCCAATTTACCAACTGTTTCACCGGACGGCATGACGGCGCAGGATTACTTACCGTTGATGATGCGCGATAAAAAAGTGCTGAACGGTAAATTGCGTTTAGTACTGCTCAAATCTCTCGGTCGGGCTTATGTAGCAACAGATATTAATCAAGATTTAGTGATTGATGCCATCCATCGTTGCTCTCAATTCGATTAATTATGCCTGAACCCGCTAAACCCGCTACGCCAGCCAAAAGCCGCCCGTTTCTCAAATGGGCGGGCGGTAAATATCGCCTTATGGACGAAATCAATCGCCTACTACCAAAACGTAAGCAATGCTTGGTCGAACCCTTTGTGGGCGCCGGCGCGGTGTTTCTTAACAGCAATTTCAAACGCTACATTCTGGCGGACATCAACCCCGATTTAATCAACCTCTTTAATATCGTCAAATTGGATGTAGAACGCTATATTCAGGCGTGTAAACCGATTTTTTTCCACCCGGAAGCGAATACTGAAATTTACTACTACGGCAAACGCAAGGAATTTAACCAAAGCACTGACGTTTTCCAGCGCGCCGTGTTATTTCTCTATTTAAACCGCTTCGGTTTCAACGGATTATGCCGTTACAACTCCAAAAACGAATTCAACGTTCCTTTCGGCGATTACAAAACCCACTATTTCCCGGAAGAAGAACTGCGTTTTTTCGCCGCCAAAGCACAAAGTGCGGTCTTTATTTGCGCCGATTTTCAACAAACCTTTGAAATGGCGGACGAAAACTCCGTAATTTACTGCGACCCGCCCTACGCCCCGCTTTCACAAGACAGCAACTTCACCAATTACGCCGGCAATGAGTTCTCCATCGCCCACCAGCGTGATCTCGCCAACCTCGCCAAACACACCATGGAACAACGCAACATTCAAGTGCTGATCTCCAACCACGACACCCCTTTCACCCGCGAAATCTACCAAGGCGCCAAAATCCGTCGCCTAAAAGTACAACGTTCCATCAGCCAAGCACCGCATAAACGCATTAAGGTGAGGGAATTGATTGCGATGTTTAAGCAGGGAAAATGACTTAGAAAATGACCGCACTTTTAGTGCCACTAAAACACTGTTAATTTTTCATAGAAAAAAGGCCTGACATTACATCAGACCTTTTCATCATTTATGCTGCGTTCATTAAAAAGGAATATCATCATCAAAATTATCCATCGGCGCTTCGGCGGCAGGTTTACTTGCCGGCGCACTGCGTGGGGCGCTTTGTTGTTGGTTTGGATAACTTGGTTGGGATGTCGGTGTGTAGTTTCCGCCGGATTGGCGATCGGCGCGGCTGTCTAACATTTGTAAAACGTCGCCCTGGATTTCGGTGGTGTAGCGATCTTGACCGTTTTGATCCTGCCATTTACGGGTTCTTAAGCGTCCTTCGACATAGACTTTAGACCCTTTACGCAGGTATTCCCCCGCCACTTCCGCCTGGCGGCGATAAAATACGATGCGGTGCCATTCGGTGACTTCGCGGCGTTCACCGGTGTTTTTGTCATTCCAGCTTTCACTGGTGGCAACGGTGATATTGGCGACGGCTTCGCCGTTCGGCATGGTGCGGACTTCAGGATCGTTACCTAAATTACCGACAATAATCACTTTATTTACTCCAGCCATAATATCCTCTTCTTTTATTCGATTTTGCTGTAAAAAAATTTGCCTTATTCTGCCTGAAAATCAGAAAGAAATCCACGCTTTCAACAAAATTAACTGGATATTTGCACAGTTATTTAAGAATATGCGATAATTATCGCAAATTTACACTTCTTTCATTTATAAAATCTATTATGGATACCATCGACATTCGTGGGGCGCGAACCCACAATCTGAAAAATATTAACTTAACCATTCCACGCGACAAACTTATCGTTATCACCGGTTTATCCGGTTCGGGCAAGTCTTCGCTGGCGTTTGATACCCTGTATGCGGAAGGACAACGCCGTTATGTGGAATCCCTTTCCGCCTATGCGCGCCAGTTTCTTTCATTAATGGAAAAGCCCGATGTTGACCACATTGAAGGGCTTTCACCGGCGATTTCCATTGAGCAAAAATCCACCTCCCATAACCCGCGTTCAACGGTGGGGACGATTACCGAAATTCATGATTACCTGCGTTTATTGTTTGCCCGCGTGGGCGAACCGCGCTGCCCGCATCATCATGTGCCGCTCACCGCGCAAACCATCAGCCAAATGGTGGATAAAGTACTTTCCCTGCCGCAAGACAGCAAAATGATGCTGTTGGCACCGGTGGTGAAAGAACGCAAGGGCGAACACGTTAAGCTGTTGCAACAAATTTCCGCACAAGGTTACATTCGCGCCCGTATCGATGGCGAAATTTGTGATTTATCCGATCCGCCGAAACTGGAATTACAGAAAAAACACACTATCGAAGTGGTGGTGGATCGCTTTAAAGTGCGGTCGGATTTAGCTACAAGATTGGCGGAATCCTTTGAAACCACGTTGGAATTATCGGGCGGCACGGCAATGGTTGCCTACATGGACGATCCGAAAGCGGAAGAGTTGGTGTTCTCCGCCAACTTTGCCTGCCCCCATTGCGGCTACTCCGTGCCGGAACTGGAACCGCGTCTGTTTTCCTTCAATAACCCGGCAGGGGCGTGTCCGACCTGCGACGGTTTAGGCGTGCAGCAATATTTTGATGAAAAACGCGTGGTGCAAAATCCGAACATTTCCCTTGCCAACGGCGCTATTAAAGGCTGGGATCGCCGTAATTTTTATTATTATCAAATGCTCACTTCCCTCTCGAAACACTACCATTTCGACATAGAAACCCCGTTTGAAGCATTACCGAAAAAAATCCAACAGATTATTTTGAATGGTTCCGGCAAGGAAGAAATCGAGTTTCAATACATGAACGATCGCGGCGATGTGGTGCTGCGTCGCCACGCCTTTGAAGGGATTTTGAACAACATGGCGCGCCGTTATAAAGAAACGGAATCCATGTCGGTGCGCGAAGAACTCGCCAAACACATCAGCAACCGATCATGCGCCGATTGCGGCGGTTCCCGTTTACGCCCGGAAGCGCGCAATGTATATATTGAACAAACCAATCTGCCTGAGGTGTCGGAAAAAAGCATCGGCGAAGCGTTAGATTTCTTTGGCAATTTACAACTCAGCGGACAAAAAGCCCAAATCGCCGAAAAAATCCTGAAAGAGATAAAAGAGCGGTTACAATTTCTAGTGAATGTGGGCTTGAATTATCTTTCCCTTTCCCGCTCTGCCGAAACCCTTTCTGGCGGTGAAGCACAACGGATTCGCCTCGCCAGCCAAATCGGCGCAGGATTAGTGGGTGTGATGTACGTGCTGGATGAACCCTCCATCGGCTTGCACCAACGGGACAATGAACGCCTGCTTAACACGCTGATTCATTTGCGTAATTTAGGCAATACAGTAATCGTGGTGGAACATGACGAAGACGCCATTTTGAGCGCCGACCACATTATCGACATCGGACCGGGCGCCGGCGTGCACGGCGGTAGCGTCATCGCCGAAGGCACCGCACAACAAATCATGCAAAATCCGAATTCCCTCACAGGTAAATTTTTATCGGGCACGGAAAAGATCGAAATACCGAAAAAACGTACCGCACTTGATAAGAAAAAAATGCTCAAATTGTTCGGCGCTTCTGGTAACAACCTGAAAAACGTCAATTTAGACATTCCCGTGGGCTTATTTACCTGCATCACCGGCGTGTCCGGTTCAGGTAAATCTACACTGATTAACGACACTCTGTTCCCTATTGCACAAAACGCCTTGAATCGTGCAGAAAATGCCGAGGTATCGCCGTACAAGTCCATTAAAGGTTTGGAATTTTTCGATAAAGTTATTGATATTAACCAAAGCCCGATCGGACGTACACCGCGTTCTAACCCGGCGACTTACACGGGCGTATTCACGCCGATTCGCGAACTGTTTGCCGGCGTACCGGAAGCCCGTGCGCGCGGTTACAACCCGGGGCGTTTCAGTTTTAACGTGCGCGGTGGGCGCTGTGAAGCCTGCCAGGGCGACGGCGTAATCAAAGTGGAAATGCACTTCCTGCCCGATGTGTACGTGCCTTGCGACCAATGTAAAGGCAAGCGTTACAATCGCGAAACCCTGGAAATCCGCTACAAAGGTAAAACCATTCATCAGGTGCTGGACATGACGGTGGAAGATGCGCGCGAGTTTTTCGATGCCATTCCAATGATTGCGCGTAAATTGCAAACCCTGATTGACGTGGGCTTGTCTTATATTCGCTTGGGGCAATCCTCTACCACCTTGTCCGGCGGGGAAGCGCAACGGGTGAAACTGGCGACGGAACTCTCCAAACGGGATACGGGCAAAACCCTGTATATTCTGGACGAACCGACCACAGGGCTGCATTTTGCCGACATCAAACAATTGCTTTCCGTGTTACACCGTTTACGCGATCAAGGCAACACCATCGTGGTCATTGAGCATAATTTAGACGTGATTAAAACCGCCGACTGGATTGTGGATTTGGGACCTGAAGGCGGTAGCGGCGGCGGACAAATTATCGCGACCGGCACACCGGAACAGGTTGCCAAAATGGAGGGCTCGCACACCGCCCGCTTCCTCAAAGACATCCTGGCAAAAGGCTAAAAACGCTGCATTTTCCGACCGCACTTTTTGCAGCAAGACAAAAGTGCGGTAGGTTCTTACCGTGTTTTTTACTTCAACGGTCTAAACTTTACCTGACTGTATTGCAGGATTCGCAGCAAGTTTTGTTGCTGATTCACTTCTCCGCATTGTTGTTTCAGTTGGATGAGATTCATGCGTAAATGTTGTAGGCGGTGGATGTGTTTGGCAATGTCTTGAATATGTCGATCGAGCAATTGATTGATTTCCGCTTTTTGTTGTTCGGAAGCACTTTCCAGGCTCAACAGCAATTTGATTTCTTTAAGAGACATATCCAAGGAGCGGCAATAACAAATAAACGACAGGCGTTGCAAATGTTCGTCCGTGTATAAACGAAAACCGCCGGCGGAACGGGGCGGGCGAGGCATCAAGCCTTTTTGTTCGTAAAATCGAATGGCTTCCACGCTACACCCTACAGCTTTGGCTAACTTCCCTATTTTCATGTTATCTCCGTAAAAACGTCCGTGAAAACGACCGCACAAAAAGCAACGCCTTTTGAACGTCGTCTATGTCGGACCCTGCAATCAAACCAGCCTTGATTGTGAATACTTTTAGGCACCGCGGCGAAATTCGGGGTTGATGTAAAAGGTTAATTGCGTGATTTCCGGCAAATGTTGCTGAATTAAACGTAATAATTCCTGCTGACGAAACAAAAAACTTTGCCGCACCATGGCATTCGCCACTTCAATGCGCAAACTGTTTTGTTCTATATTGGCAATGCGATACAAATCCTTGAACTCGGGCGGGAAAAATCCGTTAACCTGTTGGTTTAGTTCATTTAAGCGAATGCCTTTTTGCACGATTTTTGCCAACGGAGAATCCTGTAATAATGTTTGAATATTTACCGGTTTTTGATAACGCATCGCCTTGTTTTCCGCCTTTTCGCCCTAATATTTATGACATTGTAGCGAATTTCCGCTACAATACCGACAATTTTTTGATATTGAGATCCTTATGATAATTTCTCACAAAAGCAAACATCATTTTTGGTCGCAACTGCTGCTTGGCATGCTTGCGATTTTTGTTTTGCCTGTCGGTCAGGAACTGAATTATTCCTCTTCCGTCGGCAGTGAAAATTATCAAAACGCCCAGCAACAAAACGCGCCGCAGATTTTAACCACCGTTGCGTTGCTGCAACAAACCAGTCAGCAGCAACACCAACCGCAACATGCGCCGTTGGAAGCTGAAAATCTTCCGCAAAATGAACCGCACTTTGCGCGTTCGCCTTTCGTTCCCAATGCACCGATTCGTGCCGGACCTCAATTTATTTAACTTCGATCTTTGTATATTCCGTCGTTTAATTCGTTAAACGATCTCATTTATCTATTTTTAAAAGAAAAAATTATGCTTAGAACTATTGCAACTAAAATCTTCGGCAGCCGTAATGATCGTATCTTACGCCGCCTCAATAAAATCGTCGTTAAAATTAATAAATTAGAACCGGAATTTGAAGCCTTAAGCGATGAACAGCTGAAAGCCAAAACCGCCGAATTCCGTGAGCGTTTAGGCAAAGGTGAAACCTTGGAAAGCCTGATGCCGGAAGCCTTTGCTACCGTGCGTGAAGCCAGTAAACGTGTGCTGGGCATGCGTCACTTCGACGTGCAACTTATCGGCGGCATGGTGCTTAACGATCGTTGTATCGCGGAAATGCGTACCGGTGAAGGGAAAACCTTAACCGCCACCTTGTCTTGCTACCTTAACGCCTTACCGGGCAAAGCGGTACACGTGGTGACCGTGAATGACTACTTGGCGCGCCGCGATGCGGAAACCAATCGTCCGTTATTTGAATTTTTGGGCATGACCGTAGGCGTAAACATTCCGGGCTTGTCACCGGAAGAAAAACGCGCAGCATACGCAGCGGACATTACCTACGCCACCAACAGTGAATTAGGTTTCGACTATTTACGTGACAACCTGGCGCACTCGCCGCAGGAACGCTTCCAAAAAGATTTATATTATGCGCTGGTGGATGAAGTGGACTCCATCTTAATTGATGAAGCACGGACCCCATTGATTATTTCCGGTCAGGCAGAAGACAGCTCCGAGCTTTACATCGCCATTGATAAATTGATCCCAAACCTGATTAAACAAGACAAAGAAGACACGGAAGAATATCAAGGCACCGGCGACTACACCTTAGATTTGAAAACCAAACAGGCACACTTAACCGAGCGCGGTCAGGAAAAATGTGAACAATGGTTGATTCAACAAGGCTTCATGAAAGACACCGAATCTCTTTATTCACCGTCAAAAATCACTTTACTCCATCATGTCATGGCGGCATTGCGCGCTCACACGCTGTTTGAGCGCGATGTGGATTACATCGTCAAAGACGGAGAGATCGTTATCGTGGACGAACACACCGGTCGTACCATGGCGGGTCGTCGCTGGTCCGATGGCTTACACCAAGCCATTGAGGCCAAAGAGGGCGTGCGCATTCAAAGCGAAAACCAAACCGTCGCCTCCATCACTTACCAAAACTATTTCCGTTTATACGAAAAATTGGCGGGTATGACCGGTACGGCAGATACGGAAGCCTTTGAATTCCAAAAAATTTATGGTTTGGAAACGGTGGTCATTCCAACTAACCGTCCGATGATTCGTGACGACCGCACCGACGTCATGTTTGAAACGGAAGAATATAAATTCAACGCCATTATTGACGACATCAAAGATTGCGTAGCGCGTCAACAACCGGTATTGGTGGGAACAATTTCCATCGAAAAATCCGAATTGCTTTCCAACGCATTGGATAAAGCGGGAATCAAACACAATGTGCTGAACGCCAAATTCCACGCGCAGGAAGCAGAAATCGTAGCGAACGCCGGCTATCCGGGTGCTGTGACCATTGCCACCAATATGGCGGGGCGTGGTACCGACATCGTGTTGGGTGGTAACTGGAAAGCAGAAGTGGATAAACTGGAGAATCCGACAGCGGAACAAATCGAAGCCATTAAAGCAGCATGGCAGGAACGCCATGACATCGTGAAAAATGCCGGTGGGTTACACATTATCGGCACCGAACGCCACGAATCCCGTCGTATCGACAACCAGCTACGCGGTCGTTCCGGCCGTCAGGGCGACCCGGGTTCCTCCCGTTTCTACCTGTCCTTGGAAGATGCGTTAATGCGCATTTACCTCAATGAAGGCAAGCTCAACATGATGCGTAAAGCCTTCAGTAATACAGCTGAAGCCATGGAATCCAAGCTGCTGGCGAAAGTAATTGCTTCCGCACAAGCGAAAGTGGAAGCGCATAACTTCGACGGACGTAAAAACCTGCTTGAATTTGACGATGTGGCAAACGATCAACGCCACGCCATTTACGAGCAGCGTAACGAATTACTGGAAAATGACGATATTTCAGAAACTATTGATGTGATTCGCCGGGATGTGTTCAACAGCGTGATCGATCAATATATCCCGCCGCAATCTTTGGAAGAGCAATGGGATATTCCTGCCTTGGAACAGCGCTTGAAACAAGATTTTGCCTTGGATTTGCCAATCAGAAAATGGCTGGATGAAGACAATCATCTGCACGAAGAAACCCTGCGTGAGCGCATTATTCAATCCGCTGTGGATGAATACAAACGCAAAGAAGAATTGGCGGGCGAACAAACTATGCGCAACTTTGAAAAAGGCGTGATGTTGCAAACCTTAGATGAGCTTTGGAAAGAACATTTATCCGCCATGGATCATTTGCGTCGCGGTATTCATTTACGCGGTTATGCGCAAAAAGATCCGAAACAGGAATACAAAAAAGAGTCCTTTCAAATGTTTACGGAAATGTTGGATGCCCTGAAATTAAGCGTGGTCACCACCTTAAGTCGCGTTCAGGTTCGGACTTCGGAAGAAATGGAAGAAGCGGAACGTTTGCGTCAGGAGCTGGCACAACGTGAAGCCGCCGCCATGCAGTATAACAACGACGAATCGCAAGGGGCGCAACAGGGTACGGAAGAACACCATAAAATTGGTCGTAACGAGCCGTGCCCGTGCGGTTCCGGCAAGAAATACAAACATTGCCACGGCAGCCGGGCCAGACATTAATGGCGTGAGATAAAGTGCGGTAAAAAACGCTGGCATTTTTGACCGCACTTTTCGCTTTCAATTTAAAGGAAACCACATGAGCAAACAGCTTGTACAGGTTGCAGCCGGGATTATTCGCAACGAATTCGGACAAATTTATTTAACTCAACGTCTGGAAGGACAGGATTTCGCGCAAGCCCTGGAATTCCCCGGCGGGAAAGTGGATAAAGGGGAAACGCCGGAACAGGCGCTTAAACGCGAGCTGGAAGAAGAAATCGGCATCGTGGTGCTAAATGCTCAATTGTTAGAACGCTTTGAATTTGAATATCCCACTAAAGTCATTACATTCTTTTTTTATCTGGCGGAAGAATGGGTCGGTGAACCGTTCGGGCGGGAAGGACAAGACGGTTTCTGGTTAGCACAAAACGAACTGGATGCCGGACAATTTCCGCCGGCAAATGCCAAATTAATTCAACGACTGTTGGCGGAAAGTGGAGATTAACTATCCGTAGAAGATCAGGCCAAATCTGACAAACCACAATAAAAAGTGAGAATTTCCCGTTTAGAAACAGCCGCAACTATTTTTACTGGAGAACTACCAAAAACTAAAGATAAATTATCAATTTCGCTCTCTCTCATTTTTTCCTCGTATTTTACTAAATAAACTATTTATTCTTTCTTTAAATGAATATAAAACCAGTATTCCCAAATAGATATAAAATATTTGCAAGTCAAATATATCTGATAGAATTCTTGCTATAAAATATATTAACAGGCAAAAAAGAGTAAATTGTATGAAATTTTTCACTTGTTTTCCTCAATATAAGTAATATTGTATTTAATAATCGTCTATATTCTAATTCAAGATATTCCATCTGAGCTTTATTGATGCCAAATTAATTCGACGACTGTTGGCTGAAACCACAAAAGCAAACATCGCAAATGCGGATAATAAAGTAGCTAATAACACAATGAAATCCCTATCAATTATGGCTAACCGGTGAATCTCACCGATAAATCTTCCAGTTGTTGCCAAATATCATCGCTAAATTCCTGTTTCGCACAGCGCTCCACATCGGCGAGTTGCTGAAAAAAAAGATAGAGTTTACGGTAGGTTAAACGTTGCACCGCTTGAGTAAACAATGAACGGCGGTTTTGCCATACTTTCAGGCGATCAAACTGTTCACGCAGTTGATCGGTGGGTAAAGGCGAGTCAAGGGATTGGGGTTGTTCCGGTTTACTGATCTCCAGTAAAGTCATTAAATCGCGCTGCAACGTGCGCAGGAGAATAATCGGCTGAACATCTTCATCTTTTAAACCGGTGAGAATTCGGCGGGCGCGATTCCCTTTTCCGCCTAAAATCGCATCAACCCATTGGAACGGGGTAAATACTGAGGACTGTTCCACCACGCTATTCACGCGGGCAAAAGTGAGTTTACGATCAGGATAAAGCAAATCCAGTAATTGCAGTGTTTGCTTGAGTGCCAACAGGTTGTTTTCGTAGCTGTAACACAACAACTGCACCGCTTCTTGTTCAATGCTTAACCCCAACATCTTCGCCCGATTCGCCACCCAGCGGGGCAATTGTTCGGCATTGGGGGTTTGACAGTTGACCAATACCGCCTGCGGTTCATACTGATTCGCCGCCATAAACCACGCCTGCTTTTCAGCGGCTTTAGTGAGTTTGGCTAAACGGAAAATCGCTAGCACATCGGGCTGAAGCAACGAAATGAATTCGGATAAGTTTTTCTGTAAAAGTGCGGTCGCATTTTCAGGTAAATCTAAAATAATGAGCTGTTTATTGAAAAATAAGCCCATGGATTGCACCCGCTCGAATAAATCATTCCAGTCGGTGGAGGCATTAATGTCCAGTTCAACTTTTTCATCGAATCCCTGCTGAAGCGCCGCTTGGTAAATTCCCTCAGCGCTTTCATTGAGCAACAACGGATCTTCACCCACCAGAAAATACACGCGGGCTAAATGCCGTTCCAGTGACGAAGCAAGCTGTTCAGGAAATAGCCGATTCATTATTTATCTTTAATTTGATGCTGTAAGGCAACCATTTTGTTAATTAACTGGCGTGCCGCCTGCTCGCGCATATCCTGCCAAATCACGTCTTTTTCCGCCGATTTCGCCAACGCCGCACGGGAGTTATCAAAGAACGTACGATTCACGCGGGTGGAAATCGGGAAACTGTCCTGATTCGGCAATTTTACGCTGGCGTCTACTTCCAGAATCAGTTGTTTTTCCGCTTCTCGCCCCTGTTTGAAAATGGACACCACTTGGTCTTTGGTAAAAATGCCGTTTAAGCGCAACACCGGCACGTTTGTCTGATCTTCTACCAGCGTCACGTTATTTAGCTGCAACTGACGGCGCATGACGCGTGCCATATCACTGTAAGGATCGCTGCTTTCTAGACGCAGGGTTTGTAATTCTTTCGGAATCAATTCGCCGTTTTGGAAATGAAATCCGCAAGCGGAAAGCCCAAAAACGGCAGCGGCCAGAAGTAAGGTTTTGACGTGTTTAAGCATAAAATCACCTTAAAGATTATTCATAAGCGCATTAGTTCGCTTATTCACCCCTTCGGGGAGGTTGACAGAACCGATGTTCAAAAAAACGTTGTTTTTGCCAACCGCACTTTGATGTAAAGTGCGGTCATTTTTTCGATTAGATTATTGTGGTTTCACCACCACGTTGAGTAATTTGCCGGCAACGTAAATCACTTTCACAATTTGCATTCCGTCGGTAAAGCGTTTGACATTTTCATCGGCAAAGGCAACCGCTTTCACCCTGTCTTCATCGGTATCCCCCGCCACGGTTACTTTGCCGCGCACTTTACCGTTCACTTGCACTACGATGAGTTTTTCATCTTCAATCATCGCTTCGGCATCGGCTTCCACCCAAGGGGCGAAATCAATAATGTCCTGATTGCCGAGTTCTTGCCATAAATGGAAGCAAATGTGCGGGGTAATCGGGTAAAGCATACGAACCACCGCGCTCAAGGCCTCCGCCATCATGGCGCGATCTTGTTCGTCGTCCAACGGCGCGCGGGTGAGTTTGTTCATCAACTCCATAATCGCCGCAATAGCGGTATTGAAGGTTTGACGACGACCGATGTCATCGCTCACTTTCGCGATGGTTTTGTGTACGTCACGACGCAGAGCCTTTTGGGCGGCGGAAAGTGCGGTCGGATTTAACGGCGTTTTTGCCGGATTTTTGTTGTATTCAAACACCAAATTCCACAAACGCGCCAAGAAACGTTTCGCGCCTTCCACGCCGGACTCCTGCCATTCTAAAGTCATTTCTGCCGGGGAGGCGAACATCATGAACAAACGCACGGTGTCCGCGCCGTATTTTTCCACCATTTCCTGCGGGTCGATACCGTTGTTTTTGGATTTCGACATTTTGGTCATACCGGCATGTACCAGTTCATGTCCTTCGTCATCCGTCGCTTTGACAATACGCCCTTTGTCATCACGTTCTAATGTAACGTTGGTCGGTGAAACCCAGATACGCTCATTGGTCGGGCTGGTGTAATAGAACGCGTCCGCCAACACCATGCCTTGACACAACAACTTGTTCGCCGGTTCATCGCTGGTGACAAAGCCGGCATCACGCAGCAATTTATGGAAGAACCGGAAATATAATAAGTGCATGGTGGCATGTTCGATACCGCCGATATATTGATCTACCGGCAACCAGTAATTAGCTTCTTCGCTATTCAGCATACCTTGTTGATATTCCGGGCAGGTGTAACGGGCGTAATACCAGGAAGATTCCATGAAGGTGTCAAAGGTGTCCGTTTCTTTCAACGCCAGTTTGCCCTGATAGGTGGTTTTCGCCCATTCGGGATCCGCTTTAATCGGGCTGTTCACACCGTTCATCACTACATCTTCCGGTAGGATAATCGGCAAATCTTTCATTGGTGCCGGCACCACATCGCCATTTTCCAAGGTCAGCATCGGAATCGGTGCGCCCCAATAACGCTGACGGGACACGCCCCAGTCGCGCAGGCGGTAGTTCACTTGGCGTTTACCCATGCCTAACTGTTCCAATTTATCGGCAATGCCGCTGAACGCCGCGCCAAATTCCAAACCGTCAAATTCGGCGGAACGAATGAGTTTGCCGTGTTCGGTAAAGGCTTGTTTGGTTAAATCGATTTCTTCGCCATGAATCGGTTCAATAACCTGTTTAATCGGTAAACCGTATTTTTGTGCGAATTCATAGTCGCGCTGATCGTGCGCCGGCACCGCCATGACCGCGCCGGTACCATAGTGCATTAAGACAAAATTCGCCACCCACACCGGCAACAATTCGCCGGTTAGCGGGTGCACCGCATACAAACCGGTCGCCATGCCTTTTTTCTCCATAGTGGCAATGTCTGCCTCGGCAACTTTGGTATTTTTCGCTTCCTGAATGAATTGCGCCAATGCCGGATTATTCTGCGCCGCCAGCGTGGCTAACGGATGGGCCGCTGCCACCGCCACATAGCTGACGCCATAGAAAGTGTCAGGGCGGGTGGTATAAACCGCGAGCTTCTCGTTGGTATCTTTAATGTCAAAGGTGATTTCCACCCCCTCGGAACGCCCGATCCAGTTGCGTTGCATGGTTTTCACCGTTTCCGGCCATTGTGGTAACTCATCTAAGCAATTAAGCAACTGCTCGGCGTAATCGGTGATTTTGATAAACCATTGCGGAATCTCTTTTTGCTCCACCGGCGTATCACAACGCCAGCAACAACCTTCATGCACCTGCTCGTTCGCCAACACGGTTTTATCGTTCGGACACCAGTTCACGGTAGAGGTTTTTTTATACACCAAGCCTTTTTTATATAGCTCGGTAAAGAACCATTGCTCCCATTTGTAATATTCCGGGCGGCACGTGGTTACTTCGCGATCCCAATCGTAACTGAAACCCAACAGTTGCAACTGGTTTTTCATGTAGGCAATATTTTCGTAAGTCCATTTCGCCGGAGCGGTATTATTCTTCACCGCCGCGCCTTCCGCCGGCAAACCGAAGGCATCCCAGCCCATCGGCTGCAACACGTTCTTGCCAATCATACGTTGATAACGGGACACCACATCGCCGATGGTGTAATTGCGTACATGCCCCATGTGCAAACGACCGGACGGATACGGCAGCATGGAAAGACAGTAATATTTTTCTTTGTTGTTATCTTGTACTGCTTTGAAAGTTTTATTGTCCTGCCAGAATTTTTGCACTTCCGGTTCAAGCAAATCAGGACGATATTGCTCTTGCATAGAAAATCACCTTAAAAATAGACCGCACTTTTCGGCGGGTTTTAACTTGGAAAATACGGCATAGAATAGCCTAAAACGGGGAAAAATAACAGAAAGTGCGGTGGGAATTTTGGATATTTTTCACGGCTTAAGCTGATGACAAGCCTCATACAACGGCAATAAATCACGAATGCTTTCAACGATAAATTGCGTTGCGTCCAATTTATCCAAATCGGCTTTTTCCGCATTGTGTCCGATGCACCAAAAATCCTTGTCGGAACGCAAGGTTAGATCCTGCTGCGTGAATTGATTCACTTGGCGAACATCATCGTATTCGCTTTCATCGCCACGCCAAATATCGAAATCGGCAAAACGGGCAAAATCAAAATTTTCCAGCCATTGATTATATTGCTGCACATTAATTTGCGAACGATCGGCGCAATAACAATGCCAGTCCAGACTGACCGATAAACGACGTCTGTTTAGCAACACCGACAAAATCGCCGCGGAATTGAGGTGATATTCATATTTAAAATAGGCGAAAAAATGCCCGCGCACCTGCCAGCCGTTCGTCCAGCTTTCAATATGCGGTTTGGCAAAGGGCGAACCAAGCGCCGCGGAAACCTGCAAAATCGTCGCTTTCCAGTTGTCCCAATGGGCTTTGTAATCCGCCTTAATGCGCGGAATCTCTTCCGGACAAAATTTTTTCATTTGGGCGAATTGGAAGAAGGGAATGTTGAAAAGATCGCAGGCGTTGGCGTTAATTAGATTCACTAAGATCATCCTTTTTTATTTAATTGCTTACTGAATAACCTCAAAGCACTGCAAAATAACCTGTTTAAAGGCATCATTCGTTACCGCCCAATCCACAATATCCACTTTCCACGGCAAATCCGATTCGGAGAAAGCCTCCGTTAAATTTGCCAAAGTTTCCAGCGAAAGTGGCGATTCGCCAATAATTGCCAAATCCAAATCGGAATACGTTTTGGCATTTCCTTTCACGCGCGAACCGAACGCCCAAGCCGAATGATTCGGGATATGTTGTTGTAAAATCGCTTTAACGATTTGCAGTTCTTGTTCAGTGATGGTGAGCATGTAAGCGTTTTTGTAAAAATTGCGCTTCCCGCAAAAAATCCGGAATGCCGGATACCACGAGAATTGCCGTTTCTTCATCATAAGTATGACTGGTGCGACTACGCATTTCACGATATTGCTTCCAGTTTTGCCAATTTCCCAGCAACAAACCTCTTTCATTACCCGTACGAATCAGATCTTGAAACGTCATAGTGTCAATTTGCTCGGGATTCGCTTCGGTGTATTCCAGAAAGCGCTTAAGCATTTTATGGCTGATTTCATAGGTAAATTCAAAACGTTGAATCAAACCGTCGCGAATTTGTATATCTGTGATATCCGATTGATAACGCACTAATCCTTCAGCTAAACGGTTAATCGCATTAGTCAATGGTGTCAAGTCCAGTTCTGTCATCATACTTTCCTAAAAAACACGATAATTTTTATTCATAAGCTCACCTGTTCGCTTCTTCACCCCTGAAGGGGCCGTTGGCTGAGCCAACGTTTAAAAAGCGTTGCTTTTTTTCACCGCACTTTGAGTGAAATATTGCTTGTCTTCCCAACGTAGCATGGTTAAGCGATTGCCCCAGACGCAGCCGGTATCGAGGGCGTAAATGTTCGGCGGAGTGGTTTCATCCACTAAACTTGCCCAATGACCAAAAACAATATTTCCCGTTTGATACAGCGGATTATCCAAGGCAAACCAAGGTGCAAGCGCTTTCGGCGCGTCCTTAATTGACAGCTTGCAGGCGAAATCCAACCGATGATCGAGATAGCAAAAACGCATACGGGTGAGCACGTTGATGCTGTAACGCAGGCGGTCCAGCCCCTGTAAATGCGGCGACCAACGATCGGGCTGTTCGGCATACATATTTTCCACCAGATAGCGATAATTGCCGTGGCGTAACACATTTTCCACTTCATTGGCGCAGACTTTGGCGGCGGTCAAATCCCAATCGGGCGAAATCCCTGCATGCACAAGCACGAAATTCTGCGCGGGGTTGTGAATCAACAAAGGCTGGCAACGCAGCCAGTTCACCAGTTCAAAGAAATCTTCGGCAGCAAAAATGGCATCTACGCGATCGCGCGGTTTAATTTTTTTCACCCCAAGTGCGGTGGAAATAAAATGTAAATCGTGGTTGCCTAACACGGTACGCGCCGCATTTCCCAAGGATTTCACCAGACGCAGGCATGCCAAAGAGTTATCTCCGCGCGCCAGCAAATCGCCCGTTAAATACAGCGTATCCTGCGCGGGATCAAAGCGTACCCTTTCCAACAGCATTTGAAATTCATCATAGCAACCGTGCAAATCGCCGATTAAATATGTCGCCATTTTTGACCGCTCTTTTTACTCGTCCGAATCCGTCACATCCTCTTTATTCACATCCGCCGGCGGATTGTCCGCCAACCAGTTCGCCAACCGCGCATAATCGGCGATGCTGAGATTTTCCGCGCGGGCATTCAAATCGATCCCAAGTGCGGTCAGATTTCCCGCTGAAAATAACCCCGAAAAAGCATTGCGTAAGGTTTTACGGCGCTGATTGAACGCTTGTGAACACACACGATTGAGCCAATATAAGTCTTTCACCGGGTGCGGCAATGTGGCGTGCGGAATCAAACGCACCACCGCCGAATCCACTTTCGGCACCGGTTTAAACGCACTCGGCGGCACTTCCAGCACCGGCATAACCTGACAGAAATATTGCGCCATAATAGTCAGTCGTCCGTAAGCTTTGCTGTTCGGTGCGGCACACAGGCGTTTCACCACTTCTTTCTGCAACATGAAATGCATATCTTGAATAATGTGGTGATAGTGAAACAAATGGAACATTAACGGCGTGGAAATGTTGTAAGGCAGGTTACCGAACACGCGCAGTTTTTGTCCCTTCTCCGCCAGCTGTTCCTGTTCATAAAGAGCGGAAAAATCGAACTGCATGGCGTCGGTTTCGATAACTGTAAACTTTTGATTTAAAAACGGATGGTGGCGCAAACGCTCCGCCAAATCACGGTCAAACTCCAGCACGGTCAGATGCTCCACCTGTTCCGCCACAGGCTCCGTCAACGCGCCCAAACCGGGACCGATTTCCACTAAAAACTGATTCGGCTGCGGATAAATTGCCGCCACGATATTTTGAATAACGTTGTTGTCATGCAAAAAATTCTGCCCGAACCGCTTACGCGCCGTATGGCCTAAATGCTTTTTTGAATTCATTGAATAGGATCTTATAAAAATAACGAAAAGTGCGGTGTATTATAAAGCAAAATCCCGACCTTAGGGTCGGGATTTCGGTTAATTTATGTATTTAATATCTGCTCGTTTACGCAGTGCCTGCACCCAGTCGAGTGCGGAATCCTGTAATTGTTGATTGACAATTTGCTCGTAGGCTTTTTGGCGATAGGCATCTTCCGTACGATCCGCCTGACGGGTGTTGGTCACTTCCAGAATGTGCCAACCGAATTCGGTTTTAAACGGCGCGCTGATGACGCCCGGTTTGGTGGTGCGCACCGCTTGGTTAAACGGACCGACGTACATTTCCGGAAAGGCATAACCCAAGCTACCGCCGTTGGCGCCGGACAAATAATCTTTGGAATATTTCAACGCGGCATCGGCAAAGGTGGTTTTACCGACAATGATGTCCGCTCGGATTTGTTCAAGTTGCGCCTTGGCTTGTGCATCATTTAATAACGGGTTCAGTTTCAGTAAGATATGACGTACTTCATATTGCGTGTCGGAGATCTGAGCTACGCTGCCCTTGGCTTTCGCTTCATCCAACATTTTCTTGGCAAGCACTTCAACCTGTTCGCGGGACACATCCACACTTTGGCTGATAGCGTGGTTACGCACTTCGGACATCATCACCTGCTGTGCAATTTGCTGACGATAAGCGCGATAGCTAATGCCCTGATAATCCAATGCATCCAATAATTGACCGAAAGTTAAGCCGTTTTGCGCTGCAATGCCTTCAATAATTTGATCGATTTGCGCGTTATTTACTTTCACGTCGGATTCTTTCACCGCCTGGTCCACCAGAATATCATCGATGACTTTATTTAGTGCCGCCTGACGATCATTGGTTTTCTTATTGATCGCACTCTGCACCTGACTTTCCAATATGGGAATGCCATTAACGGTAGCGACCACTTTTTCCTCGGCGTGAACATGGGCAGCTAACACAAAAAAGCCGATTGCGGCAAACAAAACAGATTTTAAATTCATCTTCATTAATATTCCGTTATAGGGTTTAAAATTATTGGTTAGATTATTAATTTAGCTAAAGGTTCACAAACTTTATTTGGACAGCAGCGCTACTTCATAGCATTGGTCGAACTTCATGGTGCGCACCTGAATATTTTCGCTTCGACTGGTCGGCACGTTTTTTCCCACATAGTCGGCGCGAATCGGCAATTCACGATGACCACGGTCCACAAAGATCACCAATTCCACTTTCGCCGCCCGCCCGAAATCAACCAAGGCATCCAATGCCGCGCGAATCGTGCGACCGGTAAACAGTACATCATCCACTAAAATCACTTCTTTGTGTTGAATATTAATAAAATCCGACGCGCCACTGTAAACCGGCACTTGATCTTCCTGTACATGTTCAAGATCATCGCGATAAAAGGTAATATCCAAGTCAAAAGCGGGAATGTCGGTTTGCGTTAACAATTTAATTTTATTCTTAATCAGTTCCGCAATTTCCGCTCCCCGCCGTTTAATTCCGACAATAACTAAATTATCTAAATATTGGTGTTTTTCAATGATTTCATGAGAAATACGGGAAATGGTTCGAAGGAACTGATTTTCGTCAATAATGATTTTTTCCATAAGGTTTGCGAATGTGTTGTGTTGAAGACTAAGATGCAGGCTACAATATCACAAATACGGTGAGTTTTCTTTACTTGTATCAAGCAAACCACCAAAAGAAACGCAATAAAAACCGACCGCACTTTTCCAAAGAAAAAATCAGTGTCCCACCACATTCGCCTCAACCACAACCCGCTCGCCGTTATCAAACATCAATTCCAATGGAAACTTTTCTCCCGCCTGTAACGTTTTCGCGGCTTCAAACACCATAATATGCAAGCCGCCGCGTTTTAATTGCACGTTGCCGTTGGCAGGAATTTCAATGCCGGACAAGGTGAGCATTTTGCCATGTTGCGTACCGTGCAATTCAAGACGCGCCGCCCGGGGGCTTTGTGCGAAAGCAAGATTAACCGGTTCCCTGCCGTCATTGTGTAAATTCATGAAAATTGCCGAAGGTTCATCAGGGCTTTGGGTGGCGAAGACAGTGGCGTTTTCTACGCTGATTTTTGCGCTCACACAGAAGGGCAAAAGTGCGGTTAAAATTAACGGCGTTTTTAAAATAGCTTGCATGGTTTTCTCCTTTTTCATGTTGGTCGGCGGTGCCGATTACCTTTAAACTATAACAGAAAAATGCTATATTAGCGCCCGATTTCCCGATGACTCAATTCAATTTAAAACCCCAATGGCAAATTATTACGACATTACCCTCGCCCTTGCCGGCGTATGCCAGGCGGCAAAATTAGCTCAACAACTGGCGTTAAACGGCGAAGCCGATCAACAGGCGCTGGAAATTTCCCTGAACAGCTTATTGCAAACTGCACCGCAAACCACGTTAGATGTATTCGGTGGCGCTGAGAACCATCTGAAACCGGGCTTAACCACCCTGTGTGAGCAACTCAACGGTAGCGAACCGGAACTTGGGCGTTATTGGTTGAGTTTGTTGGCATTGGCAGGAAAATTGAATAAAACCCCGGAGGCCAAGCAGGAACTGGCGCGTCGCGTGCAATATTTACCGACACAACTGGAACACTATCATTTGCTGGATGAACAAATGTTATCCAACTTCGCCGGCATTTATGTGGATGTGATCAGCCCGCTGGGTCGTCGTATTCAAATCACCGGCGTCACTCAATATTTGCAACAAGTGGGCACGCAAAATCGCATTCGTGCCGCCTTGTTAGCCGGCATTCGCGCGGCGATTTTATGGCAACAGGTGGGCGGCACCAAATGGCAGTTGTTGTTCTTTCGGGGCAAAATCGCCGCCACCGCACAACAAATTCTCTCTTCTCTTTAATTTAACTCATGGAGCTTCACGCTATGCAACTCAGCGCATTAACCGCACTCTCCCCCATTGACGGACGTTATCAGGATAAAACCGCCGAATTACGCAGCATTTTCAGCGAATTCGGTTTATTAAAATTCCGTGTAACGGTAGAAGTTCGTTGGCTGCAAAAACTGGCGGCGACCGCACAAATCACGGAAGTGCCTTCTTTGTCGCAGGAAGCAAACGATTACCTTGACAGCATCGTAGAAAATTTCAGCATAATTGATGCACAACGCATTAAAGACATCGAAAAAACCACCAATCACGACGTAAAAGCGGTGGAATATTTCCTCAAAGAAAAAAGCGCAGCGTTGCCGGAATTGGCGGCAATCAGTGAATTTATCCATTTTGCCTGCACATCCGAAGACATTAATAACCTGTCCCACGCCCTGATGTTAAGCACCGCGCGGGATAATGTGCTGTTACCGGCATGGTTAAATTTAATCGAAAAAATCACCGCACTTGCCGAGCAATATAAACGCATTCCGCTGCTTTCCCGCACACACGGACAGCCTGCCTCACCGACCACTGTGGGCAAAGAAATGGCAAATGTGGTATATCGTTTAAGACGCCAATATAAACAATTACAAACGCTTGAAATTTTGGGCAAAATTAACGGCGCGGTAGGCAACTATAACGCCCATTTATCCGCCTATCCAAACATTGACTGGCATAAATTAAGCGAAGAATTCGTTACCTCTTTGGGGGTGACCTGGAACCCGTACACCACCCAAATCGAACCCCATGATTACATTGCCGAGCTGTTTGATTGCGTGGCACGCTTCAACACCATCATTATTGATTTCGACCGCGACCTGTGGGGCTACATCGCCTTAAATCACTTTAAACAACGCACCCTCGCGGGCGAAATCGGCTCCTCCACCATGCCGCACAAAGTCAACCCGATTGACTTTGAAAACTCCGAAGGCAACCTTGGCTTGGCAAATGCCGTGATGGCGCACTTAGGCAGCAAACTGCCGATTTCCCGCTGGCAGCGCGATCTTACAGATTCTACCGTGTTACGTAACCTCGGCGTGGGCTTGGGCTATTGTTTAATCGCCTATGCGGCGACACAGAAAGGCATCAGCAAACTGGAAGTGAATGAAGCCCATTTACGCGAAGAATTGGATCAAAACTGGGAAGTGCTTGCCGAACCGATTCAAACCGTGATGCGTCGTTATGGCATTGAAAAACCATACGAAAAACTGAAAGAATTGACTCGTGGCAAACGCGTGGATGCCCAAGCCATGTTTGATTTCATTGAGAAATTAGCCATCCCAGCGGAAGAAAAAGCCCGCCTGCAACAACTTACCCCTGCCGGCTACATCGGTGCCGCTGTGGAGCTGGTGGAAAAACTGTAAACAACAAAAAGGACGTATTCAATGCGCTCTTAAAAACACCGCAGAAAATAACCGCACTTTATGGCATGAAGAACGGATAATAGATGGTTTTAGAAGAAAAGTACGTGAAATTAAAATGGGTGCGGTTGTTTTTTCCGGCGTTTTTGCAATGATTTATCCATGTGATATGAGGTTATTTAATCCAAGCCACTTTGTGGCTTTTACAAGAGAGGAGAAACAATATGAACAATATCAAAGGTAAAGTCGTGATTATCACCGGCGCCTCTTCAGGCATTGGTGAAGCCACCGCATACAAATTAGCTGAAAACGGCGCGAAATTGGTGTTAGGCGCGCGTCGTGAAGCGAAGCTGCAAGCCATTGTGGACAACATCACGGCAAAAGGCGGCGAAGCGATTTATCGTGTCACCGACGTGGTGAAAGCGGAAGATAACGCTGCACTGGTTGAACTCGCAAAAGCAACCTTCGGCAAAGTGGACGCGATTTTCTTGAACGCGGGCTTAATGCCGAACTCACCGCTTTCTGCGCTGGAAACCAACAATTGGAATGCCATGGTGGACGTAAACATCAAAGGCGTGTTAAACGGCAGCGCGGCGGTATTACCAACCTTTGAAGCACAAAAATCAGGGCATATCTTGGCGGTGTCTTCCGTGGCCGGCTTGAAAGTGTACCCGGGTGCAAGCGTTTACTGCGGTACCAAATGGGCGGTGAAAGCGATTATGGAAGGTTTGCGTATGGAATCGGCGCAAGCAGGCACCAACGTTCGCACGGCAACTATTTATCCTGCGGCAGTGCAATCCGAATTGGTGGATCACATCACCAACGAAGATACTTCAAAGGGTTACCGAGAGCTTTACGATACCTTTGAAATTCCTGCCGAACGCGTGGCAAATGTAGTGGCATTTGCACTTTCACAACCGGCAGATACCAATATTAGTGAATTTACCTTAGGGCCGACCACGCAGCCTTGGTAATCGCTTAAAATATCGAAAAAATTAACCGCACTTTAGTAACTTTCATAATGAAAACTCAAAGTGCGGTTTGTTTTTGGAGAGTTTTTAACATCGCTTTAACTCCCGCCGCACTGTTATTTTGGAATCTCCGGCATCATTTTTGCCACAGCCTGTACAGAACCTAAGGCTTTTGCTTGTTGGTAAAAGGCAACTTTATATTCCAATAAGCTCAAATAACGTTTCAATTCTGAAATTTGTTGCTTCACGTTTTGGGTTTGATTTTCAAAAAGGGCAAGGCGTTCTTCAATAGTGCTATTGCCAATAGTTGTGCATTTGGCAAAGCGTTTAATGTCTTTTAAACTCATGCCTGTGTTTTTTAAACATTGCAGCAGGCTAAGCCATTGTAAATCGTTGTCGGTGAAGCGGCGATTGCCGTGTTCATCACGCCCCACATTCGGCAGTAAGCCTTCTTTATCGTAAAAGCGTAATGTATGGGCGGAAATGCCCATTTTTTGGGCGGCTTGTGCGGTGGTGTAGCTCATTTTTTCTCCTTTAAGACTAAAAATGTGAAAAAAATGCTTGCATTAGAGTAAACTCTAAGGTGTAAACTGCCTGTCATCTTGATGAATCAAGCAGATTGCGTCAAGTTCATTTTATCAATTAGTTATGAAGGAATAGCGATGGAAATTAAAAGCATTAAATCTCGCGCTGCGGTGGCATTTGCGCCGAATCAACCGTTACAAATTGTTGAAATTGACGTAGAAATGCCGCGCAAAGGCGAAGTGTTAATTCGCAACACCCACACGGGCGTTTGCCATACCGACGCGTTCACCCTTTCAGGGCAAGATCCTGAAGGCGTATTCCCTGTGGTGCTCGGTCACGAAGGCGCGGGCGTGGTGGTGGCTGTGGGCGAAGGCGTAACCAGCGTGAAAGAAGGCGATCACGTGATTCCACTTTACACCGCAGAATGTGGCGAATGCGAATTTTGCCGTTCAGGAAAAACTAATTTATGCGTGGCGGTTCGCGATACCCAAGGCAGAGGCTTCATGCCTGATGGTACCACGCGTTTTTCTTACCAAGGTCAGCCAATTTATCACTACATGGGCTGCTCAACTTTCAGTGAATATTCGGTGGTGGCCGAAGTGTCTTTAGCAAAAATCAATCCTGAAGCCAACCACGAACACGTTTGTTTGCTCGGCTGTGGCGTGACCACGGGGATTGGCGCGGTACACAACACCGCAAAAGTGCAGGAAGGCGATTCTGTAGCGGTGTTTGGTTTAGGCGCGATTGGTTTGGCGGTGGTGCAAGGCGCCAGTCAAGCGAAAGCAGGTCGTATTATTGCCATTGATACTAATCCCGCTAAATTTGAATTGGCAAAACAATTCGGCGCGACCGATTGTTTAAACCCGAACGATTACGATAAACCGATTAAAGATGTGTTGTTAGACATCAACAAATGGGGCATCGACCATACCTTTGAATGTATCGGCAACGTAAACGTGATGCGCCAAGCCTTAGAAAGCTCACACCGCGGCTGGGGGCAATCGATCATTATTGGTGTGGCCGGTGCGGGACAGGAAATTTCAACCCGTCCATTCCAATTAGTGACTGGGCGTGTATGGAAAGGTTCGGCATTTGGTGGCGTGAAAGGTCGCACCCAATTGCCAAAAATGGTGGATGATTCGATGAAAGGCGAAATTGATTTAAAACCGTTCGTGACTCATACCATGACATTAGATCAAATCAACAAAGCCTTTGATTTGATGCACGAAGGTAAATCCATTCGTACCGTGATTCACTATTAAAAAACGGCTTGATTATGGAAAAAATTGAACAACACCAAAGTTTTGGTGGCGAGCAACAAGTTTGGACGCATTTTGCCCAAACTTTACAATGCGAGATGAAGGTGGCGGTTTATTTGCCACCTAATCCGGAAAATCGACCGCTTGGTGTGATTTATTGGCTTTCTGGCTTAACCTGCACCGAGCAAAATTTCATCACCAAATCAGGTTTTCAGCGTTATGCCGCAGAACATCAAGTGATTGTGGTCGCGCCAGATACCAGCCCGCGTGGTAAAGAAGTGCCGAACGATGCAGCGTATGATTTAGGGCAAGGTGCTGGGTTCTATTTGAACGCAACCCAATCGACTTGGCAGACGCATTATCATATGTATGATTACATTTTAAATGAATTACCAAGCTTGATTGAGCAACATTTCCCGACCAATGGCAAGCAAGCCATTATGGGACATTCCATGGGCGGACATGGGTCATTGGTGTTGGCATTACGCAATCCTGAGCGTTATCAAAGCGTATCGGCGTTTTCCCCGATTCTTGCGCCGAGCCTCGTGCCTTGGGGAGAAAAAGCGTTTTCGGCATATTTAGGCGAAGATCGTAAAAAATGGCAGCAATATGATGCCAACTCGCTCATCAAACAAGGTTTTAAACTCAAAGAGATGCGGATTGATCAGGGGCTAGACGACGAGTTTTTAGCGACACAATTACGCACCGAAGAGTTTATCGAAACCTGCCGTAAAGCCAATCAACCTGTGGACGTACGTTTCCACAAAGGCTACGACCATAGCTATTATTTCATCGCCAGTTTTATTGGGGAACATATTGCGTATCATGCGCAGTGTTTAGCTGATTAACAGCTCTAGCGAGGCTAAATTTTCCATCAAAGTGCAGTGAAATGAAGCGTTCATATCCCTTATTATTTAAGGAATTTTAATGAGTCTATTCATGAAAATCATCAAATGACTCATGATTTTGGCGCAGCGGGCTAGGTGTTTTTAAACTATCACCCTGTTTGGGGCAGCACACCTGATGCTGCAAGCCTTGCTAAAATGTAGGCGGCACGAAATTTAACAATCCGAAAGTACTCCCTGTGCGTACTGCCACAAAAGAAGAGCAAACCTCATTGCTCGGTTGGGCATGGAAAATGATCAACCCCTCCCACGGGCAAATTCGACCTAGACAATCACTCGTGAAAAAACCGATTGTTCGATTCACCAAATCCACTAACGAAGCAGGCTTTAATATTTCTACCCCACGCATCGGGCAGATTTTCCAAATCAACGCCGAGCTGCGAAAAGAAGCTTGGTGGGAAAGCGTGAAATAATCCCCCTCTGAAAGCAAAGCCCCATACGCGGTGTATGAGGTTCTTTTTATAGCCAGACGTTGTCTGGCTATAACAAAAGTGCGGTCATTCTAAAAAACGTTTTTTAAAATGACCGCACTTTTTTGTTTTCATGATGGTTGAGGGTGATAGCTAACGTCTGAACATTCCGCCTAACCCGCCAAGTCCGCCGCCCATTAAGCCTTGCATACCACGCATCATTTTCGCCATGCCGCCTTTGCGCATTTTCTTCATCATGCGTTGCATTTCGTCGAATTGTTTGAGCAATTTGTTGACATCTTGTACCTGCGTGCCGGAGCCGAGGGCAATACGGCGACGACGGGAGCCTTTGATAATGTCGGGATTAGCACGTTCTTTTAAGGTCATGGAATTGATGATGGCTTCCAATTTGTTGAACATTTTGTCATCCACTTGATTTTTCACATGATCCGGCAGGTTTTTCGCGCCCGGTAATTTTTCCAGCATGGACATCATGCCACCCATTTTTTTCATTTCGCGTAACTGTTCGCGGAAATCTTCCAGGGTAAAATCGTCGCCTTTCTTAAATTTTTGCGCCATTTTTTCCGCTTTTTCGCGGTCAACGGAGCGTTCCAAATCTTCAATTAAGGAAAGCACGTCCCCCATGCCGAGAATACGTGATGCTACGCGATCGGGATGGAAAGGCTCCAACGCATCGGTTTTTTCGCCCACCCCAAGGAATTTAATCGGTTTGCCGGTAATTTGACGAATGGATAACGCCGCCCCGCCGCGCGCATCACCATCCACTTTAGTGAGGATCACGCCGGTGAGCGGGAGCGCTTCGTTAAAGGCTTTCGCCGTATTCGCCGCGTCCTGACCGGTCATGGCGTCCACGGTGAACAGGGTTTCGACAGGGTTTAACGCCGCGTGAACCTGTTTGATTTCGTCCATCATTTCGCCGTCAACGTGCAAACGACCCGCCGTATCCACGATCAGCACATCGTAGAATTTCAGTTTGGCTTCCGCCAATGCCGCTTTGGCAATCTCCACCGGATTTTGTTTCACATCGGACGGGAAGAAATCGGCATTTACCGCTTGGGCAAGGGTTTCCAATTGCTTGATCGCCGCCGGGCGATACACGTCGGCAGAGACGACCAACACTTTTTTCTTGTGGCGTTCACGCAAAAATTTTGCCAGTTTCCCTACGCTGGTGGTTTTCCCTGCCCCTTGTAAGCCCGCCATTAAAATCACTGCCGGCGGTTGCGCGGCTAAATTCAGGCTTTCGTTGGCTTCGCCCATCGCCGCTTCCAGTTCGGCTTGGACGATTTTGACGAACTCCTGCCCCGGCGTGAGGCTTTTGTTCACTTCCACACCGATGGCGCGTTCTTTCACTTTATTAATAAAATCACGTACCACCGGGAGCGCCACATCGGCTTCCAGTAACGCCATGCGCACTTCGCGCAGCGTGTCTTTAATGTTATCTTCGGTTAAACGCCCGCGTCCGCTAATGTTGCGCAGGGTTTTGGAAAGACGATCGGATAAATTTTCAAACATAATATTGCCTGTGGTTAAATCGGAAAGAGGTTATCGGTAAAATGCCGTTCATTATACTGAAATTCGGCGCGTTTTCACCCTTGAAATAAAGTGATAGCGATTTTAACCCGATATCGCTAGAATAAAACGCCAACGAAACATGGGATAATATTTATGTGGATTGCTGTTTTATCAATTATTTTTTACTTAATCAGCGTGTTGTTTATCACGCCGATGTTATTAACGTCGCAGGTCAATGGCGGGCAAACCCAACCTAAAAAAACGCCGTTTTTTCTGACCGCACTTTTCGCCATTATTTGCCATGTTTTCACTACATTCCCGCTGCTTAACGATCTGGCAAACGGACAAGCCTTCACCCTGATGGAAGTGGCGTCATTGATGAGCGTGATTATCGCCTCTTTAGCCACACTTGCCATGTTGCGGGTGAACAGCATGTGGTTTGTGTTGCCAATTGTGTATTGCTTTTCCATGGTTAATTTGGTTTGTGCCACTTTTATTCCAAGCCATATTATTCAGCTGTTGAATCAAAACGGTTCCATGTTATTTCATATCGGCTTGTCCATTTTTGCCTACGCGGTATGCTGCATCGCCACGTTATACGCCATTCAACTGGGCTGGATTGACCGTCGCTTAAAAGCCAAAAAAATGCACTTTTCGCCGATGGTGCCGCCGCTGATGACGGTGGAACGCCATTTTTTCCGTTTATTGGTAAGCGGTGAAATATTGCTGACGCTGACCTTGATTTCCGGCTCCTACCATTTGATGCACGCTATGACGCCCGACAATCTTCATAAAGGAGGATTTTCATTGCTCGGTTGGATCGTGTTCGGCATTGCGATTCTGGGGCATAAGAAATACCGCTGGCGTGGAAAAAAGATGATTATTTATGCGATTTCGGGTATGATTTTGCTCACGATTGCTTACTTTGGTAGTCGATTGATTGTGTAAAATCAAAGGATGAGAGAAAAGTGCGGTGAGTTTTTCCCGCATTTTTTATTTTCAATTAATGCAAGGATTTCCCATTGGACAGTATTCCCCTTAGTACGTTATTTATCATTTTAATTGTGTGTTTGGTGCTTTCCGCCTATTTTTCCGGTTCCGAAACCGGGCTACTTTCCTTAAATAAATACCGCCTGCGCTTCTTATCCGAGCAAGGGAATAAAGGCGCGAAAAAAGCGGAAAAACTGTTGGCCAAACCGGATAACCTATTAAGTTTTATCCTTATTTTCAATAATCTTGTTAATGTCAGTGCTTCCGCCATCGCTACCGTGATCGGAATGCGTTTATACGGCGATGCAGGTGTGGCGATTGCCACCGGGCTATTGACCTTCGTCATGCTGATTTTCTCCGAAATTTTTCCAAAAACTGTAGCGGCGATGCACCCGGAAAAAGTGGGCTTGACCACCAGCCATTTATTAATCCCGCTGATCAAAATCTTTTCTCCGTTAGCTTGGGTCATGAATCTGTTCACTAAAACCTTAATGCGTTTGGTGGGCTTAAAACCGGCGCTGAAAAAACAGGTTATCAGCCGTGAAGAATTACGCAGTATCGTCAGCGAAGCGGGCGAAGCCACGCCGGATGAGCAACATCCGCAAATGTTGTTGTCTATTTTGGATATGGATACCGTCACCGTGGACGACATTATGGTACCGCGCAATGAAATCGGCAGTATTGATATTGATGATGATTGGAAGGCGATTATGCGCCAGCTCAACCATGCGGCGCATAACCGCGTGGTGTTATACAAAGGCAGCATGGATGAAAATGTGCTCGGTATATTGCGGGTGCGCGAAGCCTTCCGTTTGTTATTGGAAAAAAATGAGTTTACCAAAGAAACGCTGATTCGTGCCGCCGACAAAGTGTATTTTATTCCGGAAGGGACGCCATTAAAAGCACAGTTGGCGAATTTCCGCCAACGGAAAGAACGTATCGGTTTAGTGGTAGATGAATACGGTGATATTAAAGGTTTGGTGACACTGGAAGACATTTTGGAAGAAATCGTGGGCGAATTTACCACTTCCAACGCACCGACTATTGATGAAGAAGTTACTCAACAATCAGACGGTTCCATTATTATTGATGGCTCTGCTAATTTACGCGACTTAAATAAAATGTTTCACTGGAATTTGGATACGGATGAGGCTCGTACATTTAACGGTTTGATTTTAGAGCATTTGGAAGAAATCCCACACGAAGGCACAGTCTGTGAACTTAATGGCTTGCAGGTTACCGTGTTGGAAGTGAGTGAGAATATGATTAAGCGGGCGAGGGTCATTAAATTATAAGAATTTGTGTTTACGTAATCAGAAACGATCAAGTGTTTTTATCGCTTTTTTTAAAAAAAGAAGCGCAGATTTTTTTACAATAAATGAGATTGATTATCAGTTATGGAAGGGGTATGATCTGCCCCCTCTTTCTACTATTTATTTAAACAGATCACATTTAAAAAGGAAAAGCAAATGCCACAAATTTTTGAATTCTTACAAAATTATAGTGACTACATTATTATCGGTTTATTACTGTTTATGAGCGTATTAATGCTCACCATGGTCATCGAACGTTTCTTCTTTTTATCCCGTGTTAAAGTGAGTCAATATTCCACCATTTATGCACTTGAAATTGATTTAAACCGTAATCTCACCATAGTTTCTACTGTGGGAGCAAACGCGCCCTATGTGGGTCTCTTAGGCACAGTTATCGGGATTTTGCTGACCTTCTACCAAATCGGTCAATCCGGTGGTGAAGTAGATGCCGGTGAAATCATGCTGCACTTATCTTTGGCCTTAAAAGCCACCGCACTGGGTATTCTGGTGGCGATTCCTTCCATGATTTTCTATAACGCCTTGGGACGCAAAGTCGAAGTGAACCGTCTGAAGTGGAAAGTACTAAATTCTCAACAACATAAAAAAGAAGAACAGGATAAGGAATAACCCGTGAAAAAGTTTGATGAAATCAACATTATCCCGTTCATTGATATTATGTTGGTGCTACTTGCGATTGTGCTGATTACGGCATCTTTCATTTCCCAGGGGAAAATCCAAGTGAATGTACCGAAAGCCAGTTCTTCCGTCGCATTCAAATCCAATGAGTTGGCAAAATTGTTAACGGTAACGGCAAAAGGTGAATTATATTTCAACGATAAACCTACCAATCTTGAAAGCTTGGAGAGTGAAATCGCCGGTTGGGATAAAAAGCAAAAAGTGACGCTAAAAATTGATTCCGAGGCCTCTTTCCAGGATTTCGTTTCCGTCACCGATTTATTGGCAAAAAATGAAATTAAAGATGTAGCGATTGTGGCAACCAAAGACAATGGTGCGGACAAACCGAAACCTGCCTATGAACAATCCACCAAACCTGCAGAGCAGCCGGTCAGCAACTAGGAGAATGTTATGCAAACAGCAAAGCGTTCACTCTTAAGTTTGCTTTTGTCTCTGCTGATTCATGCTGTGATTGTTTATTTGTTGTTTTGGAGTCACGTGAAGAAATCAGATTTCAGTGCCAATAGCGTTGTCGGGGAATTGTCCACCAGCATCTCCATGGAAATGCTGATGGCGCAAGTGGAAGCTGAACCGCCACCGGTAGAAGAAAAAGCGCCGGAACCTGAAAAGCAGGAAACGGTGGATGACCCGACGGTAAAGCCGGAACCGCCGAAAGTTGAAAAACCGAAAGAGCCGGAAAAACCAAAAGAGAAGCCGAAAGAAAACCCAAAGGAAAAACCGAAAGAGAAGCCGAAGCAAAAACCGAGAACAGATGTGCCTGTGGGTGACAAAACGGTAGATTCCAATGCTTCGGTGAATTCTAAAGCCACATCAACCGGTCCGGTGACAACCAATAATCCGAATTTGGCAGGCAGTGGCGCCAGCAGCGATGAAAGAAATGCCTATTTATCGGCAATTCGACGTGAAATTGAGAAACATAAACGCTACCCAACACGTGCCAAAATGATGCGTAAGCAAGGCATTGTGACCGTTTCTTTCTCCATCGGTGCAGATGGTTCCATTAGTGGGGCGAGCATCGTAAAAAGTTCAGGCGCGGAAGATTTGGATAATGCGGCGTTAAGTGCGGTCAATAGCGCCCGCTCTATTGGTCCGCGCCCGGCGGGGATTTCATCTTCAATCAGCGTGCCGATCAGTTTCAAAATTAACTAAGCATCGGCTAATAAAAAGTGCGGTTACTTTTTCAGGTGAATTCGGTATTATGTAGCAGTTGCACAAAGATTTAGTTTATTAAAAATTCTAAAATCCCTATTAAAATTACATTTGATAGGGGTTTTTTATTGTGATACAAAAGTTCTTGAAGTACGAACCGATTGAGCAATTACTGCTGTTAAAGGCAAAGCAAGAAATACTTGCAAGATAGGTCAATATGTTAACACAGGAAATCAATGAACTCATATCATTCATGCCTGAAGTCCCTCAACCTCCATCGTTGATAACTGCCCTTGCATTGCAAAGGTTTTACAAGAGCATAATGACTACTAGTTGCCTTATTTTGAAATTGCAGAGCCTGATTAGCCTTACGTAGTCATCCACAACTTGTTGAGGTTCATGATAACTATTACCGGGCAATCAAGCGAATTTTATTGCGATTAGAGAAAAAGGACTAGTTGAACGTGAAGGGTTTTATCGGCTTGAGGTTGCTACTTTAATTAGTAATGAGTTTCCATTTGACATCTTTCGGGCTAATTTCATGGTGTTTTATGTAGAAAAAAAGATTAATGCTCCGCGCACGGAATCTTTATGCTCTTTGGTGACTGTGATGTCTTGGTTATCGTGTTTAACAGTAAGCTCAGAGATTTCTCACAAGGTGAAAGTGCGGTAAGAGCATTGATGTAGAATACTTAATAGCATTTTACGGAGCTTATCTTTGAAGCATTGCAGGTGCGGCAGATGAACAGGTCAGTATTAAATTCTACCATACTTGCTATTCTTGCGTAATCTTAATGGTCTCATTTAAGGTTGCCATCTTGCCTTTAAAAATCGCCAATTGGCGTAAAATTTGTTTACGTTCAAGTTTTAAACTATTTAACTTTTGCTGAATTTGATTGGTGTAGATTTTTTGTATGCTACTAGTGTAATACTATCTCTTGGGGAATGTGTTTACGTTGCTAGGGAATGCGCCATTCATTTTGTTGATTAGTTGTATTCAGGCATTTATTCAATGCATTAACTGCCAGCTGCCAGATTGTCAGCGATTATCTTCACGCAACAAACGCCGCCACTTTTATCTCACAGGCTTCAAGCGGCGAAATTAAACAAGAGAAACCGAAAAAAATAAGCACTAAATTTATCTACGGTAAGATTTACAGAAGCTCAATATAGATTGATTGATAAACTTTTAGAAGTTACTAATCTTAATAAAAAAGCAGCGTTATTTAATACTGTGGCAGAATTTATGTGTATTGATTTTAACTATCTTTGATTATGTTGATTATCTTGATTTTGTTACAGGTTCAAATGTACAAAAATCAGGGCGTACTTATGCTATACAGAAAAATCGCACCTATGAATTTTTCTATGAACTTTACGAAGATTATCAGGTAAATTGGATCAATGTTCGTGTTAGAGGTGTGATTATTCTTGCCTTGTTGCATTATGCAAAATGTAAGTTAAATTTGAATTTGGACGAACTTTTAAAAGGACTAAATGATGAGTAGAGAGCTTTTAACAATTTCAATGGCAATGCTTAAACCTCGAAATGATATTGAGCATTCTCTATCTTATGGTTCCGAACCAGTTATTTATACTATGCCGACAATTTGGACGGCTATGACAATAGAAGTTTATGAGGGGCAATATAAGCAAGCTGCTGTTGCATCTATGGGGTAACCGTAGGAAAGCGGTAGTTATTTTGCTCGTTTTTTATTTTTTTCTATAAATAATATGTAAAAGATTTATAAAAGGCTTGTGAAAGACTTTTAAAAAAATTCTTTATGGTGTATAAAATACCTACTATTTATAATAGGTATAGCCATAGGATCCTTGCGTTTTGTAGTGCCTATCGCTTGATTTAATGTAATGAAACCGATTTTGTTTTCTAATAAAAAATCTGCCATTTTTAAGCATTGGCTTAGGCTACTCCCTAGTCTATCGAATTTTGTAACGACAAGTGCATCGTCCTCTCGAATATAATTAAGTAGCTCATTGAGCTGCTCTTCGTTTTTTTTCGGCTTTGCCTGAAAAAAGTTTTATATGACCGAATTTTTGCATTGCCGCTTGCTGTGGACCTCTTTAGCGTTATTTAATGGGATATATGTTGTAAGATTTCAGCAGGAGGGGAAATTGGCATGTTATCTGCTAGAAAGGTCGGCACGCCCAGTACGTTTCCAACAACAAGCAAGATCCGCAGGTTTACCGCTTCGCTGCATTAAGGCTTATAGCCTTAATAATTCACCCTTTTAAAGTGCTCAAGAAACAAACAGTGAAAAGCAAATTTTCAACCAAAGCCCATAGGGGATTTAATTGTGAACAACGAAAAAATTTCAAATATCTCTCAACAAGTAATTACTATTTTAGATATTAAACTTCACGAAACTGAAAACGATCAATTCCTTTTACATTTTGAGGGAAAAGTAAGAGGCATTGTAGTTTATTTTAACTATTGATTTTGATCATGTTTTTGTCAGTTTTTGGGATGCTCGGTTATCTTTTGTGATCGATTTCAAATTCTTTGACTCACCATAAATGGTTAAATGATCACTCCTTGATATTACTAGTAATGTGTATGAGGGGGATAGTTATGAATAATTTTAACCAACTTAGTCGCCGAGATTTTATTAAGTCATCATTGGCAGGTGCTGCCATTATAGCGGCGGATATTGTCCTGCCGTTTAATGTGATGGCGACGAACACATTAAAAAAAGAACAAGAAAGTGTGGAAAAGGTGGTATGGAGCGCCTGTACTGTCAATTGCGGAAGTCGTTGCCCGTTACGTATGCATGTTAAGGATAATCGCATTACCTATGTGGAAACCGATAATACAGGCACGGAAACTTATAATGTGGATCACCAGGTGCGCGCCTGTTTACGTGGGCGTTCTATGCGTCGTCGTGTTTATAATCCCGATCGTTTGAAATATCCGATGAAACGCGTAGGAAAACGTGGTGAAGGCAAGTTCAAACGCATCAGTTGGGATGAAGCTTTAACAGAAATTGCCGATGCCTTGAAACGTAATATTGCAAAATACGGCAATGAATCTATTTATTTGAACTACGGCACCGGTACACTGGGCGGCACCATGACCAAATCCTGGCCACCGGCTTCTACTATGGTGGCGCGTTTTATGAACTGTATCGGTGGGTATTTAAACCACTACGGCGATTACAGCACCGCGCAAATTGCTGTGGGGTTAGATTATACCTACGGAGGCGGATGGGCGCTCGGAAACGGGATGGCGGACATCGAAAACACCAAGCTTATCGTACTGTTTGGTAACAATCCCGCCGAGACACGCATGAGCGGCGGTGGCTTGACCTACTGTATCGAACAGGCAAAGCAACGCTCCAACGCCAAAATGATTTTAATTGACCCACGCTATACCGACACAGGCGTCGGGCGTGAAGACGAATGGATTCCGATTCGTCCCGGCACTGATGCGGCACTGGTTTCTGCGCTGGCGTATGTGATGATTACCGAAGATTTGGTGGATCAGCCCTTCCTTGATAAATACTGTGTCGGCTACGATGAAAAAACCTTACCGGAGGGCGCACCGCAAAACGGACATTACAAAGCCTATATTTTGGGGCAGGGCGATGATGGTATAGCCAAAACTCCGGAGTGGGCATCGAAAATCACCGGTATTCCGGTGGATCGTATTATTAAATTAGCCCGTGAAATCGGTAGCACCAAACCGGCATTTATTTCCCAAGGTTGGGGACCACAACGACGCAGTAACGGTGAACTCATTTCCCGCGCCATTGCCATGCTGCCGATTTTAACCGGTAATGTCGGCATTCATGGCGGCAACACCGGCGCACGGGAAAGTGCGTACAGCATTCCGTTTGTGCGAATGCCAACGTTAAAAAATCCGGTGAAAGCCAGTATTCCGATGTTCATGTGGACTGACGCCATTATTCGGGGACCGGAAATGACCGCACTTACCGACGGCATTCGCGGCGTAGATAAACTGTCCGCGCCGATTAAAGTAATCTGGAACTATTCAAGTAACTGCCTTATCAATCAGCACGCGCAAATTAACCGCACTCATGACATTTTGCAGGACGACAGCCAATGCGAAATGGTCATCACCATTGATAATCACATGACTTCCACCGCGAAATACAGCGATATTTTGTTGCCGGATTGCACCACTTCGGAACAAATGGATTTTGCACTGGACGCTTTCGTCTCCAATATGGCGTATGTGATTTTTGCCGACCAAGTGGTTAAACCGTCTTTTGAATGTCGCACGATTTACGATATGTTGAGCGACTTGGCGGACAAAATGGGGGTAAAAGACAAATTCACCGAAGGTCGCACACAGGAAGAATGGCTACGCTATATTTATGCACAATCCCGCGAAAAACTGCCTGAATTACCGACCTTTGAGGAATTCAGACAACAAGGGATTTTCAAAAAGGTGGATCCGAACGGTTTCAAAGTGGCATATAAAGATTTCCGCGACGACCCGGAAGCTCACCCGCTGAAAACACCATCCGGCAAAATTGAAATTTATTCCTCCCGTCTAGCGGAAATCGCCAAAACCTAGAAGCTGGCAGAAGATGAAGTGATTCATCCGTTACCGGTTCATGCGCAAAGCTTCGAGCATTATGGCGATCCGCTCATGGAAAAATACCCGCTACAACTCAGCGGTTTCCATTACAAAGCCCGCACGCACTCCACCTATGGTAATGTGGATGTGTTAAAAGCCGCCAATCCGCAGGAAGTGTGGATGAACCCCATTGATGCGCAACCGCGTGGTATTCAAAACGGCGATCTGATTCGTATTTTTAATGATCGTGGTGAAGTGCGTATTAACGTCAAGGTGACTCCGCGTATTATTCCGGGGGTCGTCGCATTAAGCGAAGGAGCGTGGTATGCACCGGATAAGGATCGCATCGACCATTCCGGTTGTATTAATGTGCTGACCACCCAACGCCCGTCACCACTGGCGAAAGGCAATCCGCAACATTCTAATTTGGTTCAAGTGGAACGCTTGTAGGGGGTGAATTATGGAACAATATGGTTTTTATTTTGATTCGGATCGCTGTACAGGCTGTAAAACTTGTGAATTAGCCTGTAAAGATTACAAAGATTTAGGCACGGAGGTAAATTTCCGTCGTATTTATGAATACACCGGTGGCAACTGGAGCCAACAGCCGGACGGTTGTTGGCTCCAAAACGTGTTTGCTTATTATATGTCCATTTCATGCAATCATTGCGCCGATCCGGCTTGTACCAAGGTTTGCCCGACAGGCGCCATGCAAAAAAATGCAGACGGTTTTGTGATTGTGAATGAAGAAATCTGCATTGGCTGTCGCTATTGCCACATGGCGTGTCCGTATGACGCGCCGCAATTCGACGCGGAAAAAGGTCACATGACCAAATGTGACGGTTGCTATTCGCGTATTAAAGCAGGGCAAAAACCGATTTGCGTGGATGCCTGTCCATTGCGCGCTCTTGATTTTGCACCCATTAAAGAATTGCGTGCTAGGTATGGTGAACAGGTCTCTATTGCACCCTTGCCTCCGGCAGAAGTGACCCATCCGAATTTGGTCGTGAAACCAAACAAAAACGCCCGTCTACGTCTAAGCGGCGATACCAACGGGTTCTTAGGTAACCCGGGAGAGGTGTAAAATGAACATAGTGATACATGAATTACCGTTGGTGGTATTCACCGTGTTGGCACAAAGTGCGGTCGGTTCCTGGCTTGTTTTTAGCTTCGTGCTTTGCACCAATTTAAATGCGCAGAGCCGTCGTTATGTGCATAAAGTCATGTTTGTGATTCTCGCTTTACTCGGCATCGGCTTTACTGCCTCCGTGTTGCACTTAGGTACACCGATCCGCGCGTTTAATTCGCTGAACCGCGTGGGCGAATCTATGATGAGTAATGAAATCGCGTCGGGGGCGTTGTTCTTTGCTATGGCGGGTATGTATTGGTTGCTTGCCATCATGCGCAAAATGCCTCTTGCACTCGACAAACTGTGGCTGGTGATAAGCTCCCTTATCGGTTTGGTTTTTATGGTGATCATGGATCAGGTTTACCACATTCCAAGCGTGCCGACCTGGAACACGCCGATGACCTCCTGCTTGTTCTTTGGCACGGTAGCATTGGGTGGCATCGCGTTAAGTTCCGCGTTGATTATGGCAAACCCGCAACGGACTTATCAACTTAGCGCCCTGCCTTGGTTATTTGCTCTGGCGGTGTTATTCGCCGCCATTGTCGCAGTTTACCAAGGTTTCTCCTTACCACAAATTCACAGCGCTATACAAAATGCCGCCGCCCTCGTGCCGGATTACGCCGCCTTCAGCGCACTACGCTTTTGTTGCTTAGCCCTCGCTGCACTCTTTATTTTCCGCAGTAAAAACATCGGTGTACTCGCATTGGCTGCCATTTTGACGCTGTTTGCCGAAATGTTGGGACGCAATTTGTTTTATGCTGCGCACATGACCCTTGGCATGGCGGTAGGTGGTTAATTGTCGTCAATAACTAAAAAAGTGCGGTCATTTTATCAGGAGTTTTTATGGATAACGGATTAATGCAATGGATTTCCACCACAGGGCGGTTATTGGGCGCGGCGTTTTATTATGCGCCCGATGACGCGCGGGTTGCTTCTGTGTTGTGTTTTTTTGAACGGGAAAATTGGCAGCAGGAATGGGCGCCCTTTGTGGATGAAAAAACGTTGGAAAAAACCACCGCACTGTTTGCCGAAGGTTTACAGCAACCGCTTGCTGAACAATATCAGGCGTTGTTTATCGGCCCGAATGCGCTGCCTGCGCCGCCTTGGGGTTCCGTCTATTTGGATCCGGAGTCGGTGATTTTCGGCAGTTCGTTGTTAGAGCTGCGTGCCTTCCTGCAACGTCATCAAATTGCCTTTCAATCTCATCAAAATGAACCGGAAGATCATCTCGGCCTGATGTTAATGCTGGCGGCATATTTGGCGGAAAATCAACCGCACTTAATGAGGGAGTTTCTCAACCGCCATTTCCTCACTTGGGCGCCGCATTGCTTACAACTGCTTGCTGCTTTGGAGGATTTCCTGTTTTATCGAGGCTTGGCGTTATTGACGTTAGCCACGCTGAAACAATGGCAACAAGCCCTAAATTTAGAGGTACCAACCGTTCGTTTTTATCGTTAACGGAAAGCGCCATATGCCAAAAAAAGAAACCTATTATCAGGCATATTTAAGCCACAACGCCATTTCCCGACGGGGCTTATTCCGCGGTATTTTCGGTGCAGTGGAACATCCGCCCGTGGAAAACCAACGTGCGGCAAATCACCCGCCGTTTGCTGCGCGGGAAGATTTATTTTGACCGTATGTAACGGCTGCGACGAATGCAAAATCGCCTGTTCTGTATAGGTGATTCGGCTGGCGCTCACATAAAGTGCGGTTGGAAATCCAAGTGTTTTCCCCACCGCACTTTTTTCCGCCTTTCCTTTATCTCGCCTTGTGTTTTCAGTATAATGGCACGCATTTTCCACCCTTCAATTCGTAGAACTGATTATGACAACATTTAATGTAAAAACTTTTCAAGGCATGATTCTTGCCTTACAGGAATACTGGGCGAACCAAGGTTGTACGGTGGTGCAGCCGTTTGATATGGAAGTGGGCGCGGGCACTTCGCACCCGATGACGGCACTTCGCGCGTTAGGGCCGGAACCGATGGCGTTTGCCTATGTGCAGCCTTCACGCCGTCCGACAGACGGTCGTTATGGCGAAAATCCGAACCGTTTGCAACATTATTATCAATTCCAGGTGGTGATCAAACCTTCACCGGACAACATTCAGGAACTGTATTTGGATTCCTTAAAAATGCTCGGTTTCGACCCGACCCAGAACGACATTCGTTTTGTGGAAGACAACTGGGAAAACCCGACGCTGGGTGCGTGGGGCTTGGGCTGGGAAGTGTGGCTGAACGGTATGGAAGTGACCCAATTCACCTATTTCCAACAGGTGGGCGGCTTGGAATGTAAACCGGTGACCGGCGAAATCACTTACGGCTTGGAACGTTTGGCGATGTACATTCAGGGCGTAGACAGCGTGTATGATTTGGTGTGGTCAGACGGTCCGCTCGGCAAAACCACTTACGGCGACGTGTTCCATCAAAACGAAGTGGAACAATCCACCTACAACTTTGAATATGCCGACACCGATTTCTTGTTCTACTGTTTCGATCAATACGAAAAAGAAGCGCAAAGCCTGTTAGCATTGGAAAAACCGCTGCCGTTGCCGGCGTATGAGCGCATTTTGAAAGCGGCGCACAGCTTTAACTTATTGGACGCACGCAAAGCCATTTCCGTAACCGAACGTCAACGTTACATTTTACGCATTCGTGCGCTCACCAAAGGCGTGGCGGAAGCCTATTACGCCAGCCGCGAAGCCTTGGGGTTCCCGGGGTGTAAGAAGTAGTTGGCAAAAGTGCGGTGAAAATCTACCGCACTTTTTAATGGAGTTCATGATGAAACCGATTCTTTATTATGCCGAAAAATGCCCTGACACCGCGCCTTTTGTGGCAGAACTGAAACGCTTGAGCGTAGAATATGACGAAGTGGAAGTGATGTCTTCCATCCCGAATTTAAAACAGTGGCTGCGTTTGCGTGATAACAACGCCGCGTTTGATACCGTCAAAGCGAAAGGCAATGCGGGCTTTCCCGCGCTGTTATTGGAAGACGGGCGGGTCATTCTGACAGAAAGCGAACTGCGCGAAATTTTCGCTTAAAAAATACCTGGAAAACTGACCGCACTTTAAAGGAAAGTTATGTCGCTGATGACCACAGAAAATACCTTTACAACAGAAATCATCGAGCTTGTTCACAATACGAAACAGCGCATGGCTGTAGCGGTGAAAAAGAAGAGAGAATGATTTTTAAAATAAGAAGAGAAAAATGAAACCATCACAAAAACTGCGACTTAACCGAGAGAAAGTGAAAGCGCTTTCTGTTCGGTTTCATTTTTCAAATTCGAGAGTATTCGGTTCGGTATTAACGCAGCAAGACACGGAGCAAAGTGATTTAGATTTACTGGTTGAACCCTCCGTGAAAACCACCTTATTTGATTATTGAGGTTTAAAAGAAGAATTAGAAACCTTGCTTGGCGTCAAAGTGGATTTGTTAACACCACGCAGTTTACCTGAAAAATTTAGAGATCATATTTTGCAAACGGCACAATCGATATGAACGAAGGAACAAAGTGAGAAACAATTTTTATGTAACCCTACGAAAAATACTTAAAAGAAAACGCTCAAAAACTTCGTTGAGAAAAAATATATGCAGAATGATGATTTAGACGAAAATAATACAGATAAACTAATTTCACTTACAAATTCTATTTTAGGAGAATTTCCTGGTGGTTCTATTGTAAGTGGAATTATTAACAAGTTAGTATCAAATCAACGTCAAGACAGAATAACTAAATATATTAGAGAACTAGAAAAAAGAATATCTAATTTAGAATGTTTGATAGGTTCAGAAGCTGAAAAATTATCTAAATATATAGCATTGTTTGAAGATGGTTTATTCTACGCTTTTCGAGCTGCTAGTGAAAAGCGTCTTGAGCATATTGCCTCTATAGTGGCGAATGGATTAAATAAAGAACAAGTACAAATATCTCAATCTATCCATTTACTCAATTTACTATCAGACTTAAATGATGAAGAGATTATTTGGTTAAGATTTTATTTACACCCAACACTGGGTGGTGATGAGGAATTTAGAGATAAACATAAGAGTACCTTAACTCTAGCTAGAAATTATATTGGAGCTTCAGAAGAAGAGGCTAATAAATCTGCTATTCAAGAGAGCTATAAAGAGCATTTAGAAAGATTAGGTTTAATAAAAACTAAATTTAATATAGATAGAAATACGAATATGCCTATTTATGATAAATCATCAGGAAAACCTAAAGGTTCTAGATATATAACTCATTTAGGAAAAATGTTGCTTAAAGAGATTGGTTTTTCTGAAGTACCATAGTTCGTAGTTGTGCGTGTAAACGCATTACAAAATTTAAAATTAAAATGGTGGAATCATGCACACCTTACAAGAGAAAACAAAATGACAACCCAAAACTTCCTAGTAGAAATCGGTACGGAAGAGCTGCCGCCAAAAGCTCTGAAAACATTAGCCACGGCCTTTGCGGATAACGTACAGGCGGAATTGAACCAAGCGGGGCTGGCGTTCGACAAAATCGAATGGTTTGCGGCACCGCGTCGTTTGGCGGTGAAGGTGTTAGCGCTTGCCACACAGCAGCCGGGCAAAGAAATTGAAAAGCGTGGGCCTGCGGTGTCAGCGGCGTTTGATGCGGAAGGCAATCCGACCAAAGCGGCAGAAGGCTGGGCGCGTGGTTGCGGGATTACCGTGGATCAAGCGGAACGCCTTGCCACCGACAAAGGCGAATGGCTGGTTCACCGTGCGAAAATCGAGGGTCAGCCGACCAAAAACTTGCTGGCGGATATCGTGGCGAACGCTTTGGCGAAATTGCCAATTCCGAAACCAATGCGTTGGGCGGACAAAACCGTGCAATTCATTCGTCCTGTTCACACGGTGACGATGTTGCTTGGCGATGAATTAATCGAAGGCGAAATTTTAGGCGTGGCAAGCGGTCGCACGATTCGTGGTCACCGTTTCTTAGGCGAGCGTGAATTTGAAATTCAACACGCGGATCAATACCCACAACTGTTGCGTGAAAAAGGATCTGTGGTAGCTGATTTCAACGAGCGTAAAGCGGAAATTTTGGCAAAATCTCAAGCAAAAGCGACCGCACTTGGCGGTGTGGCAGACATTGAAGAAAGCCTGTTGGAAGAAGTGACTTCATTGGTGGAATACCCGAATGTGTTGGCGGCGAAATTTGAAGAACGTTTCCTTGCCGTGCCTGCGGAAGCCTTGGTTTACACCATGAAAGGCGACCAAAAATACTTCCCGCTATACAAAAAAACAGAAGGCGACAAAGACGGCAAATTATTACCGCACTTTATCTTCGTATCGAACATCAACCCTGATGATCCAAGTGCGATTATCGAAGGCAACGAAAAAGTGGTTCGCCCTCGTTTAACCGACGCGGAATTCTTCTTCAAAACCGACTTAAAACAAAAATTAGTGGATCGCTTACCGCGCTTGGAAACTGTGTTGTTCCAACAACAACTTGGCACATTGCGTGATAAAACCGACCGCATCGAACAACTTGCGGGTGCAATCGCCAAACAAATCGGTGCCGACGAAGCGAAAGCAAAACGTGCGGGCTTGCTGTCAAAATGCGATTTGATGACCAATATGGTGTTTGAATTCACCGACACCCAAGGCGTAATGGGTATGCACTATGCCCGTCACGACGGCGAAGATGAAGAAGTGGCAGTGGCGTTGAATGAACAATATATGCCGCGTTTCGCAGGGGATGAATTGCCGAAATCGTTGGTGGCAAGTGCGGTGGCATTAGCCGATAAATTCGACACCCTCACAGGAATTTTTGGGATCGGACAAGCGCCGAAAGGCAGTGCCGACCCATTCGCTTTACGCCGTGCCGCATTGGGCGCGTTACGCATTATTGTTGAGAAAAACCTACCGCTTGATTTGGAAGATTTAGTGCAAAAATCAGCCGCACTTTTCGGCGATAAACTCACCAACAAAAATGTGGTTGCCGACGTGGTGGACTTTATGCTCGGTCGTTTCCGTGCGTGGTATCAAGACGAAGGCATTGCGGTGGACGTCATCCAAGCCGTGCTTGCCCGTCGCCCAACCCGCCCTGCGGATTTTGACGCCCGCGTGCGTGCCGTATCGCATTTCCGCACCTTAGATTCTGCAGAAGCCTTAGCCGCAGCAAACAAACGCGTGGCGAACATTCTTGCCAAAGCAGATGTTGCAATCGGTGAGATTAATTTGATCGCCTGCGTTGAGTCGGCAGAAAAAAACCTCGCCGAAGCCGTGCTTGTGTTACAAACGGAAGTGCAACCACTTATCGCGAAAGGCGAATACACCGCCGTGTTGGATAAACTCGCGAACTTACGTACTCCGGTGGATAACTTCTTCGACAACGTGATGGTGAACGCAGAAGATCCAACACTCCGCCAAAACCGCTTGGCGATTTTGAATACGCTACAAGGTTTATTCTTACAGGTGGCGGATATTTCGTTGTTGCAATAAAGCCAAAAATGTGACAATGCAAGACGGTTGCTGAGCTTGTCGAAGCATGAATCTTGCGTCGTTCTTAGTTAAAATCACTTATGGTTCGACAAGTTCACCGATCGTGATTTCAGGTTGAGGGACTAAAAAACGCCGTCAATTCTGACCGCACTTTTCACATAAATAAAAAGCCGAATAACATATTCGGCTTTTCGTTTTTATGTTATCGGAACTATTTATTTTTCCCTTCCAAGTACAACCATTCCGCCACTTGTTTGGCGAAGTAAGTCAGAATGCCGTCGGCGCCGGCGCGTTTGAAGCAAAGTAGCGATTCCATGATGCACTCTTTTTCTTTCAGCCAACCGTTTTGAATGGCTGCCATGTGCATGGCGTATTCGCCGGAGACTTGGTAGGCGAAGGTCGGCACGCCGAATTGTTGTTTCACGCGATAGACCAAATCCAAATACGGCATGCCCGGTTTGACCATCACCATATCGGCGCCTTCTTCCAAGTCTAACGCCACTTCCTGCAAGCCTTCGTCGCTATTGGCGGGATCAAGTTGATAGGTTTTTTTATCGCCACCTTTTAAATTACCGGAAGAACCCACCGCGTCGCGGAACGGGCCGTAATAGTTGGAGGCATATTTGGCGGAGTATGCCATGATGAGGGTATTGATAAAGCCGTTTTCTTCCAGCGCGTGGCGGATTCTGCCGATTCGACCGTCCATCATGTCGCTTGGCGCTACCACATCGGCGCCGGCTTCCGCGTGGGAAAGGGCTTGTTTGATTAACACTTCGGTGGTGATGTCGTTCAGTACATAGCTGTCCTCGTCGATAATGCCGTCTTGCCCGTGCACGGTGTAAGGGTCAAGTGCCACATCGGTTAATACGCCCAGTTCGGGATAAGCGGCTTTTAAGGCTCTTACCGCGCGTTGCACCAAGCCGTTCGGATTATAGGCTTCTTCCGCCATGAGGGATTTTTTGGTTTGCTCCACCACAGGGAACAGGGCGATGACCGGCACACCGTATTTCACCAATAATCCCGCTTCAATTAACAACTGATCAAGGGTTAAACGTTCTACATTCGGCATGGAAGGCACGGCTTCGCGGTGATTTTCGCCTTCAATAATAAACACGGGATAAATCAGATCGTCAACGGTCAGTTTGTGTTCCGCCATCAAGCGGCGACTAAAGTCCTGTTTACGCATGCGGCGTAAACGGCGGGTGGGAAAACCGGTGAAAATTTGTTGCGTCATATTCTCTCCTGAATCTGATTATTGCTTTGCGCTGTCGCTTTCATTTTGCGTCTCGTCATCTTCGCGTGGACGGTAGAAACGGGCGCATAGCACACCCACTTCAAATAACAAGCACATCGGGGCAGCGAGTAAGGTTTGTGAAAATACGTCCGGCGGAGTCAGAAGCATACCGATAAAGAAAGCGGCTACGATAATATACGGACGTTTGGATCTTAAATCTTCCGGTGTAGTCACACCCGTCCAGCACAGTAAAATAATCGCCACCGGCACTTCAAAACAAACGCCGAAAGCGAGGAACAGGGTGAGCACGAAATCCAGATAACTGCTGATGTCCGTGGCAATAGCGACGCCTTCCGGCGCGGTCTTGGTTAGGAAACTGAACACCAGCGGGAACACCACATAATAAGCAAATGCCACGCCTAAATAAAAAAGCACGGTGCTGGAAAAGAGCAGCGGATAAATCAGGCGTTTTTCATGTTGATATAATGCCGGCGCTACAAACGCCCAGATTTGATAAAGCAAATAAGGCACGGAAATAAAAACGGCAACCACACCGGTGAGTTTAATCGGGGTAAAAAACGGCGTGGCGATGTTGGTGGCAATCATGCTGGAACCGTTCGGCAGGTTCGCTGTCAGCGGTGCCGCCACAAAATTATAAATTTCGTTAGAAAAGTAAACTAGTGCAACAAACACCACGGCGACGAAAATAATGCTGCGTAATAAGCGAGTGCGTAGTTCTACCAAGTGAGTGATGAGGGGTTGAGTATCGTCAACGCTGGTCATAAGTTATCCTGATGTGAGGCTATCCCGCAAAGCACGGTTAACTTTTCTCTGAGACTTTGGCCAAATGTGCCGATGCCGTATTAGCCGGCAGCGGATTGTCCGGATCGTATTGATTGATGTAATGGGCGAGTTTTTCGTCCAGTTCGATTTCTTCCTGTTCCGCCAGCTCCGCCGGGGAAAGTGCGGTCGTTTTTTCCGTTGTTTTTGTGGCAGCGAGGGCTTCCGTTTGTGGCTCGGCATAATCTTCCACATCAAGAATATCGTAATTAGCCATTGGGTTGTATTGGTCTGTGCCAGGATGAAGGTTGTCATTTTCACCGCCGTTTTCCACCGCACTTTTCGTTGCCTGCGCCTGTTTCAGTTGAACCACCTGATCCTGAAAAGTGGTGTTGGTGTCGTTGTCTTTTTGCTCCAACTCGGCACGCAATTTATCGGCGGAGGCTTTCAGTTCTTCAACGGTGTTACCCAATTCCGGTGACAAGGCTTTCAGGTTCAGGCTTTCCGCTTTTTTGATACTTTCTTGCAATTCCTGCAATTTGAGTTCCTGTTTCAGCTCGTTTTGCACGTTCGCCGCCAAGCCACGAATGGTACGCACCCAGCTCATCACGGTGCGAATCGCCACCGGTAAACGTTGTGGGCCTAGCACCACTAAGCCCACAATGCACACCAATACGATTTCGGAAAAGCCAATATCAAACATGGATTAAGCCTGTTCTTTCTCTTTATTTTTTTCTTGTTCCGGTTGTGCGTTTTGTTCTACTTTACTAAACGTCGCATCTTCCGGTTTATTTTCTTCGTTCATGGCTTTTTTGAAGCCTTTCACAGACTCACCTAAGTCCGTGCCCAAGGTGCGCAATTTTTTCGTACCGAACAGCAACACGATAATTAAGACCAAAATCGCTAATTGCCAAATGCTAATGCCGCCCATAAAAACCTCGTTATTCTGTCTAAAATTGATAAGTAAAAACGTGCCTGACTATACCCGTTTTGCACGGTTTGAACAATAGCCAGGGTTGATTATTTTTACATTTCTTGATTTAGTTCATATCACCCTTACGCCATAGTGGGCAAGGGCTAACGTAACAATAAACCGAGCAGCTAAATCACAAAAGCAAGTGAAAAAAGCACCGCACTTACCCAGTCCGGCTGCCGCAAGATAGAAAAAGATGCTACGGCACCGATGACACGCTGTTGTAACACATCCATGACGTTTTCCGGCAGCTCGGCAAAATGCTCACGCCAGTAAGGCAGTTTTTGTTTGTCTACAGCAACGATATTGCATAAAAATTGACCGTACTTTGCTTAACCGGATTAGAATTCGGCGTTAACCTTAAGAAGCCGATTGCTTCAACTTCTCAATCGCCTCTTTATTGAACAAATAATGAGTGCCGCAGCATTCGCATTGCATATCGATGGTGCCTTGGTGTTCTGCCAGAATTTGTTCGATTTCTCCTTCGGAAATCAATAACAGCGCGGCGCCGGAGCGTTCTTGCGAGCAACCGCAGTGAAAACTTACCGCTTGTGGCGGGAAGAGTTCCACGCTTTCTTCGTGATATAAACGGTATAACAATTCTTCCGCCGTTAAACCGAAAATTTCTTCTTCTTTAATGGTTGCCGTTAGCGTTGCCAAATGTTCGAAATCTTCCGGTGAACCGGAACCGTCCGGCACGATTTGCAACAACACGCCCGCGCTGACCGGTCTGCCGTCATATTCGCCGGTGCGAATGATGAGCTGGGTTTGTAGCTGTTCGGAGCGCATGAAATAATCTTCCAAACATTCGCTGATAGTCGGTTTGTCCAACGGTACAATGCCTTGATAACGTTCGCCTTCTTTTCGTGCAATAGTAATCACTAATACGCCTTTGCCGATCATTTGATGCAGGCTCATGCTGTTGTCAATGTCGCCTTGTAAGCGGGCAAGGGCGCGGATTTGTTGTTGGTTATTGCCATTTACAAGCGCCAATTTTAACGGACCGTCGCCCTGAATTTGCACGGTGATGTCGCCGTTAAATTTTAAGATGGCGGTGAGTAAGGCGGTGGCGACCATCATTTCGCCCAGTAAGTTGCGTACCGCTTGGGGATAATGATGGGTGTTTAAGGTATCGTTGAAAGTTTGATTTAAACGCACCCATTCGCCACGCACGGCGCGATCTTTGAACAGGTAGCGATAAAGTTGGTCATTGCCTTGAGTATAATTTGTCATCTTTATTGTTCCTAAATGAATCATGTTCGCCAAATGTGAGGGCGTTTGCGCCGATTACAAGGCGCGCTTATTCTTGGTTGCGGTGTTTGAATTTAAGCAGATCGCGGCGTTCTTTTTTATCGGGACGGCGATCGGGGTGGGGCATGGAAAGGGCATTCATTTTGCGAGCCATAGCGAGTTTTTCGCGGTTGGCAACACTTTGTTCTGTTTCACGATAGAGCAGCTGCGCTTCCGCTGCGCCGCGTCGTTGGGTGGATAACGCCAGCACCGTGATTTCTCTTTCTTCGCTGCCTTGACGTAATTTTAAGGTTGCGCCCACTTCCACGATTTTATTCGGTTTGCTGCGTTGACCGTTGTAATGCACTTTGCCGCCGTCAATCATCTCTTTGGCGAGGGTACGGGTTTTATAAAAACGCGCTGCCCACAGCCATTTGTCTAAGCGAACTGCGTCTTTTTCATCGGTTGTTTGCTGATGTTTTGCCATGTCGCTGCTCCGTTACAGTAAAGTGCGGTAGTTTTTGATGGAGAAATGCCGCGCGAAGGATTTATCCGCCAGGGTGCTGTCGGGATTTTCCACGCCGATGGTATAAGCGATGCCGAACTGTTTGGCGCTGTCTAATACCGGCTCCGTGTCGTCAATAAATAGGGTTCTGCCGGGATCAAAAGGCGTGAACTGTTGCAGGCGATGCCACAGGGATTGTTCCACTTTCGGCGCATTAAACTGATGGCTGGACAGCAGCAGATCAAAGTGCGGTGCTAAATCGCAGTGTTTTAGCTTTTCCTGCAGACTGAACGGGTGGCTGTCGGTGAGCAAAATCAGCTTTTTGCGCCGTTCGTGGGCGGCTTGTAAAAACGGGTAAACATCCGACCGCACTTTGATGTAGTCGCGCTGTTGTTGTAATAGTTCGCGCAACGGCAAATCCAGATTTTCCGCCCAAAAATCAATGCAATACCATTGCATACTGAATTTCAGCTGTTGATAACGGCGATGAATCAGCTCGCGGCTTTGTTCCACGGAAACCTTAAATTTATCGGCATACGCCTGCGGAACGATATTTTTCCAGAAGCGGTGATCGAAATAAAGATCAATCAGCGTGCCGTCCAAATCCAGAATTACGGTTTCAATTGCCTGCCAGTTAAATTTTTGTTTATTCATTCCGTTGCAGTCCCTTTTCTTTGTGAAAATAGTGGGGTATGGTATCGCTATTTCAGCTGTTTGTAAAACAAGGGAAGGCGATGACAACGTTACAAAAACCACAAATTCTAAATATAAAAACCGTAGCAAAATCAACAATTTTTGAAATTCAGTCGGTAGATTTGAAATTCGCCAACGGGGAGCACCGCACTTATGAACGTTTTCGTCCCGGAAAGTATGCGGCGGTGATGGTGGTGGCTATTGACGGCGAGGATTTATTGTTGGTGCGTGAATATGCCGTGGGGACGGAACGTTATGAGCTGGGGTTTGTGAAAGGCAGAATGGACGCGGGGGAAACGCCGGAACAAAGTGCCAATCGGGAATTGCAGGAAGAAATCGGCTTGGCGGCGAAATCCTGGGTGCATTTGCGCACCATTAATATGTCCGTGGGGTTCATGAATAACCCGATGCGCATTTTACTGGCGCAGGATTTTTATCCGAGCAAACTGGAAGGCGACGAGCCGGAACCGTTGGAAATGGTACGCATACCATTGGCTAAAATCGACGATTTGTTAGCGGATCCGGAATTTAATGAAGCGAAAAATCTGACCGCACTTTATCTGGTGAGGGATTATTTACAACGGAAATAACGTCTCACATTGCACGATATTTCCCCGGGGAAATGCCGTAATAGGATTTAAAGACTTTCGTAAAATGCGTGTCCGATTGATAACCCACTTCCGAAGCAATGACGGAAATGGGTTTTTGGGTGTTTTTCAGTAATACGCCGGCAATATTCATTCTTATGATGGTCAGAAATTTACCGGGCGGAATCCCGATTTTTTGTTTGAATGCGCGGATGAAGTTGGCACGCGACATAGCACAACTTTCCGCTAAGGCTTCCATGCTCCAGCTTTTTTTAGGCGTTTCCACCATAGCATTTACCGCATTTTTTAAACGTTTATCCTGCAAAGCGCCGAGAATGCCTTGGTTGACTTGATGATGTTGCAGATAATCTCTGATCAGGTAAGTAAAGAGAATATTGCATAGCGCGTTGACCACCACTTTGCTGCCTAAATTTTCCTCGGTTTCTTTGCGCAGTAATTCCAGTAGCGCCATGATGGCGATGTTATTGCTGGAAAGATACCAATGGGGCAAGTTAAAAAGTAGGTTTTGGGCAAGATTGAGATAACGGAAATAACCGCAGAACATTTCAAAATCATCGGATTCGCTTGTGCTGTTACGATGCAATGTAAATGCGCCCTGCGTGGTTTCGGTAATCGGGCTTTCTGTTCCCGCGCCGTGATAAAGGCTATGTTCCTCACCATAAGGCAGGAAGATCACATCGCCCGGTTTTAGATGGCAGGTTTGATTTTTCAGCCGAATCTGACATTCGCCGCGTGACACAATGTGAAATTTGCCGATTAAATTGGGTTCCTGCTTGTGATGAATCAGCCAGTCTCCCCGGAAACGGCAGAGGATATTGATTTCTCCTTCAATGCCCGATAATCGGATAAGCTGATCTAAGTAGTCCATATTTCAATGTTTGCCCTGATTAAACGAAGAAGCCTATCACAAGGTGATAAGCTTCAGTTAGATTTTACAATTAGACGGATTGTTTCGCCTTTAACCACCGATTTGCACATTCGGCGGCGGCAACCAATCCTCCTGCCATCATGATGATATCTTTAATAACCAGCCGCCCTGCCGCAGATAAATAAGGGAAACCATAATTCGGCGTTGGTAAATCACCGCCCAAATTAGGCACCCAGGTCTCCGGTGTGAAAATAAGGAACGACAAAGTGACGATGGACATCCCGAACGTGAGCAACCCGCCAAATAAGCCCAATGTCGGCGACCGGATGCCGGCTAAGGTTAATAAACCAATGGTTACAATCATTGCACCGATAATATAAGAGGCGGTGTAAGTGCCGTTCGCTTTATGCCATTCAATATTTTTCACCACCATTTTACCCTCCGGATTTTTATAAAGAGTATATTCTTTCACCAGCTCGCCTTTGTCATTTTGTACTAAATTCGATCCGTTTTTGTACAAGAAACTTAAAAACGGACTATTAGATACAAAATGCGCAATGCCGTCAGCTTCATATTGACAGACTTTTAAGCCACCAATCCAGACCATTACGATACAAATGGCAATGCGTACAAAATTAATAAATTGGCGTTGCATCGGTGCAACAATTTTAGCAAGTAATTCAATGAATGCATTCATTTTTAGCCTCACGGAAATTCATAATTAAGTGGATGATACGAAACCTTTAGCGGTTATTTACCTAAGTAGAATTAGGTTTGGTGAACTATATCGGATATTTAAGATAAATAAATTGATATGCTCCAAGATTCCTTACTATTGATACTAAAACAGATGAACTTAAGATTATAACGATGTCCTGCGGCTATTTATTTTGCTACCGAGTAGACGCCAATGAAAGACTCGTAATTAGAAATATATTAAAAAATACGATATAAATTTAAATAAAATTCAATTTAAGTAAAATAAACTGAATGAATCTTGATTGTTTTATAATTTTTTGCCAAGGTATCGTCGTTTTTTATAAAAAATTAATGAATAGGTATGTTATGCAATCGACAAATTTAAAAGAACTGACCTTTCGGGGGATATTGCTTGGGGCGCTGATTACAGTGCTGTTCACTGCATCTAATGTTTATTTAGGTTTAAAAGTGGGAGTAACTTTTGCTTCCTCTATTCCGGCAGCCGTGATTTCCATGGCGGTACTGAAATTCTACAAGGATTCCAGTATTTTAGAAAATAATATGGTGCAAACCCAAGCCTCTTCTGCGGGGACACTTTCTTCCGTGATTTTCGTATTGCCGGGTTTGTTAATGATGGGCTATTGGCAGGATTTTCCGTTTTGGCAAACCATGTTGATTTGTGCGGCGGGCGGTACTTTGGGGGTATTATTTACTATTCCGTTACGTCGTGCCATGGTAGTAAACAGTGATTTGCCTTATCCTGAGGGTGTGGCAGCGGCAGAAATTTTAAAAGCCGGTAATCACACTGATGGTGACAGCGGTGTGAAAGACATTTTTTACGGCGGCGTGCTGGCGAGTATAGTGGCGTTTTTAACCAATGGTCTGCGCGTGATGGCAGATAGCGCCAGCGGCTGGTTCACCGGATTTGGTGGCAAAGCCGTCTTTCAGGTACCGATGGGATTTTCTTTAGCCTTATTGGGCGCGGGTTACTTAATCGGTATCGTGGGTGGGATTGCGATCTTACTGGGTACGTTGTTCGCTTGGGGTTTTGCCGTACCGTTCTTTACTATGTCCGGTGATATGCCGGCTGATGCCACTATTGCGGGCTACGCGATGGACGCATGGAAAACCAAAGTACGCTTTATCGGCGTAGGGACTATCGGTATTGCGGCTATCTGGACCTTATTGATTCTACTAAAACCGATGGTACAAGGTATGGCGCATTCTTTCCGTATGTTGAAGGGACATCAGGCAGAATACGAACATCGTATTGATATTGACCTATCGCCGAAAACCATGATTTATATTTTGATCGCGACTGTTATCTTGATTGTGATTTCTTTACATCACTTTATCGCTGCCGCACCGATTTCACCTGAATTAACACTCTTATTGGTGGTGGTTTGTACATTCCTTGCAGTTTTTATCGGTTTTTTCATAGCGGCAGCGTCCGGTTACATGGCCGGGCTTGTAGGGGCCTCTTCCAGCCCGATTTCCGGTATCGGGATTATTTCCGTCATCGCGATTTCTTTGGTGTTGGTTTCTATCGGTAATGCATCCGGTTTATTTGAAACCACCGATGGACAGAAATTTTTGACCGCACTGACCTTGTTCACCGCTTCCATCGTGCTCACCACAGCAACCATTTCCAACGACAACCTGCAGGATTTGAAAACCGGCTTGTTGGTGGAAGCCACCCCTTGGCGTCAACAGGTGGCATTGATTATCGGTTGTTTCGTGGGTGCGTTAGTGATTGCACCGGTATTGGAAATTCTATACCACGCTTATGGCTTTACCGGTGCCTTACCGCGCCCGGATATGGATCCGTCACAAGCCTTATCCGCACCGCAAGCCACCCTGATGACCACCATTTCACAAGGGATTTTCTCCAACAAATTGGAATGGACTTACATCTTAACCGGTGTGGGCTTAGGTGCCGTGTTGATTATTATCGACAGTTTCCTGAAAAAAGTGAGTAACAAAACCTTCGCGTTGCCGGTGCTTGCTGTGGGGATTGGTATTTACTTACCGCCTTCTATTAATATGCCGGTGGTATGCGGTGCGGTGTTGGCGTGGTTGATCAACCGTCACATTAATCGCTATGCGGCCCGTACCGGCGATAAGGAGCCGGGCAAGCGGGCAGAACGTTTCGGCACCTTGTTCTCTGCCGGTTTAATCGTAGGCGAAAGCTTGATGGGCGTGGTATTAGCCTTCATTATTGCGGCATCCGTGACCTCCGGCGGTTCTGAAGCGCCATTGGCGTTGAATCTGGAAAATTGGGACACCATCGCCGAGGTGCTGGGTTTAATCGTCTTTGTTCTCGGCATCGTGATTTTCACCTCTCGCGTATTACGTGCAAAAAAATCTGCATAAGCTGAAAAATTCCTCTACAATGGGTTACCTCCGGTAGCCTATTTTTTTACTCGGGAACCCTATGTCGCCTAATTATCCTTATATTAAAACATTGGTTATATTTCCTCTGCTTGCTCAACTTATCGGCACCATCATCAGCATTTGTGTGGATGACAATACTGACAGTTTGCTCGGCACTGCCGACGTGATCCTTTTTAGTCTGTTATCGACTTTTATCGTGGCAACCGTGCCCGCTTTTTTGATTGCACTGTGGACAAAAATTTATCGCTATACGCGCTATAACATGATGGCGATTGTGTTAATCTCGCTGATTATCGCTTTTTGTTATGGCAACGTAGCTAGCTTTATCTACATGACGTTCTCTCAGCCAAACATGACGTTTGGTATTTGGCTGCGTAGCGGCGGCATTGATATGGCGTTTTTACTGAGTTTCGGCATGGCGTTGTATTCAGTTCTTGTCTTGCCTTTGTTGTTACCGCAAACCAGATAAACGGCGAACTAAGATTGTGAACATAGGAGGGAAAACTATGCCAATCCTCACGACCCATTTATTGCAGGATGTAATAGAGATCGCCCAACAGGCGGGTGAGCATTTACGTTGCTTTTATCAACGTTCGGTGACAGTTCGAATGAAAGAAGACAACACACCGGTGACCGAAGCGGATTTATTCGTCAGCCAATTTTTAACGGAAAAACTGACCGCACTTACGCCGCAGATTCCGATTCTTTCTGAAGAAAATTGCCATATTCCGCTGACCGAGCGGCAAACCTGGCGTTCTTACTGGTTAATCGATCCCCTGGACGGCACGCAACAATTTATCAATCGCACCGGTCAATTCTCCGTGCTCGTCAGTTTGGTGAAAGATCATCAACCGGTGTTGGGCGTGATTCATGCGCCGATGTTGGGTTCCACCTATTACGCCATGCAGGGTTTCGGTGCGTATAAACACCATGACGGGCAGCACCTTAAATTAGCCTTCCATGATATTCAAGCGGACAATGCCTTGCGTATTGCTGTGGGTTCCGCCGCCGCAGCCGAAAAAGTGCGGTCGATTTTAAATAAGAATTTGGCTTACGAATTTCATATTTGCGGATCCAGCGGGTTAAAAAGCACACTGGTGGCAGACGGCGTATGCGATTGCTACATTCGCTTGGGTTGCACCGGTGAATGGGATACTGCCGCTTCCGAGATTTTACTGGCGGAAATGGGTGGCATTATTTTTGACTTGAATTATCAACCGCTGACTTATAATAAACGGGAATCTTTCGTCAATCCGAATTTTGTCATGGGAATCACGCAGGATTTTCCGTGGGATAAAATCTTTCACTCCAATTAATTAGAGTAATTGGAAATCCGGAATGATTTTACCTATTATACGAAGCAGTTATTTAAACAATGACATCAACATGGTAACAAATCAACATGGTAACAAAATGAAAGCAGAAAACTGTTGTATTGTAATTTTCGGCGCCTCCGGCGATCTCACTTATCGTAAACTTATTCCGGCTTTATATAACCTCTATAAAATTGATCGACTGGGTGAAGATTTCTCCGTTCTCGGCGTGGCACGTACCGAACTGAATGACAAATCATTCCGTGAGAAAATGCGCCAAACGCTGATCAAAAATGAAGGCGCGAAAGGCGAGTGCTTGGAGCAATTTTGCAGCCACCTGTATTATCAGGCGGTCAATACGGCGGACAAAGCGGATTACGCCAAACTGGTTCCGCGTCTTGACGAACTGCACGACACCTATCGCACCGAAGGCAACACCTTGTATTATCTTTCCACGCCGCCGAGCCTATATGGCGTGATTCCGGAATGTTTGGGCGAACATGGCTTAAATAAAGAAGATCGCGGCTGGAAGCGTCTTATTGTGGAAAAACCGTTCGGTTATGACCGTGAAACCGCCGAAGCGCTGGATATTCAAATTCACCGTTTCTTTGAAGAACATCAAATTTACCGTATCGACCATTATCTTGGTAAAGAAACCGTCCAAAACCTGCTTGTGTTGCGCTTTTCCAACGGTTGGTTTGAGCCGTTGTGGAACCGTAATTTCATTGATTACATTGAAATCACCGGCGCGGAATCTATCGGTGTAGAAGAGCGTGGCGGCTATTATGACGGTTCCGGCGCGATGCGCGATATGTTCCAAAACCATTTATTACAAGTGCTGGCAATGGTGGCGATGGAGCCGCCGGCGATTATCAACGCCAATTCCATGCGTGATGAAGTGGCAAAAGTGCTGCATTGTTTGCGCCCGTTGACCCAGGAAGACGTGGAGCATAATCTGGTGTTGGGACAATATGTCGCAGGCGAAGTGGACGGCGAATGGGTGAAAGGCTATTTAGAGGAAAAAGGCGTGCCGCCGTATTCCACCACCGAAACCTACATGGCGCTACGCTGTGAAATCGAAAACTGGCGTTGGGCGGGCGTGCCTTTCTACGTGCGCACCGGTAAACGTCTGCCGGCACGCGTCACGGAAATCGTGATTCACTTCAAAACCACCCCGCACCCGGTATTCAGCCAAAATGCGCCGGAAAATAAACTGATTATCCGTATTCAACCGGACGAAGGCATTTCTATGCGTTTTGGCTTGAAAAAACCGGGCGCCGGCTTTGAAGCCAAAGAAGTGTCGATGGATTTCCGCTATGCCGATCTTGCGGGTGCCACCGTCATGACCGCTTATGAGCGTTTATTGCTTGATGCCATGAAAGGCGACGCGACCCTATTTGCGCGTACCGATGCCGTACACGCCGCCTGGAAATTCGTTCAACCGATTTTGAACTATAAAGCCCAAGGCGGCAGACTTTATGATTACGAGGCCGGCACCTGGGGACCGACGGCAGCCGATAAACTCATCGCCAAAAGCGGTCGTGTATGGCGCCGCCCAAGCGGGTTGATGAAGAAAAAAGTGTAATAAACCATTTCTTGCCTTCCCCTGCCTGCGGGGGACAAAACGCAATGCGTTTTGAGCGTTGGCTCTGCCAACGACCCCAAAGGGGTGAGTAAGTGAGTTTCCGAGCTTGCGAATAACGTGCCCGAAGGGCGGAAGGAGGCAAGATCCCCCTCAGCCTACAGCAACTTCCCCGTAAACGGATGGATCCAAGGGAAACGAATTTCAATAAAAACACATTAAAAAACGCATGCCACCATTTTAGGAAGAGACAACATGAACTACATCACCTTCCCCACCGCCCAACATGCGGTAGAAAAAATCGCGCAGGAATTTGTGATTTACAGCCAATTAAATCATCCTGCGCACATTTCCCTTTCCGGCGGTTCCACACCGAAACTGTTATTTAAAACCCTTGCACAATCTCCTTACGCCGAACAAATCGACTGGAGAAACCTGCATTTCTGGTGGGGCGATGATCGTATGGTTAGCCCAAGTGATCCGGAAAGCAATTACGGTGAAGTGCAAAAATTGTTGTTCGATCATATTCAAATTCCCGCTGAAAACATTCATCGAATCCGTGGCGAAAATGAACCGCACTTTGAACTCAAACGCTTCCAAGCAGAATTAAGTGCGGTCATTTCTGACGGCGTTTTTGATTGGATCATTCTCGGCATGGGCGCCGACGGTCACACCTCGTCCCTTTTCCCACATCAAACCAACTTTGATGATGAAAACCTTGCCGTCATCGCTAAGCACCCGGAAAGCGGACAAATTCGCATTTCCAAAACCGCTAAACTCATTGAGCAGGCAAAACGCATTACTTACCTCGTCACCGGCGAAGGCAAAGCCGAAATTTTAAAAGAAATCCAAAGCACGCCGGCTGAAAATCTACCTTACCCCGCCGCCAAAATCCACGCGAAGAATGGCGTAACGGAGTGGTATTTGGATAAAGATGCGGCGAAGTTGTTGTAAATATTTCGTTCTATTTAATTGGATAGTGCACGCTTCATAGCGTGTGCTTGTAGATAAAGGCACGCGTTGGGAAACGATCGTAGGGAGAAACATGAAACAGATTATTTTTTGTATAGTTATGGCGATTACACTTGCCCTTCTGGGTATCGGCATTTGGTTTTTCCATATGATGCTTCAAGGTTTTTGTTCATCAGGTACGGGTTGTCATTAGTTGGAATCAATATAAGGAATATTCACTGATAGCGCACGCTTCATAGCGTGTGCTTGTAGATAAAGGCACACGTTGGGAAACATGCGCCATCGTAGGAAACTATTGGAGGAATTACATGAAACATAACTTATTTATTTTATATGGTGCGGCTAATACAGGTAAAACCACAACTTTTAATGAGTTACTAAAAAATGCTTGTGATCAATTCTTAGATAAATTGGTGTATTTTGAACGGAGTGAAAATTGTGCTGACTTTTTAGCTGTCTTTCAAAATAAAAATGTGAAAGTAGACCTATATTCTTCAGGCAATAATGAATGTGTTAGCCATAACCTGTATGCTCTTCACCACCAAAACTGTAATTTTATTTTTGGTACATCAAGAACTCGAGGCGGAAGTTGCCAAGCAGTAAATAATTATGCTGATCTTTTTTATTCTGGTGATGATTCTATTAAATGGCATGAGAAAGAGAGTGCAACAGACAGGGATAATAACAAAATGGCTAAGGAGTTATTTTCTACTTTGAAAAAGCTTTTAATTAAATAATCGTGTAGATGGAACTTATCCTCCCTTGCTGACGCGCGCCGGTATGAATAAAAACGTTTAAAAAAATGACCGCACTTTTATTCGATATGCAAATGGTAAATCAGAGAAAATAACATGAAAACATTAGGTATTTTAGGTGGGATGAGTCCCGAAAGCACGGTTTCCTATTATTTAATCATTAACCGTGCGGTGAATCAGGCGTTGGGTGGCAATGCAAGTGCGCCGTTATTGATGTCGAGCGTCAATTTTGAAGAGATCGTGCAATGCCAAAAATCAGGAAATTGGGCTAAAGCAGGTGAAATTTTGGCAGAGCAGGCGCGTTTGCTGGAAAGTATTGGGGCGGAAGGTATTTTAATTGGTGCCAATACCATGCACAAAGTCGCGGATGCCGTCCAAAATGTCATTTCTGTGCCGTTGTTACATATTTTAGATGTGATGGCGGATAGCATTAAAGTACAAGGTTTATGCAAAGTAGCATTGCTTGGCACGCATTATGTGATGGCGGATAATTTTTATGTCGATGGCTTACGTGAGCGTGGTGTTGAGCCAATTGTGCCAAATGATAAAGATAAATTGGAAATTCATCGTATTATTTTTGAAGAGCTTTGCACGGGAAAAATAAAACCTGAGTCTAAAGCCTTTTATCTAAAAAAGATCGAAAAATTGACCGCACTTGGTACCGAAGGCGTCATTTTGGGTTGTACGGAAATCGGTTTATTGATTAATCAAATAGACAGCGATTTGCCGTTTTTCGACACCGCACTTTTACACAGCCAAATGGCGATTGATTTTATTTTGGAGAAATAACGGGAGAGATAAATGAAACCGATTTTGTACTTTGCCCTTTGGTGTCCGGATACCGAATCTTTTGTGGCGGAATTACAGCGACTAAATATCGCTTATGAAGCAAAAGATATTGCTGGCGACCGTTTAAATTTTAAAGCCTTCTTAAAATTACGCGACACCCATTCCGCCTTTGATGACGCCAAAGCCAACGGCTACATCGGCATTCCCGCGCTGGTGTTGGAAAATGGTGAAGTGATTTTAGATAAAGAGGCGTTGAAAAACGTTTAGAAAAACGACCGCACTTTTAGGTTTAGGTAGCCCCTTTGCCGACGCGTGTTTTCTGACGCGTGCCATTGTAGGAGAAAAAATGGATCGCACATTAATTGTTTTTGATATGGATACGCATTGCTTGGAGGAAAATTACCATAATCCTAGTTGGCGTAATGCTTATGCAGATATTCAGCGCATTTTAAAAAAACACGGCTTCACTAATATTCAAGGCACAGTTTATTTGAGCGATATTGGCATTAAACAAGCGCATGGCACATTGGCATTACAAGAGGTTGCGGCGCGATTTGAATGGTTTTATCACTGCGCATCCAATATTCAATTTTATGAATTAAAAGATGATTTTAATGCACAATTTATTGTAGAAGGCGTACAGCGTGCCCGTGAGGCCTTTAATCGCTCGCTTAATAGCTTACGCCAAGAATTATTACAAGCAGGTTTATCTGCTGATAAAGTGGAAGAAATTGTGAGAAAACGTCAATTTTCCTTACAGCAAATTCCGGAGAAGGAGTTATTACAAAATAATCAAGAAAATTAAATTTATTCTTTTTTGATAGCCCGTTACTAGCGCGCGTTTCCTGACCACAGCTGTTCGAAACATTGTAACTGTTTATATAAAAAAACTTGGCTCCCCTCGTTCGCGGGGGGAGCTGGGCGAAGCCCTGAGGGGGGCAAAATCTCAATTTTTAAGCATGATCTTGTGAATACATCGAGATAAATTCCCCCTTCCGCCCTTCGGGTACGTTATTCGCAAGCTCGGAAACTCACTTGCTTACCCCTTTGGGGTCGTTGGCAGAACCAACGCTCAAAACGCATTGCGTTTTGTCCCCCGTAAACGGAGGAAGGCAAGATATTTTAAGATATCAATAAATTATAATGTTTCGAACAGCTGTGGTTTCCCGACTCGTGCTAATGGCTCACTAAATTTATAAGGCACACGTCGGCAGACTCGCGGCGGTATGAATCAAGTGAATTAAAAAACAATTGAAAAAACGACCGCACTTTTGGCGCGTCGTTATGTAGGGTGCAACTTGTTGCACCAAAATATTTAAAATCGGTGCAACAAGTTGCACCCTACCAACAGGAGAAAAAAATGTCAGTAAAAGGCGACATCGGTGTTATCGGCTTAGCCGTGATGGGGCAGAACCTCATTTTAAATATGAATGACCACGGGTTTAAAGTGGTGGCGTATAACCGTACTACTTCAAAAGTGGACGAGTTTTTAGAAGGCGCGGCGAAAGGCACGAACATTATCGGCGCGTATTCTTTGGAAGATTTGGCGAACAAATTGGAAAAACCGCGTAAAGTGATGTTAATGGTGCGTGCGGGTGAAGTGGTGGATCACTTTATTGATGCATTGCTTCCGCATTTAGAAGCCGGCGACATCATTATCGACGGCGGTAACTCCAATTATCCAGACACCAACCGTCGCGTGGCGGCATTACGTGAAAAAGGCATTCGTTTCATCGGCACCGGCGTTTCCGGCGGTGAAGAAGGTGCGCGTCACGGACCTTCCATCATGCCGGGCGGTAACGAAGAAGCATGGCAATTTGTGAAACCGGTATTGCAAGCCATTTCCGCCAAAACCGAACAAGGCGAACCTTGTTGCGACTGGGTGGGTAAAGACGGCGCAGGTCATTTCGTGAAAATGGTGCATAACGGCATCGAATACGGCGATATGCAACTGATTTGTGAAGCGTACCAATTCCTAAAAGAAGGCGTGGGCTTGTCCGACGACGAATTGCAAGCCACCTTCAACGAATGGCGCAATACCGAATTAGACAGCTACTTAATTGACATCACCGCTGACATTTTGGGCTATAAAGACGCAGACGGCAGCCGTTTGGTGGATAAAGTCTTAGATACCGCAGGGCAAAAAGGAACCGGCAAATGGACAGGGATCAACGCATTGGATTTCGGCATTCCGTTGACCTTAATCACCGAATCCGTGTTCGCCCGTTGCGTGTCTGCCTTTAAAGATCAACGCGTCGCCGCAAGCAAATTGTTCCACAAAACCATCGGTAAAGTGGAAGGCGATAAAAAAGTGTGGATTGAAGCGGTGCGCAAAGCATTGTTGGCGTCTAAAATCATTTCTTACGCACAAGGCTTTATGTTGATTCGTGAAGCGTCCGAACGCTTCAACTGGAACATCAACTACGGCAACACGGCATTGTTATGGCGTGAAGGTTGTATTATCCGTAGCCGTTTCTTGGGCAACATTCGTGATGCGTACGAAGCCAATCCGGATCTAATTTTCTTAGGCTCCGACAGCTACTTCAAAGGCATTTTAGAAAACGCCATGAGCGACTGGCGCAAAGTGGTGGCGAAATCCATCGAAGTGGGTATCCCAATGCCTTGTATGGCATCTGCGATTACCTTCTTAGATGGCTACACGTCAGCTCGTTTGCCTGCAAACTTATTGCAAGCACAACGCGACTACTTCGGCGCCCACACCTATGAGCGTACCGACAAACCACGCGGTGAATTCTTCCACACCAACTGGACGGGACGTGGCGGCAACACCGCTTCCACTACTTATGATGTGTAGTGGGTAAAAACATCCTGTAAATCGACCGCACTTTGATCTGCGCCCCAAAAGTTGGACACTACAACCAACCAATTAAGGTGCAGCTCTTTTATAGTAAAAATTATTAAATTAAATATCACATTGTTAACATGTTAAAACGAAAAGAAAGGTCATCTTGCAATAATCTTCAGAACATCAAACTATTATTGAGTATTTAATAGCTTTTTGTGAGTTTAAAAAGTATACATGTCGGAAAATAGGGTGGTGTTTTCACATTTTAAAAAGTTAATGTAAAAAGCTAAAGGCAGGATAGCGATACGAGCCTAAAAGTGATACACCTTGCTGAAATATATGTTCTGTGCGTAACTAGCAGGCTGTCAAGAAGTTTGATAAATGACAATATCCACACAGATTTTTAATAGTTGTTTAAATCACGCCTGCCAACGTTTAAAAATCAATGAGGTATTCACGCCGCCAAAGGCAAAGTTATTATTCATCACATAATCCGTTTCAATATGGCGCCCGTCGCCTTGAATGTAATCCAATTTGCCGCAGCGTTCGTCAATATTATCCAGATTAATGGTCGGCGCAAACCAGCCGTCGCGCATCATTTCAATGGAAAACCAGGATTCCAACGCGCCGCACGCACCAAGGGTATGCCCTAAATAGCTTTTTTGCGAGCTTAACGGTACCTTGCCAAACACCGCTTCCGTTGCCAAGGTTTCGGCAATATCCCCTTGCTCCGTCGCCGTGCCGTGTCCGTTGACATAGCCGATTTTTTGCGCGGATAAATGGGCGTCTTTTAATGCCAATTCCATGCAACGTTGCATGGTGTCTTTTTGCGGGCGGGTGACGTGTGCGCCGTCGCTGTTTGCGCCGTAGCCCACCACTTCCGCAATAATATTCGCTCCGCGTGCCAGGGCGTGCTCCAGTTCTTCCAGCACGAAAATCCCCGCCCCTTCGCCGATCACCAAGCCATCGCGATCGTTATCATAAGGGCGCGGTGTTTTACTTGGATTATTCACATTGCGACTTGCCGCATAGAGGGAATCAAACACATAAACTTCCGACGGGCAAAATTCCTCGGCGCCGCCGGCGAGCATCATGGGAATCAAACCGTATTTGATGGATTCATAGGCATAGCCAATGCCCTGACTGCCGGAAGAACAGGCACTGGAGGTGGGAATAATACGCCCCGTTAAGCCGAAGAAAATACCGATATTGGCGGTGGTAGTATGGGGCATCATGCGCACATAGGTGTTGGCGTTGAAGCCGTCGGATTTACCGGTCATGAGAAGCTCGGCGGCATCTTTAATATCATTCGTGGAACCGGTGGAAGAACCGCACGCCACGCCCATTCTGCCGTCTTTGAGGTACGCAAGAATGTCGCCGTTTTCGTCTAGTAAATCGGCATTCGCCAACGCACGCTCGGCAGCCTCGACGGCGAATTGCGACACCCGCCCGAGGCTGCGTAATTGTTTGCGGTTCCAATGTGACGGCGGCTGATAACCATGAATTTCCGCGCCTAAACGGGCTTCCAGTTCAGGGTAGCGTTCCGCCCAATCCGCTTTGGCTTGTACGGCGTTTTGTTTGCGTTGGAATGCCGTTTTAATCTCCTGCCATGTTTTACCGAAGGCGGTAACCGCGCCGATGCCTGTGATCACAACTCGTTTCATGTTATTCATCTCTTTTTATTTAGCACAAACCGCCATTTACGGCGATCACTTGGCGGGTAACATACGCGGCTTTTTCGCCCATCAGGAAATTTACGGCGTGTGCCACTTCTTCAGGATCGCCCATACGTCCTGCGGGAATCATTTTCAGGATCTCGTCAATTGGCACATTTTCATCCAGAATATCCGTATCAATTAAGCCCGGCGCCACGCAATTCACGGTAATTTTACGTTTCGCCAATTCCACCGCCAGCGCTTTCGCCGCGCCGATAATGCCGGCTTTGGAGGCGCTGTAATTGACCTGACCACGATTGCCGATTAAGCCCGATACGGAGGTAATACACACAATGCGCCCTGCTTTGCGACGGCGAATCATCGGCATCATAATCGGGTGTAACACATTATAGAAACCGTCCAGATTCGTGCGTAAAACTCGGTCCCAATCTTCATCGGTTAACGCCGGGAAGGCGTTATCACGGGTTAAGCCGGCATTCAGCACCACGCCGTAATAAGCACCATGGGCTTCTACATCGGCGGTAAGTTTGTCTGCTGCTTCACTGCGACAGCTAACATCAAACTGCAACACGCGGGCATTTTGCCCCAGTTCACGCACCGCCTGCGCCACCGCTTCCGCTTCTTCTATGCGGCTACGGCAATGCACCACAATATCAAATCCCGCCTGCGCCAAACGTAAAGCAATGGCTTTGCCGATGCCGCGGCTGGAACCTGTAATTAAAATTGTTTCGCTCATATGATTTCCTTAGATTGCGTTAAAAGTGCGGTGGTTTTTTGCGATGAATTTACACCTGCGGTCGGAATACGTTCAGCGCACCTTCCACAATCACCCGTTGGTTTGCTGAATCAATTAATTGGCAATCAAACACGCCGAAGCCGGTGGCATCTTCAATAGAAAGCTTAATTTGAATGCGTAATTTGCTGCCGATGGCAATGTCCGGTTGGTGAATGCAGAGTTTGCGGGAGCCGATCCAATAGCCCAAGGTGATGGGTTTGCCGGCACGTACGCATTTGCACCCAGCCCAGGCGGCAACTCCTTGCGCCATGATTTCCGCGCCAAGAAAACCGGGCAGTTTATTGTCTTTCACCAACAGATTATCGGGGCGCACTTCCGCTTCCGCGATCAAAAAGTCATCGCCGAAATCCGTGACCCGATCCAATAAAATCATTTTACCACTATGTGGCACCAAAGGCGCGATGTCGGTAATAGGGCAAGTTAAATCAAGCATCCCGTTCTCCTAAAATCAGCACCGTATTATTGCCGCCGAAAGCAAAAGAACTGCTTGCGCCGATACGGGGTTCGCTGCGCCAGTGGCTGTGTTCGTCGGTAATGGCAATTTTCGGCAACGCGGGATCCGCCTGTTTGTCCCACAATTGTGCCGGCAACTTGCCCTGCGGGTTCAGTTTGCGGTCGATGATGCCCCATAAAATCGCGGCTTCCACGGCACCGGCGGCGCCGAGGGTGTGCCCGGTGTAAGGCTTAGTAGTGGTGCAAGGCGTGTCGTCGCCAAAAACCCGGTGTACCGCCAAACTTTCCATTTGATCATTATGTACCGTTCCCGTACCGTGCAAATTGATCCAGCCAATCGCATCGGCGCTTAATTCGGAAGACGCCAACGCGGCGCGAAAGGCGCTGATCGCGCCCTCGCCTTCCGGGTGCGGGGAAGACATATGATAAGCGTCGCTACTGGCGCCGTAGCCGAGTAATTGAATCGCCGTATCGTCTAATTTTTCCTGGCTCATCACGAAAACCGCGGCGCCTTCGCCGAGATTAATCCCGTCGCGATTCACGGAAAGCGGATTGGAACGCTTATCGGATAAAACGGATAAAGAGCCGAAACCGCTGATGGTGAGAGGCGAAAGCTCATCCACACCGCCGCAAATCACCGCATCGCATAAACCGGCGTTCAACAAACGCGCGGCGCTAATCAACGCTTTGGCACCGGAGGTACAGGCGGTGGAAATGCCGTAACTCAACCCCTGCAAGCCATACTGATAAGCAACGAAATCGGAAGGCGCGGAAAAATATTGTTGCTGTTGTTTAAACTCGGCACCGGACCAATCGTTATGGCTAACGGCATATTTAAATACCGGTACGTTTTCATCTACACCGGTGGTGGAAGTGCCGATAATCACGGCAATGCGTTGGCGTCCGAAACGGGCAATTGCCTGTTCGATTTGCGGTTCAATTTGCGCCAGACAATGCCACAATAACTGATTGTTACGACTTTGATGTATCGCAGGCAAACTTTCGGCAAACGGGCGTAGCGGCACGTTTACTTCACCGAACACGCGCGCTTTTCCTTCGGTGTGATACAACTTAAACGCCGAATCGGAAAATGCCAAAGGGGAATCCTCGGCAGCCAGCAAACGCGCAATGTGTGTTTCGATGCCATCGCCAAGGCTGCTCAAAATAGCTGGTTTACTTAGATAAAGTGCGGTCATTTTTTCCTTTAATTTAATTCTTCAATACGCCAACGGCTGTCATCCGCCAGGTGGATTTCAATCTGTGGCGGACGCAATGCAATGCGCCAGACTTTGTTATGCTGAATAAAATAATCATTACCCTGCGCCACGGGTTCAATGCGGCTGAAGGTAAATAACGGGTGCTGCGGATTCAATGCTGTCGCCAAGGCGGAAAACAAACGGCGCGCTTGTTGATTCGGCATGATAAAGCCGTCATTTTGCCAGCCTTGTGGCGTTAAAATCACGCGCGCCAGAGGCGCACCCAGGGGATCCGTTTGCACCCAGCGCCATTGTTGTGGTTCGGTTTGCAATGTCAGCAGGCTGGCTTGTTGTAACTGATGTTGCGCATTTAACTGTTCCACTTTAAACACGCGCACCGCCTGTTGTTGCGGCGGCAACCGTTCCACCTGCGGCAACGAGCTGCACGCGGTCAGCCAAAAGCAGAACAACAGAGCAAAGTATTTCATTATTTCGCCACAAACGGATTTTCCGTATTCCGCGTATCGCCCGCTACAATGGAACAACGATTGCCGGCAAAGGAAATCAACTATAGCCATAAATCACCACATCACATTGTGCCATTTGGGTTCTCCGAATTAACGTAATAGTTTAAAAGTCAGGATGACGCTCAATAACACACCGAGGCTCACGCTTAAACCGAAGGAAGCCACTGCCGGTGTGGAGCTCAGCCCCAATAAGACGAAGGAAATGAGGGTTGTCATTGCCGCCAATAATACCGCAATGTATTTGCCGTATAAAGGCTCATTTGCAGTTTGCATATACGCGGTGTAATCAATGCCGATCGCCGATACCAGCAATAGCCCGAACATAGTAAATAAACTGATGGGCAAACAGACCCAGCCGAAAATTGCCACGGTGATCACAATAGCGCACAAGGGCGGAAGCAACATGGTGAAAGTGCGTTTAACCCCGAACAAACGCCACAACAACACGCCGGCAAATACAAAAGAAAGCATTTTCAGCCACGCCGCCTGATCGCGGGTTTGCTGAAACGCTTGATTCAAGTGCGCCCGTTTATCCTGCCAGAAAATATCCTGTTGATTTGCCAAATGCGCAAGGGAAACGGCACTGTGTCCGCTTACCTGCACGATGCCTGCCACCTGATTTTCCGCTAATTTGCCTAAATAGAGCGGCAGCCATGCTTGCCCGACGGTAGATTGCAACGCCTGCTGCAAGGATAACGGCGGCTGCGTGTTCAATTCCCGCAGTGCCTGTTGTAATCTTTCCGACGGCACGCCAATCTCATCCAATACGGCATAATCCTGCGGTTTGAGTTTTGCCTGCAATTCCACTATAAATTGCCGCTGTTGCGCTTCCGACATCATCCATTGGGAAAGGGCGCGATAAGGGATGTGCTGTTCATCCAGTTTTGTTGTCAGCGCCCGTTCTTTTTCCAGTAAGGCATCGTCGTTGTCGGCAAGCACCAGGAAATAACGGTTGCCCAAATCCACGCCGGTCAAGTCAGCGATTTGCTTCGCCTCGTCTAACATCACCTGCGGCATAGAAACCCATTGACGAATATCATCACGCCATTCGGAACGATACAAACCGCCGACGATAAAAATCCCCCCTAACAGGATTGAAACCACGCCCATGCGACGGGTAAAAAACGCATCCAAAATCCACCGCACTTTTGGGTTCGGGGTGCGCGGTTTGTTTTGATAACGGCGAAATAATGCAGGCAAAAAAAGCAAGGTGGCGAACATTGCCGAGATTAACGCGATAGCGGAGAAAAGTGCGGTCTGTTTTAACACCGGAAGGGCAGTAAAACCGAGCAAGCCGTAGCCCAACAGCGTCACAAGCAGGCTAATCAGAAAAGTAAACCGTAGTTTTTGCATCGCCTGCGCGGCGTGCCATGGTTGATGAAATAAGGAAGATGCCAGCCAATGCAGCGGAAAATCAATCAACACGCCGATTAAACTGGTGCCGATGACAATGGTGAGAATATGAATGTGTCCGAAAACGAAAATTGTGGCGGTGACGCCGCATAGCATGCCCGTTAGAATCGGCAAAAACAGCCACAACACGCGCGCCGTTCTGAACACGAGCAACAGCAACAACAACGTCAGGCTTACGCCCAACGCGCTCATTAAGGTGCTTTCCCGCTCCGCTTTGACTTTGGCGTCAATGGCGAACAAGGCGGCGCCGGTCGCCAACATATCGCCCTGTGCCGCTTCAACGGCTTGGCGGTTCTGCGTTAAAAGTGCGGTCAGATTTAACGACGGATCCATCAGGTCCCCTTGTTGCAACACCCCGCGCAACAGCGCCCAGGTTTTATCCTTGTCCGTGACATACAACATGCCATTTTCGGCATACCATTGAATCTGCCCCTGCAATTGCGCCTGCGGCAAAACGAACCTGCCGAAACCGAGCCAATCCTGATCCAGCGGAAGCAAATTGGTTTGCGCGAAAGGATTCATGATCTGCTCGGCGTAATGTTGGAAATAATCCTGTGGCGTATGAAGCAACTGATGGCGAACGGAGGGCGGCAAAGTGGCGAGGCGTAATCGGGCGATTTCGGCACGCAATGCTTCAAGATCCGGTTGCGTTTTGGCATCCATCCGGGCAAACAACCCGCTCTTTTGCCATTGCTGCGCAACCTGTTCTGCCAGCTGAAATGCCTTTTGCGGCGATGAATGCCCGATAAGGGAAATAAGTTGCTGGTTGAGGCGCGCTTCCTGTTGTTCATCCGCCCGTACTTGCACGGTAGTCCAGCCTTGTTCTTGCGGCAGCAGGGCACGCAAATCCGTTTCTAACCAAGCGCCTTTTTTCACCGCATAACCAAAGAGCAACAATGTCGCCGTCAGGAACAGGGCATACAGAACGGAAAGTGCGGTGGATTTTTTCATCGTTTTTTATTCTAACGCGGATTGTGCGAACGCCGCCAAAGGCTGATTTTGTTGAATATGGTCAAATTGAATGTGGGTTTTATCGCCCTGTTTTTCGTTTAACACAATGGCTTTCACCACCTCATCACCTTGAATCTGAATATCGGTAAAAATCTGTTTCATCAGCAAGGAACTTGGCGTTAAAGTCAATTGCCAGTTTTTCGCCTCGCCCGACAACGCCACCTCAAACTGCGCTTTCAAACCGGAAATATCGCCCGACAATAAGCCCAAAAACAGGCTAATTTGCTGCGCCTGCCCCATGTTGCCGTTTGCTACCCATTGTTTGCCGTCCCATTGCATAATGCCGTCGGTTTTCACCCGCAGTTGGTTGGTGAAGGGTTTTTCCATTTGCCATAACAAGCCTTTTTTTGCCAACAAAGTGAACTTGCCCTGTGTGGTAATGGGCTTAGCAAGGGATTTAAGAAAACGTTGCTGGGTGAAATTGCCCTGCACGTTTTGCGGGGGTTGAAGCAATGTAATGAGCTCCGCTTCGGAAAAGGCAAAGGTCAGCGGACTGAAAAGCAGGCAGCAAAGGACGAAAAACTTTTTCATGATGCATTCTCCGCCTGAAAAGTGCGGTGATTTTCCACCGCACTTCGCCAACACGGCGGGGTTTGCAGCTGCATTTCGCCGCTTTTGATTTCCACCGCCACTTGGGTGGTGCTGCCGCTGGTGAGTTTTTGATTGGTCGCCGCATCACGAATGACATAATCAATGCGAATGCAGCTTTCGTATTCCACCAACACCAGTTCCACCCGAATTTTCTGGCGGAAAAGGGTCGGTTGCACATATTTCAAATTTAATTTCACCACCGGCCAGCCGTACCCTTTTTCTTTCATCACATCATAAGTGCAGTGAATTTCTTCCAGAAAGGCACAGCGCGCCATTTCCAGATATTTCACATAATGCCCGTGCCACATGATATTCATGGAATCCACGTCAAAAAACTGAATTTCATATTCGGAGGCATGATGGCAGTAAATGTGTTTTTTCATTTTGAATAATCGTCCCAGAAATCGTAAAAATTAAACCAATAGAGCGGATTTTCTTCACATTCTTTGGCAAGAATATCGGCATATTGTTGCATGGCGCGTTTGATACTTTCGTTGCGCTGTTTGCCTCTGCCTTCAATGGGCGGGGAAAAATGGCGTAATTTTAAATAGTATTCGCTGCGTTTTTTCACGCAGAACACAGTATTAATCGGCGTTTTCAACAGGCTTGCCAACAACCAGGGCCCTTGCGGGAAGGTTGCCGGTGAACCCAGAAAATCCACCTGTTCGGTTTTATTGCCGCGCACCGGAATGCGATCGGCGGCAATGGCGATCCACTCGCCCCGTTCAATACGTTCATTCAACTCCAACATTTTTTGCGCATCCAATTCTTCCACCTGAATTAGCGGCAAGGAGGTGGCGCCCGCCTTTTCCAAGGTTTCGTTAAATGCCTGCGCATGGCGATTATGCACCAAAATATTCAGGCGGAAATTGCCGTGATGTCCGCTGTCCACCAGCGCACGACAAATTTCAATATTGGCGAAATGGGAGCAAATCAGAATCTGCCCGCGCCCTTCGGAACGAATGTCACGATACACGTTATCACTATCGTCCAAAATCAAATCGGGATAACGGATTTTTTTCTGCCACACGGCAAAGCGATCAGCGATGGCTTCGCCGAAGGCTAAAAAATGGCGGAATAAGGCGTAGCGGGGCAAGGTCAGGTGCGGGAATGTACGCTGTAAACGCTGATGATAACGGCGAATGTGGCGACGTGCTTTTGTTGAGGTGAGGAAAAAATAACTCACTACGACAAAGGTCACGATGCGAATCACCCAAAGTGGGCAATATTGCACGATCAAACGGGTTAAGTTTAAGAAAAACTTGCTGCCCCGTTCATGTTGTTGCGCCCAATGTTGTGAAGTCATACTTTCCGCCCCGTGCAAATGCGCCACAGCATACCAAAAAATAATCGGGTATGCAGTTTGCTGATCTCCCAGTTATCGGCAAACCCGCGAAAATGCGAAATACCGCCCGGCTCATAACGTACCGGCGTATCCACCCACACCAATGGGATTTGGTGCCAATGGGCTTTCACCAAAATATCAATATCAAAATCCATGCGATTGCCGAGGGATTCTTGTTGCATGAGCGATAAAATAGAGGCTAAAGGATACAGCCGAAAACCGCACATGCCGTCTTTAATGTCCAGGGAAAGGGTATGAATGGCGTTCCAGAAATCGGTGATTTTGCGTCCGTACAGGCGCGCTTTCGGTGCGTCGTCGCTATAAAGCGGGCGACCGCAAATAAGTGCGGTGGGATTTTTCTGCATTTCTGCGATCATCTTTAACACATCGGGCAAGTGATGTTGCCCGTCCGCATCCACTTGTACGGCGTGACTAAATCCCATGTCCGCCGCAAGGCGAAAACCCGTTTTCATTGCCGCGCCTTTGCCGCCATTGGTCGGACAATAATGTACAAAAACCTCGGGCTGTTGCTGTAAGGTCCGAAGGACGCGCAGGTGATTTTCGGCGGAGCCGTCATCCACGATCAAAACGGGTAAATCCAAGGCGTGCAACTGCCTTACCACCTCGCCTACAGTGGCGGAATGGTTGTAATGAGGAATAATCACAATGACCTTTTGCATTAAAAATGTTCCTCTTTTTCCGTTAAAAATACCTGATAAAAAGCCTCTTTGCTGAGTTTTGACTGGCTGTTGCGCGGCAACTCCGTGGTGAATCGCCAAAAACGTGGCAAGCCGGCGCGCTCTTGGGTTTGCATTAAAAACGCGCGTAATTCATTGACAAATTCATGACGCCCTTGTTGCCGGTACGCCGCAATGCCTGCCTCATTCAAAGCGACCCAAGCCGCAGGGCGCAAATGCTGCGGATGTTGCGCCACATAACAATCCGTCACCCAGGGATGGCGCAATAAATCCTGTTCGATTTTCACCAGAGAAATACGTTTATCACCGAATTTCACAATGCGATCAAGACGCCCCAGTAAATTGAATTTACCGTCAATCAGTTCGGCGGCATCGGCGGTTTGCTCACGTTGGTTGAACCACTCAGATTCCACCCACAGAGCGCCTTCTTCGTTTAATCCAACGGTTGTGAGCGGGGTCGGTTGCCACAAGCCGTCATCAGCACGAAAAGCGATGGCGCCGGTTTCCGTACTGCCGTAGCATTCAATCAGCTTAACGCCTAATCTCTCGCGGATGGCGTTGCCCACGTCGGCAGGCAATACGCCGCCGGAGGAAATGACGCCTGCAAAAGCGCATTGTTTTAATTTCGTGTCGGCTAAATTTAAACGGGTCAACAATGCCGGGCTACTAATCCACACCGTTTTCGGCGCGAGCAGACTTTCTTCAATTAAATATTCCGGATAAGGCAACTGCTTTCGGGCAATGCTCCAGCCCATGGTGAGGGGTAGAATAATGCGATAGGACAAGCCGTAATGGTGTTGAGCGGAAACGCTGGAGACCAAATGAATGTCATTGTCGGCGGAGAAAGGCAAGGATTGACGAATCGCCTCCGACTCCAGCCACATTTGCGCGGCAGTCTTCACCAGAATCTTTGGCTGACCGCTGCTGCCGGAGGTTTTCAGCCAGATTTCCGTTTGCTGGTGGGAAGTAAAGTGCGGTCGTTTTGCCGGGTGTTTTTGCGAGGCGTGTTGCGTGATGCCATACTCGGCGAACAACGCGTCATCCAACAGAAAATCGGCGTTTTCTTTGCTCCATTGCTGATTTTCCGCCAGTAAATTGGGCGGCAATAAAATCCGCACACCGGCATGAAAACACGCCAGCATGGCGCATGCAAACAAGGCGGCATCGTCAAACCAGAACGCCACGGATTTCACGTTATCCTGTGTCAACTGCTCAGTAATTTGCCGTGCGCGTGTACGAAAATCCACCCATTGCCAATCGGGATTGCGCGCAATCAGCGCGGTCTCATCGCCTTGGTCATGCCATAAATCGGGGATATTGAAAAAATGTAGGTTATTTATCATGTTTGTTGTTTTTTGACTTTTTGTCGAACCAGCCATTCCCCCGCCATAATTACGCCGATGAAACAGTAGGAAAGCACGCCTGTGTATAACGCCCAGAAATCATAGTATTTCAACCAGATTGCCGAAGCGGTGATGACGATATTAATCACAAAAACAGCGCACCACAGTTGGGTTACTTTACGCGTATAACGCACACCGGCTTCGCTTAAATCGGGTGTCTGCAAACGGGCGAGACGCTCTACCACGGTTTGTTCGCTCCACAGACTGCCGCCGAACAGGGACAACATTAAGCCGTTAATAATAATGGGATACCAAAACATGGTTTCAACGGAACGGGTGATGCCCACCACCGCCAGAATCAATGCCATCGCCCAAGCGAAATAGCGCTGCCCTTGCTGCTGAAAGAAGCCTTTCGCCGCCCACAGCAATGCCATTATCCAAGGCAAATAAAACAACGGCGTTTGGTCTTCGGCAAATAACCAAATGATGGGATAAGCCACGCCGGTGAGGCTGAGTAATACGTTAATAAGCACTTTCATCATCGTGGTTCCGAGGGCGCTACGGCAACTACGCCTGCGCCAAAATCGCTACGCCGCTACAACAGATTTCATTGTCCACCTTTAACTGAAAGGTGATTTTATCCAGCGATTCGTTGGCGTTCAGTTGCAATATGAAGGTGTCGTTCGGACGAAGGAATTTCTGGAACTTGAGTTTATCGACGCGACTAAATGTCACTTCACGCCCCAAGAACGCGTTCACTTTTTCGCTAATCCATTGCAGCTCAATGACGCCCGGCACAAGCGGAAAATTGGCGAAATGATCTTTCAAATACAGCAAATCCAAAGGCACTTTGCCCGTCGCCTGATAATGCCGCTCATCTTTTTCCTGCGTAAACCAAATCGGATCATGCTGTGCTTCCACACAAGTGCGGTTAAATTCCAGCTTATTTATTTTCGATTGGCTGTTGCGCGGAAGTTTATCGATAAAACGCCAGAAACGCGGAATGGCGGTTTTGTCCTGGGTTTCCGCCAAATAATCTTTGAACTGTTCGATGAGATAACGACGCCCCTTTTCACGCAAAATTTCCACACCCTGCGCATGTAAACCGACCCATGCCGCCAAGCGAGGCACCTCGGGATGTCGCGCGATATAACAATCGTCCACCCAGTCATGTTGCAGCAATTTGCCTTCAATGCCGGCAAGGGAGGTGCGTTTATCGCCGATTTTCACAATGCGATCGCTACGCCCGAGCAGGCGGAAGCCGTCCGCTAAAAATTCCACCATATCGGCGGTTTGTTCGCGGGCGGACAACCAGCAACCTTCAATCCACAAGGCACCCTGTTCATCACTGCCTAATCGACTGTTCGGTAACGTTTGCCACAAATGAATGTCGTCACGAATGGCGATCGGGCCGGTTTCCGTGCTGCCATAGATCTCAATCACCGGTTGTTGCAACACCTGGCGCATTTGCTCGGAAATGTCTTCCGCCAATGCGCCGCCGGAAGAAATCACCCCCGCAATGGTTTGCGGCATTTTGGTATTCTGCCAGTCAATTCGCGACAACATAGTGGGGCTGCTGACTACCACGGTTTGCGTGCTTTTTTGCGCTTCGCTGATGATACATTCCGGATAAAACTGTTGTTTGCGCCCGATTTGCCAACCATTCACCAAAGACATCATGATATGCACGGTTAAGCCGTAAATATGCTGAATACTGACGGTGCTCAAGGCGGTAACGGTGTTATCCGCGTTAAACGGCAATGCCGTGGCAAGGGCTTCCGCACCAAGCCACATTTGTTCGACGGTTTTCACGATGGTTTTCGCTTCTCCGGTGCTGCCGGAGGTTTTCAGCCAGATTTCGGTCTGATTGGTGTAGTCAAAGAGCGGTGGATTTTGCGGGTGTTTTTCAATGTGGCGGGATTCACCAAAGCGATCAAACCATTCCGCTGTCGGTTGGTTTATGTCGCTGTCGGTGAGCCAGAGATCGGCATTTTCATTCACCCATTGAATGCTTTCCGGGGTGAAATTCGGTGGAAATAACACCCGCACATTGGCGTGCCACGCAGCTAATAAGGTGCACGCCAGTTTGGCACCGTCTTCCAGCCAAACGGTAATGGCTTGAATTTGACGTTGTTGTAATTCTGCGGAAATTTGCAGGGCTTTTTGCGCAAAATCTGCATAACGCCATTCGGGATGGCTCGCAATGAGGTTATTGTCGGTATATTTGGCGAACATTATTGTGCGTTTTGGCTCAGTTTCAGAACGGCTTTAACCACATCATCCACGGTGCGGACATTGCGGAAATCTTCCGCTTGTAATTTATGTCCGGTTTTCCGTTTAATGTGGTCGATTAAATCAATGGCATCAATGCTATCGATTTCCAAATCTTCGTACAGATTGGTGTCCGGTTTGATTCTCTCCGGTTCGATCTCAAATAAATATTCCAGCGCTTCACTGAGTAAGTCGCGGATTTCCTGTTCGGTCATGGTTATACCTCACCTTTTTGGCTGCGGATGAATTGCGCCAGCGTGGCGACGCTTGCAAAATGATCACGAAGTTGAGTTTGTTCGCTATCCAACTGTAAACCGAAGGTTTTTTGCACCGCCAGACCAAGTTCAAGGGCATCAACGGAATCCAATCCCAAACCGCTGTCGCTGAACAAGACAGTATCGTTATCAATGTTTTCAATACCAATATCTTCTAACGCAAGGCTATCAATAATAAGTTGTTTAAGCTGTTGTTCCAGTTCCATTTTCGTTGTCCTTTATATGTGTGTTGAAATAATTTTCCAGATATTTGGTTAAGCGGCGTGATGCCATAGGAATTGACTGTTCTTTCAGCCAATCTTGCGGGTCAATATCGTCACCAACAATCAATTCATAATGAATACGTTTGCGCGGGATTTTATACCACGGATGCCCTTTTTTTAAGCTGAGCGGATTCATCCGAATCACCACCGGCGTAATCACTTTGGCGCTGCGTAACCCGATGGATACCGCGCCGCGATTCAGTTTCACTTCGCCGTTCCAGCCTGTGCGCGTGCCTTCGGCAAACAGCAGTAACGCCTGTTGTTGCAACACTTCATGGCTTTGTTCCAACAGTTCTACGGATTCCGTATTAGGCAAAAAACCGCAGGCTAAAATTTGATTGCGCATGGTGGGGTTATCCAACAGCTCCTTTTTCACAATGCAATTCAGAGTTGGTGTTTTCCCCAAAATGAGCACCACATCCAATAAGGACGGGTGATTCGGCAAAATTAGCTGCCCGGTACGCCCAAGTTTTTCAAAGCCTTTATAACTCACCTCCAACACGCCGGCACAGGATAAATAGCGGATGAAATAATACCAGCTACCCCCAACAAAACGGCGCACTTTCAGTTGGGTTTGCAAATCGCCGTGTTTATGTTTACGTGCATAAGGATAAAGTACTAGTTGTAACAATGTGCCTGCCACGCCCCAAAACAGAAACCCGATGGTGGTGAACACAAAGCGGCGTAGCCAGTCTAGCTTTTCTGCCATAACCAAGCTCCCCCGGCGCTACTCGGCGTACGCCATTGCGTACAATCCAGATGTTGATTTTTCACCCATTCCAACGCCGTATCAGGAACATCGTCCGCTTTCGGTGCTTGATTAGTCAGGCTTAACTGATATTGCCCGCCCGCTTCAACCACCAATGCCAAAGCATAAATAAACGGCCGGCGCACCACAGGCTGCACGTTATAACGCAGCTCCAACGGCGATTCGGCAATCACCACCAACACTTTTTTTGCGCCTTCTTTGAGTAATAAATAGGCTTCCAATAATGCCACTTCCAAGTTGTCTTTATTTGCCGTTAAAGCGGTGGTTTCCGCTTTCACCTGACGGAACTCAGACCATTGGCCGATAAGGGCGTTATGCACCGACAAACTAAAGGAAGTCGGTGACACGTCACCTTCCGTCAATAATGAATACCATAACGTGAAATTCCGGTTAATTTCACTATTTGCGGAAGCGTACACTACAGGCAAATTGGATTGTTCCTCTACCAAATCCCAGGCGGCTTCAAAAAACAAACGGGCGGAATCGCTTAAACGACGACGTTTCAGCGGCGGAAGAAAAGCAAGTTTAGGCGAAAAATCGGCGAAATTTGCCTGATTTTGCTGCCAATGGGCATAACCCGATTTCCAATCCTCGGTGCTTAATTGCTTATTACACACGATTTTCCAATCGGCTATATTGAATGAAAACTGACAAATCGTTTGCGTCATGCTAGCTTATTGAAATAATTGATTAATCATTAAGTCTGTTTAACCTTGTAAGCCGACCTGATCAACACGATCGTCTTCATCGCCACGACGTTTATAAGATAAAAAAACCTAAGTTGCTTGACGGCGACGTCGCGCAAATCCGGTTTAGCTCCGGCGATAATACGGCTATTTCCTTTGACAGTGAAAAATAAAATACGATCACAATTGCCTTTTTCTTTCACCGGTTCGACTAAAATAGTAAAGATAAAAACCGGGTCAATTTTACCTAGGCTCCGGTTCGAAAGCAATTGGCGCACCGCAAGAACCATGTATTCGTTATCAATAAAAATGCTATACTTACGTACGGTTTTCATCTTTTTTACTATCAAAAGGAGATTTTCATGAAACTGATGACTAAATTAACCCTTGCCGTTGCGACTGTATTTATCGCCGCCTGTGCCCCGCGTGATACCACTCATCACTATGATATTCAAAGTGTATTGAATTCCCCTGAAGCACAGCGTTTCCTCAACCCGAATGTAAAACTTTACTTCGGTAAACCGGCACCGGGTAAAGTGGTGGTCGACAATGCTGTCACCAACAAGAAAACCAATGCTGCCAACAAATCTGACGAAAAAGCCTGCAAACGCGCTTTCTTGTCTGCCGTTAAGCAATTACAGGATAAAGCACAATCTTCCGGCGCCACCAAAGTGGGCAATATCGTCAGTTACTACAAGAAAAACGTTTATAAAAGTACCACTCAATATGAATGCCACGCCGGTCATCTTATCGCTGGTGTAGCCTTAAAAGGCGATATTGTGAAATAAGTACTGGTAAACAGAGATAACGGGAGGGTTTCGCGTCCTCCCATTATCCAGAAGTGATTTAATACAAGTTGCTAAAAACGCTCTGAAAACCAACCGCACTTTATCCGTATAACTGCAACAAATCCGTCAACTCATTCATCTCCACCGTCGGCAAAATATGCACTTCGCTAAATTCAGTGATGTCTTTTCCGCTCAAATTTAACCATACAGACTGACAACCTGCCTGTATGGCGCCCTGCACATCCGTGCCTAAATTATCGCCGACATGTAAAATCTGTTCCGGTAGAATATTAAAATAGTGAGCAGTTTGCAGAAATAAATCTTTATGGGGCTTTGCCCGCCCATGCTTACCGCCGCGTAACACCAAATCAAACTGATCAAAACCGATACGCACGGGATCCACATTGCCGTTGGTAATTGCCACCAATTTATATCGCGGTTTTAGCTGTTGCAGAACGGCAAAACTTTGTGGCGGCACGTCAATTTGATGGCGCCAATGTAAGAAGTAATCCATCGCGGTTTGCGAAACACCGGCAATTTCCACCGCACTTTTGCCCCGTTCTGCCAGCAATACCTGCAAACTGCGCAAGCGCCATAAGGTCACATCTTCTGCCATCAGCGGATTATGTTGTGCGGTGGCTCTTTTATACGCCGCCCACATTTCCAAACTAAAATCCGCCATGTGGCAATGTTGTTGCACGAAGGTGACGAATTTCTGTTCCGCCGTGGTGATGACGTGCGAATTGTCGTAAAGGGTGTCGTCTAAATCAAAACTAATCACCTGAAAAGGCATTAAAGTGCGGTAGAATTTCATGGCGTTTTTTCCCTTATTTTTTACGTTTCGCGCGCGGGTGCGCGGCATCATACACCGCCGCCAAATGTTGGAAATTAAGGTGGGTATAAATTTGTGTGGTGGATAAATTGCTGTGTCCGAGCAGTTCTTGCACCGCGCGTAAATCGGAACTGGCTTCCAGCATGTGGGTGGCAAACGAATGGCGCAATTTATGCGGATTTAAATGGCTGTTCAAACCTTGCCGAATGCCCCAGGTTTCCAAACGCATTTGGATTGCGCGGTGTGACATTCGGTTACCCAATTGGCTGACAAATAACGCATTGTCTTTCGGGTTAAATAACAACCGCACTTTCAGCCATTGCTGAATGGCGTGGGAGGCATAACGCCCGAATGGCACCACCCGTTCCTTGTTACCTTTCCCGATAACCCGCACTTCACGCGAGCGGAGGTGAATGCTATTGAGATTCAAGCCCTGTAATTCGGACAAGCGCAAACCGGAACTATATAACAATTCGATGATCGCCCGATCACGAATATCAATGGGTTCTTTGCTGTCATTGGCAAGTAACAGCTGCACCTGATCGGTGTCAATATTTTTCGGTAGATGTTTCGCCTGTTTCGGCGCGGAAATGCCCGTCGCCGGATTCACTTTCAGTTCGCCCTGTTGCACCAAATAAGTCAAAAAACGGCGCAACGCAGAAAGGCGCAACGCCAGACTTTTTTCTTTTAAACCGTCCTGCTTACTGCTTTGCGCCACCACATAACGCACCACGCTCGCCGTCACCTGTTGCCATTGCGTAATACCCGCGCCCTGTAGAATCGCTGTGACCCGCGCAAGCTGGCGCTGATAATTGCTCAAAGTATGCGGGCTGACCTGACATTCAACGCGCAGATAGGTGAAATAATGTTGCAAGGCATTTTGCATAAGCCACTCTTACAAACAAACCACGCCGTCATACACGTGGGTGGCGCTGCCGGTCATGTATAACGGATGCCCTTCGCCCTGCCATTCGATGGTCAAACTGCCGCCGGGCAAATCCACCTGCACTTCGTTATCCAACACGCCTTGCATAATACCCACCGCCACCGCCGCACAAGCGCCGCTACCGCAAGCCTGGGTTTTGCCGGTACCGCGTTCGTATACGCGTAGTTTGATGTGATGACGATTCACCACCTGCATAAAGCCCGCATTCACCCGTTCCGGAAAACGTTCATGATTTTCCAATAGCGGACCGAGTTGTTCCACATTGGCGGTTTGAATATCCTCCACCTGCACCACGCAATGCGGATTGCCCATAGATACCGCGCTGCACAGCACCGTTTGGATTTCCGTGCGCAGAATATAATTTTTCTCAAATTTATTGGCGGTAAACGGAATTTTATTCGGCTCCCAAATCGGTTCGCCCATGTTCACCCGCACGTTACCGTCTTCTTTCACGGTCAGCAGCATTTTGCCGTTTTGCGTGCTTACGGCGATGTCTTTTTTATTGGTTAAGCCTTTGAGCGTCACGAAACGGGCAAAACAGCGTGCGCCGTTGCCACATTGTGCCACTTCGCTGCCGTCCGCGTTAAAAATGCGATAATGAAAATCCAGTTCGGGATCATAAGGTGGCTCCACCACCAATAGTTGATCAAAACCAACGCCGCGATGGCGATCCGCCAGGCGTTTGATGGTTTCCGTCGGGAAGTAAATGTTCTGTGTCACCGCATCCACCACCATAAAATCATTACCCAAACCGTGCATTTTGGAAAATTGCATGTGTATCCTTAAATTATTCAAACGATGGCAAGCATTATAATCAGCCCCGTCGGTTGAGTAAATCGATTGCTTCTATACTTAATATGAAGAAAAAGTGCGGTCGTTTTTCACCGCACTTTTTGCCTGTTGTAAGCCGAAAGCATCCGCGTTATTGCTAAACACACCGACGATTTCGGCATTTATAAAGGAAGATTTGCAGGCATCAATTCGCTTGCAAATTGGTTCCCTCTTCGGAAGGAGTACAACGATTTTTTTCATTAGCGAATAATCACTTGTGCTTCGTCGTTGCCTAAATGTTGCACTTCACCAATCACCCAGGCATTTTCCCCTGCCTGATGCAATAAACCGAGTGCGGTTTCCACATCTTCCTGCGGCAACGCCACAATCATGCCTACGCCACAGTTAAAGGTGCGGTACATTTCATGGTCGGTAATATTGCCTTGTTGTTGCAGCCAACTAAACACCGCAGGCCATTGCCAGCTGTTTTCATTGATAACGGCTTTCACGCTCGGCGGCAAGACGCGCGGGATATTTTCCCAAAAACCGCCGCCGGTTAAGTGGGCGATGGCGTGCACATCAACGTGTTTGATGAGCTGTAAAATGGATTTCACATAGATTTTCGTCGGTGCCAATAAATGATCGGCTAACGGACGATCGCCCACCTGCGCTTCGGCAGGGTTCACGCCGGACAGGTCCACAACTTTACGAATTAAAGAATACCCGTTGGAATGCGGCCCGCTGGAACCCAAGGCGATTAATGCGTCGCCCACTTTCACTTCGGAGCCGTCGATAATTTCGGATTTTTCCACCACGCCGACGCAGAAACCGGCAAGATTGTAATCCCCTTGATGGTACATTCCCGGCATCTCCGCCGTTTCCCCGCCGACCAATGCGCAACCGGATTGTTCACAACCGTTAGCAATGCCTTTAATTACGCTCGCGGCAACATCCACTTCTAATTTGCCGGTGGCGTAATAATCAAGGAAAAACAACGGTTCCGCACCTTGCACCACTAAATCGTTTACGCACATAGCAACCAAATCAACCCCGATGGTGTCGTGACGCTTTAAATCGATCGCCAAACGCAACTTTGTGCCCACGCCGCCCGTGCCGGAAACTAAAATCGGCTCTTTATATTTTGCCGGAATAGCGCACAATGCATTGAAACCGCTCATTACTTCCGGACGTGTTGTACGTTTGACGTCGGATTTAATACGTTCGACTAAGTCGTTACCGGCGCTAATGTCCACGCCGGCATCTTTGTAACTTAAGGATTGTTTGCTCACGATGGTTTCCTGTTAATTGCTTGAACGAAAATGATACATATTGTACCACGCTTACAAAATCGTTTGCGATATGGGCATGGGATTTTTCTGTTCGGTGGTGCTTTCAGTTAGCTATTCTACGGGAATTGTGCCAAAATGAAGTCATAGGAAAATAAGAGGTCGGAATGCAAAAGGAGTCTGATATGAAAAAAACGATCGTAATTCTCACCGCACTTTTATTGGCTGCCTGTACAAATCCCCCTGCAACCCAAACCGCCTCCGCCAAAAATGCCGACATTCCGCCACAACAAGAGGTGCCGATTACCCCGCCGAAAGACACCAAAAACGGCTTTCTACAACTCATGCCGGGCATTTTTTATTATGTGGATATGGATTCCATTTGGGTGGATAACCAAGACAAACGCCTGATTCATTTTGATGCGGTGATTAATTTAGATAAAGGGCTGTATGTGTTTAAAGAATATCCGGCGCTTTTCGCCAAATCCATGCGCCAGTATAAAATCCTGAACTGCGAAAACTTCTATTTCACCCACGTACGCAGCGATTTCTATGCCGATTTCTGGGGCGACGGCATCCGCACCGCACCAAAACGCCAGTCCCAACACACCATCACGCTGCAACCGCAATCTTCCCTGTATATTCTGGGGCAAGTGATGTGCGCCAATATGTATCGACGGAAGTAGGACAAAAAAGTGCGGTGAATTTTCACCGCACTTTCAATACAGTCCCACAAAAAAGCCATTTAGCATTCACTAAATGGCTTTTTAATCATTGAGTTAATGGCTTATTGTTTTGCCACGATTTGACCGTCCACGTAGTCCACATCAATCACTTTATCAGGCAGCAAGGCGCCGGATAAAATTTGTTGTGCCAACGGATTTTCGATTTCTTGCTGAATTGCCCGTTTGAGCGGACGTGCACCGAAAATCGGGTCGTAACCGATGTCGCTGATGAAATCAAGGGTAGCATCGGTAAAGTTCAACACATAGCCATGAGTTTCCATGCGACGGGTTAAGCGTCTTAATTGAATATCGGCAATTTGACGAATATTTTCTTTGTTCAACGGGTGGAACATGACGGTTTCGTCGATACGGTTGATAAATTCCGGACGGAAATAACGACCGACCACTTCCATCACCATGCTTTTCACGGTGTCGTACCCTTCCTGTGCGTGATCCTGAATCAAGTCGGAACCGAGGTTGGAGGTCATAATCACCACCGTATTGCGGAAATCCACGGTTCTGCCCTGTCCGTCGGTGAGACGACCGTCGTCCAACACTTGCAACAGAATGTTAAACACATCGTGATGCGCTTTTTCCACTTCGTCGAGCAAAATCACGGAATACGGACGGCGACGCACCGCTTCGGTTAAGTAACCGCCTTCTTCATAGCCCACATAGCCCGGAGGTGCGCCCACCAAACGGGACACGCTGTGTTTTTCCATGAACTCGGACATATCGATACGCATCATGGCATCTTCGCTGTCGAATAAGAAGGACGCCAAGGCTTTGCACAACTCGGTTTTACCCACACCGGTCGGACCTAAGAATAAGAAGGAACCAATCGGACGGTTCGGATCGGAAAGACCGGCGCGGCTACGACGAATAGCGTTCGCCACGGCATCCACCGCTTCGTTTTGACCGATAACCCGTTTGTGCAGAAATTCTTCCATGTGCAATAATTTTTCTTTTTCGCCTTCCATCATTTTAGCGACCGGAATACCGGTAGCGCGGGAAAGCACTTCGGCGATTTCTTCGTCGGTCACGCGATAGCGTAACAGACTCATTTCTTTGCCCTCGGCACCTTCCGCTTGGGCTAATTGTTTTTCCAAATCCGGAATTTTGCCGTATTGCAATTCGGACATTTTGCTTAAATCACCAGCGCGGCGTGCTTGTTCCATTTGCGTGCGGGCATTTTCCAATTCCGCTTTAATGTGTTGCGTGCCGGACAGCGCGGCTTTTTCCGATTTCCACACTTCTTCTAATTCGGCATATTCACGTTCTTTTTCCGCCAATTCTTTTTCCAGCATTTCCAAACGTTTACGGCTGGCATCGTCATCTTCTTTTTGCAACGCCTGTTGTTCCAGTTTGAGCTGGATAATACGGCGATCCAAACGATCTAACGGTTGCGGTTTGGAGTCGATTTCCATCCGAATGCTGGATGCCGCTTCGTCGATTAAGTCGATGGCTTTATCCGGCAACTGACGATCGGAAATATAACGATGAGAAAGCGTTGCCGCCGCCACGATTGCCGGGTCGGTAATTTGTACATGGTGGTGGATTTCATAACGCTCTTTCAAACCGCGCAAAATGGCGATGGTGTCTTCCACGCTCGGTTCGCCCACAAACACTTTTTGGAAACGACGTTCAAGCGCCGCGTCTTTTTCAATGTATTGACGATATTCATCCAAGGTAGTGGCGCCCACGCAATGCAATTCACCGCGCGCCAAACTTGGTTTGAGCAGGTTGCCTGCGTCCATCGCGCCGTCGGTTTTACCCGCGCCCACCATAGTGTGAATTTCATCGATGAACAAAATCACTCTGCCTTCTTCTTTGGCGAGTTCGTTTAACACCGCTTTCAAACGTTCTTCAAATTCGCCGCGATATTTCGCCCCGGCGATTAACGCGCCCATATCAAGCGACAGCACACGTTTGTTTTTCAACCCTTCCGGCACTTCGCCGTTCACGATACGCTGTGCCAAACCTTCCACAATGGCGGTTTTACCCACACCCGGTTCACCGATAAGCACCGGATTGTTTTTGGTACGGCGCTGCAACACTTGAATGGTGCGGCGGATTTCCTCGTCACGTCCAATCACCGGATCCAATTTGCCGCTTTCTGCGCGGGCGGTTAAGTCGATAGTATATTTTTCGAGTGCTTGGCGGCTTTCTTCCGCATTTTGATCATTCACTTTTTGTCCTCCGCGAATCTGCTCGATGGCTTGTAAAATCTGTTCTTTTTTCGCACCGCACTTTTTCAAAATCTCGCTCAGGGTGCCTTTTTCTTCTAAAGCGGCAAGCAAAAAGATTTCGGACGAAATAAATTTATCCTGCCGTTGTTGTGCCAATTTGTCACATAAATTCAAGATGTTAAGCAACTGACGGGAAATTTGCACATTGCCGCCGTTGCCGGACACTTGCGGGAGCTTGGCAAGCTCGTTGTTGATTTCGTTACGCAATAAAGCGACGTTTACGCCGCCGGTGGTGAGAATCGGTGCTATGGAACCGTCTTGTTGATTTAACAAGGCGCTCAATAAATGTACCGGTTCAATAAATTGATTATCCTTGCCGACCGCCAAAGATTGTGCTTCCGCCAAGGCTTGTTGGAATTTTGTGGTAAATTTTTCAATATTCATAATGTTTTCCCTTGAGTGTTCCAATGGATATTCTGTTGAACATTTATTCGCCAAAATTAAATAAGATCGTTTTAAAAGATTTCAAGGGAAAAATGCAAAAATTTTCATTTTGCCTATTGACTTTTCGGGCTTGATAGGTTTCGCTTCATTTGAACTTTTCACATGAAATTTTGTTCTAACGAGAACATTTATTGTATATTTTGTTACCTAAAAGTGCGGTGCTTTTTCACCGTGTTTTTTCATTCATCAGAAAAGGAAGAAAAAATGAAATCATTAAAATCGCTGCTTGCTGTAGCCGTCGTGATGACCGTTTCCACCACCGTATTCGCCGAAGAAAGCGTGTTCACGGAAGTCAAAGACGGGGCGAAATCCGCCTGGCAAACCGTTAAATCCGATGCCAAAACCGTGGGCGGTAAAGTGAAAGAGGGCGCGGTGAAAGTCAAAGACGCGACCAAAGAGAAATTCGTTGAAGCGAAAGAGGCGACTAAAGAGACCTTTACCAAAGCCAAAGATGCTACCAAGGAAAAATTTGCTGAAGGGAAAAAGGCGGTAAAAGACACCTTTCAAAATGAAAAACCGGCGCCGGTAGAAGATAAATCCACCGCCAAAGAGAAAAGTGCGGTGGAAAATAAAGCCAAAATCACACGCAGCAAAAAAGTGGATATTAACACTGCCGACGCAGCGACTTTAGAAAACCTATCCGGTATCGGTGAAGCAAAAGCTAAAGCAATTGTGGAATACCGTGAGAAAAACGGGAAATTTAAGAACCTGAATGACTTATCCAACGTGCCGGGTATCGGTGACGTGACCTTAGAAAAAGTCAAATCCCATGTGCGTTTTAACTAATCTTGACGGGTAAAAATAAGGGCTGTTCAACACAGCCCTTTGTTTTTGAAAGTATTTTTTGAAATTCGGTAATTATTTGACCAATTGCACCAAAATACGGCGAATCGGTTCTGCCGCGCCCCACAATAATTGGTCGCCCACGGTGAACGCCGCCAAATATTCCGGTCCAAGATTGAGTTTGCGTAAACGCCCGACCGGAACGCTCAATGTGCCGGTGACTTTGGTCGGTGTTAATTCGCGTAATGTGGTTTCTTTGTCGTTCGGGATCACTTTCACCCACTCGTTGTGCGAAGCCAAAATTTGTTCGATTTCGGCAAGCGGAATGTCGCGTTTCAATTTGATGGTGAAGGCTTGGCTGTGGCAACGCAACGCGCCGATACGCACGCATAAGCCATCCACCGGAATCGGGTTATCGCTCAAGCCCAGAATTTTGTTGGTTTCTGCGTAACCTTTCCATTCTTCTTTGGTTTGACCGCTTTCCAATAATTTGTCGATCCAAGGAATCAGGCTGCCCGCCAACGGTGCGCCGAAGTTATCAATCGGGAAGTCTTTGTCGCGCATTTTGGCGGTCACGGCACGTTCAATGTCTAAAATGGAAGAATTCGGATCCGCAAGTAAGCCTTTCACTTCGCCGTTTAACTCACCCATTTGCACCAATAATTCGCGCATATTTTTCGCACCGGCACCACTGGCGGCTTGGTAAGTGGCAACGGAGATCCATTCCACTAAATCTTTTTCAAATAAACCGCCTAACGCTATGAGCATCAAGCTGACAGTACAGTTACCGCCTACATAGGTTTTCACGCCGTTTTTCAAGCCTTCGCTGATCACGTGTTGATTCACCGGGTCCAACACGATAATCGCGTCTTCTTCCATACGCAATGCGGACGCTGCATCCACCCAGTAACCGCTCCAGCCGGTGGCTTTTAATTTCGGATAAACTTCGTTGGTGTAATCGCCGCCTTGGCAGGTGACGATAATGTCCAGTTTTTTCAGTTCTTCAATGTCGAACGCATTTTTCAAGGTGCCGGCGTCTTTACCGCCGAATGTCGGTGCAGCTTGTCCTGCTTGAGAAGTGGTAAAGAAGATCGGATTGATATTCGTAAAATCATTTTCCTGCTGCATACGATCCATTAAAACGGAACCCACCATTCCGCGCCAACCGATAAAACCAACGTTTTTCATAAGTTTGTCCTTCTAGATGAGATTGAAAAGATGTTGTGTAAAGGCTTAATTAATAGCAAGAGATCACGCACAAAAGCAAGTATTTTTCGATATTTTTTTGCTTTTAAAAAATAATCGAAAAAACGACCACACTTTTTTAAATGCTCGCATTTTCATCAATGTCGGTGCCACGATCGTAAAGGCTTAATCAATCAACCCTGCCTTCACCAGAAACCGATAAATGCCGTCTTGGTCGATAGGATCCGCCACATGATCGGCGATGGCTTTTAATTTCTCATGCCCGTTGCCCATGGCGACGCCGACACCCACGCGGCTTAACATTTCCAGGCCATTTAAACCGTCACCGAACGCCATCACATTTTCCATTGATAGCCCTAAATGCTTCACCGCCGTTTCAATGCCGCGCACTTTGGAACCTTCCGCGTCGAACAAATCCACGGATTCCTCATGCCAGCGCACCATGCGCAAGCCATCCAATAAACCGCAATTTTGCACTAATTGGTCTTGTTCTTCACGGTAAAAAGGCAGAATCTGACTAATCGCATGGCGTTCAAAAAATGCTTTATCCACGGCATAATCCGTGGTAATCACATCAAAGGAGCTGGTCACCCGTGCATTTTTCTCCGACACGTTCACCGCGTCATCGGTAATAAACGCATAGGCAATATGATGTTGGTCGAAGAAATAGGTTAAGCGACGAATTTGCTCGGTTGGAATGGTATGCTTGGCAATCACTTGATTTTTGTGGGTCACGGATTGTCCGTTCATGGTCACGAACAACGCCATGCCTTCCTGCTCAACCAGCTGTTTCACCTGCCACGGGAACATGGTGCGCGAACGCCCGCTGGCAATGGCGGGAATAATGCCGTTTTGTTTGAGTTTGCGAATAAACAACGGCACGCTTGCGGGTAAATGATCCTGTTCTTTCATAAACAGGGTTTCGTCGATGTCAAAAAAGATCACTTTAATTTGGTCACGATAATTCGGGATCGTCATACTGTCTCTCTTTATTTAAAGCAAAAATGTCGCCGGATTTTATCATTTTTGCGAGGCGGATCCTAAACTCGATGAAAAAACATCGGAAAAAACTACCACACTTTTATGATGCGCCATTTCCATCCCTAAAAGTGCGGTCAATTTCATGAACGTTTTTCAATCCTGCTGCGTGCATTGCCACACGCCGCTTAAACTTGCCAAACATGGCTTATGCAGCCGTTGTAACCGCACCATTCAGCGTTTTGCCTATTGCGGTTGCTGCGGCGCGGAATTGGCGGAAAACGTATTACATTGCGGAAACTGTTTGCGGCAGGAACCGGCGTGGGATCGCATGGTGATTATCGGGCGTTATAACGAACCGCTTTCCACCTTAATTCATCGCTTTAAATTCCAAAATCAATTTTGGCTTGACCGCACCTTAGCCCGCCTGCTGTATCTGGCGATTCGCGATGCGCGTCGCACTCATCGGCTACCTTTGCCCGAGGTGATTCTTCCCGTGCCGTTACATCATTTTCGTCAATGGCGACGCGGTTATAATCAGGCGGATTTACTGGCGCAGCAATTAGCTAAATGGTTCAAAATTCCCGTTGATAACGGTTTGCTTCTCCGCACCAAACGAACACCGACACAGCGTGGCTTAACGACAAAAGATCGGCGCCACAACCTGAAAAATGCTTTTCGAATTTCAACCAACGACAGACATTTTCCTTATCGTAGCGTGGCGTTAGTGGACGATGTGATCACCACCGGCTCCACCTTAAACGAAATCGCCAAGCGGTTACGCCAAGCCAACGTGGTACATATTCAGGTGTGGGGGCTTGCCCGTACATAACGCTCCCTTAAAAGAAAAGGCTAATCCGCTTTTTTATTATAGTAAAAGGTAGAAAAAAAACGGCGTGAGGCGTATCATATCCGACAAATTTAATCTGATTTTATTGTGGGAGAGTTATGCAACAAATTACTATTTCAGAAGCGGCGCAAGCGCATTTTCGCCGTTTATTGGATCAACAGGAAGAAGGCACTCATATTCGTATTTTCGTAGTCAATCCCGGCACGCCGAATGCCGAATGTGGCGTTTCTTACTGCCCACCGAATTCCGTTGAAGCCGACGACACGGAAATCAAATACGACAGTTTCTCCGCCTTTGTAGACGAAATCAGCCTGCCGTTTCTGGAAGATGCGGAAATTGATTACGTCACCGAAGAACTGGGCGCGCAGCTCACCTTAAAAGCGCCGAATGCCAAAATGAGAAAAGTCGCGGACGATGCGCCGCTAATCGAACGGGTGGAATATGTCATTCAAACCCAGATCAACCCGCAATTGGCAAGCCACGGCGGCAAAATCACCTTATTGGAAATCACCGATGACGGCTATGCCATTTTGCAATTCGGTGGCGGTTGCAACGGCTGTTCCATGGTGGATGTTACCCTGAAAGACGGCGTGGAAAAACAATTGGTCAATATCTTTCCGGGCGAATTAAACGGCGCCAGGGACGTCACCGAACACCGACGCGGCGAACATTCCTATTATTAAGCCAAAAGAAAACCACCCGATGAGGTGGTTTTTTGTCCGTAACAACTATTTTGTATGACGTTCTTTCAATTTCTCAATCATATCCGCCCAGTTTAAATCCGCGTTCTGCAATAACACCGTGAGGCGATAATGCAAAATCTGCACTTTAGCTCCAATTTAAAATTTTTTCCAGTTTACTGAAAAAATCTAATTCGGTTCATGCGGTAGGTGTCTAAAACAGCTTTCCGTACCGGTATGGCAAGTCGGTACGACAGGACTCGCCAAAATCAACAACGTATCCTGATCATCGCAGTCCGGACTCATATCCACCACGTTCAAGAAATTTCCCGAGGTTTGCTTTGCGCCCATGAAAAGAATGTCACTCTCTTCCTCACTAAGGTTTTTCAAAGTTTCTCTCCGGGAAATTAATATTTCACAGATTATGAAATTTTGTCTGAGAACAGGGAGGAGATTATTGCTTTTTTGTATGAATTTTTTCAAAGAAAAAATCCGTTCATTATTTTTTCGCCATTTTCCCTATCAAAATAGTCAACACCATCATACCTAATGCCGGAATTAACCACGCCAAACCATTGTCATATAAAGGGAAATTTTCAAGAAGCCGTTTTACGCCGGCAGGCAATAATTCCACGTTATTCAAGCTGTCGCACAAACTAAAACAAACGGTGATGATGATAGTGGCGTTATAGGTCAATTTCACCCATGGTAGTTTGGCGCGTACCATTTGTAACACCACCAGCATAATTGCCACCGGGTAAATTAATAACAAGGCGGGAATGGTCACTTGTAATAGTTTGGTTAAGCCGTTTTCGGAAATGATTGTAGTCATGATGGTAAAAAATACTACCCAGAAGGAATATGGCAAGCGGTTAGAAAATTTGGCAAAGTAGTAAGCGCAGGCGCTGGTAACACCTACAAGAGTAGTTAAACTCGCTAAGAAAATGATGCCTGACATAATCAAGGAGCCTTCTTTGCCGAACAACACGCCTACATAGCGGGAGAAAATTTGTCCGCCGTTGTTTGCCCCTTGCGCTACTGCGTCACTGGTGGCACCAAGGTAGAATAAGGAAAAATACAGTGCAGCGAGTAATACCACTGAAATACAGCCGGCGAAAATGGTGTAACGCATGATTTTATGCGGCTCGGTGACATTTTTACTGCTTAATGCTCGGGCAACGATACCGCCGAAGGCGATCGCTGCCAACACATCCATGGTTTGATATCCACTGATTAAGCCTGTAGTTAGTACAGAACCCTCGGCATAGGCTTTGCTTGGCGCAGAGATCTCAGATAATGGGGAAATAAATACGGCAGCGGTAACCACCACCAATAACACCAATAACGCCGGCGTCATAAATTTGCCTACGCTGGAAATAATGGTGTTCGGTTTTAACATGAATAACATGGCGATAATGTTAAATGCCACGGCGAAAATCAGGTGGTTCGCGGAGGTGTCCGCCACAATCTCCAACGGTACCAACGCCATTTCATAGGCGACATTGGTAATGCGTGGCATGGCGAAAGTGGAACCAATCACCAAATATAAGGTGGCTAAAAACAGTACTTCTGCCCATTTCGGTAAATCGCGGGTGAGCTCTTCGCCGCGCCCTAAAACCGACACAACCACCAGTGTAATAAACGGCATTAATACGCCGGTGAGCACGAATCCTAAAGCAGCGATCGCCCAATGCTGCCCTGCGGTGTAGCCTTCCATAGGTGGAAAAATAATGTTTCCTGCGCCTAAAAACAGCGCGAAAATCATCATTCCTAAAACAACAATATCTTTACGTGAAAACATAATAAATTTCTCTTGTGATAAAAAGCCACGATATTCTACTACAAAAGCCTTACGATTCGTAATAAAATCATACAAAACGCAGAGAGTCATGACCGCACTTTTTCCATAATTCACCCATGCGAAGATTGAGTTAATCCTGCCTTTGTTGTAAACTATGCTCCCGTCTTGATAGATTATATTTATCCTAATTTTTCCATCCATCCCAATAGCAACAATATAGGTTTCTTATGGCTACCAATTATATTTTCGTCACAGGCGGCGTGGTTTCTTCGCTTGGTAAAGGCATCGCGGCGGCATCGCTTGCGGCAATCTTAGAAGCGCGTGGTTTGAACGTCACGATCATGAAACTCGACCCTTATATCAACGTTGATCCGGGTACCATGAGCCCGACTCAGCACGGTGAAGTGTTCGTTACCCAAGACGGCGCAGAAACGGACTTAGACTTAGGTCACTACGAGCGTTTTATTCGCACCAAAATGACCAAACGCAATAACTTCACCACCGGCAAAATCTATTCCGAAGTATTACGCAAAGAACGTCGCGGTGACTATTTGGGCGCCACCATTCAAGTGATTCCACACATTACCAACGAAATCAAAGCACGTGTTATTGACGGCGCGGCAGGGCATGACGTGGTAATTGTAGAAGTGGGTGGTACCGTAGGCGACATCGAATCGCTTCCGTTCCTTGAAGCCTTGCGTCAGCTTGCGGTGCAGGTTGGTCGCGAACGCACTATTTTCATGCATTTAACCTTAGTGCCGTACATTCCGACTGCCGGCGAACTAAAAACCAAACCGACCCAACATTCTGCGAAAGAATTATTGTCCATCGGCATTCAGCCGGACGTACTCATTTGCCGGTCTGACCGCATGATCCCGCCAAACGAACGCGCCAAAATCGCTTTATTCTGTAATGTGCCGGAACGCGCGGTGATTTCTCTGAAAGATGTGTCATCCATTTATCAAATTCCAGCATTGCTGAAATCTCAAGGGCTGGGCGATTTCATTTGCGATCGTTTCCATTTAACCTGCCCGGAAGCGGATTTGTCCGAATGGGAGCAAGTGTTGTATCAACAAGCTAACCCGACGGGCGAAGTAATCATCGGCATGGTGGGAAAATACACCGAATTACCGGACGCTTACAAATCCGTGAACGAAGCCCTAAAACACGCAGGTTTAAAAAATCGCTTAACCGTAAACATTAAATATATCGACTCGCAGGACGTGGAAACCAAAGGCGTTGAAATCTTAAAAGGCTTGGACGGCATTTTAGTACCGGGCGGTTTCGGCTATCGTGGCGTGGAAGGCAAAATCCTCACCGCCAAATATGCACGCGAAAACAGCATTCCATATTTAGGCATTTGTTTGGGAATGCAAGTAGCGTTAATCGAATTCGCCCGCAACGTTGCCGGCATGAGCCACGCAAACTCCTCAGAATTCGACCGCACTTGTGAACAGCCAGTGGTAGGTTTAATCACCGAATGGCAAGACGCCGACGGCAACACCGAAGTGCGCAGCGACGAATCCGACTTAGGCGGCACTATGCGTCTTGGCGCACAAAAATGCCACTTAGCGGAAGGCAGCCTGGCACGCAAATTATATGGCACCGAAACCATCGAAGAACGCCACCGCCACCGTTACGAAGTAAACAACGTCCTGCTTCCGCAAATTGAAAAAGCGGGTTTGAAAGTCACCGGATTATCCGCCGATAAAAAATTGGTAGAAATCATTGAAGTGCCGAACCACCCTTGGTTTGTCGCCTGCCAATTCCATCCGGAGTTTACCTCCACCCCGCGCGACGGCCACCCGTTATTTGAAGGCTTTGTAAAAGCGGCAAAAGACAATCAGAAAAGATCCGACTAACGGATGCTGAAAACGAAACAAAAGTGCGGTCATTATAGAGGGTATTTTTCCATTTAGCGAATCATGCCAATAAAAACCCGAGACTGGCTCGGGTTTTTGTTTATAGCTAGACAACGTCTAGCTATAAACAAAACCGTACGCTATGCGTATGGAATCAAAGAGCTTAAGCGGTCAACATAAAAAATCCTCACTATATAAGAATAAGGCTGACAACCCAAATTCAAGATATAGGAGGATAAGTCAATGGTAAGTAAAGCCAATGACGATTCAAGTCTATCACATACCAAATGGAACTGTAAGTATCACATCGTCTTCACCCCGAAATATAGAAGAAAAGCCATTTACGGAAGGCTTAGAACGGATATAGGTAGCATATTAAGGCAGTTATGCGACTATAAAAATGTGGAAATAATAGAAGCGCACGCAATGAAAGAGCATATTCATATGCTTCTAAAAATTCCGCCGAAATTATCGGTATCAAGTTTTATGG
>NZ_AQUU01000001.1 GCF_000372365.1 Aggregatibacter actinomycetemcomitans DSM 8324 | reverse complement strand
TCGATACGCCTTTTCAGTTTTACTTTGGTTTGTCTTATCAATTATTTGATAATTTTAGCTACCACGCCGGCACCCACTGTACGGCCACCTTCACGGATAGCGAAACGTAAACCTTGGTCCATCGCAATTGGGTGAATTAAGGATACGGTCATTTTGATGTTATCGCCAGGCATAACCATTTCCACGCCTTCAGGTAACTCGATAGTACCGGTTACGTCAGTTGTACGGAAATAGAATTGTGGACGGTAACCTTTGAAGAATGGAGTATGACGACCACCTTCTTCTTTGGACAATACGTACACTTCAGATTCGAAGTCAGTGTGCGGGGTGATTGACCCCGGTTTCGCCAATACCTGACCACGTTCGATTTCTTCACGTTTAGTACCACGCAATAATGCACCGATGTTTTCACCCGCACGACCTTCGTCAAGTAATTTACGGAACATTTCAACACCGGTTACGGTGGTTTTTGCAGTCGGTTTGATACCCACGATTTCAACTTCATCACCGGTACGGATGATACCGCGCTCAACACGACCCGTTACTACGGTACCACGACCGGAGATAGAGAACACATCTTCAATTGGAAGAAGGAACGGTTGGTCGATAGCACGCTCAGGTTCCGGGATGTAAGTATCTAAATGGTTTGCTAATTCAAGGATTTTTTCTTCCCATGCGGCATCGCCTTCAAGCGCTTTTAATGCAGAACCGCGTACGATTGGGGTGTCATCGCCCGGGAAGTCATATTGAGAAAGAAGTTCACGAACTTCCATTTCAACTAATTCTAATAACTCTTCGTCATCTACCATGTCGCATTTGTTTAAGAATACGATGATGTAAGGAACACCTACTTGGCGACCTAATAAGATGTGCTCACGAGTTTGTGGCATAGGACCGTCGGTTGCTGCTACTACTAAGATAGCACCGTCCATTTGCGCCGCACCGGTAATCATGTTTTTCACATAGTCGGCGTGTCCCGGGCAGTCAACGTGTGCATAGTGACGGGTTGGGGTGTCATATTCAACGTGTGAAGTGTTGATGGTGATACCACGCGCTTTTTCTTCAGGTGCATTATCGATTTGGTCAAATGCACGTGCTGCACCGCCGTAGTGTTTTGCCAATACGGTAGTGATAGCTGCTGTTAAAGTGGTTTTACCATGGTCAACGTGGCCGATTGTACCCACGTTAACGTGCGGTTTTGTACGTTCAAATTTTTCTTTAGACATTGAGAGTCCCTCTAAACAAACACGGTTATCGATGGTTCAACTTACCAGATTAACCAAAGTATTAAAATTTGTAATGGAGAGATTATTAAGAAGTGGTGCTGATAGGCAGATTCGAACTGCCGACCTCACCCTTACCAAGGGTGCGCTCTACCAACTGAGCTATATCAGCGCTTGGAGCGGGCAGCGGGAATCGAACCCGCGTCATTAGCTTGGAAGGCTAAGGTAATAGCCATTATACGATGCCCGCCGTTCTTAATTCATCTGTCCCATCGGTTACTCTTAGATAATGGTGGAGGGAGAAGGATTCGAACCTTCGAAGGCTGAGCCGGCAGATTTACAGTCTGCTCCCTTTGGCCGCTCGGGAATCCCTCCACTCTAAGTTTGAACTTGTATTGCGAGAAATGGTGCCGACTATCGGAATCGAACTGATGACCTACTGATTACAAGTCAGTTGCTCTACCTACTGAGCTAAGTCGGCGTCGAAAACAAGTGACGCGTATTATAGGGATTTTTTCATGCCTGACAAGTTTTTTTTTAGTAAATAAAGTTTTTTTCAATTATTCGTTTAATTATCAAACAAAAACAATTTATCTTCGTCTAATTTACCTGATTATGCTAAATTTTTACTGCTCAATCTCTTATTTATAAGGTATATTTTGCAACCTATATTTGGCTAAAAAGAGTAATTCAACACGTGGAATTTCCGGTTTCTCATTCTATTTCGGAGCAGCTTATGCCGTTTTTGTCGTTTAATCGACAACGTTGGGCGGAATTGCGCAAATCCGTACCGTTAAAATTAACCGAGCAAGATCTCAAACCGTTGCTTGGTATTAACGAAGCACTTTCCCTTGATGAAGTCCGTACTATCTATTTACCGTTAACCCGTTTGATTAACTACTATATAGATGAAAACATTCGTCGTCAGGACGTGTTGCACCGTTTTCTTGGCGGTCAAAGCCCGAAAGTGCCTTACATTATTAGTATTGCAGGTAGCGTGGCGGTAGGAAAAAGTACTTCGGCGCGGATTTTGCAATCCTTATTAAGCCATTGGCCGCAGGAGCGAAAAGTTGATTTGATCACGACCGATGGTTTCCTGCATCCTTTATCCTATTTGCAACAACATAATTTGCTGCATAAAAAAGGTTTTCCGATTTCTTATAACACGCCGAAACTGATTCATTTTTTAGCCGACATAAAATCCGGCAAACCCAATGTCAGCGCGCCTATTTATTCACATTTAACCTATGACATTGTTCCCGATCAATTTAATGTTATCGATCAGCCCGACATTCTGATTCTGGAAGGATTGAATGTGTTACAACCGAACAAAAATCAGGCCAATGAGCTGTTCGTTTCGGATTTTGTGGATTTTTCCATTTATGTGGATGCGGAAGAAACATTACTGAAAGAATGGTATATCCGTCGTTTCCTGAAATTCCGCCAAAGTGCGTTTTCCAATCCGAGTTCTTATTTCAAACATTATGCCAACCTGTCCGAACAGGAAGCCACCGAAACGGCAGGAAAAATCTGGGATGAAATTAACGGATTGAATCTGAAAGAAAATATTTTACCGACTCGTGAGCGTGCGAACCTTATTTTGAAAAAAGGGGCGAACCATGAAGTGGAATTGGTGAAGCTAAGAAAATAACGAAAAAAACACCGCACTTTAAACCGAAAGTGCGGTGTTTTTTTAAAGTGGATTTTAAATATCCAGATTTGCTCTTAACGCATTGCTTTCGATGAAATCGCGACGCGGCTCCACTTCGTCACCCATTAAGGTGGTGAAAAGTTGATCTGCCGCCACGGCATCTTTAATCGATACTTTCAACATACGGCGGATATTCGGATCCATGGTGGTTTCCCAAAGTTGCTCAGGATTCATCTCGCCCAAGCCTTTATAACGTTGGATCATTAAGCCGCGACGGGATTCTCTCATCAGCCACTCAATTGCCTGTTCAAAAGAGCCCACCGCCACTTTGCGCTCACCACGCATCACATAGGCGCTGCCTTCCAACAAGTCAACTAATTTTTCGCCGAGGGCGATTAGGCGGGTATATTCGCTACCGGTGGCGAATTGGAAATTGAGGAAATAATCCGTATCAATACCGTGCGTTCTCACCGTTAATACCACTTCGTACAAATTCCGTTCGGCGTTAAATTGCAGACGATAGCTATAATGTCTGCCGTCGGTTTCTTTCATATTTAAGGTGGCAACCAGAGAATCGGCCCAGGAATTGACCGCACTTTCCTGCTGCATCAGTGCAGTGGTCAACGCCGGTTGATAAATCAATTCTTTTAACACGCTTTCCGGATAATAGCGGGTTAAGCGGGCAATCATTTTTTGTACGGCAAGATATTCGGACGCCAAGTTTTGCAACGCCACGCCTTGCATACCCGGTGCACTTTCATTCACATAAAGCGCGGCATTTTCCAACGCAATCGCCAGTTCAAATTCCGCCATCGCTTCGTCATCTTTAATGTATTGTTCCTGCTTACCTTTTTTCACTTTATAGAGCGGCGGCTGGGCAATATAAACGTAACCGCGCTCAATCAGTTCCGGCATTTGGCGATAGAAGAACGTTAACAATAAAGTACGAATGTGGGAACCGTCCACGTCCGCATCGGTCATGATGATGATGCTGTGATAGCGCAATTTGTCGGGATTATATTCGTCACGGCCGATACCGCAGCCCAATGCGGTAATTAATGTGCCCACTTCCGCAGAAGACAACATTTTGTCGAAACGGGCTTTTTCCACGTTCAGGATTTTCCCTTTTAACGGCAAAATCGCTTGGTTTTTACGGTTACGCCCTTGTTTTGCGGAACCGCCCGCAGAGTCCCCCTCCACGATGTAAAGCTCGGATAACGCCGGATCGCGTTCCTGACAATCCGCCAATTTGCCCGGCAAGCCGCCTAAATCCAACGCGCCTTTACGACGGGTCATTTCGCGGGCTTTGCGGGCGGCTTCACGGGCACGCGCGGCATCAATAATTTTGGTCACGATGATTTTTACATCGTTCGGGTTTTCTAACAAATAGGTTTGTAAATATTCGTTCATCAGGGATTCCACCGCACTTTTCACTTCGGAGGAAACCAGTTTGTCTTTTGTTTGAGAAGAGAATTTCGGATCCGGTACTTTCACGGAAATCACCGCCACCAAGCCTTCACGGGCATCATCACCGGAAGTCGCCACTTTGGATTTCTTGGTGTAGCCTTCGTTTTCCATGTAGTTGTTCAAGGTGCGGGTCATTGCGCCACGGAAACCGGCTAAGTGCGTACCGCCGTCCCGTTGCGGAATGTTGTTGGTGAAACAATAAATGTTTTCCGCGTAACCGTCGTTCCATTGCAACGCAATTTCTACACCAATGCCATCTTTTTCAGCGGAAAAATAGAAAGGTTTCGGATGAATCGGGGTTTTACCGCGGTTGATATATTCAACGAACGCCTGAATGCCACCTTTGTAATGGAAGTGGTCTTGTTTGTCGGTACGTTCGTCAATTAAACGAATGGACACGCCAGAGTTTAAGAAAGACAACTCTCTTAAACGCTTGGCTAAAATATCGTATTCAAATTCAATATTAGTGAAGATAGTCGGGCTTGGCCAGAAACGCACGGTGGTACCGGTTTGCGTGGTTTCGCCGATGACGGCTAACGGCGCTTGCGGATCGCCGAGGCTGTAAAATTGCTCGTGCACCTTGCCTTGACGGCGAATGGTGAGCTGTAACTTGTCGGACAGCGCGTTTACCACGGATACCCCCACGCCGTGCAAACCGCCGGATACTTTATAGGAGTTATCGTCAAATTTACCGCCGGCGTGTAACACGGTCATGATCACTTCGGCAGCGGAAACGCCTTCTTCCGGATGAATATCCACCGGAATACCGCGCCCATCGTCTTGCACGGAAACGGAATTGTCGGAATGAATAGTGACTACGATGTCGTCGCAATACCCTGCCAAGGCTTCGTCAATGGCGTTATCCACCACTTCAAAAACCATATGGTGTAAACCCGTTCCATCGTCTGTGTCACCGATATACATTCCGGGACGTTTACGCACCGCATCAAGCCCTTTCAGCACTTTAATACTGTTTGCACCATAAGTTTCAGGAGTATTTGTTGACATAATTCTTCTCTGTGTAATTCGTAAAAAATCGGGCGGGATTATAGCAAAATTTTGTGCAATTAGCTAAAAATAAGTGCGCCGAAGCGGTGGCGGGGATTATTCGCCGGCGCGGGCACTTTTATGTTCGCGGATCAAGGTGAGAAATGCCTGCCCGAAACGCTCCAGTTTAATGGCGCCAACGCCGTTGATTTGCAGCATTTCAATGTTACTGACAGGTTGATATTGCGCCATTTCTTGTAGCGTTGCGTCGTTAAACACAATATACGGCGGAATATTTTCCTTATCGGCAATTTGTTTACGCAGAAAGCGCAAGCGGGCAAACAGATCTTTGTCGTAAGAACCCACCGCACTTTTGGGCGTCATGGCGGTAGTGACAATGGAAGACAGGCGAGGAGTTGCCAATTCCAGCGGTTCTTCTCCGCGTAGAATCGGTTTGGCGTTTTCCGTTAATTGTAAGGTGTTGCCGTATTCGCCGATGATTTGGCGTACCAACCCCAAGTGAACCAACTGGCGCAATACCGACTGCCAATATTCCGTGCCATGTTCTTTGCCAATGCCGTACACGCTTAATTGATCATGGTGTTGGTCACGAATTTTCTGATTGTTCATGCCACGCAATACGGCGATGACATAATGCGCGCCATAACATTGACCGGTGCGATAAATCGCCGACATGATTTTTTGCGCATCCAACAAGCCGTTATATTTTTTCGGCGGATCGAGACAAATATCGCAATTTTGACAGGGCGTTTGGCGATGTTCGCCGAAATAATTCAATAAAACCAAACGACGGCAGGTTTGGCTTTCGGCAAATTCACCGATGGCTTGCAATTTGTGCTGTTCAATCTGCCGTTGCGGCGTTTCCGGCTTTTCCATCAGCATTTTGTTGAGCCACACATAATCTGCCGGGTCGTAAAACAATACCGCTTCCGCCGGCAAATCATCGCGCCCCGCACGACCGGTTTCCTGATAGTAGGATTCGATGCTGCGCGGCAGGTCAAAATGTGCCACAAAGCGCACGTTGGATTTATTAATGCCCATGCCGAACGCAATGGTCGCCACCACCACTTGAATGTTGTCACGCTGAAAATCCCGTTGTACTTTTTCGCGCAAGCCGTTTTCCATGCCGGCATGATACGCCGCCGCCCGCACGCCTTTGTTGTACAGGGTTTCCGCGATACGTTCCACTTTATTGCGGCTGTTGCAATACACAATGCCGCTCTTGCCCTTTTGCGCCAGCACGAAACGGCAAAGCTGTTCCATGGGTTTGAATTTTTCCACCAAGGTGTAACGAATGTTCGGGCGATCGAAGCTGCCCACATAAAAGTGCGGTCGATTTAGCCGGAGATTTTGCAGGATGTCTTGTTGTGTAGTCTGATCCGCTGTAGCAGTGAGCGCCATGATCGGCACGTTCGGAAAGCTGCCTTTTAAGCCGCCGAGTTGGGTATATTCGGGACGGAAATCGTGTCCCCATTGGGAAATGCAGTGCGCTTCATCAATGGCGATAAAACTCACTTGGCATAAAGAAATAAATTGGAAAAAGCTGCTGGTCATGACTTTTTCCGGCGATAAATACAATAATTTTAATTGCCCGGAAATTGCCCGATTCTGCACCTGTTGCTGTTCTTCGAAGGTTTGTGTGGAATTTAAATAATCCGCTTCCACGCCGTTGGCGCGCAGCTGATCCACTTGGTCTTTCATCAGGGAAATCAACGGTGAAACCACCAGCGTCGTGCCGTCAAAACAAAGGGCGGGAATTTGATAACACAACGATTTGCCCGTGCCCGTCGCCATAATCACCAAACAATCCTGCCCGTTAAGTACCGCATTGATGATTTCCTGCTGCCCTTTGCGGAAGGATTGATAGCCGAAAACCGAATGCAAAACGTGCAATGCGGAAGCATGAAGTGCGGTGGAATTTACCGACGATTCATCGGCAAAATCTACCGCACTTTTTGTTGGTTTGGACGGGTTAAGGTCGCTCATTGATTAAATTGAACCTGTTCGCCGTGTTTAGCAAGGGCTTCGGTGAGCGCCTGCCAGAAATCCAAACCGTCGTTACTGACCCAACGTCCGTCTTCTTTATAGGCAAAATGAAAGCCGCCGTTGTGGCTCGCCAGCCATAATTCCAATAACGATTCCTGTTTGTTGATCACGATTTGGCTGCGATCGCCAAGGGTGATGGTGAACACGGAACCCTGACGTTCGCAATCCACATCGCAATCCTGCGCTTCCAGTTGTTCTTCAATTTCATCCCAAACTTGCTCGATTTTCTGATGAAACTCGATGATATTCATAAAAACCACTCCCCTAAATGTTGGTAAAGAGGGAATTATAAAGATTTTCTGCGCGTTGTGATAGCACAAAGCCCGATTTAATGGTAAAAAGAGCAGTCAAATTTGAGAACAAGGAGCAACCGATGAAAAAACTCATTTCCTTATTTTTACTCGTCACCTTATGTGTCTTAAGCAGTGGCTGTGGCGTGAAAGGTCCGTTGTATTTTCCTGCGCAAGATTCAGCCGATCAGGCGACCAAATAATTTTTACAGGCGATGTTATGGACTTTTTCCAATATCAATATGATCGACTTATGGTGGAAAATCTGCCGGTCAAACAACTTGCCGAGGAGTTCGGCACGCCCTTATATGTTTATTCCAAAGCCGCTCTTGAGCACCACTGGTATGCTTTTGAGAACGCCTTTGGAAACCATCCGCACTTAGTGTGTTTCGCCGTGAAATCCAATCCGAATATTGCTATTTTGAACATCATGGCAAGACTGGGTTCCGGCTTTGACATTGTGTCCCAAGGGGAATTGGAACGGGTGCTTGCCGCCGGCGGTGAGGCGCATAAAGTGGTGTTTTCCGGCGTGGCGAAATCCCGCCGGGAAATCGCCCGCGCGCTGGAAGTGGGCATTCGTTGCTTTAACATAGAATCGGAAGCAGAATTGTTACGCATTAATCAAGTCGCCGGCGACATAGGCAAAATCGCACCCATATCTTTACGCGTCAATCCTGATGTGGACGCCCACACCCACCCTTACATTTCCACCGGTTTAAAAGAAAATAAGTTCGGTGTGAGTGTGGAACAGGCACGTGAGGTGTATAAATTAGCCACAACGCTGCCGAATATTGAAATTGTCGGTATGGATTGTCACATCGGTTCGCAACTCACGGAATTACAACCATTTTTAGATGCCGCCGATCGGTTAATCATGCTCATGGAACAGTTAAAACAGGACAGCATTCAGTTGAAACATTTGGATTTGGGCGGCGGTTTAGGCGTCACTTACACCGACGAAACGCCACCACACCCGACGGAATACGCCAAAGCCCTGTGGGAAAAATTAAGTGCGTTCAACGAGTTGGAAATTATCGTTGAGCCTGGTCGCGCCATCACCGCCAATGCGGGGATTTTGGTGACCAAAGTGGAATATTTAAAATCCAACGAAAGCCGTAATTTCGCCATTGTAGATGCGGGCATGAACGACATGATTCGCCCGGCGTTATATCAGGCTTATATGAACATTCTGGAAATCGACCGCACTTTAGCGCGCGAAGAGAAAATTTATGACGTGGTGGGGCCGATTTGCGAAACCTCGGATTTCCTCGGCAAACAACGTAAACTTGCCATTGCGGAAGGGGATTATTTAGCCCAACGCTCTGCGGGAGCTTATGGCGCCAGTATGTCTTCCAACTACAATTCCCGCCCGAGAACGGCGGAGGTTATGGTGGACGGCGACAACGCCTATTTAATCCGCCGCCGTGAAGCGTTAAATGAATTGTGGCGACTGGAAAGTTTGTTGCCATAGTCAAACTGATATAAAAAATCCCACAAATACATTTGCAGGATTTTTGTTTCGATTAACGATATGGCTGATTTAACGGCACTTCCGGATCCGGCTCGTGCGTAATGCGGTTACGTAAATCACGACGAATTAACTCAATGCTCCAGAACCAAAAAACATGGCCGACAAATTCGGAAACATGTTCATACCAAGGTAACTCAGATATTTGTGGTGTTAAATTAAGTAATGGAAAAGCGATATAGTGAACACCAATATTACAAATAATACTGAACAGAATACCTTGCCATAATTTAATTTTCGGGAAACGTTCTGCGACGATACAATAGAACAGTGCGAATACAACCGAGAAAGTAATGTGGGTCACGCCAATCCAGTTAAATCCGTAATCGGCGAAAGTAAACACCGCTTCCGTCGGATTAATACCGATATAATCACGTAAGAAAACATGCGGCGGGTTTAAAAATGCACGGGAACAAACCTCAAGGGCTTGGCTGGGATCTTTACAGGCAGCGGTGAATAAATCCAACGGACTACGTGGTGGGAATGGGTGCTCGGCGCCCCATTTTACGAATGAAGAAACCACACCGGCGATAATCGCCACGAACGCCGCGACACTATAACGACGACGGGACGGATCAGTTTGAACAAATAATCCAGACATAATATATCCCTCTAAATTTAATTAAACGCTATTCACTTTTATCTTTAGATGAAATAAAAGTGCGGCTAATATTCTCAGTATTTTTTTATTTTAGTCAAGTTTTATTCATTTTAATTAACTATTAGCCGAAGAAATATTTTTATAATAAAGTCATTATTTTTCTGTCAAACCAAAAAATATTCATATAAAGGAAGTCCTATGAAAAAACGTTGCACATGGGCGGAAAACTCACAAATTTATCAGGATTACCACGACAACGAATGGGGTAAACCACAATTTGATGATCGCAAATTATTTGAAAAACTGTGTCTGGAAGGGCAGCAAGCGGGCCTGTCGTGGATTACGGTATTAAAAAAACGGGAAGCTTATCGGCAGGCGTTTTTCCATTTTGATCCGCACAAAGTCGCAGCAATGACTGATGCCGATATCGATCACTGTATGCAAAATACAGGCTTAATTCGCCATCGCGCTAAATTACAGGCAATCGTCACCAATGCGCGGGCGTTTCTTGCCATGCAAAAGTGCGGTGAAAATTTCAGTCATTTTATTTGGTCTTTCGTGAATCATCAGCCGCAAATTCATGACGTGCCCGAGTTAAGCCATGTGCCGGCGCAAACGGCAACCTCAATCGCGTTATCCAAAGCCCTGAAAAAACGCGGCTTCGTGTTTGTCGGTCCGACAACCTGTTATGCGTTTATGCAATCCATGGGGTTGGTGGATGATCACTGGAATGCGTGCGCGTACAAAACGCCACATTAAACAATGCGATCCCCTACGTTTTACAGTATAATCCCATTAAATTTGGCTCAAATAATGGTTGTCCGATGAAGAAAAATTATTACACGTTAATTTCACTGTCAATTTTGACCGCACTTTATACTGCCGACAGCGCAGCAGACTTGAATCAGCAATGTTTATTAGGCGTACCGCATTTTACCGGAGAAGTGGTGACCGGCGATCCGAATGATCAGCCGGTGTACATTGAAGCGGATAAAGTAGAAATCAATCAGCCGAGCAGCGCCCTTTATCAAGGCAATGTGGACATCAAACAAGGTAACCGCCATTTGAAATCCGCGGCGGTGGAAATGCAACAATCGGGCGAAGGCGGCAATGTGCAGCGTTATGCCTTTGCGCGCGGCGGATTTGATTATCGCGACAACCAAATCAACTTACTCGGCAGCGATGCCAAAATCCATCTCAACAGCAAAGATACCGACATTCAACACGCCGATTATCAATTTGTTGATCGCCAAGGGCGCGGTTCGGCGAAAAGCGTGGAATTGCGCGAAGATTACCGCTTAATGAAAAACGCCACTTTTACCTCCTGTTTGCCGAATGATAATGCCTGGTCTATTTACGCCAGCGAAATGCGCCAACATGTGAAAGAAGAATATGCGGAAATGTGGCACGCCCGTTTTCGCGTGCATGGTGTACCGGTGTTCTACACACCGTATTTCCAACTGCCTATCGGCGATCGCCGTCGTTCCGGTTTGTTGGTACCTACCGCCGGACATTCCAGCCGCGACGGTTATTTCTATGCACAACCGGTGTATTGGAACATCGCGCCGAATTACGACGCTACCATTGCGCCGAAATATATGTCAAAACGGGGTTGGCAGTTCAACGGCGAATTTCGTTATTTAACACCACTCGGTGAAGGGAAAATTGCCGGTGAATATTTAGGCAATGATCGATTAACGGATTACACGGCAGAAAATCGCAAACGCCATTTATTGCACTGGTTACACAGTTCCAGCTTTTTGGAAAATTGGCGCTTGAATGTGGATTATACACGGGTCAGCGACAAGCGTTATTTCACCGATTTTGATTCCGAATACGGCAGCAGTACGGATGGTTATGCCGATCAAAAAGCGCGTATTGCCTACTATCAACCGAATTACAACCTTGCCATTTCGGCAAAACAATTCCAGATTTTCGATGAAGTGGCCATTGGTCCATATCGTACTTTGCCGCAAATTGATTTCAATTATTACAAAAATAATTTATGGAATAACCTGGATTTCAAACTTTTTTCGCAAGCGGCACGCTTTGATAACGACAGCATTCAGATGCCAAAAGCCTGGCGTTTCCATTTGGAACCCGGCTTAAACAAAACCTTATCCAATCGTTATGGCAGCATTAACTTTGAAACCAAACTTTACGCAACCCATTATCAGCAAAAGAACGGAAGGATTGTTTCTGAAGATGAAAAGGTGGAACGCAGCGTAACCCGTGTATTACCGCAGTTTAAAGTAGAATTGCAAACGGTATTGGCATCCAATAAAATCTTGTTCAACGGTTATACCCAAACCCTCGAACCGCGCGTTCAATATTTATATCGCCCTTATAAGAATCAAGGCAATATCGGACCTAAAAATCCGCAATATCTTGGTTTCGGTTACGATTCTACTTTATTGCAACAGGATTATTTCTCCTTATTCCGTGACGGTCGTTACAGCGGTTTGGACCGAATAGCCTCTGCCAATCAGGTAACATTGGGAGGGACTACACGTTTCTTTGATGTGGAAAAAGAAGAACGCTTCAATTTTTCCATCGGGCAAACCTTTTATTTAAAGCCGTCCCGCATTGATGATAACCCGAATAATAAAACCTCCGGCGCATCTTCGTCATGGGCATTGGAATCCAACTGGAAAATAAGCGACCAATGGCGTTGGCGCGCAAGTTATCAATATGATCCGCAGTTAAAACAGGTTTCATTGGCAAATACCGGATTAGAATGGAATCCGCAAAAAGAGAATTTAATTCAGTTAACTTACCGTTACGCAAGCCAAAGATATATCGATCAAAACCTGGATGTCGGCGCTAATCGTTATAATCAGGATATTAAACAATTGGGCGTGCAGGCAGCGTGGGAAATCACCGACAATTGGGCGGTGGTCGGGCGTTATTATCAGGATTTGGCGCTGAAGAAACCGGTGGAACAATACCTTGGCGTACAATACAACTCCTGCTGTTGGAGCATCGGTGTAGGCGCCAGACGTTATGTCACCAGCCGCCAAAATCAAAAATATGATGAAATTTTCTATGATAACAGTATTGGCGTCACCTTCCAGTTGCGGGGATTTGGTAACGATCACAAAAATGGTATCGAAGAGTTATTAAAACGCGGAAAATTGCCGTATTTACAAGCCTTCAGTCTTTACTAGAAAGGGAAAAAATAAAAAAACCGTGAGTTATTCTGCTCATGGTTTTTATTAGGTGCAAAAAAAGTGCGGTAGATTTTCTGATTGTTTTTTATTTTCTGGCAAGCGGAGGAACGAAACAAATGCCCATATCCCAAGGTTGTTCAATCCAGGTATTTTGCGGAATATCTACCACATAATTATCTACCAATTCCGCGCCGGCCGGTTTCGCGAAAACCGTCACAAGGCGGGCGTTCGGGTACATTTCACGAATAGCGCGCGCGGTGTTGCCGGTATCCACCAAATCGTCAATGATGATAAATCCTTCACCACCGTTCGCCAGTTGTGCGGCGTGTAACACCTGCAATTCGCCTTGTGTGTCGTGGTTATAACTGGCGATACAAATAGTTTCCACATGACGAATGCTTAATTCGCGGGCAAGTACCGCCGCCGGAAATAAACCGCCACGGCTCACGGCAACAATGCCTTTCCACTGTGAAGCCGGAAGCAAACGTTCGGATAATTTGCGTGCGTGCATATGGAACATATCCCACGTCACAACATATTTTTCACTCATAAACACACCTTGTCTGAAACTTTGCGGGCGCTGCCCGGGAAATAAAAATGGCGTTAGGATAACCCGAAATGGCATTTTATGCTATTATTTTCCTTAATTTTTTAAGGAGGAAATATGTCAGAAATACAAAAATTAACCCCGAATTTACTCTGGAAATGGTTCGATCAAATTTGTGCCATTCCCCATCCGTCTTATCAAGAAAATGCCCTGGCGGAATTCATCGTTAATTGGGCAAAAGGCAAAGCTTTTTACGCCGAACGCGATGAAGCGGGCAACGTGTTAATTCGCAAACCGGCAACAAAAGGCATGGAAAATCGCCGAAAAGTCGCCCTTCAGGCGCATTTGGATATGGTGCCGCAAGCCAACGAAGGCAGCTTGCATAATTTTGCCACCGATCCGATTCAACCTTATATCGACGGCGAATGGGTGCGTGCCACCAACACCACATTAGGCGCCGATAACGGCATCGGTATGGCGGCGACCTTAGCGGTGCTGGACAGCGACGACTTACCGCATCCTGATCTCGAAGTGTTACTCACTATGACAGAAGAACGCGGCATGGAAGGCGCCATTGGGTTACGCCCAAACTGGTTGCAAAGCGACATCATGATCAACACCGACACGGAAGAAAACGCGGAAATTTATGTGGGCTGTGCCGGCGGTGAAAACGCCAACATTTCGTTGCCCGTTGAATATGAAAACAACCGTTTCGCGCATAGTACGCAAATCGTGTTAAAAGGCTTACGCGGCGGGCATTCCGGCTGTGATATCCACACCGGACGCGCCAATGCCATCAAATTGCTGGCTCGCTTCCTGGCAAAACTCGCTCAAAATCAACCGCACTTTGATTTCGCGTTAAGCGATATTCGCGGTGGTTCCATCCGCAACGCCATTCCGCGCGAAGCTTTTGCCACCTTAAACTTCAACGGTGATGTTGACAGGCTGAAAAGTGCGGTGGAAAATTTCGGCGTTTTATTGAAGACCGAATTGGCATTAATTGAACCGAATCTTTCTTTCGAATTGCAACCGATTGATAAACCGACAAAGATTTTCACACCATTAACCACAGAACACATTATCCATTTATTAAATGTATTGCCGAATGGCGTAATTCGCAACAGCGATGTGTTGGAAAATATTGTGGAAACTTCGCTTAGCGTCAGCGTGTTAGAAACCGAAGAAAATTGGATTAAAGCCACCATTTTAGTGCGCTCGCTGATTGACAGCGGCAAAGAATATGTTGCCGAAATGTTGAAATCCTTGGCACAATTGAGCGATGCAAAAGCCGAATTCTCCGGCTCTTATCCTGGCTGGGAACCGCAAGCGCATTCACCGATTGTGGACTTAACCTACAAAATTTATGCGCAAGTGCTGGGCTACGAACCGGCTATTAAAGTGATTCACGCCGGCTTGGAATGTGGTTTGCTGAAGAAAATTTACCCAAATATGGACATGGTTTCCATCGGCCCGACCATCAAAAATGCCCACTCCCCGGACGAAAAAGTCCACATCCCGGCAGTGCAAATTTTCTGGTCGTTAATCACCAAATTATTAGCCGAAATTCCGGTTAAATAAATTGATGTTAAGTAAAATAAAAAACCACTCAATTGAGTGGTTTTTTACTATGTTGCTCCAAAAGTGCGGTCATTTCCCATCATTTATAATTAAACAGCGTTCTTGCCAGGAAATCGGCGGTTTTGGGGAATAACACATAAAATTTACGGGCAAAGGCAAGGGTGCGGGGTAAATTGATTTCACGTACATTTTTTCCCAACGCCATGACGATTTTTTGTGCTACCAAATCCACCGGAATTAAAAAGGGCTTGATAGATTTTAGATAAGTCCCCTCGGGATCCGCCTGTTTGAAGAACTTAGTGGCGATCGGACCGGGGTTGACGGTGGTGACGAATACACCTTTATCCGCCAGTTCCAAACGGATGGCGTCGGAGTAGCCGATCATGGCAAATTTACTGGCGGAGTACAGACTGGATTTGGCAGATGCCAAAAATCCCGACATAGAAACGATATTGACGATATGCCCACGCCCAAGCGCTTTCATGTTGTGTCCGACAAGTTGGCAAAAGGTCATGCCGGCAAACACGTTCACTTCAAACATCTTACGCGCCTCTTCCGTCGTCAGGCAATCAAAATCATCATACACCGCATAGCCTGCGTTATTGATCAACACATCTATCGCGCCATAACGCTGCTCAACCTCATGCAAGCAGGCAGCGACAGCGTGCTCATCGCAAATATCCAGCTGAAAACAGGCTTTATGCGGATGAAACGCATACAGGTTTTCCAACAACGCCGCTTCTCTGCCAATTAAAATCAAACGGGCATCAGGCAGTTGTTTTACGATTGCCTGCGCCAAATCCCCACCGGCACCGGTGATAATGATGTTTCTCATAAAAATGTCCTCGTTCCTATTCCAAGTTTATAAACTCCAAAAATAACCGCACGTTAGCAAGAGCAAGCACTTGAAGTGCGGTAAGAAAAAACATTATTTTTTTCCGCCGCACTTTTGTTCGTACCACATCACAATAAACTGGGCGATTTGTTTAATATCGTTAATATCCAAGTGAGGCTTGTGGGCGGTTAAGGGGTAATCCGTGGCGACAGCCAGAACATATTCATCCATTTCCGGAAGCGGTCTGGTCATGTCTTTGCGATGTAACAGTATCTTTTCTATGGGTTCTTGTTTGAAGCCCTCTACTAAAATTAAATCCGCTAACGCCTCGTCAAATTGCGTGCACAAATACGGCAGGGAAATATGTTGTTGCGGGGTTTCGGTCATCAGCGCCCAGCGTTGGTCACACGCCATAATTACTTGACTGGCACCGGCATCTTTCATGCGCCAGCTGTCTTTGCCCGGCTTGTCAATTTGTACATCGTGATGGCTGTGTTTAATCACGGCGGGACGTAAACCGCACTGTTTTAATTGCGGAAGCAATTTTTCCAATAACGTGGTTTTGCCGCTGCCGCTGTAACCGGTAATGCCGAGCATAGGGAGCATAATGTTTCCTTGAAGAAAATTGAACGAACGGGCTGAATTATATAACAGCCCGGAAAAGAAAACGAACGGTGTGTGGGGATTTATAACACGCGCAATAACACCGGTTGGTAGGCGGATTGGCGATTGAGTTTTTGCGCATACCAACGCACACCAAGGAAAGAAAGTGCAGTGGAAATGAAGATAAAAAAGACGCTGACGAGCTCATGGGCAAACAGCGAATCAAATAATAACGTGCTGAATAATAAAGTAAATAGCGGCACGCAATACATGAGCAAGGCGGATTTGATTAAGGAACGTTCGGACAAACCGATTTCCACCCGTTGCCCGATTTTCAGTGGCGTAATGGTCTCGATGGTGAAAATATGTTCGCCGCGCGCGCCGCTGCCGGCTAATTCCGACAAGGCAGAATTACCGCACGCCGGTTTTGCCGCGCAAGCGCCGCATGCGCTTTGTGATTGGCATTTCACTTTGGCTCTGCCGGATTCGTACTCAATAACGACCGCACTTTCCGTTAACATAATCGCCTGCTATTTTCTGAATTCAATGTCTTGCACAATGCGTTTTGCCGTGGAAATCGGCAGTTGCCCGATAATGGTCATCTCTTTGTTTTCCATGCTTTCGGTATAAATCGTGTAAGCGCCCTGCCGCCACGTGTTATCCTGCTGCGTGGATTCGGCGATTTTATCGGAAACATATAATGTGAAAGAAAATAAACCGTCGCTGTAAAGTTGCGATTCAATTTTCTCTTCACCGTCCAATTCAATGCTATGATTCACTAATTTAAACCCTTGTGGAAGCCAGCCGGGCTGCCATTTAAACGCGGGGGGATTATTGGCTTTTTGATCCATTAACAACGGCGGGAAAACGACGCGGTTCAAATACGCCGGCAAGCCGGATAATTCATTGCCGATATATAAATTCACCACACGGAACTGATCTAATAAATTGCCTTCGCGATCAAGCATATCGGTGCGTAATAACAGGTGATTTTCTTCGTCAATAAACGCCAGATACTGATAGCGGAAATCGTCTTTCGGCAGAATTCGGATGGTTTGCACCACATGATCCGCCACACGGTTGCGCCCGATATTCACGAAATCATAATATTTTTCCAAAGCATCAAAATTAGCACGCGACAACGGCGGTAAATTATCAATAATGCCGGAGCCGTTAATGGTAAACGCCTGATAGTTCGGCTGGAAATAACTGATTAAATTCTCCCGTTGCACAATTTCTTGTTGCGGACCGTCTAGCGTAACCAGCTGAGCATAAGTTTTGCCGTCGGCGACAAAATGGCGATAGCGCAGAGAATCCATATTTGACGGTGTGGTTTGCACGAAAGAAAATTCGTAATTTAACTGCTGCGCGGCTTTTTTCATTTCGCCTAAAAGTTGCTTCGGCGAAAGATTCTCTTGCGCCACGGAGGAAAGTGAACAGCTCAACAATAGGAAAAGTGCGGTGGTTTTCAGAAGCGTTTTTAACATTTTCAAATTCCTAATAAACAAATTCACCACCAAAATTGGTGGTGAATGTTCAGCAAACAGTTATACCGGAAAACATATTATTTTACTTGGCGCTGGTTTGTTCCAAACTCAAGGAATCGCCGTAAACCCGACGTTGTAACTCGTAACTTTGTAACATCGCACCGATACGTTTATTTTTTTGTTCCAACTGCTCGGTGGTAATCACATCTTTACTTGGCGCATTATAACTCACTTCCTGCACCCCGTTATTAAACGGTAATGTTTGCAACACCGGGGTATCCGGCGCATTTTGCACCGCAGACTTGCTGTTCAAAGATTGCACGCCTAACACAGCCACTAAGCAGACGCCCGCCGCCACCGCAACCTGTGTCATCGGCACAAACCATGATTTGAGTTTTTGCATGAACGGAGAAGATTCGACTTCTTGCGGTAACGGTTGAGAAACGGTCGGTTGTGCGACAACAATTTCTTCTTCCGCAATCAGACTTTCCATTTTCGCAGTGAAATCAGCACTTAAGAAAACATTTGTCTCCTGACGCATCACCGCGCGAATTGTATGAAAATTCGCCCAGCTTTCTTGCAATTCCGCATCTTGGCATAATTGTTCGGTGAGTTCACTGCTGACTTGCTCACCGTCAATGTATGCTGAAAGTAATTCTTTTTGCATTTTCGTACTCCGACCAACCGTGGTTGTGTTGCTGTTTATTAACGTTGTAAAAGCGGTTTGACCTTGCTTTCAATGATTTCACGCGCTCTGAAAATCCGCGATCTGACGGTTCCCACAGGGCAATCCATGATTTCCGCAATTTCTTCATAACTCAATCCTTCGATTTCGCGTAAAGTAATTGCCGTGCGTAAATCTTCCTGCAAGCTTTTGATCGTATCAAACACAATCTTTTTCAATTCATTGGATAACATCTCATTTTCGGGCGTATCCACATCCCGTAAATTTGTCCCCACATCGTAGGATTCCGCATCTTCAGCCAAAATATCTTCATTTGGGGGACGACGACCCTGGGCAGTTAAGTAATTTTTTGCCGTATTTACTGCAATTCTATATAGCCAAGTGTAGAAGGCGCTATCACCACGAAAAGAATCAATGGAACGATACGCTTTTATAAATGATTCTTGTACAACATCAGGAATATCATTCGGTGAAATATACCGAGTCAGTAATCCAGCCACTTTATTTTGATAACGCGATACCAATAAGTTGAAAGCTTTCTTATCGCCCTGCTGCACCCTCTCTACCAAAGCTTGATCTGTTAGCTGTTCAGCCATATAACCTCATAATCACGTCTAACAAGCTTTAATTTCAAAGCCAGCAAGCCCTTGTAATGCGTTAGACGAAGTGAAAGAAAAAAAGTTCAGTCTCTTTATAAAAAACAAAATTGAGAACTAATTCATTATAAATCAATTTGTTAAATTTAATTTTTGTTGAATTTCCGCCACCATTTTGCACAATTCCGGGTCGTCGATCGTGCCGTTATTAAAAAACCACGAAAACAATTGCAAGTCGGAACACGCCAGCAAGCGCACAAAAACAGCCTTTTGGTGTTCGCTTAATTGGGCAAAATGTTGCTGATAAAAAGGCATAATCACTTTATCCAACTCCAACATACCGCGTCGGCAATCCCACTCAATGCGAAACGGATCATAATCTTTCATTTTGCTCTCCTCACTCACCACAACGGGCGAATTATATAATCAGTGCGAGGTTTGCGAAAATAAATTAATCACCAGGCCCACCGACAGCGTACGAAAAATAATGGAAACAAAATAAAATGAACAACCATAAAAAGCCAGCGCACCAAGGGTCGGTACCAATTTGGTGAAACCATCGCTCACTTTCAGCAGGTTGGTCGCGACAATTTCCAAACAAATGGAAATCGCCAATAAAATCTAAGGATTGATGTCTTCCTCACACAAAAGTGCGGTCAGAAATTCAATTAAAAATTCGACCGCACTTTTTTCCGTTTGCTATACGTTAATTTGGCTTTTCAGGAAATCCAACAACTGCGCTTTGGCGATCATCTGCTTCTCTCCGGTGCGACGATTTTTATATTCGATTTCACCGTTTGCCAGATTCTTCTCGCCGATGACGACCATATGCGGCACGCCGATCAGTTCCATGTCGGCGAACATCACGCCCGGGCGTTCTTTGCGGTCATCGAAAATCACTTCCACGCCCTGCGCCTGTAAAGTGCGGTATAAATCTTCGGCAAATTGTTGCACGCTTTCCGATTTGTACATATTCATCGGCACAATCGCCACGCTGAACGGCGCAATGGCGTCGGACGGCCAAATAATGCCACGTTCATCGTGATGTTGTTCGATGGCAGCGGCAACCACGCGGGTCACACCGATACCGTAACAGCCCATGGTAACCACCATTGGGCGACCGTCTTCGCCTTGCACGGTAGCGTTCATGGTTTGGGAATATTTGTCGCCTAATTGGAAAATATGGCCCACTTCAATGCCGCGTTTAATCAACAGCGTGCCCTTGCCGTCCGGGCTCGGATCGCCTTCCACCACATTACGAATGTCGGCGATTTTCGGCAACGCCACATCACGTTCCCAGTTAATGTTGAAATAATGCTTGCCGTCAATATTGGCGCCGGCGCCGAAATCACTCATTAACGCCACGCTGCGGTCAATAATCACCGGAATGTTTAAGTTGACCGGACCGAGTGAACCCACGCCGGCGCCGATTTTCGCTTTAATGGCGGCTTCATCGGCAAATTCAAGGGGAGAAGCCACTTCCGCCAGTTTTTCCGCTTTCACTTCATTTAATTCATGGTCGCCACGAAGGATTAACGCCACCAACGGCTGTTCTTCGTTTGCGCCTTTCACAATCAAAGTTTTCACGGTTTTTTCAATCGGCAGATTGAACTGTTCCACCAATTCCGCAATGGTTTTTGCCTTCGGCGTATCCACTAATTCCATGGCTTTGGTCGGTTGCGCACGTTCGCCGACGGCAACGGCTTCGGCAAGTTCAATATTTGCCGCGTAATCGGATTCGGTGGAGAAAATCACATCATCTTCGCCGCTGTTGGCAAGCACTTGGAACTCATGGGACGCACTGCCGCCGATGGAACCGGTGTCCGCCTGCACGGCGCGGAAATCCAAGCCTAAGCGGGTGAAAATGTTGCTGTAGGTTTGGTACATCACATCGTAGGTTTCCTGCAAACTTTCTTTTGACGTGTGGAAGGAATAGGCATCTTTCATTAAAAATTCACGCCCGCGCATCACGCCGAAACGCGGACGCACTTCATCGCGGAATTTGGTTTGAATTTGATACAAATTGAGGGGAAGTTGACGATAAGAACTCACTTCACGACGCACTAAATCGGTGATCACTTCTTCGTGAGTCGGACCTAACACAAAATTACGGTTGCCACGATCCTCAAAACGCAGCAATTCCGGACCGTATTGCTCCCAGCGACCGGATTCCTGCCACAACTCCGCCGGTTGCACCACCGGCATTTCCACTTCAATGGCGCCGCTTTTATTCATTTCGTCACGAATAATATTTTCAACTTTCTTTAATACGCGAAGCCCGGTCGGCAACCAATTATATAAACCGGACGCGAGAGGACGAATCATGCCCGCACGCAACATTAATTGGTGGCTCACCACCGCCGCTTCTGCCGGGGTTTCTTTTAAGGTGGATAATAAATATTTACTTGTACGCATTGAATTACCTATAATTCTGAGAAAATGAGAAAAAAATTGGCGATAGTGTATCTAATGCGTAAGCAAAAGCAAGCAGGAAATCAGGTTTCGCGCCTTTTCGCCGCGATTTCATCCGCCAATTTCAGCGCATAAAAGGAATAATCATGTCAGCCCTTTACCAGGCCCTTCCCGCCGTCGATAAATTACTCAAAACCCCGCAGGGTGAGCAGCTGGTGGCAGAATTCGGTCACAGCGCCACCGTTAATATGTGCCGAGACCTGTTACAGCAGGCACGCGAACACATAAAACGCCACGAAAACCTACCGCACTTTTTGCAGAATACCGACGCCACTTTTCAGCACCTCAAGGAACAACTTCTGTTACAACAACAGGTGAACATCAAAACCGTCCACAATTTAACCGGCACGGTGCTGCACACCAATCTCGGACGCGCTTTGTGGTCGCCGGCGGCGCAACAGGCGGCGCTGGACGCCATGCAGGGCAATGTGGCGTTGGAATATGATTTAAGCGCGGGCGAGCGCAGCCATAGGGATAATTACATCAGTGCTTTAATGCAGCAACTGACGGGCGCGGAAGCCGCCTGCGTGGTGAATAACAATGCGGCAGCGGTCTTGCTGATGCTGGCGACCTTCGCCCAGGGTAAAGAAGTGATTATTTCCCGTGGCGAGCTGATTGAAATCGGCGGCGCGTTCCGCATTCCCGACATCATGGCGCAGGCGGGCTGCAAGCTGGTGGAAGTGGGCACGACCAACCGCACCCATTTAAAAGATTATCGTAACGCAATTAACGAAAATACTGCCTTTTTAATGAAAGTTCACAGCAGTAACTATCAAATTTGCGGTTTTACCCACAGCGTTGACGAGCAGGAATTGGCGGATTTGGGCAAAGAATTCGGCATTCCGGTCATCACCGATTTAGGCAGCGGCGCGCTCATGGATTTAAAACAATTCGGCTTGCCGGAAGAGCCCACCGTGCAGGAAAAATTGCAGCACGGCGTGGATTTGATTTCCTTCTCCGGCGACAAATTGCTGGGCGGCCCGCAAGCGGGCATTATTGTGGGCAAAAAAGCACTCATTCAACAGCTGCAGGCCCACCCGCTCAAACGCGTGCTGCGTTGCGATAAAGTCACTCTTGCCGGGCTGGAAGCCACCTTGCGCCTCTATTTACAGCCGGAAAAAATCACCGAAAAACTGACCGCACTTTTGTTGCTTACGCAACCCATGGAACGCTTACAGGCGCAGGCGGAGCTGCGGTTGGAAAATCGCTTAAATACCAATTATGTGATTGCCATTGAACCGAGCGAGGCACAAATCGGCAGCGGTTCGCAACCGTTGGCGCGAATTCCGTCGGTGGCGGTGACTATTGCGCCGGCAAGCGAAAAAACGCCGGCAAAAACCACCGCACTTTTCGCCCGTTTATTAGCCTTGCCGCAGCCGGTTATCGGGCGCATTGAGCGGGATAAAATTTGGTTGGATTTACACAGTTTGGCGAGCCTTGATCGCCTTCTAAACAGCTTGGAGACATTATGATTATCGTTACCTCCGGACACGTTGACCACGGCAAAACCGCCCTTTTGCAAGCCCTCACCGGCACCCATACGGCGCACTTGCCGGAAGAAAAGAAACGCGGCATGACCATTGATTTGGGCTACGCGTATTTGCCGTTCAACGATCAGATTCTCGGCTTTATTGATGTACCGGGACACGAGCATTTCCTCGCCAATATGCTGGCGGGGCTGGGCGGCATTCACTACGCCATGCTTATCGTTGCCGCCGACGAAGGCGTGCAGGCGCAAACCATCGAGCATTTAAGCATTTTAAGCCTGTTACAGTTACAGGAAATCATGGTGGTAATCACCAAAGCCGACCGCGCCGACGCGGTACAAATCGACGCGTTGGAAAATCAACTGCGCCAACAATATGCCGTATTGGCGAACAGCAAATTCTTCGTTACCTCTGCCATCACCGGTCAGGGCATTGACGCCTTGCGCGATTATTTGGCGCAGTTGGCGGAATTGTCGGAAGTGGATAAACCTTTCCGTTACGCCATCGACCGTATTTTCACCATTAAAGGCGCCGGCACGGTCGTCACCGGCACGGCATTCGCGGGCAAAGTCAGCCTGGATGACGAACTGTATTTGAGCAACGGGCAAAAAGTGCGAGTGAAAAATATCCACGCACAAAACGAACAAAACTGCGTAGGCTTGGCAGGACAACGCTTGGCGTTAAATATTAACCTGGATTTCGACCGCACTTCCATTGAACGCGGCGATTGGCTGTTCTCCCAAACACCCGGCGAACCGACGGATCGCATCACCGTTTGGCTGGAAAGCCAAATGGCATTAAACGAAAGCCAGCCGGTGCATATTTATCACGCCGCATCGCACACCACGGGCAAACTCACCTTGTTACAACAACAAAAGCTCGCCCCGCAACAGTTGGCATTGGCGGAACTGATTTTGGAACAACCGCTGTTTTTGGCGTACGGCGACAAAATCATTCTGCGCAACAGCAATTCCACCGCCGTGCTTGGCGGTGCCAAAGTGATTGAAATCGATTCGCCGAAACGGCACAAACGCACGGAAGCGCGTTTCGATTATTTACGCCGCTTGATTCAGGCGGAAACGGCGCAAAAACGCACCGCACTTTATTTGCAAAATCACGCGGTGGAAGTGCAAAAGATCATGTGGATTGAGCAGCTGACGGGCGTGCAACTGGACGCCATTCTGCAACAAAACGGCGATATTCGCTTCCAAAGCTGGTGTTTTAACGCCGATTATCGCGCCCAACAAACGGCAAAATTATTGACCGCACTTGCCCAATATCATGAACAACATCCTGATCAACTCGGCTTGGGCAAAGCCCGTTTGTATCGCATTGCAGCGCTGAATCAGCCGGAAAAATTGATTTACCATTTTATCGACGAATTATTGGCAGAAAATCAATTACAACACACCCGTGGCTGGCTACACACCGCCGATCATAAAATCCAATTTAGCGAACAAGAACGTGCATTATGGCAACAAGTTCTCGCCCAATTCGAGCAACATAACGGACAAGCCCTGTGGGTGCGCGATCTTGCCAATGCGTTAGGACAGGAAGAAAGCGCCATGCGCAATTTTCTCTATAAAGCCGGCAAACTGGGCTATTTAACCGCCGTGGTGAAAGACCGTTTCTTCCTCACGGAGAACATTTACACCTTCGCCCGTTTAATTAAACAACTGACCGCCGGAAAAGAAGGCTTTTCGGTGAACGAACTACGCGACGCCTTACAATTCGGACGCAAAATGACTGTGCAACTGGTGGAATATTTCGACCGTTGCGGCTTCCTGCGCCGCAAAGGCAATATTCACGTTTTACGCGATGCGGACGTGTTTGATTTATAAAAGTGCGGTCATTATTTTTAACGTTTTTCAACAACAGGAGTTTCTATGAAAAAATTACTCATTGCCACCCTCATCGCCGGCAGCCTGATGCTGACCGCCTGCGACGATAAAGAAAAAACTGCGCTCAGCGAGCAAATGCAAAAACAGGCACAAACCATTGAACAACTCAATGAGCAGGTGAAGACATTAGAGAAACAAGTGCTGGATTTAGCCGAAAATCAAACGATTCGGGTTGAGCCGGAGGTGCTGTTTGAAAAATCGGAAACCATCAAATTTGATAAAAAATCCGCCGACAGTTATACGCCGGAAAGCGGCGAAGTGAAAGTCAACGTAAAAACTTTAAAAACCGGCGAAGATTGGTTAACGGATTTATTATTAAATGAATTAATCCGACAATTCACCGCAAGCGGTCAAGTCAAAATCGAGAATAAACAACAATTTGTGGAATGGCTGCAAACCCTTTACACGGACAGCGTTAAAGAAGTTAAAGATAACGAAATGATTGGCAGCAGCACCGAATTCAGTGTGAAATATCTCGGACAACGGGAAAACATCGCCACCTTCACCATCAGTTATTCCGGCTATTCCGGCGGTGCGCACGGTATGTATTCCACCCAATTCCTTAACATTGATTTGGCGAAAAAAGCCTTGCTGGATATTGATGATGTCATCAATCCGGAACAGCATCAAAAACTAAAAGACCTCTTATGGGATGCTTACCGCGACAGTAATAATGAAGCGGAACCTTTTACCCAGAAAGACGGGGGATTTTACGTGCCAAAAGATTTTTACTTCTCCCGCAATGGCGTTACTTTCGTTTACCCGCCTTATGCCATCGGCAGTTTTTCGGAAGGGGAAAAAGAGCTGACGATTTATTGGTGGCAGTTGAAAGAAAACGACTTGATCAACCCGCAATTTAGCGCTTTAGCAAAATCGGTTATCGAATAACCTAACAAAAATCCCCAAGCGCGAACTTGGGGATTTTTTTAATTTTCCAGTTCCAAACTCACCACGTTCGGGTCGTTTTTCAGCAATAAATACAACTCCTGAATGGTGGCTTTATCGTTGATAGAACAGCGAATGGTCAGTTTGGTTTCGCCGTTGGGCTGATCTTTCACGTTGATGTTTTCGATGGAATGATTGTTGTTATGCAACAACTGCACGAATTGCGCAATGGCATTGGGTGAAAGCAATGTGGCGTTGATTCGTGTTTTTTTCTTTTTATCGCGATGGCGCACCCAATTATGCACATACGGGCTTAAACGAATGGCGATTAAAATCATGATGGTGGCGACCATGGCGTCGAAATAAAACCCCGCGCCGGAAGCAATGCCGATACCTGCCGCCGCCCAGAATCATCGCAAACGCCATTTTGGCGAAAATAAAAAAGTGGCTGTCGCGCGCCGACGCTTCAATAAAATTTAATAAATTATTCATGTTAAATCGTTAATTTAAGTAATTGATACAGTTCTCTTAGTTCGTTTTGAGTTAAAGTGCGGTAGGTTTTCGGCATCAAATTTTGCAGGTTGAATCCCGCTAATTGATAACGAATCAGACGTAACGTCGGAAACCCGATATGCGCCGTCATTCTGCGCACCTGCCGATTGCGCCCTTCATCAATCTTCACTTCCAGCCACGCGGTGGGAATATGTTTGCGTTCGCGAATAGGCGAAATGCGTTGCCATAAAAAATCCGGTTCGGAAATCAACCGCACTTTTGCAGATTTTCGCCTCGTTTTTTTGTCGCTGAAGAGATGTCGGTTGCATAAGATTTAAGTAAGTTAAAGCTTAAACATACTCTACACCAAATTCACAGAAAGTTTAAATTTCCCTCATTTTAATTGAACTGATTGCAAATTTTTCTTTTTAGCGTTTTATTCGGTATTGTATGGACTTTTCCGCTGGTTTAAATCGCTTTTTATTAAAATTTATTTTTTTATTCTAAAAGCAAATAAATCAAACAGAATAAAAATCTAAAAATAAAAATTATTCATCAAAAAATAACGTAAATTTTATAAAATTAGTGATTTATCTCTATTGACTCCTGTTTTTATTAGTCTATATTGAGCGCCTAACCTTTTTTAACCTTTCCATTTTTAACTTCATTTATAACTTTCATAGGTGTTCGTATGACACACACAACACAAAAACGCGAAACCTTCTCCGGACGACGGGCATTTATTTTTGCCGCTATCGGTTCGGCAGTCGGTCTGGGCAATATCTGGCGTTTTCCCTATGTAACCTACGAAAACGGCGGCGGTGCCTTTATCATTCCTTACATCGTGGCATTATTAACCGCAGGGATCCCGTTATTGTTTTTAGATTATGCCATCGGGCATAAATTCCGTGCCTCTCCACCATTGGCATACCGCAAACTCAAAACCGGTTTTGAAACATTCGGTTGGTGGCAAGTGATGATTAACGTGATCATCGGGCTTTATTACGCCGTCATCCTCGGCTGGGCGGCAAGTTATACCTATTATTCCGTTACTTCCGCCTGGGGCAGCAACCCTGTCGATTTCTTCCTGCACGAACACATTAAAATGGCAGATGAAGTGGCGTTAAATCTGGATTTCGTCGGCACGGTTGTTGGTCCGTTACTTGCCGTTTGGCTAATTACTTTATTGATTTTATCCCTCGGTGTACAAAAAGGTGTTGCGCGCACTTCTGTGATTTTTATGCCAATTTTAGTCATCATGTTTGTCACTTTAATGGTTTATTCCTTATTTTTACCGGGCGCAGAAAAAGGGTTGGATGCCCTGTTCTCGCCGGATTGGGATAAATTAAAAGACCCGAGCGTCTGGATTGCCGCTTACGGACAAATATTCTTCTCCCTTTCCATTTGTTTCGGTATTATGGTGACCTATGCTTCCTATTTGAAAAAACAATCGGACTTAACCGGCGCCGGTTTGGTGGTAGGCTTTGCCAACAGCAGTTTTGAAGTGTTGGCCGGTATCGGCGTATTCTCCGCCTTAGGTTTCATTGCCGCTGCCAACGGACACGATGTGAGCGAAGTAGCAAAAGGCGGTATAGGTCTCGCCTTCTTTGCCTTCCCAACCATCATTAACCAAGCGCCATTAGGGCAATTATTAGGCGTGCTATTCTTCGGTTCTTTGGTTTTCGCAGGCTTAACCTCCTTTATTTCCGTATTGGAAGTGATTATTTCCGCCGTCCAGGACAAATTACGTCTACGCCGCGTCCATGCCACGTTTTTAGTGGGTTTACCAATGATGGTGGCTTCTACGCTCTTATTTGGCACCACCGCCGGTTTACCGATGCTCGATACCATGGATAACTTTGTGAACATGTTTGGTATCGTCGCTGTAGCATTCTTCTCCTTATTTTCCATTATCATGAGCGGCAGATTAAAAGAATTGGGCGAACACTTAAACGAAACCGGCTCTTTCAAAGTGGGCATGATTTGGAAAGCTTTTATCGTCATCACCACCGGTGTACTGGCTTTCATGCTATACAAAGAAGCCGGCAAAGTGCTCACCAAAGGCTACGAAGGCTATCCGGACCGGTTCGTCAACACCTTCGGCTGGGGCATGGCAATCGCTTTGGTGATCATCGCATTCCTGCTTTCCCGCCTGCCGTGGAAACACTTAACGCAAACACAAGGAGAAAAATAAGATGTCAACCAACGCAATTATCATGATGGCTGTTGCACTTATCATCATTTGGGGCGGGTTATTAGTGTCTGTTATCAGATTACCGAAAGAATAACTGTACGAATCCATTCCGGTGTCTTTGGCAACGTATCCGCAACATTTGTCCTATTAATAGTGTGAGCGTGTTTTGTTTATGTTCATATAACAGTCTAACTTTCAGAAACACCTCAAAAAAACAGTCTGATAAACCAATTAAAACTTGCGGAAGGAAAACCTCATGATCACCCAACATTCAAACAACAATGTGTTGATTTAATGCTTAAACAAAATCATATCATATTCCAGGTCAGCAAAATGAATTAGTCAGCACGTCGGCATTGTAACGCTGAATAATAAAGCGACAAGGTATAACGTCAGACAAATTGGATGTTATTTTGAGATTCATCGTTCCACTCTGTTTAGTTGTAAGAAAGCCAAATCGAATTAGAGCGTATCAGGACATTCAAACGAAAATTATCTGTCTGCTTCCAGAGAATAGGGAAATTTACGGTTCACGTCGGTTAACTTGGACATTATGGCAAATGGGGTAGAAAATAGGGCGTGATAAAACCCGTAAACTGATGATGGATTTACGATTGAGGTCCCATTATACGCGTCAGAAGTTTTATTGGCATAGTAGACAAAATAGTTGGTAAAAAGTGGGTTAAGACTTTATAGCACGAGGCTTTAACCCACTTTTTTGAATTTATGAACAAAAAAATGCATTTTTTGCCAACATAGCCCGCTTCAAAAGTATGGCACACAAAATCATCTTTAGCGCTATAAATGCCCGCACTGCAATAAAGTGTTTTCTTTCAAAAGTAAACTTAATCCAATCCAAATTTGGGAAGATTATGAGAAGGGAAAACAAACCTACAAAAAATTAGCCGAAAAATATCACTGTCATCCAACGTTATCTTGATAAAGCGCTTAAAACCACGCTAAATCCTCCTCAACAACGTCAATTGAATATCCTTGCCGACGTCACCTTCTTTGGTCGGGATTTCGGTGTGCTTGTGCTGTTAGATTCGTTGTCGGGAAAAGTGATTTATCACCAAATCGTGAAAACCGAAAAAGACATTTATTATAAAATGGCATTTAATCGGCTAAGAGAAAAAGGTTATGTTATTCAATTGATTACCTGCGACGGTAGACGGGGAGTATTAAAGGATTTGTTCAACACACCGATACAAATGTGCTAATTTCATATGGTAGCAATCGCCATGAGGGCATTGCGTAATAAGCATCAATCTGAGGCGGGGAAAGCCTTAAAGGTACTCGTCAGGACACTTAAAAAATAGCCATAAAAATGACTTTTATGTCCGGCTCTATTTGTGGTATCGGAATCATCAAACGTTTTTGACGGAACGCTCGGACAAGCCGAATGAAAAGGGTTATTTCCCTTATAAACACCATAATGTCAGAAGTGCGTATAGGAGCTCAAAAGCGATATATGAATTACTTATTTACGTTTGAACAATATGCTGATTTAAACATTGAAAAAACCACTAATCGGCTTGAGGGATTATTTAAAGAATTAAAACAAAAATTAACTGTGCATAATGGTTTAACAAGGAGGCGTAAAATAGTGTTTATTAAGGATTTTCTAAATAGAAAGAGTTGGTAAAACCAACTCTTTTATCTACTATGCCTATTTTTAGTACCTAGAAAATCACTAAATTCCCCTGATAGGGTACTATATCAGGTACTAAAGGTAAAACTAAAATGAATCAAAAAAAGCATAATACACTATGGAAATGATTAAATATGTTAATTTATAAGTGGTTTTGGTTTGACTTGAATCAGAGTGAAGTAGTATGGATTAATATGTTGGTGCCCCCAACAGGACTTGAACCTGTGACCAATCGATTATGAGTCGACTGCTCTTGACCGACTGAGCTATGGGGGCGGTGTGAGCGTAGAATTAAGGCGCGATTATAGGGAAATATCGGGGTAAAGTCCAGAATATTATGTGTTATTTAAAGTGCGGTTGCTTTTACCGGCGTTTTTAATGTTCAAAAACGTGGAAAAATTATTTGCCCTTTGAAAAGTCAGGTTGTTCCTTGTGATTTTAGCTGATTAGCTTTTGTGATGAGGTCATTTTTTTAATCGTATGTAAGGGTAAAAGAAAACCGTCTTTTTTGAGTAAAAGACGGTTTTAATTTTATTATTTACATACTTTATTGGAACAATTTCGGTTTTTGTGAAGATGAACGACCTACTTCTTCTTCAAAACTGATGATTTGTTTGAAAGCATCAAACAGTGCCTGTTTACTGGAGACTGAGTAATATTGATCACCAACACACTTTTTCCAGACTTCTTGCTGCTTTTGAGGCGGGTTGAAACCAAATGCTACAAAGGCAATTCGGGTTTCTACTTTAGGGTAGTTAGAATCTTGTAAACCATCAATTTTTTCTTTAACTCTAGTACATAACCCTGCCTCCATTAACTTAACTAATGTATCTTTAGATGGTATATTATCTTCCCCGTCGGATAATATCATAAGTATACGTCGGGTATTTGTACCAATTTTATTTGGCATAGCTTCAAAATCCTTGTTTTTCTCCATCATAAGATTTGTGCCAATAAAAATACCTGATGTAACTGCTGTTCCACCTCGAGGTATGATTTGTTTTAACGCACTAGCCACTGCTCGGTTATTCTTATCAAACCATGCCTGGGTTGTTTTTTTATTAACGTTATCTTCTAAGCAATAATTCCGGCTTGTTTTACTGTCTAGAGTGAAATCATAAGTTCTTTTTTGCCCATCAAATTGGCTAATCTGATCAATAGTTTTCGGTATATCTAGATCCCTATCAAGCAGTTCAAATCCCTTAGCAATATGGTTACCACCATTATAACCCTTCTTAAATTTAGCAGATATCTCCCTTTTTTTGTCTTCAGATTTAACATAGTATGGAAGAACACAGTTAGTAAGTTCATCTCTTTGGCGGGTACCAGCAGCAAAGGAGACGAAACCCATTCGATTATAAGGACTTACATCGCCTTTGTTTTGTGCTGGTAACAAAATCTTTTCAATCCCTTCAACGGCTTCCCTTAGTGCATCAATCCTTCTATTTGGATAGTTGACTTCAGGAGGGTTGTTCCCAGTGGCGTTAATAGCCCACATCATTGAACGGGACAAATCGGTAACCATCATTAAATCAATTGGGATCGTTATTTGTTTCTCTTTAACAGCGTAAGTTTTACCCGAATTAATTCCTACTCTTCCGTCATATAGCTGACTACTACTCACCAAAGTTTGACCCCAGGGTAACCAGAATTTTCGTTGCACAGAACCTTGTACCACACAGGCAATGGATTTTGCTGTGCCATTTTTATTTTTCGGCTGAGTTTTTTCTTCTAAACACTCTGCCAGGAATGGTTCTTTAATCGTTACCGGGGAACTGTTTTTTTGACCCTTGCTATCATCAGAACGCAAATAAAGTTTAACTAACCCTTGTACTAACTCTTGGTTACGCTTTTTCCACTGAGCTTGGACTTTTGCGCTTGAAAAATCTCTACCTTCACGTTCAATTTCTTGTTGAGAGACATTTTGTCTTTTTACATCGGAGTGGTCTTTATTTTTCCGGTATTGGTTATCTTCAGCAATTAAAAGTAATGCCGCTTGATCCGTTGCTTGTGCCAAGCGGGCCTTATCTAACAATATCCCCGTGCCATCAACGGTAAAAGCAACGAACAGTAGCAATGGGAAAGCAAGCAGGGCTGTTATTATGGTGTATACACCATGTTCATTTTGCAAAAATTGTTTAACAGTGCTAAACAATTTAGCAGTTAGATTAAAATTTCTTTTCATAAAGCTCTCCTTAGATTATCGAGCAACTGCCAGTGAAGAGGAACTTAGCATACCAAATGACTGGTTTTCTTTGCGTGTTATTAAATTTTTAAAAAAGCTACCTGCTTCAACACAAAGTGTTACCTGATATAGTGGAATTTTTCTTTGGTTGTCAGGGTTCGCTGCTTCTGAGCGTGGCGACAAATAAGATAGATTATTATCCAACTTACGATAAGGCTGGCAGGTGTTTAGGTTTGTTAACGTTTCAGTACTTTTTTTCTCTGTCCAGTGTTCAATGGTAACACCGACTGTGTTTGGACTATTTTTGTCTCCAAATAAAATAAGTTTTGCCATTTGTTGATACTCAGTTAAATCAGTATTTTTTAGTGGTTCGCTTCCGTTATCATTGTATAGCTGATTACGTTCACGAAGAACATTGACTAGTGAATATGAGGCATTGTCCAGTTTCCCTTGGGTCGTACGAACAATAACTAAGTCTGTTAAAAAAGCGAAAATAAATACTAAAAGTATAAGCATAAAAAGGAATTCAAGACTAACTGCGCCCCTTTTATTATGAAAAAATTTTTTAGTATTAGTGAGAATGTTTTTTTTCATGTTTTATACCAGTGATTAACCATCTGTGATTATATTACTCGTGCTTTAAATGATCATAAACTGCCAGATTATTTATTTGACCTGCTGGGATACTGGAATTTAGATCTATTAAATTCTTGCACAGCTACAAATTTGCGCGATAACAAACCGCCAACACTATCTTTAGGTAAAAATGGCAGTGAAACCAGAAATTCATAATTGTAGGTCAATGAATATACAGCCAATGTTGCTAACCGACCATTGGGAGGTATAATCTTTCCTTCTTTATCTTTCTTAGGTTCTCTAAATTTACTATCCAATAAAGACTGGATACAAGACCTTCCGCTATCGCAGTCGACATATTTAACATCAATCTTGTAACCACCATTTTTGTCTAAACGAGCGAGATAACCTATAGTTGAAGATTCTTGATAAACAAGCTGTTGTTTTAGAGCTTTCTCAAATTCTACCGCATAATCATTACCCTCTGCAGTTCTATTTTTAGCAATTCTTGCACTTTCAGTGATAGCCAAGTCCCAGTACGCAGTTGTAATAGATATACGACAGAATTCTAGAATTAGGAATACGACAAAGAAATAAAATACAACCGTCAAGGCAAACTCAACGGTCGATGCTCCCTTCTTATTTGATAGGAATTTTTCCATTATAGAACCTTTTTTTATCTGGCGATATTATTAGATACGCGTTCAGTTTTTTTGAGCGCATTAATCAAATCATCGGGAGATGTATTAATGTTTTCCTTCACAATAATATCTTTTGCGTAATCAATGTCATTATTTTTGATTAAAGCAAAGATTAGATTGTGTACTAAACGCTGTTCCCTAACCCCATTTAAATACTGAGGTAATAATAAGGAAACGGCATTACGATAATCTCCGTTGACGATACTTAGCATAGCAAGATTGTTTACCGCCACAGCATCGTTTAAAAAATACTCGCGAGCTTTATTTATATCTTCGTTGGCTTTATTAGGATTTCCCATTAAGGCATAAGTCACTCCACGAAGATTATAAACTTCACCGTTTTTGGGAGATGTTGTTAATAAGCTGTTTTCGACTTCCAACGCTTCTTGATAACGCTTAAGTTGATTTAAATTTCGTGCTTGTAGAATTTTGGCCCTTTCACTTAACTGCCCGCTGTTTGTTAGCAACGGCTGTAAGTAGAGTAGAGATGAATTACTGTCCCCTTTCTTGTAATAAATTTCAGATAATTTATAACGCGTGAGAGGATCTTCTTTATTTTTAAGTCCATCACGATACATAGTGATTAACGCATCGTTGTTGTTAGTGCTCTGATAAAGTGCTTCTTTAGCAGCTAATTTATCAGCACTTAATGGTTTTTTATTTAGTACAGCAGAACATGCAGTAACAGATAAGATCATGCCGCATAATAGAACATTTTTAAGAGATTTAGAATACATGTGGAAATACCCTCATTACGCCTGGAGCTAGAATTAAAATAATAATTGGAAACATAATAAATAGAATCAAAGGGATACTCATTTTTGCTGACAGCGTACCAAGCTTTTCTTCTATAGCTAATAATTGAATTTCTCTAATATCAGTCGATAGTTGAATTAATTGATGATAAATAGAGGAACCAAAATTCAGACTTTGCTGCATTACAGTGCAAAACATCCTGATTTCTGTTGTTGGTAAAGACACAGAGAGATCCTGTAATGCTTGTGACATACCAGTAATTTCGGATTTACGAATAATACGTAACATAACATAAGTCAGATCAGGATTTAATGTTTTAAAGTCAGTTGCAACCTGTTTTAGTGCGGCCTCAATACTTATCCCGGTCTGTACATTAACAGCCACTAAATCAATGAATCCGGCTAAATCATTCATGATTTTTTTAATTTTAGCTTTTAAAATAGAACCAATTAAAACCCCAGGAATAACAATAGTTATTATTAATATAGTTAGAAAGCCAAGTAACAGAGATGAACTGTCGGTAGTTTCATCAGTAAGTGAATAAAGATAGTAAACTCCAAAAAGCAAAAGCATGATCAACAATTTTACTTTTATATTTTTATCAATAATTCCGAGTACTTTTAAGATAGGATTATTATTAATTAGTAATAGTTCAAGTTCAATTTGCTGTTTGCTCTTATTTTTGGCTACTTCGTCACTATCTTGATCCTTAGGTCTTTCTCCAGTAATAACTTCCTTTCTATATTGGAATTTTTTTCTGGCTGAAAGTGCGGCAAACAATACAATAATACCAAAAATCGTTAATAGCGCATAAGATAATAATAGTTTAATCATCATGTTGACTTCCTCATCAACCACCAAATGATTCCCATACCGAAAAGTTCACTGCCAAAAACATAATAAAGCACGTATCTACCGGTAGGGTCATTAATTAAGAAATCAAAGTTTTCCGGCATAGCAAACTGCATAAAGAAAAAGAAACCGACAGGAAAACACGCTACAATTATAGCTGACATTCTAGCCTCTGATGTCATTGCTTTCTTTTTCTTCTCCATTTTATTGCTATCGGCAATTACACGACCTAAACGGGAAATAACCTCGCGTATCTGTCCGCCTTTACTTAAGTTGGTGCGTACAATAGTTATGAAGAAATAGAATTCCTTATATGGGTAACGATCATAGCTGTCTTCAAAAACTGAAACAGGATCCTCGCCTATTGCAATACGCTTATGGATACTCTTAAACTCCTCACCTAATTGACCGGTAAGATCCTTACCGCAACGTTCTAATGCTTGTAATAAACCAGCACCTGAAGTCGCCGCTGCATTGAGAATCTGAATTACCTCCGGAAACATTGCGTTGAATGTTTTTTTATTACGGTACTGACCAAGTTTCCAAATAAACAAAACAAATCCAACAAGAAAAATTAAGCAAAATACTAATCGGTCAATATGAATATAAGCAACATTAATTACAAAAAAAGCAAAGAAAATAAAACAACTTATAGCAATATTACGAATCAAGTTTTTTTTATCACCTTTAGTAAAGTGATAATACCATAAACTAACTTTCGATTTGAGGCTCTTAAAAAAACTTGTTGTTCTACTTACAGAGGTATCATACTCATTAATTTTTCTTTTAGTAGAAAACCAACTACTTAAAGTATATATAAATAACAGCCCACCTATTGTCAGGACGGCATAATACAAATAATAATTCATTACTCAGTTTCTCCGAAGATACTTTGTAGTTCAGCACTCAGATTGAATACTTGAGCATTTTGGAATACAGCAGAACGGGTTAGTAGTCCGTGATTAATAAACTCGCCAAGAATTTTACCCTCTTTATCACGATATTTACTTGCCTTATAGGAAAATATATCTTGCAAAACGATTTGACCGTTTTCCATTCCCATAACTTCAGTGATATTCATAATTTTTCTTGAACCATCGTTTAAGCGGGACGCCTGCACTATTATGTTTACTGCTGAAGAAATATTACGGCGAATTGCCTCCAACGGTAGGGATGCATTCGACATCATAACCATACTTTCCAAGCGAGATGTTGCATCGCGAGGACTATTCGCGTGCAACGTTGACATAGAACCATCGTGACCGGTATTCATTGCTTGTAACATTTGGAATGCTTCTCCACCACGGCACTCACCCACAATAATACGCTCAGGACGCATACGCAATGCATTTATTACTAAGTCTTGCATAGTAACCTCGCCTGTATGCTCAACGCCGGCTAAACGCGTTTCCAGGCGTACAACATGAGGCTGTTCCAAACGCAGTTCGGCAGTATCTTCTAGTGTGATGACACGTTCGGTATGGGAAATATAGTTAGATAGCGCGTTAAGTAAGGTTGTTTTACCGGATCCTGTACCACCTGACACAATTATATTTACCCGAGATCTGGCAGCAATAATTAAGAAATTCGCCATTTCGCGAGTCATAGAACCAAAATTTACAAGCTCTTGCAATGTTTTTTTATTCTTACTGAATTTACGAATAGAAATTGATGTGCCATCTAATGCAATCGGTGCAATAACAACATTTAAACGGCTGCCATCAGGTAGTCGGGAGTCCACTAGTGGACTACCATCATCAATACGGCGACCAACCCGAGCAACTAACCTTTTTGCAATATCAGTTAATTGTTCATTACTAACGAATTCTTTATCAGTTTTTTCCAGAATACCAGCACGTTCAACCCAGATGTCATTAGGACCATTAACTAAAATATCATTTATAGTATCGTCAGCCATGAGATCTCGTAATGGTCCATAACCCTCAATCTCATCAGCAACAATTTCAGCCATAACTAGAGTATCGGCTGAGGTCAAATAAGCACCGCTTTTATTGGCAACACGATTAACAATCTGAACCAGTTCGTTTACCAGTGAGCTTCTTTCACTTTGAAGTTCATCAATCTTTTCAATATCAAGATTGCTTAGTACTTCACTTCTAAGTAAGATTTTTTGTTGTTTGGTCAGCATGTTTAGCCACTATTTACTGTTTAATGAGTTTTGAAAAAAATGAAGAAAATAAACTCTGTTTTTCTTTCGGCTTACTACTGCGAGATATTGCACCAATAACCTTTAACATTAATGAATTAATTTCCTTTTTACCATCACGACCTAAGTTAATACCTAATACGGTTTTTGTATTAGTGTTTTTAATATACGGTATTACGGCATCTATTGAAGAACCAATTAAAGTTTCTATATCATTTTTGGCCATTAACTTAGCTGATTCCATTCGATTATCAGAAATACAGACAAAAGTACGAATTGGTTTTCTTGAAGTGCTACGGATGCGCTCGCATTCATCTAGGAACTGCTTAGCTAAACGTAATGAACCAATTCTTCTTTCTACAACTAATACGAAACTATTATAGTTTTCTAAAAAACCGATGAAATTATCCTTCTTAACATTATAGATAGGTTGATCGTAGATAATAAAATTGTATTTTTCAGTCGCCGCAGGTGTTAGCTCAAATAGACTCCCGTTAAATATGTCTAAATTCGGAGTATATTCAATAACATTACCTGATAGCTTTTTATCAAATAATAAATCTAAATCTTGAGAACCATTAGGGCCTTGGGCTAATAGCACTGGAATTTTTTTACTTGACACAATCTCATTAGCAATATGTGAACTAATTAAACTTGCGCCAATACCACCTTTACAACTTAATACAGCAATTTTAACAGTATCTCTTAAGCGAGGGATATCAACACCTAAAATGATTTTCTCAACCATCTGACTTAACTGAGTATGCGAATTAAAGTAAAGGATGCCCTCATCTAGTAGTTTTTGTGATAAAGAGATGGAGTCACTATCACCGATAACACAACACCATACATTTTGTGGTACTATACTAAAAACTCGTTCGACAATAGTCTTTATGTTAGTCTCATGTGTGATATCAATAATAACCCCTACAGTGTCTTCTGCTGAAAATGAAATTTCATCAGATGAGGTGAAAAAATCCTTTTTAACAATCTCAATATTTTCAAGACCGCGAGTACGTAGAATTTGTGCAACTTCACCTTGGATATCATCACGGCTTGACACTATAGTAATAGTGCGAGCACTGTCTGCCGTGATTGTTTCTTGATCTAGTAATAACATAAAAAATACCTTCTATTAATACTTCAATTGAACACGCTGATTACTTTTAAGTGCACAAGAAGTCTCATTAGAATTCCAAAAAACTACTTCTCCGGTACGATATGCACAAGGTGCCGGTTTGGGCGCAATTTGAGCTACTTCAATATAGATTGGATATGTTTTTGCTTTATGTGCTTTTTTCTCTAAGTAAATAGATTTAGAGGCAATACCATTTTTAATCAATTTTGTACGAATTGTCATTGCGGCTTTCTTTGCCGTAGCATCACGCCAAATTATATTGATTTGCTTTTGGTTGTTACTACCTATATCACGAATAACGGAATTAAATAAATTACTATAACTGACATTAGAGTAATCTGGTAATACATAACGATCGACTAACTGTGTACGATTAAATTCACTATTTTGTACCGGTTGTGCAACAGTCGTATCGTTAACAAATTCACTGATTGCAAATGTTGTTACCGGGGCGGTAATTGAGGCCAATGCAATGGAGGCCGTAATAACTAATTTTCTCATTGTATGAACCCACTATTTTTTAAGAAGTTAGATGTTAATGTTTTGTAATAAACATTCTTTAACGGAGTCGTATGGAAGAATCTTTCCATTGTTCCGGTTTTTTCAAAATCAGGGTAAACAACATCTTTTTCATTTACCGGTTTTACTACATTTACTGTTGCCACGATAACTAACTCTTTTTTATCGCGCTCAGTTGTTGCACTACGGAAGAAAGAACCTAAAATTGGGATGTCTCCTAAAAGAGGAACTTTGTTTATACCTTCAAGGTCATTTGAGCTGAATAAGCCACCGATAATAAAACTTTCTCCGTTAGCTACTTCAAATAAAGATTTTGCTTTACGGGTATTAAAGAACGGAATATTCCCGATTCCATCAAAGTTATAGTTACCTGCAATAGTGCTCACTGTTTGATCTAAGGCTAAACGAATACGATTATTTTTTTGCAATTTAGCCGCAACAGCGAGTTTTATCCCAAACTCCTTATAGATAATTGTTGGTGAACCATCTCTATCCCGCTGTGCAAATGGGATTTCACCCCCCACTAAGATATCGGCAGTTTCACCGGATAACATAGAAATGTTCGGTTCGGCCAGAACTTTACCATTACTTTGGTTATCTAAAGCATTAATAAAGGCAGAAATACCTTTCGCATCTAAACGTAATACACCTTGATTTCCATTGAATCCACCTCCGAAACCGAAGTTACCTCCGACTAATGGACCACTACCGGCAACGTGGCTCCAGTTAATGCCCATTGCCTCAGAAAGTTTTTTATTTACCTCTACAACAGAAAGCTTCACATTAATTTGGGTTGTATCGGCAATATTTGCGTTATCAACGACACCATCGTAATGATATTTGTCTAAGAATGGTAAAGAGTCTTCTCCTAATTTTGTTTCAGTAACCTTTCTACCACTTCCTAAAGCTTCTCCTACAATTCTGCGAACCTCATCGCTTTCTTCTTGAGAACGGGCTTTTCCCTCAATTACATAAGCCTTGCCTACTTTTTTTACAGATAGATTAGTATTTGGGAAACGGCTTTTAAGTTGTTTATTCGTGTCTGCAATACTGGTCACAACAGAATCAACATTAACAGTATCGGATGTTAAGGGACGACCATCTGCTCCGAAAGCAGTAACTTCTGTTCTACCTTCCTCCTTTGCGTAGATAATAAAGGTGTTGTCGTCTAAAATTTCATAGTCGGCAATATTTGGTGAAGAGACGAAAATAGTGTCGATCTTTTCTTTTGTTTGAACCAACTGGGTTGCACCTTTATCTAGAGAGAAATTTTGTGCGTACGCATTTAATGAGAACACTGCCCCGAGAACTGCACAGCATATTAATTGTTTTTTGCCAAAAGTATGATTCCAATTTTGCATCTTATTGACCTCTTAATTTTCTGATGAATACACCGCGTGAATCAACTTCTTGAGTATTATTTTCGGCAGGTAATATGACTAACTTTGATTCTCTATCCAGTGAATAGAATTTTTTTGCTTGTTCAGCAGTTATCTTTAGTGCTACATAACCAGCATATTCTTGATTGTTTGGAATCCCGTCTGCTGCCTTTTCAGCTTCAGGAGCACCTTGTTCTGTTGATTGAGTAAAGTTTCTTGCTTGTAAAACCAATACTTTACCTAAAATTTTAACTAAATCTTTACGATCATAAGTGTTGCGCGAATCTGAAGCAATTTGTTGGCTATAGATAGCAACATAGTCTCCACTTAAAATAGTATTTAGAATGTAATCATCACCAGATTTAACATAGATGCGATATGCAACTTCTTGATTCGGATCTAGGCTGGATGTAAAGAATCTAGGATCATTCGGAGAGATAATAGATTTGTTGGATAGAAAAGAACCAGCTCTGACATTTTCTGCCATTAAATAGCCTTGTAATCCCTGAATACCATTTTTAGTCGTAGCCTCTCTTAGGTCATTGTCGACTAGTGCACTGTCTTCAGGGACAGAAATCTCATTTAAAATGTAATCATCTGCCTGTAATAAATGACCTTTGCTTACGTCATTCTTTAACTCGGCTGTTAAAATTAGCTTTTCCGGTTTTTTCTCAGCTTCCGGAACCGGCTGATTATTTATTATTGTTTGTTGATTTTCAGTGTTGTCAAATGTTGGCATAAACATAATGCCACCAATGCCAACCGCTAGCGTAAGCACTGAAATGATCAAGAGCGTTCTGTAATTCATTTTTTACCCTTAATTAAATTTTAACAAAGTAAAGTTTTTGCTTATCAAGATTAGTTTGATAGAGCTAGGTTTATCATAAAGCCAAGGCTTATTGCTACGCCATAAGGCAATCCGTTTTCTTTAATTGATTTACGGAAAAATAACCAACCGATAATAATTAGTCCCAATCCGGCAAATGTTGTAAAGAAGAAAAAAGAAAAAACTTCGTCGCTTGGAACGGCTAACATTAGCACTGAAGCAAGCTTAATATCTCCTGCACCTATGAAGCGCAAAGAAAATAGTAAAAATCCGATAATAAGTGTACATAAGGCGGGAATAACAAAGATAGTCTGATATTTTAATAAACTGAACGGAATAATGACGAGTAACAGAAATAAAACGACTCGGTTACTAATAAGCCGAGAACGAATATCAGTTATAGATAAAGTAATCAGCAGCAAGAGCATTATGATTACTAAAGCATTAATAAACCAGTTCATTTTTTATCATTTTTCTTAGCTACTTTTGCTAACTATGGCGCCAGAGACAGTGGTCGCTAAATCCGAGAACTTGCCTGACAATGCGCTAATAAAGCTGTTATCCCCGACCAGGATGGCGACTACAAAAACGGCAATAGCCACAGCAATCAGCCCATACTCAACAGAAGTAATCCCTTGTCGATTTCTGTAAAACTTATACGAAAAAAAGACTACTTGACGATAAAAGTAATCCAGTAAATCCATCATAATTAATTTCAAAATAAAGCAGCGAATAGCCCTACCAATAAGGGCTATTCTATTTTGCTAGTTTTAAGCTTGTATTTAATATTTAAGTTGTTACTTATGACTTAGTGACATTTGCACTGTTAACTGTATTAGCTAAACTATTAAACTTACTTTGCAAGTTAGCGATAAAACCATTGTTGCTGTAGAATACTGCAACGATTAATACAGCAACAGCAATAGCGATCAAACCGTACTCAATTGCAGTCACACCTGCTTGATTTTCTCTGAAAGAACGGATTGCTTCAGCTGCTTTGATGTATGCTTTAGTAGTTAAAGTATTTAACATTGTCTTAATGCTCCTATTGTTGTTTATAGAAAATAAAATTCAAGAATCCTTGAGTTTGGATTTAATGTCATTTATTTAATAAGCCTGTGGAATTAAATAAACGAGTGGTGTTATAGTCCTGAAAAATTAAAATGCAAGTTTTTTAGAATAATAAGTTCGCTATATATGGATATGTATTTTGATTATTGAAATTCTTTTAATCACAATGCCTTAGGTATTATTGTAAATGAGCATTCTCTGCTTTTTCTATTGATTTTACAGTAAATTTACAACTTTTAACTTTAATTACAAAAAACACTTAAATATGTGTGGATTTAGAGATGTCGCGATTTATTTCTTTTTTCCTTGTAGGAAAGTCGTATTTTTTACGCTTTTTTAACTTAACTAAATCAAATTTTATTGTTTTTCTAAAAAAGTATATTTATGGAAAATCAATTTTATTGCGTCTAGTCTCTTTCGATACAAATTGTGCTATATTGTCTGCTACTTTTTTATCCACTTTCTATATATTGCTGTAAAGTCATGCAAAGTGCGGTCGGAAATGGCAATGAATTTAGGGTAACAACATGGGTAAGATGATTATTGATTTACAAATCGCCAGCGCAGATGAAAGTGGCTTGCCGACGGCGGCGCAAATTGAACAATGGGCAACAGCGGCAGTGCAACCGCAAAGCGGGGAAGTTGAGATGACCGTACGCATTGTGGACGAAACGGAAAGCCACGCATTAAATTTCAATTATCGTGGCAAAGATCACCCCACCAATGTGCTGTCTTTCCCTTTTGAATGCCCTGATGAAGTGGAGCTGCCGCTATTGGGCGATTTGGTGATTTGCCGTCAAGTGGTGGAACGCGAAGCCCAAGAGCAAGAGAAACCGCTAATTGCGCATTGGGCACACATGGTGGTGCACGGTAGTTTGCATTTACTCGGTTATGATCATATTGAAGATGACGAAGCGGAGGAAATGGAAAGCCTGGAAACGCAAATTATGATGGGGCTTGGCTTTGTCGATCCGTATCTGAGCGAGAAGTAAGAAAAAGTCGGAATGCGTAAAACTATTTCGGAAAATCAGGGTCAAACGGGCATTCTTGCTTCAGTTGCCATTAAAAGCCATATATGGTTACACATAATTCAGACTTTTAAGGTTGCTGCAGCGAGGCAATAATTCATCTATTTTCAACCTGAAGGAATATCATGTTAAAAAAATACTTACTTGTTTTACCGATTTCTATTTTAACCGCCTGCGCGGGTTATTATCCTTATCCGCAATTTGAACCCGGTTATCCGACCCCTTCCGTGCAGTATGATGATGAAGAACATGCTGTTTTCAGCACCCGCCGCACGCATGAACCGAAATATCAGGATCCAAGATACAAAATTTCTACGGAAGACATGGAAAAATTCGTTTTAGCCAAAAATAACCTGGAATATTGTTTGTTGCCGGAACTGGGTAAGCAATCGGATGAACGTGTTACCGCCCTTGAAAAACGACTATTAAAAGATATGATCAATGACGAGTTGGCGAAGATTGTGGGCAAAGCGTCGGCACGCACGATTTTTGACGATCAGTCTTCTTACGATTATTTTCAATTTAAGTATCAACAACTCAATCACGATGTGAATAACATTCGTGAATTTGAATGCCGTGATTTGAAACGGCGTTTTCGTGATCGCCTCAACGAACGCAAACGCCGGCAAGGCTTAGCGGGCGACAGTCGTTCTGTTGAAAACCAAGTGCAAAAGCAACGACAAACGATAGATGACGCGTTTCGCCGTTTTCACACGCAACGAGAATCTATTGAACGCCAAATTCGCGGAGAAAGCGAACCGCTCTATAAAAGCAATAAAAATATCAATGTAGATTGGACGGATCCGTATTCGCGGGGTTGGTAAAGCATGGCGCGGCAGCTAATTCTCCTTGTTGGAGACGATGCCACGTTAGCGCGCCAATGGGAATACTTTCCTACCCTGAAAAGTGCGGTGTGGATTGGCGGTGTTTTGCCGCACTTTCCTGCTCAACCTCATTTCCCTTTTAGCAAAAGTAAAAATCTGCTCGGCAGCGAATTCCCCGCGCTCATTTATGATGGGCGCCAAGGCATTCATTTAGATGCCTTCGCTATTGCCGCCGGTGCGCTGTCGGAAGGCGGCACATTATTGCTGTTATTCAATGAGTGGCAGGATTTGGCGGCACAACCCGACGGCGACAGCCTGCGTTGGAGTAGTGAAAAACACCCGATAAACACACCGCACTTTATTGCTTTTCTACAAGAAAAAATCCGGAAATACAGCTTCCCCATTTATCAACATTTGCCGTCTGCGCTCGTTTTCCCTAAGATTGAAAAGTTGCTTTCAGAACAACACCAACCGACCCAGGAACAAGCCCATTTATTGCGGCAAATGGCGAAATCTGATGCGGAGATGTTAATCGTTACGGCAAAGCGCGGGCGGGGAAAATCCGCTTTGGCGGGCTTGTTCGCCAAACAGCAATTAGCGGCAAATAAGCCCGTTCTATTGACGGCGCCGAACAAAAGTGTGGTCAAGATTTTCAATGAATTTTCCGGTGCGGAAATCCCCTTTATGCCGCCTGATGAACTGCGTCGAAAGATTGACGAAGACCTGCGACCGTTCTCGGATCATTGGTTGTTTGTGGACGAAGCGGCGATGATCCCGTTGGATACGCTGTTTGGTTTAACGACCGCCTTTAAACGCATTGTGCTGACGACCACCATTCACAGCTACGAAGGCACGGGCAGGGGCTTCTTGTTAAAATTTATGGCGAAAACCGACCGCACTTTACGGCATTTTGAATTGTTCAGCCCGTTACGTTGGCAGGCGGATGACAAACTGGAGCGCTTTATTGATGAATTGTTGTTGTGTGATTGCGAAGATCGTCTGACGCAACCGCGTTACGATGCCAACCTTGCCAAACAGATTCAGATTGTTTACGAAGAACAGATTCCGCCTTATCAAATCGAATCGGTTTATGGCTTGCTGACCTTGGCGCATTACCGTACCTCGCCGTTGGATTTACGTCGATTATTGGATGCGCCGCGACAACAATTTTATCTTGCGCAGACGCAGGAGGTCTTGTTGGGTTGTGTGTGGGCGGTGCCGGAGGGCGAATTTGGTGACGACGTATTAATTCGTCAAATTCGGCGCGGACAACGTCGTCCACGTGGTAATTTGGTGGCGCAAATGTTATGTTTTCAGGCGGGATTGGAACAGGCGTGCAAATTACGCTCATTGCGCATTTCCCGTATCGCCGTGCAACCCAACTGGCAGCAGCGGGGACTGGGGCAGCGTTTAATTGAACAGGTTAAACAACAACGTGCGGTGGATTTCCTTTCCGTCAGTTTCGGTTACACCCCCGAGCTGCTGGCGTTTTGGCAAAAGTGCGGTTTTATTTTGGTGCATTTCAGCGAAAGCAAAGATGCGGGCAGCGGCTGTTATTCCGTAGTGGCATTGTGCCCGCTGACGGAGCGAGGACGGGCGTTGGTGCAACAGGCGGAACAACAATTTACACGCAATCTGCCCCTTTCATTGCACCCGCTGGCGACACAATTTGTCGGAACCGAAACGGATTGGTCGCTCAATGAAGCCGACTGGCAATGCTTGGCGGATTTTGCCGATTTCTTCCTGCCGTTGGCGTTTGCTTTGCCCGCTATTCGGCGCTTGATGAAATTAAACGGGGATCGGGATTTTCCTTTATTGACAGCCTATTGCAAGCGTCCTGATGACATTCAACATAAAAAAACGTGGCTGACAAATTGTCGGTTAGAAGTGAAGAAAGGGTTGCAAAAAAATTTCGCCTTCTTATGATAACAACCCAGAATAAAACGGCACGACTAAGGAGGCAACTATGACTGAAGAAGCCAAAAAAGGTTGGTTAAAACGCGCTTGGGATGCGTATTCCGATTTCTGCAAAGAAGCCGGCGTGGATCAAGGCACTTGCCGGGGCTGCGTACCGGTGGTGAAGTTTGATGAAGATCCCGAACCTAAGGAAAAAACGCCGAAGGAGAAAGAAACGCACTAAGCGTGGATACCCAGGGCAATGCCTTGCCCTAGGTAGGATTACTGTCTTTTTATACAGATCTTTATTGGAAATCCCCCTTGTTTGCGCTAAACTAACGGCAATTTTTTTCTTACTCTTTTGTCGTTTTATGCAAACTCAATTTTTTCATCTCGAAATTCCTACCCAAGCGAATGATCATAAAATTTTAGCCAATATCCTGCCCGGCGCGGATAGCCTTGCCATTAGCGAAATTGCCGCGCAGTTTGACGGTCTAACCGTGGTGGTGACCAATGACACCCGAAGTGCGGTGCGTTTGGAGAAAGAATTAAAGCAACCGGCGCCTTCCGCGTTATCGCAAAACGTGACTTTTTTCCCCGATTGGGAAACCCTGCCTTATGACAGTTTTTCGCCTCATCAGGATATTATTTCCGCACGTTTAAGTGCCTTATTTCATTTGCAACAGCGCAAGCAAGGTATTTTTATTTTACCTGTCGCTACCTTAATGCAGCGGGTTTGCCCGCCGTCTTATTTGCAGCATAACGTATTGCTGATTAACAAAGGCGATCGTTTTGTCATCGAATCCCTTCGCCTGCAATTGGAGAAAGCGGGCTATCGCGCCGTGGAACAGGTGCTGGAACATGGCGAATATGCGGTGCGCGGCGCGTTGTTGGATTTGTTTCCGATGGGAAGTGCAGAGCCTTTTCGCTTAGATTTTTTTGATGATGAAATTGATTCCATTCGCACTTTTGATGTGGACACCCAGCGTACGTTGCAGGAAATCGACCAAATCAATTTATTGCCGGCACATGAATTTCCGACGGATAGCACGGGTATTGAATTTTTCCGTAGCCAATTTCGGGCGGAATTCGGGGAAATCCGACGGGATCCGGAACACATTTATCAACAGGTCAGCAAAGGCACGTTGGCGGCAGGTATTGAATATTGGCAACCGTTGTTTTTTGAGCAAATGGCGACCTTGTTCGATTATTTCCCGGCAAATACGCTGTTTATTACCGCCGAGCAAAATCAAGCCCAAGGCGAGCGTTTTTACACCGATGCGCAGCAGCGTTTTGAAAGTCGTCGCGTAGATCCTATGCGTCCGCTGTTACCGCCCGATAAACTTTGGTTGCGCATTGATGACGTGAATCGTCATTTGAAGCAGTATCCCGCCATTGCGCTAAAAGCGGAAAAAGTGCGGTCGTCTGCGCGGCAGAAAAATTTAGCGATTGCGCCGGTGCCGCCGTTGACCATTCAATCTCAACAAAAAGAACCTTTGCATCAACTGCGTCAATTTATTGAGCAATTTAAAGGCAATATTTTATTTATCGTGGAAACGGAAGGGCGCCGCGAAACCTTGCTGAGTCTGCTTGCGCCGTTAAAACTCAAACCGAAACAAATTCATACTTTAGCCCAGGCGGAAGAACAAAAATTTGCGTTAATGGTCAGTCCGTTGGAGCATGGCTTTATCATTGAACAAGGTACTCCGCTTGCGATTATTTGTGAAACGGAGTTGCTAGGCGAACGCGTGCAACAACGGCAACGGGACAAATCCCGCACGGTGAATCCCGACACCTTGATTCGTAACCTGGCGGAACTGCAAATCGGTCAGCCCGTGGTGCATTTGGAGCATGGCGTAGGGCGCTATGGCGGTTTGGTAACGTTGGAAAACGGCGGCGTGAAAGCGGAATATTTGCTGCTTAACTATGCTAACAATTCCAAATTGTATGTGCCGGTGGCATCTTTACATTTGATCAGCCGCTATGTGGGCGGTTCCGATGAAACGGCACCGTTGCACAAATTAGGTTCTGAAGCCTGGGGCAAAGCACGCAGCAAAGCCGCGGAGAAAATCCGCGATGTAGCGGCGGAATTGTTGGATGTGTACGCCCAGCGGGAAGCACAAAAAGGCTTTTCGTTTCAATATGATCGTGAAGAATTTCAACAATTCACCGCGACGTTTCCTTTTGAAGAAACTCATGATCAGCTGATGGCGATTAACGCGGTGATTTCCGACATGACCCAACCGAAAGCCATGGACCGCTTGGTGTGCGGCGATGTGGGATTCGGCAAAACGGAAGTGGCAATGCGCGCGGCGTTTTTGGCGGTGATGAATCACAAACAGGTCGCCGTTTTGGTGCCGACCACGCTGTTAGCGCAACAACATTTTGATAATTTTAAAGATCGTTTCGCCAATCTGCCGGTAAACGTGGAAATGCTGTCCCGTTTTAAAACCGCCAAAGAACAAAAACGGGTGATTCAGGATTTAGCCGACGGCAAAGTGGATATTCTGATCGGCACCCATAAAATCATTCAAGGCGATGTACAATTTCACGATCTGGGCTTATTGATTATCGACGAAGAACATCGCTTTGGCGTGCGCCAGAAAGAAAAAATGAAACAATTGCGCGCCAATATTGATATTCTCACCCTCACCGCGACGCCGATTCCGCGCACCTTAAATATGGCGATGAACGGCATTCGCGATCTTTCCATTATTTCTACACCGCCGGCGCGCCGTTTAACCATTAAAACGTTCGTGCGTCAAACGGACGATTTGGTCATTCGCGAGGCGATCTTGCGTGAAATTCTGCGTGGCGGGCAGGTGTATTATTTGCATAACGATGTGGCGAGCATTGAAAATACGGCGGAAAAACTGACCGCACTTGTGCCGGAAGCGCGCGTCACCGTGGGGCACGGGCAAATGCGCGAGCGGGAGCTGGAGCGCGTGATGTCGGATTTTTATCATCAACGTTATAACGTGTTGGTGTGTTCTACCATTATTGAAACGGGCATCGATGTGCCGACCGCTAATACCATTATTATTGAACGCGCCGATAATTTCGGCTTGGCGCAGTTACACCAGCTTCGTGGGCGAGTAGGGCGTTCCCATCATCAAGCCTATGCCTATTTGCTCACTCCGCCGCCAAAACTGATGACCAAAGACGCGCAAAAACGTTTAGAAGCCTTGGAAAGTCTGGATAACCTCGGGGCGGGCTTCATCTTGGCAACCCACGATTTGGAAATCCGTGGTGCCGGCGAATTGCTGGGCAACGAACAAAGCGGGCAAATTGAAAGCATCGGTTTTTCTCTTTATATGGAATTGCTGGAACGCGCCGTGAAGGCCCTAAAAGAAGGGCGTGAACCGTCGTTGGACGAACTGACCCAGCAACAAACGGAAATCGATTTGCGCGTGCCGTCCCTGTTGCGGGAAGATTATTTGGGCGATGTGAATATGCGCCTGTCTTTCTATAAACGCATTGCCGGCGCAGAAAATACGGAAGCCTTGGACGAGTTAAAAGTGGAGCTTATTGACCGCTTCGGTGCGCTTCCACAAGCCACTCGCAATTTATTGCAAATCGCCCAATTGCGTCTGGATTTAAAACCGCTCAACGTTATTCGATTGGATGCCAATGCGCAGGGCGGCTTTATTGAGTTTGCGCCGAACGCCGATTTGGACCCGACGATCTTTTTGCAGCTGATCCAACGCAATCCCTCCGTCTATCGCTTCGACGGCCCGCACAAATTCCGCTTTAGCAAAGATTTAACGGACAATAAAGTGCGGTTAGAATTTGTGGTGGATTTAGTGTGGGAATTGATTATCCCCCGATAATTTCTGCGGCTAATGAATTTCTCGGGTATTGAGCGATACGCTGTTTTTGCATACAATCTACCGACTTTTCACGTTAAAGAAAAACTCAAAAGGAGAACCAGATGTATTTCGATCAAATCAAAGCCGAGCTTACCGAAGCGGCGGACGTATTAAACAAATTTTTATCTGATGACAACAACATTAAATTGATTCAACAGGCGGCATTATTAATCTCTGATAGTTTTAAACAAGGCGGTAAAGTGCTGTCTTGCGGGAACGGCGGTTCACATTGTGACGCCATGCACTTTGCGGAAGAATTAACCGGCCGCTACCGTGAAAACCGTCCCGGTTATCCGGCAATCGCCATTTCCGATGTCAGCCATTTGAGCTGCGTAAGTAACGATTTCGGCTACGATTATGTGTTTTCCCGTTATGTAGAAGCCGTGGGGCAAAAAGGCGACGTGCTGTTCGGTTTATCCACCTCCGGCAATTCTAAAAACGTGCTTAACGCTATTGAAGCGGCAAAAGCCAAAGGTATGAAGGTGATTGCGATGACCGGCAAAGACGGTGGCAAAATGGCGGGGCTTGCTGATGTGGAAATTCGCGTGCCGCATTTCCGTTACGCAGATCGTATTCAGGAAATCCACATTAAAGTGATTCACATTTTGATGATGTTAATTGAATTCGAAATGGCGAAAGCAGAATAAAAGTGCGGTCATTTTGACAAACGTTTTTAAAATCCCAAAATGAGTTGGGATTTTTTATAAGTTTCATTTGCATAATTATTCACTAAATACTAATATGTTTTCAATTTTAACGATGACTAAATGTAGAGAAGTAACAAACAATGACAATTAGTGTTGAGAATTTGAATTTTTTTTATGGCGCGAACCAAGCCTTGTTTGATATTAACTTAACCGCCGATGATGGCGATGTACTAGTGTTGCTGGGACCAAGTGGGGCGGGGAAAAGCACCTTAATTCGTACCCTGAACCTGTTGGAAGTGCCGCAATCCGGTAAATTGAGCATTGCCAATAACCAGTTTGATTTATCTTCCGGTAACGACCCGAAACAGCTTCGCCAATTGCGTCGCGATGTGGGCATGGTGTTCCAGCAATATAATTTGTGGCCGCACATGACGGTGTTACAGAATTTAATTGAAGCGCCAATGAAAATTCTCGGTGTCAGCGAAACGGAAGCCAAGCAACGGGCACTTGAATTATTACAGCGTTTGCGTTTGGATGAATTCGCCGATCGTTTTCCGTTGCATTTGTCCGGCGGTCAGCAACAGCGTGTGGCGATTGCCCGCGCATTAATGATGAAGCCGCAAGTGTTGTTATTTGACGAGCCTACGGCGGCGCTGGATCCGGAAATTACCGCGCAGATCGTGTCCATTATTGAAGAATTGCAACAAACCGGTATTACGCAGGTTATCGTCACCCACGAGGTGAATGTGGCGAAAAAAGTGGCGACCAAAGTGGTGTATATGGAACAGGGGCATATTATTGAAATCGGTGATAAGACCTGCTTTGAACAGCCGCATACGGAACAATTTAAACAATATTTATCACATAATATTTAACATTGAGTAGGAGAAATAACATGAAAAAATTACTGCTAAGCGCCATTTTATTGGGTTCCGCCGTTGTGGCTAACGCACAGGATTTAACTTTCGCCATGGAACCGAGCTACCCGCCGTTTGAATTCACTAACGAAAAAGGCGAAATTATCGGTTTTGATGTGGACATTGCGAACGCCATTTGTAAAGAAATTCAAGCTACCTGCCATTTTAAAGGTGAAGCCTTTGATTCTTTAATTACCAATTTAAGATCAAAGCGTTTTGATGCGGCAATTTCCGCCATGGATATTACCGAAGCGCGCGCGAAACAAGTGTTATTCTCCGATCCTTATTATGACAGCACCGCAAGTTACGTGGCGTTAAAAGGCAAAGCCACATTGGACAGCGCGAAAAATGTCGGCGTGCAAAACGGCACCACCTTCCAACAATATACCGTTGCCGAAACCAAACAATATGCACCGAAATCTTACGCCAGCCTGCAAGATGCGATTCTGGACTTAAAAAACGGGCGTATTGATATTATCTTCGGTGATACTGCCGTGCTTGCGGACATGATTTCCAAAGAGGCGGAAATTCAATTTGTCGGTGACAAAGTGACCAATAAAAAATATTTCGGTAATGGGTTGGGTATAGCCATGAACAAATCCAACAAAGTCTTGACGGAAAGCCTTAATAAAGTTTTGGCGGCGATCAAAGCTAACGGCGAGTATCAAAAAATCTATGATAAATGGATGACCAAATAATCTTATGTTTTCCGATTATTTTTCTTTAATGTTTACCGCAGCCCTGATGACTTTGGGGCTTGCGGTTTGTTCGTTGGTGCTTGGGCTGATTTTGGGGATGCTGTTCGCTGTGCTGGAAGCCAACCGCTTTGTGGGCAAACCGATGGCGGTGTTTGTCGCCTTATTACGCGGCTTACCGGAAATTCTGGTGGTGTTACTGGTGTATTTCGGTTCCAGCGAAGTGGTGGAAATGATCACCGGCGATTACATCGAATTCGGTGCGTTCGGTTGCGGTGTGTTTGCCCTTTCCCTTATTTTTGCGGCTTATGCTTCACAAACGTTGCGCGGTGCCATTCAGGCGATTGCTAAAGGTCAATGGGAATCCGGCGCGGCATTAGGCTTGAGTAAAGGCTATACTTTCATTCATATCGTTATGCCGCAAGTATGGCGTCACGCGCTGCCGGGCTTGAGCAATCAATGGTTAGTGTTGTTGAAAGATACTGCACTCATTTCTTTAATCGGGGTGGATGATTTAATGCGTCAGGCACAGCTGATTAACACCAATACCCATCAGCCTTTCACTTGGTATGGCATTGCTGCCTTGATTTACTTACTGGTCACTTTAGTGAGCCAAGTGGGTATTCGTAAATTAGAACTGCGTTTTACCCGCTTTGAAAGAGGAGTGTAATGATGTTTCAAGAGTATTTAAGCGTTATTGCACAGGGCATTCCTACCAGTTTGTTATTAACCGTCGTTTCATTGGCGATTGCGTTTTTCTTGGCGCTGGTGCTGACCGTTTTGCTTACTATGGGCAATAAAGCGGTTAAAAGTGCGGTCAATTTATACCTTACTTTATTCACCGGCACGCCGTTATTGGTGCAATTCTTTTTGATTTATGCGGGACCGGGGCAATTTCAGTGGATCGTCAACAGCCCATTGTGGTCGGTGTTATCTAATGCGTGGTTTTGCGCGGCGTTGACATTGGCGTTAAACAGTTCGGCATATTCCACCCAATTATTCCACGGCGCGGTAAAAGCCATTCCGAAAGTACAATGGGAAAGTTGCGAAGCGCTTGGGTTAAGCCGTTTACAAACCTTGAAAATCTTGATTCCGTATGCGTTAAAACGCGCATTGCCTTCGTATTCCAATGAAATTATTTTGGTGTTTAAAGGCACAGCGTTGGCGTCCACCATTACTATCATGGATATTATGGGTTACGCCCGCCAGCTTTATGGCACGGACTACGATGCGCTTACGATTTATGGTATTGCCGGCGGTATTTATCTGATTATCACCGGTATCGCAACACTCTTATTGCGCAGACTGGAAAACAAAGTACTTGCCTTTGAGCGCTTGGCTATGAAAAGCGTCTAAAAAGTGCGGTGATTTTTCCAAGCGTTTTTTAAAGTAGACTAAACCCTACAAGAGAACCTGAATAAAGGGCTTGCGAAGATTAAGAATAATAATGAATGTCCGAGAATTTATGCTAAATGGGTAGAGAAGTAGGTATCGAAAAGTGGGCGGAATGTCGCCCTTTGTTATTTACTATTGGCTATCCGGCAGGCCATAATCAGCACCAATTAAAATTGTCCTAAAATTAAGTGGAATTTCATGTTTTCAGGGTAGTGATATAACATGATTTCTGTGACGAAATAAGTTTTGATAAAGCGTATAACCCGGCGATTTTTTGTTTAAAACATAAGAAATTTATACCGCACTTTTTCGTTCAGCATGAAAATGTGATTAACATCACATTTTGTAAAGATATTTTGAAGCGAAGGATCATAGTTTATTTACTTAATAGTAACCGCACCCTAAAATAGCTTCGCTTGCTCGGTTTCGAGTTTAAATCAACCCGAACCGATGATTTCTCTGATTCATTAAATTCACTTTTCTCTCTCTGTAGGATGCTTATATGTTGTGGTTTTTCTTCTGTGTTTTAATGTTGATTTTAGGGTATTTTATTTATGGCAAAGTCGTCGAAAAGATTTTTGCTATTAATCCCAAACGTCAAACGCCTGCTTACGAACTCACTGATGGCGTGGATTACATGCCAATGTCAAAAACCAAAATTTGGTTAATCCAATTACTAAATATTGCCGGTACCGGTCCGATTTTTGGTCCGATTCTGGGAGCGTTATACGGACCGGTGGCAATGTTGTGGATTGTGCTCGGTTGTATTTTTGCCGGTGCGGTGCACGATTATTTCTGCGGTATGTTAAGTATTCGTCACGGTGGCGCAACCATGCCTTATTTGGCAGGCAAATTTTTAGGTCGTCCAGTTAAAGTTTTCATTAATCTTTTAGCGCTGATTCTTCTTTTATTAGTCGGGGTGGTATTTGTGGCAAGCCCTGCACAGTTAATGGGTACCATCACGATGGATATTTTCGGCGTATCACAAGGTGCTTTGCAACTAGGTGATGCTGAAGTGCTACATCATTCCGTTGAAGCCGGTGGTATTCAAGTATGGGGCATGGATAAAGCAACAGTGGTTTCTGTTTGGACACTCGCTATTTTTGCTTACTATATCCTTGCTACCTTATTGCCAATTGATAAAATTATCGGTCGAATTTATCCGCTCTTTGGTGCGTTATTACTCTTCATGTCTGTGGGTATGGTGTATGGTTTAGTCTCTGCACATTTCAGTGCTGCGGATCCAATTGAATTCTTCCGCACGGTGGATGCAGATGGTCAAGGTTTAACTTGGGATAAATTTACACAAAACTTCCAAGTAAAAGGTGATGTTCCGATTTGGCCGCTCCTGTTCTTAACCATTTCCTGTGGTGCACTGTCCGGCTTCCATGCCACTCAAACTCCATTAATGGCACGTTGTGCAGAAAATGAAAAAGAAGGTCGCTTTATTTTCTATGGTGCGATGATTACGGAAGGTATTATTGCTTTAGTCTGGTGTACGGTCGGTCTTGCATTCTATGAGAATCCACAAGCGTTACAAGACGCGATCACTGCGGGTTCACCGTCTAAGGTTGTATATGACAGTTCATTACATTTCTTAGGTTTTGTAGGGGGGATTTTTGCCGTGTTAGGTGTAGTGGTATTACCAATTACATCCGGCGATACAGCCTTCCGTGCGGCACGTTTACAATTGGCGGAAATCTTCCGTGTTGATCAACGTGTACTTTCCAAACGTTTATTGATTGCACTTCCATTGTTTGCGTTAGGTTATTTTGTCTCTACCATTGACTTCAGCGTGTTATGGCGCTATTTCACTTGGGCAAACCAAATGACTGCTATGGTGATGTTATGGACAGCGGCAGCTTATTTGTATCGCTACCATAAATTCCACTGGGTAGCTTCAATCCCGGCATGGTTTATCACCACCGTTTGTGCGACCTACCTGTACTACAACAAGATCGGTTTTAGCTTAGATTATCAGTTGTCTGTTTATTTAGGTTTCGCAACCACCATCGTATGCGTTGTATTGTTCTTCGTATTGGTTAAACGTTCGGGTGAGCCGGATCCTGATGCGTTAGAGGATAACTTCGCAAAACAATAAAAATTTCTACCGCACTTTTGTGGTAAGCATTTAAAGCACACACCCTGCTAATGAAAATTGGCAGGGTGTTTTTTTATATCTGTGATTTCGGCTTAAAAAGATCCTGACTTAAAAAACTTTACGTAGAAGATCCTGAAACAGCTTGCAACTTGAGCAAACAAATAATAAACTTAGCGGAAAGTGGTAGAAAGTGTTTTTTTGTGGAGAATTTTGGAAGAAAATCCCAAATTCTGACCATCCAAACGGAAAAAAGGAATAAATTGATGTTTCGTGGAGCTTCGGCGGTTAATTTAGATGCGAAGGGTAGAATTTCTATCCCGACCCGCTATCGCGCCGAACTTTTGGAACAAAATCAAGGGCAAATGGTTTGCACCGTGGATATTCGTCAACCTTGTTTATTGCTTTATCCGTTGCAGGAATGGGAAGTTATTGAACAAAAGCTACTCGAACTTTCCAACTTTGATCCTGTACAACGCAGTTTGCAACGGGTGATGTTGGGTTATGCCACCGAGTGTGAGTTGGATAGTGCAGGGCGGATTTTAATTAGCGGTCCACTGCGCCAACACGCCAAATTAGAAAAATCCATTATGCTGGTCGGGCAATTAAATAAATTTGAAATCTGGAGTGATGCGGAATGGAAAGCCCAGGTGGAACAAGACATGGCATTAGGTGCAACGGATACTTTTGCATTATCGGAAAAATTAAAAACGCTGTCATTATAAGAGGCAAACTCACAGAACAGCGGCACTAGCAAAAGATAAGCGGCAGTTACGCCGCTCTATCTTCTCTTTATTTTACATTGTAATTTTTATTTACCATTGGTAATGGATTATGACGCATTTAAATACCTTTTCTTCAACTGAGCATTTGACGGTTTTATTACATGAAACCGTGGACGGCTTGGCGTTGAAAGAAAACGGCATTTATATTGATGGTACGTTTGGGCGTGGTGGACACTCCCGTTTAATCCTTTCCCAATTATCGGTGAACGGCAAGTTGATTGCCATCGATCGCGATCCGCAGGCGGTAGCTGAAGCACAAAAAATTCAAGATCCGCGTTTTCATATTGAACACAATACTTTCTCGGAAATCCTGCCGATTTGTGAAAAATTCGGTTTAGTCGGCAAGGTTGATGGCATTTTGCTTGATCTTGGCGTGTCTTCGCCGCAATTGGACGATGCAGAACGCGGTTTCAGTTTTATGAAAGATGGTCCGTTAGATATGCGGATGGACAGTTCAAAAGGCATATCTGCTGCCGAATGGCTTGCACAGGTTTCCGAGCAGGATTTGGCATGGGTGTTAAAAACCTTCGGTGAGGAACGTTTTGCCAAGCGCATCGCCAAAGTCATCGTCGACTACAACAAAAGTGCGGTGCAAAATGGCGGTGAATTTTTAGCGCGCACTTTGCAACTCGCAGAACTCATTACACAGGCAGTGCCGTTTAAAGATAAATACAAACATCCGGCAACCCGCAGCTTTCAGGCAATTCGGATTTATATTAATGCCGAGTTGGATGAATTGGAAAATGTATTGCAGTCCGCATTAAGCGTGTTAGCCCCTAAGGGGCGTTTATCCGTGATCAGTTTCCATTCGCTGGAAGATCGTATGGTCAAGCAATTTATGCGCAAACAAAGCCAAGGCGAAGTCATTCCGAAAGGGCTTCCGTTACGCGAAGATCAAATTCAGCGCAATCGGAGGTTAAAAGTGATCGGTAAAGCGATTATGCCGAGTGAAGCCGAGATTGTACAAAACCCAAGAGCCAGAAGTGCCGTGTTGCGCATTGCGGAGAGAATAAACTGATGTTGGAAAATAACGATAGATACCCGTTACAAGACATTATTATGGAAGACTTATTTACGTCGAATAAGTTTGTCTTTATCTTGTTATTTTTGATTGTCATTACTGCGCTCGGCACAGTGTGGATTACCCATAAAACGCGGAGTCTGGTGGCGGAAAAAGGCGATTTGGTTCTTCAGCACCAAGCATTAGAAAACGAATTTTTAAATTTAAAATTGGAAGAGGCGACACAAAGCGATAACACTCGAATTGAAGCAATTGCCAAACAATTAGGCATGCAGCGTGCAACCCCCGAACAAGAAGTTGTTATTCTTGAGTAAAGCTGAAGGTGATGAAAATGGTGAAATTTAATAAATCGGTAAAACCTTTAAAACCAAAGAAAACGACAAAAACTTCTTCTAAAAGCGGTTCTGCGGTAAAACCGAACAAACCGAAACAAGTCTATGAAAGAAGTTTCCTGAAAGGCCGTTATTTCTCCGCACTAAGTTTTATTGTGGTGGGGTTAACCGCACTTATCGCTCAAGCGGCTTACATTCAAATTGTGAATGCCGATCCGTTGGTTAACGAGGCGGATAAGCGCTCCTTGCGCAAACAGGAAGTACAGTTCGTACGCGGTTCGATTTTAGATCGTAATGGTCAGTTGCTTTCCGTTAGCGTGCCGATGTATTCCGTGGTTGCCGATCCAAAATTCATTTTTGATGAAAACTCGCTGAAGGATAAAGAACGTTGGCAAAAACTGGCGGAAGCCTTGGGTATTTCATACAGCAATTTACTTAAACGGGTGGAAAAAGATCCGAAATCCCGCTTCGTGTATTTATCCCGTCAGATTTCCCCGACACTGGCAAGCTATGTTAAAGATTTAAAAATTACCGGCATTGTGTTGAAATCAGAGTCTCGCCGTTTTTATCCTCGTGTGGAAGAAACCGCACATTTAATTGGTTATACCAACATTGATGGGGCGGGTATTGAAGGTATCGAGAAAAGTTTTGATTCCATGTTGATCGGCAAGTCCGGTTTGCGTACTTATCGTAAAGATAAACTTGGCAATATCGTGGAAAATATTGCGGATGTGAAGAAATATGATGCGCAAGACGTGACCTTAAGTATCGACGAAAAATTACAATCCATGGTGTACCGTGAAATTAAGAAAGCGGTGGCGGAAAATAAAGCGGAATCAGGCACCGCCGTGTTGGTGGATGTACGGACCGGTGAGGTGCTGGCGATGGCGAATGCGCCGTCTTATAACCCGAATAACCGTACCGGTCTGAAATCCGAATTGACGCGAAATCGTGCGATTACCGATACCTTTGAACCGGGTTCCACTGTAAAACCGTTCGTTGTTTTGACCGCACTTCAACGTGGTGCAGTGCGTCGTGACGAAGTGATTAATACCGGTCCGTTAGTCTTAAACGGTCATGCAGTCAAAGACGTGGCACCTCGTGATAAATTAACTTTAGACGGTATTTTGGAAAACTCCAGTAACCGTGGTGTGAGCCGTTTGGCGTTGCGTATGCCGCCGAATGCGTTGATGGAAACCTATCAAAATGCGGGATTAGGTAAAGCAACGGATTTAGGTTTAATCGGTGAGCAATCCGGTTTATTGAATGCACATCGTGCCCGTTGGTCGGATATTGAGCGCGCCAATGTGGCTTATGGTTACGGAATCAATGCTACGCCTTTACAAATTGCACGTGCTTATATGACGTTAGGCAGTTTTGGGATTTATCGCCCGTTATCCATTACTAAAGTAGATCCGCCGGTAGTGGGGAATCGTGTGTTCTCTGAAAAAATCACCCGTGAAGTGGTTAACATGATGGAAAAAGTGGCGATTAAAAACGGTCGTGCCATGGTGGATGGTTATCGTGTCGGTGTGAAAACCGGTACGGCGAAAAAATTGGAAAACGGTCGTTATGTAGATAAATATGTGGCGTACACCGCAGGTATCGCACCGATTTCCGACCCACGTTATGCTTTGGTGGTTCTGATTAACGATCCGAAAGCAGGTCAATACTACGGTGGTGCAGTATCTGCACCGTTGTTCTCCAGCATTATGGGTTACGCATTACGCGCCAACAATATTGCGCCGGATGGTTTGGGGCAGGAAAAAACGGTAAAACGCACTGTGCGTTTGAGTGATAAAAAAGCGAGTGGCGTAAACTAAATTGATGAGAAAAAACAATGCACCGATTAACCGCACTTTTAGGGATTGATATTGCCGGAGACATCAACCTTACCGAAATGACATTAGACAGCCGTACTGCAAAGGCCGGCTGTCTTTTTATTGCCATTAAAGGGCACCAAACCGACGGTCGCCAATACATTCCGCAAGCCTTACGCAACGGCGCAAGTGCGGTCATTTTTGAAGCCGATTCTGCACAGCAACATCTTCAGGTTCATTACGAACAGGGGATTCCTCTCATTGCCTTTTATCGGCTAAGCGAAAATTTATCCCGTCTCGCCGATGTGTTTTATCAATATCCCTCCAAACACTTAACTTTGGTGGGCGTGACAGGTACCAACGGCAAAACTACAACTGCCCAATTATTGGCACAATGGACGCAACTGTTAGGACACACCGGTGCTGTGATGGGCACCATCGGTAACGGTTTATTCGGTCAGGTAAAAGAAGCCGCTAATACCACCGGTTCCGCCGTCGAGATTCAATCTTCGCTGGCGGATTTCGTCGCAAAAGGGGCAGACTTTGCGGCGATTGAAGTGTCTTCCCATGGTTTGGTACAGCATCGGGTAGAATCCGTGCATTTCAGCGCGGCGGTGTTTACCAATTTAAGCCGCGATCATTTGGATTACCATCACACCATGGAAAATTACGCAGCGGCAAAAAAACGCCTGTTTACCGAGCTGGATAGTCGTTATCAGATTATTGACGCGGATGATCCCGTCGGTGCGGTGTGGTTGGCGGAAATGCCTCATGCTGTGGCGGTCAGCGCTAAGGCGGATTTTCTCCCGCAACAAGCCAACTGGCTGAAAGCTGTCGATGTGCGTTTTAATCACAAAGGTGCAACGATTCAGTTTGAATCCTCCTGGGGCAACGGCGAATTACAAAGCCCGCTTATCGGTGCGTTTAATGTGAGCAATTTATTGTTGGTGACCGCAACCTTGCTAACGCTTGATTATCCCTTATCCGGCCTCATTAACAGCGTACATAAATTAACCGGCGTATGCGGTCGTATGGAAATGCTACACACACCACAGAAACCGACGGTGATTGTGGATTATGCACATACACCCGACGCATTGGAAAAAGCCTTACAGGCGGCACGACTACATTGCCGTGGTAAACTTTGGTGCATTTTTGGCTGTGGCGGCGATCGTGACAGCGGTAAACGCCCACTAATGGCAAAAATTGCCGAGCAGTTGGCGGATCATGTTATTGCCACCGACGACAATCCACGCACGGAAGAACCGAAGAAAATCATGGCGGATATTTTAAACGGTTTTGTTCATCCGCAAAGCGTGCAAGTTATTCATCAGCGTGCACAAGCCATTGCTACCGCGATTAAAAGTGCAGTGGAAAATGACGTTATTTTAATTGCCGGTAAAGGGCACGAAGACTATCAAATTATCGGCAAAACCAAATATCATTTTTCCGATCAGGAAGTGGTTCGTAACTATTTATCTCAATAAAAACAAATGATTACATTATCTCTTTCACAAATTGCCGCCATTTTAGGAGCAGAACTCATGGGCGATGGTACGGTTATCGTCGAAAACGTGAGTACGGATAGCCGTCAGGCGGTCAATAAAGGGTTATTTTTTGCCCTTAAAGGCGAAAATTTTGATGCGCACCATTATGTTGCCAAAGCTGCCGAACAAGGTTGTGTGGCGGCGGTGGTTGAACATCCGACAGAAGGCAATATCGCCCGGCTTATCGTTAAAGACAGTCGTCTTGCTTTGGGGCGGCTTGCCAAATGGCTGCGTGAAAAAATTAACCCGAAAGTGGTGGCGATGACGGGATCTTCCGGTAAAACCACGGTGAAAGAGATGGTTGCCTCCATTTTGCAACAAAGTGCGGTGGATTCTGACGACGTTTTATTTACTCAAGGCAATTTTAACAACGACATCGGCGTGCCGCTCACTTTGTTACGTTTAACAGAACAGCATAAATTCGCGGTGATCGAACTCGGCGCCAATCATATCGGCGAAATCGCGTACACGACTTCCTTGGCGCAACCTGATGTGGCGCTGGTCAATAATGTCATGGCGGCGCATTTGGAAGGTTTTGGTTCCCTTGACGGCGTGGCGACGGCAAAAGGCGAAATCTTTCGCGGCTTGACGGAAAACGGCGTTGCCATTATCAATTTGGCACATAATTATCAGCAAAAATGGCAGGCGGACATCGGTCGGCACGCCGTGCAGTATTTTGCTTACGATAACCCGCGGGCGGATTTTTACGCCGAACAAATTCATTTCTCCGAACAAGGCGCCTATTTCTTACTCCACACGCCGCAAGGCCGCGTGCAAATCAATTCACCGTATTTGGGTGAGCATAATATCTCTAATGCGTTGGCGGCAACTGCCTTGGCGATGAACGTGGGTGCCACCACGGCGCAGGTGAAAAAAGGGTTGGAAACGCCCTCTTTGGTGAAAGGGCGTTTGTTCCCGATTCAGCCTTGTGAAAATCTGTTATTGCTGGACGATACTTACAACGCCAATGTGGGATCTATGAAATCGGCGATTTCCGTGTTACAAAAATATCCTGCTTTTCGCGTCTTTGTTGTTGGTGATATGGGCGAATTAGGCGATAATGCGCAACTTTGCCATCAAGAGGTGGGGGAGTTCGCTCATGCCGCCAAGTTAGACTTAGTGCTTTCTTTCGGGTGTTCCAGTGGCGTTATAAGTGCGGTTAATTCGGGACGCCATTTTACCGATAAAACGGAACTTGTAACTTATTTAACACCGATTATTCAACAACAATTAGCACAACAAAAAGTCGTTGTTTTGGTGAAAGGATCACGCAGCATGAAAATGGAAGAAGTGATCGATTTATTAAAAGGTAATTTTTTATGTTAGTTTGGATTGCTGAGTTTTTAACCAAATATTATTCGAGTTTCCACGTTATTTCCTATATTACCGTGCGCGCTATTTTAGCCTTATTGACCGCGCTTTTAGTGTCTTTATGGATTGGTCCGAAAGTTATTCGTCGCTTACAAATGTTAAAATTCGGTCAGGTCGTGCGTAACGACGGACCGGAAAGTCATTTTGCCAAAAAAGGCACACCGACCATGGGAGGCGTGATGATTTTATTTGCCATCGGCGTGAGTACCTTACTTTGGGCGGATTTGCGTAATCCGTACGTTTGGTTCAGTTTATTCGTGTTATTCGGTTATGGCACGGTCGGTTTTGTGGACGATTACCGCAAAATTACCCGCAAAAGTACCGATGGCTTAATTGCCCGCTGGAAATATTTTTGGCTGTCCGTGGTCGCTCTAGTGGCAATTTTCGGTATGTACGCCATGGGTAAAGATACCGATGCTACCCGTTTGGTGGTGCCGTTTTTTAAAGAATTTATGCCACAACTCGGTGTCTTTTATATCGTGCTGTCTTATTTCGTTATCGTCGGCTCCAGTAACGCGGTGAATTTCACCGACGGCTTGGACGGCTTGGCAATTATGCCGACGGTGCTTGTTGCCGGTGCATTTGCCTTGGTGGCATGGGCGACGGGGAACATTAATTTCGCCGAATATTTACACATTCCGTATATTAAATTCAGTGCGGAATTAGTGGTGTTCTGTACCGCCATTGTGGGTGCCGGTTTGGGTTTTCTTTGGTTCAATACTTATCCTGCGCAGGTGTTTATGGGCGATGTAGGCTCATTAGCATTAGGCGGTGCGCTGGGCGTGATTGCCGTGTTAGTGCGTCAGGAATTTTTATTATTAATTATGGGCGGCGTGTTTGTCATGGAAACCCTGTCCGTCATTTTACAAGTGGGCTCCTACAAACTGCGTAATAAACAACGTATTTTCCTGATGGCGCCGATTCATCACCATTTCGAGAAAAAAGGCTGGCCGGAGCCGCGCGTGATTGTGCGTTTCTGGATCATTTCCCTGATGCTCGTGTTAATCGGTTTGGTGACGTTAAAACTGCGTTAAGCGGTCATTTTTGAGAGAGAATTTCAATGCAATATCAAGATAAAAAAGTCACGGTAATCGGGTTAGGCAAAACAGGCTTATCCTGTGTGGATTTTCTGCGTGCCAAACAGGCGGATGTGCGTGTCATAGATACGCGTCAACATCCTGCGGGCGCTGAGCAGCTTGATAAAGCGATTCCTCTGCATACGGGCGGTTTAAACCAGCAATGGCTGCTGGAAAGCGATCTGATTGTTATCAGCCCGGGGCTGGCGGTAAAAACACCTGAAATTCAGACCGCACTTCAAGCAGGTGTCGAGGTGGTGGGCGACATCGAATTATTCTGTCGCGAGGCGGATAAACCGATTGTGGCAATTACCGGTTCCAACGGTAAAAGCACTGTCACCACATTGGTGGCGGAAATGGCGAAGGCCGCCGGTTTAAGAGTGGGTATGGGCGGCAATATTGGTATTCCGGCACTTTCCCTGTTAAATCAACAACATGATTTGTATGTGTTGGAACTGTCCAGCTTCCAATTGGAAACCACCTATTCCCTCAAGGCTGTGGCGGCAACAGTATTAAACGTGACCGAAGATCACATGAATCGCTATGTGGATCTGCAGGATTATCGCCACGCGAAATTAAACATTTACAATCATTGCCAAACGGCGGTGATTAATGCGGAAGATGCATTGACGTTGCCAACGACCCAGCGACCGCAAAAGCAGGTTTCTTTTGGTGAAAACCACGCGGATTATTGGTTAAAAACCGAAAATAACAAAACCTATTTAATGGCGTACGATGAAGCGGTGTTAGCCTGTGATGAAATGAAATTGACCGGTCGCCATAATTACATGAATGCCTTGGCTGCCATTGCGTTGGCACAGGCGGCAGGCATAAATTTAACCGGAATTCGAACCGCACTTTGTGCGTTCGGTGGTTTGGAGCACCGCTTCCAAGTGGCGCATATCGCTGACGGCGTGCGCTGGATTAACGATTCCAAAGCCACTAATGTGGGTAGCACCGTTGCCGCCTTAACCGGTTTGCAGGTAGCGGGCAAGCTCCATTTATTGCTCGGCGGTGACGGCAAAGGCGCGGATTTCTCCGAATTGGCACGCTTAATTAATCAACCGCACATTTACTGCTATTGTTTCGGTCGCGACGGCAAACAGTTAGCCGCACTCTCTTCCCAAAGCCAATTATTTGACACCATGGAACACGCCATTGCGGCGATTCGTCCGCAGCTACAGGCAGGCGACATGGTGCTGTTATCACCGGCTTGCGCCAGTTTGGATCAATTCAGCTGTTTTGAAGCTCGCGGTGATGAATTTACGCGTTTGTCACGCTTAAGTTAAAGACGGGTTGGCACATGGGATTTTGGGATAGGTTCAAAGAAAGCAGTCAAAACGCCACCACAGTGGCGCCGACCAGTTTGCTATACGACCGCGCGTTATTGTGGTTGTATTTGGTGTTGTTGCTCATCGGTTTATTAGCGGTGTCCTCCGCTTCCATTCCGGTGGGGACCCGCTTGTATAATGATGCTTTTTATTTTGTCAAACGCGATATTATTTACATCATTTTGTCCTGTTTCACCTGTTACATCACCTTACAAATTTCCATGGAAAAATGGCAAAAATGGCATGCCAGATTATTTTGGGTTGCGATTATTCTGCTTGTTCTTGTGATGATTCCGGGCATCGGGCGTGAAGTTAACGGCGCACGCCGTTGGATTCCTATGGGGTTATTTAATTTCCAGCCGGCGGAATTCGCCAAATTAGCCTTAACCTGTTTCCTCGCCAGTTATTTCACCCGCCGTTATGACGAAGTGCGTAGTCGCAAACTGAGCGCGTTTAAGCCCTTTGTGGTGATGGGTGTCATGGGTTGTTTTCTGATTGTACAACCTGATTTGGGAAGTACTGTCGTATTATTTATTATCACTTTCGGCTTATTATTTATCGTCGGTGCCAACTTCTGGCAGTTCATCGGTTTAATCAGTATGGGCGTGTTCATGTTCGTGTGGTTGGTGCTTTCTTCCGCTTATCGACTGAAACGTATCATAGGTTTTATGGATCCTTTCAAAGACCCTTATGATACCGGTTTCCAATTATCCAACTCCTTAATGGCGTTCGGGCGCGGCGGCTTTTTCGGCGAGGGGTTAGGCAATTCCATCTTAAAACTGGAATATTTGCCCGAAGCGCATACGGACTTTGTGATGGCGATTGTGGGTGAAGAATTTGGTTTCTTCGGCATTTTCGTTATTATTATTTTGCTTGGGTTGTTGGTTTTTCGTGCCATGAAAATCGGGCGCGAATCCTTAATGTTAGAACAGCGCTTTAAAGGTTTTTTAGCGTTTGGTATCAGTTTCTGGATTTTCTTCCAGGGCTTCGTCAACCTCGGTATGGCGCTTGGTATGTTGCCGACCAAAGGCTTAACGTTCCCGCTCATCAGCTATGGCGGTTCCAGTATCATCATTATGTCCGTCACCATCGGTATGTTATTGCGTATTGACCATGAAAATCGCTTAATGCGTGGCGGTCAGGCGCGATTACGGGATGACTAAAGTGCGGTCGTTTTTTTCAGTGTTTTTTTAGAGAAGAAATATGGGTAAAAAATTATTAGTGATGGCAGGCGGAACGGGCGGACATGTTTTTCCTGCCATTGCCGTTGCACAAGAATTACAACAGCAAGGCTGGGAAATCCGCTGGCTGGGCACCAAAGACAGAATGGAAGCTCAATTGGTTCCAAAACACGGCATTCCCATCGAATTTATCCAAATTTCAGGTTTACGCGGCAAAGGCATCAAGAGTTTATTATTGGCGCCTTTTGCCATTTTGCGCGCAGTATGTCAGGCGCGTAATATCATCAAGCAATATCAGCCTAACGCCGTATTAGGCATGGGCGGTTATGTGTCCGGTCCGGGCGGGCTTGCGGCGAAACTCTGCGGCGTGCCGGTGGTGTTGCATGAACAAAATGCCATTGCCGGGTTGACCAATAGTGGGTTGTCAAAAATTGCCACCCGCGTGCTGCAAGCGTTCCCGAACGCCTTTCCTCATGCGGAAGTGGTGGGCAACCCCGTGCGCCGTGATTTATTCCAAACGGAAGCGCCGCAACAGCGTTTTGCCGCGCGTAATAAAACGTTGCGCATTTTAGTAGTCGGCGGTAGCCAAGGGGCACGAGTGCTGAATCAAACCGTGCCGCAAGTGGCGGTGAAACTTACCGCGCAGGGATTGGATATTTATGTGCGCCATCAGGTTGGCAAAGGCAATTTGGCGGGCATTGAAGAAGTTTATCAGGCAAATCACAACGGCGTTGCCACCGAATTTATTGACGACATGGCGGAAGCCTACGCGTGGGCGGACATTGTCATTTGCCGCTCCGGCGCGTTGACCGTATGCGAACTGGCGGCGGTGGGCACACCGGCAATTTTCGTGCCGTTTCAACATAAAGATCGTCAGCAGTTTTTGAATGCGAAATATTTAGCGGATGCAGGCGCGGCAGTCATTATTGAGCAGCCGGAATTTACCGAAGAACGTCTGTTGCGCGAAATAACCCCGTTATTGGCGGATCGTGAAAAATTATTAACCATGGCGTTAAATGCAAAAAAAATGGCGACACCGAGAGCGGCAAAACGGGTTGCCGAGGTGATTGAAGACGTCGCGAGCTAAGCGAAAGGTGCGGTCGTTTTTCGCGGTGTTTTTGCCTCTGATGATTCGCACGGGAGAGAAGGAAATAATCATGGAAAATTATCATCAACAGATTAGAAACATCATTCCGGAAATGCGCCGAGTAAAACAAATTCATTTTATCGGCATCGGCGGCGCGGGGATGTGTGGTATTGCGGAAATTTTATTGAACGAAGGCTATTCGATCTCCGGTTCGGATATTGCCGAAAGTGCAGTTACTCAGTGCTTAACCAAAGCCGGGGCGAAAGTGTTTATCGGACATCAAGCGGAGAATATTGTAGGCGCCAGCGTGGTGGTGATTTCCTCTGCCATTCATGGCGATAACCCGGAAGTGATGGCGGCGAAAGAAGCCCGTATTCCGGTGATTCAACGTGCACAAATGCTGGCGGAGTTAATGCGTTTCCGCCACGGTATTGCCGTTGCCGGTACGCACGGTAAAACCACCACTACCGCGATGGTTTCCATGATTTACGCCGAAGCGGGATTGGACCCGACGTTCGTTAACGGTGGCTTGGTGAAATCCGCAGGCACCAATGCTCATTTAGGCTGTAGCCGTTATTTGATCGCCGAAGCCGACGAAAGTGACGCGTCTTTTCTGCATTTGCAACCGATGATTTCCATCGTGACGAATATTGAACCGGATCACATGGATACCTATCACGGCGATTTTGATGAAATGAAACAAACCTATGTGAATTTTCTGCATAATTTGCCGTTTTATGGTTTGGCGGTGTTATGTGCCGATGATGAGGTGCTGATGGAGTTGGTTCCGCTGGTCGGGCGTCAGGTGATCACTTACGGCTTTAGTGAAAATGCCGATTATCGCATTGAAGATTATCAACAAACCGGTTTTCAGGGGCATTACACGGTGATTTGCCCGAACGGTGAGCGTATTGATGTGTTGCTGAATGTGCCGGGACGCCATAATGCACTGAATGCTACCGCCGCCTTGGTGGTCGCCAAAGAAGAAGGCATTAAAAATGACGCTATTTTAGCCGCGTTGGCGGATTTCCAAGGCGCAGGACGTCGTTTCGATCAATTGGGACAATTTATCCGCCCGAACGGTAAAGTGATGTTGGTGGACGATTACGGTCATCATCCGACGGAAGTGGGCGTTACCATTCAAGCGGCGCGTCAAGGCTGGGAAAATAAACGTATTGTGATGATTTTCCAGCCGCACCGTTATTCCCGCACCCGCGATTTATTTGATGATTTCGTGCAGGTGTTATCTCAAGTGGATGCGTTGATTATGTTGGATGTGTATCCGGCAGGCGAAGCGCCGATAGTAGGCGCGGATAGTAAGGCATTGTGCCGTTCTATTCGTAATCTGGGAAAAGTGGATCCGATTTTGGTTTCCGATACGGAACAGTTGGGTGAGGTGCTCGATCAGATTATTCAGGATGGCGATTTAATTTTGGCGCAGGGCGCCGGTAGCGTGAGTAAACTTTCACGTCAGTTGGTGGAATGTTGGACGAAAGAATAAGTGGATAATAAGATGAGTAAAACATTAAAACAGGAAAAAATCGCCGTTTTATTAGGCGGAACCTCCGCAGAACGCGAGGTGTCTTTAAATTCGGGGGAAGCAGTATTAAATGCGTTGCGTAAACAAGGGTATGACGCCCATCCGATTGATCCGAAAACCTTTCCGGTAGCGACCTTAAAAGAACAGGGATTTGATCGCGTGTTTAATATTTTGCACGGTCGCGGCGGCGAAGACGGCACGATGCAGGGCTTATTAGAGCAAATCGGCATTCCTTATACCGGTTGCGGCGTGATGACTTCTGCGTTAACTATGGATAAAATGCGTACTAAAATGTTGTGGAAGGCATTTGGTTTGCCGGTCGCCGAGATGGAAATCGTGACGACGGAAAATAGAGTAAACTTAAACCCGGAGTCTGTGGTCAAAAAGCTAGGATTACCGCTGATGGTTAAGCCTTCTCTGGAAGGTTCCAGCGTGGGGTTAACCAAAGTCAAAGCTGTGGATGAACTGGAAAGTGCGGTGGATTTCGCGCTTAAATTCGATAACACGGTGTTAATTGAAGAATGGCTTGCCGGCGATGAATTTACCGTGCCGGTGCTGGATAATGAAGTTTTGCCTTCCATTAAAATTGTGCCGGAAGGTGAGTTTTATGATTACGACGCGAAATACATCTCTGACAATACGCAATATTTTTGCCCGGCGGGATTAAGCGAGGAGCGTGAACAGGAGCTCCGCCGTTTGGTAAAACAGGCCTATGATGTGGTGGGCTGTCGTGGTTGGAGCCGTATTGATGTGATGGCGGATGCGGAAGGAAAGTTCCGTTTGGTGGAAGTTAATACCAACCCTGGCATGACCAGCCACAGTTTATTCCCGAAATCGGCGGCAACGGTCGGCTATTCTTTTGCGCAGTTGGTTGAGAAAATTTTAGAGTTGAGCGCGGAATGAATTTACTAAAACGCAAAACCCCACAAAATATAAGATATGGTGAACCTAAATCAAAAGTTTTTGTGCAAATTAAATTATTACTTGTGCTATTATGCGTTGGCATTTTGTTCTATTCTTGTTCAAATTGGCAAAATTTTTTAGAAAAATTAGATAGTAAGCCAATCAGCGCATTTGCTTTGGTCGGCACGCCGAATTTTACCGATGATGCGGATGTGCGCGAAGCCCTGCTGAAAATGGGAGAACTTAAAGGGTTTTTCGGTCAGGATGCCGATTTAATTCGTGAACAAATTGAGACAATGCCTTGGATTAAAGGCGCGGTTGTTCGCAAAATGTGGCCGAACAGGTTAAGCATTTGGGTTACGGAGTATCAACCGGTCGCTATTTGGAACGAAACCGAATTCCTCTCAAAAGACGGCGTGGTTTTTCAGCTGCCGATGAATAAATTGAAAGAGCAGCATCTGCCTCGTTTGTCCGGACCCGATTTCCAAAGTGAAAAAGTGCTGGATGCCTGGAATAGAATTTATGCCGATTTAAAACAAAAAGGGTTAACCCTTAAAGCGGTTGCTATTGACGCACGCGGCGCTTGGCAGGTGGTATTGGATAATGATGTGGTGCTGAAACTTGGGCGTGGTGAGTGGAAAACAAAACTGGATCGTTTTGTGACCATTTATCCGCAAATTGAGGTGCCTGAAAATAAAAAACTCTCCTATGTGGATTTGCGTTACGCTTCCGGTGCTTCGGTGGGTATGGTTGATTTAAATTAATGATTAACAGTGTGAAGTTAGAAAATGTCTAAAATTGTGGAATCAAAGACGATTGTTGGTTTGGAAGTGGGTACTTCTAAAGTCGTTGCCGTAGTCGGTGAAGTTTTACCGGACGGTGTCGTAAATGTGCTTGGCGTGGGCAGTTGTCCGTCTAAAGGGATCGATAAAGGAAGCATTACTGACCTCAATGCGGTGGTTATATCTATTCAACGGGCTATTGAAGCGGCCGAATCCGTTGCCGATTGCCGGATTATGAGCGTGACTTTGGCGATTACCGGTGAGCATATTCAAAGCCTGAATGAGAATGGCTTTGTACCTATTGCCGAAGGCGAGGTGACCCAAGATGAAATTGATTCTGCTATTCACACGGCAAGCTCGGTTAAAATGCCGGAAGGATTGTCGTTACTTCACATTATTCCGCAAGAATTTGCTGTCGATAAGCAAATGAACATTAAAAATCCGTTGGGCTTACAAGGTGTTCGTTTAAAAGCGCAGACTCACTTAATCGCTTGTCATCAGGACTGGTTAAATAACCTGAAGAAGGCGGTAGAACGTTGTAAATTAAAAGTCGATAAGATTGTGTTCTCAGGCTTGGCTTCCAGCTATTCCGTTTTAACCGAAGATGAAAAAGATTTAGGGGTTTGTTTGATTGATTTCGGTGCCGGTACCATGGACATTATGGTGTATATCAACGGTGCATTGCGTTTCAGTAAAGTGATTCCTTATGCCGGTAATCGTGTCACCGATGATATTGCGTATGCTTGTGCCACTTCTAGAATGGAGGCGGAAAGCATCAAAGTGAATCATGGTAGTGCATTAACGCCGCCGAAATATCATGCCGACAAGAAAATTGAAGTTTCCAGTATCGGCGGGCGAGGCCCTCGCACATTAACAAAAGAACAGCTTTCTTTAGTAACTTCGGCCCGTTATAAAGAACTATTGAGTTTGGTGAAAAATGAATTAATTTATTTGAAAACGGATTTGGAAGCTAAACATATTAAGTTTGATCTCATTGCCGGCGTTGTGATTACCGGTGGTGGTGCACAAATTGAAGACTTGAAAGATAGTGCGGCGGAAGTGTTTGGGCAAAATGCGCAGGTGAGAATTGGTAGCCCGCTAAATATTACCGGTTTGACCGATTATGTGAACAAACCGCAATACGCGACTGTCATTGGTTTGTTGCAATATGAACATAGCAATGAGGATGAAGGGCCGCTTAATGATGAGAATTCGGATAGCGGATTTTTTAGCGCATGCGGTAAGGTAGTGAAAAAAATTTTTAATAAAGTGCGGTCGGAATTTTGAGAATTTTGATTTTTCATCTACAATATGAACAGTTTGGGTTTTAATATATGCTGATAGTGTGTCGGCAGTGACGGAGAATAAGTATGTTTGAGCCAGTAGATTATGATCTCGGTGAAATGAATGGAGCACTGATTAAAGTGGTCGGTGTCGGTGGCGGTGGCGGTAATGCCGTTAACCACATGGTTGCCACGATGGTTAAAGATGATATTGGCGGTGCCCTTGTTGATGAAACAATGTTGAACACTGATGAACATGGAAAAATCATGTTCTATGCCATTAATACCGATGCACAGGCATTGCGTAAAAGCCAAGTGCAGCAAACGGTTCAAATTGGTGCGAATACCACCAAGGGTTTGGGCGCGGGTGCCAACCCGAATGTCGGACGTAAAGCCGCAGAAGACGATCAGGATGCCATTCGTCAAATGTTAGAAGGCGCTGATATGGTGTTTATCGCTGCCGGCATGGGTGGTGGTACAGGCACAGGTGCTGCACCGATAGTCGCTCAAATCGCAAAAGAATTGGGTATTCTTACCGTTGCTGTGGTTACCAAGCCATTTGCTTTTGAAGGTAAGAAACGAATGATGTTCGCCGAAATGGGGATTAAAGAATTATCCAAACATGTAGATTCCCTAATCATCATCCCAAATGAACAATTAGCCAAGGTTATGCCGAAAAATGCAACATTAATGCAAGCTTTCTCCGCCGCTAATGATGTGTTGCGTAATTCTGTTACCGGTATTTCGGATATGATTACCTCTCCGGGTTTAATTAACGTGGACTTTGCCGATGTTCGTACCGTAATGTCGGAGATGGGGCAGGCAATGATTGGTTTTGGTTCTGCATTGGGTTCACCGGGTGAAGGTCGTGCGGAAGATGCAGCTAAAATTGCAGTGAAAAGTGACTTGTTAGAGCGTGTGGATTTATCCGGTGCCAGAGGGGTATTGGTTAATATTACGGCCGGTATGGACTTAGGCTTAACCGAGTTCCAGGCAGTAGGCGATACAATTAAAGCATTTGCTTCTGATGAGGCTACGGTTGTAGTCGGTACAACATTGGTGCCTGATATGGTGGATGAAATCCGCGTAACCATTGTTGCAACAGGTATTGGTGAACCCGAAGCGCCGGAGATTCAAATTTCTCCACGTCCACAAGCAGCCCCGAATAATCAACCGATAAATACTCAGTTCGGCGCGCCGAGAACAAATGCGCCAACTTATGGACATAGTGCACAGGATGCGAATAATTTGTCCAATAACCAGCAAAACGTACAACGTAGTAGAGACGATTTAGATACGCCGATTACCGAACGCTTGAAAGATACTAATTTGTTCAATGTTCAAGGTTTTATGCGTAATGGCGATAAATAATATTATCTTGTGGTAACAGCAAGTTAAGAGAAAGGTTATGATTAAACAAAGAACATTAAAACAAAGTATAAAAGTTACCGGTGTGGGATTACACAGTGGTGATAAGGTTACTTTGGTTTTACGTCCTGCAATGCCGAATACCGGTGTTGTTTATTGCCGCACCGATTTGAATCCGCCGGTTACCTTTCCGGCGAATGCTAATGCAGTGCACGATACTATGCTTTGTACTTGTTTAGTGAATGAGCAGGGTGTGCGAATTTCAACGGTTGAACATCTAAATGCGGCTTTAGCAGGACTTGGTATCGATAACATTATTGTTGAAGTGGATGCGCCTGAAATTCCAATTATGGATGGTAGTGCAAGCCCGTTTATTTATTTATTATTAGATGCAGGCATTGAAGAACAAAATGCACCGAAAAAATTCATTCGTGTCAAACAAAAAGTTCGCGTGGAAGATGGTGATAAATGGGCGGAATTTTCTCCTTATAATGGTTTCCGTTTGAATTTCACTATTGATTTTAATCATCCGGTAATTAGCGAAGATGTACGTAATTATGTGATGGATTTCTCCGCGCAAGCATTTGTTCAGCAAATCAGCCGCGCGAGAACTTTTGGTTTTATGAAAGATATTGAGTATCTTCAATCTCAAGGTTTAGCGTTAGGCGGCAGTTTAGATAATGCTATCGTACTGGATGATTATCGCATTCTGAATGAGGACGGTTTGCGTTTCAAAGATGAACTGGTCCGTCACAAAATGCTGGATGCTATTGGTGATTTATATATGTGTGGTTATAACATTATCGGTGATTTCAAAGCCTATAAATCAGGTCATGGTTTAAACAATAAATTATTAAGAGCGGTATTGGATAATCAAGAAGCGTGGGAACTCGTAACCTTCGAAGACAAAGAACAAGTCCCACAAGGTTATATTTCTCCCGCACAAATATTGATTTAATAAAATGATTCTAAGAGCTATATTTCTTCGGAAATATAGCTCTTTTTTTCGCTACCTTTTCATAAAGCCACCTTAAAATAGTGGATTTTTTTGTCTTTCTTTTCCATAAAAGTGCGGTTAAAAAAGTAATATATTTTCAATACTTATTTTATTTATTGCCTTTGAGGTGTAACAAATGTGAATACAAAGGAAATATTATGTCATTGGATTTAAGTGAAATTCGTCGGCAAATTACGCAAATTGACCGTAGTTTATTGAAACTGCTGTCCGAGCGCCATCGTTTGGCGTTTGATGTGGTGCGGAGCAAAGAAGTGACGCAAAAGCCGTTGCGTGATGCCGCCCGTGAAGAACAGTTATTGCAGGAACTGATACAGTTCACGGAAAACGAAAACTATCAGCTTGAACCGCAATATATCACTTCGATTTTTCAGAAAATCATTGAAGATTCGGTGCTAACGCAGCAGGTCTATTTGCAGAAGAAACTTAATGAACAGCGTGAACAGGATATTCATATTGCGTTTCTCGGCAAACGCGGTTCGTATTCTCATCTGGCGGCGCGTAATTATGCCACCCGTTATCAGGAGCAACTGGTTGAAATCAGTTGTGCGAGTTTTGAACAGGTGTTTGAGAAAGTGCGTAATGGCGAAGCGGATTACGGCGTTCTGCCGTTGGAGAACACCACTTCCGGCGCCATTAACGAAGTGTATGATTTGTTACAGCACACCGATTTATTTTTGGTGGGCGAACTTGCCTATCCGATTCAACATTGCGTGTTAGTGAATGAACAGGATGATTTGAGCAAAATTGATACCTTGTACAGCCACCCACAAGTGATTCAACAATGCAGTCAATTTATCCAAGGTTTACGGGTGCATATTGAATATTGTGAAAGTAGCCTCCCATGCCATGCAGTTGGTTGCCGGTTTAAATAAGCCGAATATTGCGGCATTAGGTAATGAGGACGGCGGCAAGTTGTATGGCTTGAAAGTGTTGCGACGCAATATCGCCAACCAAGAAAACAATATTACCCGTTTTATCGTGATCGCGAAGAAAGCACACAGCGTCTCCCCGCAAATTCACACCAAAACGCTATTGTTAATGAGCACAGGGCAACAAGCGGGATCTTTGGTTGACGCCTTATTGGTGTTTAAAAAGCACCATATTAATATGACAAAGCTGGAGTCCCGCCCGATTTACGGTAAGCCTTGGGAGGAAATGTTTTATTTGGAAATTGAAGCCAACATTCACCACCCTGATACGCAAGCTGCGTTGGAAGAATTAAAAAAATTCAGTAATTATCTGAAAATTCTGGGGTGTTATCCAAGCGAAATTGTCAAACCGACAGTGCTCCCCGAATAACTTCCAACATCAAAGTGCGGTTGAAAAAATACTTAAATTTTCAACCGCACTTTTTTTACTACAGCTCTTGAAATTTTGCCTTCCGCACTTATATCCATAACGTTTTTAATTTATCAACATAAGTAGGAAGAAGATGAGTACAAATCAAGAAACCCGCGGCTTCCAGTCGGAAGTCAAACAACTGTTACAATTAATGATCCATTCTTTATATTCCAATAAAGAAATTTTCTTGCGCGAGCTGATTTCCAACGCCTCCGATGCGGCGGATAAATTGCGTTTTAAAGCTCTTTCCAATCCGGATTTATATGCAGGCGACGGCGAATTGCGCGTGTGTATCAGCTTTGACAGCGAGAAAGGCACCTTAACCGTAAGCGATAATGGTATCGGTATGACCCGCGAGCAGGTTATCGATCATTTGGGTACGATCGCCAAATCCGGCACGAAAGAATTTTTAGCGGCTCTCGGCAGCGACCAGGCGAAAGATAGCCAGCTTATCGGTCAATTCGGTGTGGGATTTTATTCCGCCTTTATCGTCGCTGATAAAGTCACCGTGAAAACCCGTGCGGCTGGCGAGCCGGCAGACAAAGGCGTGCTTTGGGAATCGGCAGGCGAAGGCGATTATACGGTAGCGGACATTGAGAAAAAATCTCGTGGCACCGATGTGATTTTGCACTTACGCGACGATGAAAAAGAATTCTTAAATGAATGGCGTTTACGCGACATTATCGGTAAATATTCCGATCATATCGGTCTGCCGGTGGAAATGCTGACCAAAGAATATGAGGACGAAGGCAAAGAAATCGGCGAAAAATGGGAAAAAATCAACAAATCCGATGCTCTTTGGACGCGTAGTAAAAATGAGATTTCCGATGAAGAATACAAAGAATTCTACAAGCATTTAAGCCATGATTTCGCCGACCCGCTATTGTGGGCGCATAACAAAGTAGAAGGCAATCAGGAATATACCAGCCTGCTTTATGTGCCGTCCAAAGCGCCTTGGGATTTGTTTAATCGTGAGCATAAGCACGGTTTGAAGCTCTATGTGCAACGCGTGTTTATCATGGATGACGCGGAACAATTCATGCCGAATTATCTGCGTTTTATGCGCGGCTTAATTGATAGTAACGATTTGCCGTTAAACGTGTCCCGTGAAATCTTGCAAGACAACAAAGTCACGGCGGCGTTACGCAAAGCCTTAACCAAACGTTCCTTACAAATGCTGGAAAAATTGGCGAAAGACGATGCGGAAAAATACCAACAGTTCTGGAAAGAATTCGGCTTGGTGTTAAAAGAAGGGCCAGCGGAAGATTTTGCCAACAAAGAAGCCATCGCCAAATTGTTACGTTTTGCCTCCACCCACAATGACAGCAGCGAGCAAAATGTGTCTTTGGAAGACTATGTTTCCCGCATGAAAGAAGGGCAAAAAGCCATTTATTACATCACGGCGGACAGCTACGTGGCGGCGAGAAACAGCCCGCACTTGGAGTTGTTCAATAAAAAAGGCATTGAAGTGTTGCTGTTATCCGATCGCATTGACGAATGGATGCTGAGTTACTTAACGGAATTCGACGGCAAACCGTTACAAAGCATCACCAAAGCAGATCTGGATTTGGGCGATTTGGCGGACAAAGAGGCGGAAGAACAAAAAGCACAAGACGAATCTTTCGGCAGTTTTGTTGAGCGCGTCAAAACCTTGTTGGGCGGGCGTGTGAAAGAAGTGCGTTTAACCCACCGTTTAACCGACACCCCGGCAGTGGTTTCCACCGATAACGATCAAATGACCACGCAAATGGCAAAACTTTTTGCCGCCGCAGGTCAACCGGTGCCGGAAGTAAAATACACCTTCGAGCTAAATCCGGAACATCACTTGGTGAAAAAAGTCGCTGAAATTGCCGATGAAGCACAATTCGCCGATTGGGTGGAATTGTTACTGGAACAAGCCATGCTTGCCGAACGCGGTTCCTTAGAAAACCCGGCAGCGTTTATTAAACGCATCAATAAGTTATTAGGCTAATCGGCTGAATTTCGGTTAAAATCCCTATTCTGAATTGAATGGGGATTTTTTATTTAGGAGAAACTATGATTATTGTTTACGGCATTAAAAACTGCGACACGGTGAAGAAAGCATTGAAATGGCTTGCGGATCATCAGATTGAACACAAACTGCATGATTACCGCGTGGATGGGTTGGATAAGGCTTCTTTACAACAGGCGGAAGCACAATTTGGTTGGGAAAACTTGGTGAATAAACGCAGCACCACCTGGCGTAATCTTGACGAGCAAATCAAAAAAACACTTTCAAAATCCACCGCACTTTCTGTGCTTGCCGATAATCCAACCTTAATCAAACGCCCGATTATTTTGCAAGAGGGAAAGGCGTTGATTGGGTTTAGCGAAAAAGAATATCAGGCAGCGTTTAATTAACGTATTGTTCATACACACCTAGCACGAGGCGTGCTAGGTTCGATAATCCTCGCCTCCTCCGGAGGCGATATAAAAGCCGTAGAACGGCTTGGTTTAATTAACCCCAGACGGCTCGTATGGGGATAGGGAATAGTTAATGAAAGAAAAAGTTGTCTCTTTGGCGCAAGCATTAATCCGTCGTCCTTCCATCAGCCCGAATGACGAAGGCTGCCAGCAGCTGATTGCAGAACGGTTAGAAAAACTCGGTTTTCAAATTGAATGGCTGCCTTTTAACGACACGCTAAATTTATGGGCGAAACATGGCAGTGGCGATCCTGTCATTGCCTTTGCCGGGCATACGGATGTGGTGCCGACGGGCGATGAAAGCCAATGGACTTATCCGCCTTTCGACGCAAAAATTGTGGACGATATGCTTTATGGACGCGGTGCGGCGGATATGAAAGGATCACTGGCAGCAATGGTAGTGGCAACGGAAGAATATGTAAAAGCCCATCCGAATCATCAAGGCACCATCGCGTTGTTAATTACTTCCGATGAAGAAGCTGCTGCGAAAGACGGCACGGTGCGTGTGGTGGAAACCTTAATGGCGCGCGGCGAAAAGATCACTTATTGCATGGTGGGCGAGCCTTCCAGTACGCAAACCTTGGGCGATGTAGTGAAAAACGGTCGCCGTGGTTCCATCACAGGCAATCTGTATATTCAGGGCATTCAAGGGCACGTTGCCTATCCCCATCTGGCGGAGAATCCTATTCACAAAGCCGCGCCGTTCTTGCAGGAGCTCACCACATACCAATGGGACAACGGCAATGACTTTTTTCCTCCAACCAGTCTGCAAATCGCTAATATTCATGCCGGCACCGGCAGCAATAATGTGATTCCGGGCGAGCTTTATGTGCAATTTAATTTGCGTTATTGCACGGAAGTGACGGACGGGATGATTAAGCAGAAAGTCGCCGAGATGCTGGAAAAACACGGGCTGAAGTATCGTATTGAATGGAATCTTTCCGGCAAGCCGTTTTTAACCAAACCGGGAAAACTGGTGAGTGCGTTGGTGGACAGCCTGCAACAAATCGCAGGCATTACGCCGAAATTGGAAACCGGTGGTGGCACCTCAGACGGACGTTTTATTGCCCTCATGGGCGCGGAAGTGGTGGAATTCGGACCGCTTAACGCCACCATTCATAAAGTAAACGAGTGCGTGAGCGTGGAAGATCTTGGCAAATGCGGTCAGATTTACCATCAAATGTTAGTGAATTTATTGGAACATTAAAATGAGCTTAACCCCTGAAATGCTTTGTGGCAAATCGCGTGAACATTTAGTAAACCTGCCGATACCCCATTCACCCAATCATTTCTTACAGGCGCAGGCAGCGAAAGCCTTTCAAGGCTTACAAAAAAGTGCGGTAAAAAATGGCTTTAATTTACAGCCGGCGAGCAGTTTTCGTGATTTTGCACGTCAGCAGTTGATTTGGAATGGCAAATTTAACGCTGAACGTAAAGTGCATGATGACGCAGGTAAGGCGTTAGATTTAACCAAATTGAACGACTGGCAAAAATGTCAGGTGATTTTGCGTTGGTCGGCGTTGCCGGGGGCGAGCCGCCATCATTGGGGCACGGAAATTGATATTTTTGATCCTGATTTATTACCGCCGGGTCAGGCATTACAACTTGAACCTTGGGAATATGAACAAGGCGGTTATTTCTTTGGATTGAGCGAATTTCTCGCGGAAAATCTACCGCACTTTGATTTCGTCCTGCCGTTTATGAAAATGCCGGAAGGGAAAAAAATCGGGCACGAACCTTGGCATATTAGCTATGTTCCCCTGGCGGAAAAGGCGAAACAGCAATTTTCAGCGGCGGTGTTATTGCAGGCATGGGAAAATGAGGACATTGCCGGCAAGGCAGTTTTACAGCAGCACCTGCCACAGATTTTCGAGCAATATTTCGTGTAATTTTGGTAAAGGTAAAAGTGCGGTCGGTTTTCCAGACGTTTTTCATACCCGAAAAACAATCTGAAAACCGACCGCACTTTTTTTGTTTATACTTTGTTATATTTCTATGGTCTATGATCGGTTTACGTGATGTCACAAACTTTTGTGACCGAGTTCAAAAATCTAAACATTTTGCGAAGAATGACGTTTTTTTTTGTTACAAATGAAAGTATCCTAATTGCCGGTAGTAATTTAAGGAGCGAAAGATGTATCAGTTTCAGCAATTTACTCAAAGTGATATTGAAATTGTAAAGGATGAAACAGTTTATCAAGGTTTTTTTAAGCTGAATAAGGTTCAGTTTCGACATAAACTTTTTAACGGCGGCTGGAGCGGGATCGTCACCCGCGAGCTGCTGCTTAAAGGTGCCGCGTCGGCGGTAGTGGCTTATGACCCCGTGTTAGACAAGGTGGTTTTGGTGGAGCAAGTGCGTATCGGCGCTTATGACCCGAAACTGCAACAATCACCGTGGTTGCTGGAACTCATCGCCGGCATGGTAGAAGAAGGCGAAACGCCGGAAAATGTGGCTCTGCGGGAAAGTGAAGAAGAAGCGGGTGCGCAAATTAGCCATTTGCAACATTGCTTGAGCGTATGGGACAGCCCGGGCGGCGTGCTGGAGCGGATCCATTTGTTCGTGGGTAACGTTGACAGCACAAACATTGGTGGCATTCACGGTTTAGCGGAAGAAAACGAAGATATTCGAGTTCATGTCGTCAGTAGGGAAACCTCGTATCAATGGATTTGTGAGGGTAAAATTGATAACGGCATTGCAGTAATGGGATTACAGTGGCTGGAGTTAAATTACCGAAAATTGCAGGCGCAGTGGCTGTAAACATGCCATAGGTAATTTAGACTAAGTTTAATACGGAAATAGGAGTTTATTTGTTAAATACCTATAAATATGATACCCGGCAAGAGGTGTTTCGTGTCATTCAAATCACGGATCCCCATTTATTTAAAGACGCAACCGGCGAGTTATTGGGGGTCAATACTCAAGAAAGCTTTTCACAGGTGTTAAGTGAAATTCGGCAACAATCCTATGATTATGATCTGGTGTTAGCCACCGGCGATTTGGTTCAAGACAGCAGCGAAGAAGGCTATCTGCGTTTTTGCGAAAGCGTTAAGCCCCTTGAGAAAACCGTATTTTGGATCCCCGGCAACCACGATTTTCAACCGAAAATGTTTGATATTCTCAAACGTGACAATATTTGTGATAAAAAGCACATTCTGTTAGGAGAAAATTGGCAAATTCTGTTACTGGACAGTCAAATCGCCGGCGTGCCCCACGGTCAGCTCGGGCAATATCAGCTGGATTGGCTGATGGCGAAGCTGAAAGAACATCCGCAGCGTTATTCATTAGTGGTGTTGCATCATCATATTTTATCCACCCATTCCGCCTGGCTGGATCAACATAATCTGCGTAACGCACACGAATTGGCTTACACGCTGGCGCCGTTTAATAATGTGAAAGGCATTTTATACGGGCATATTCATCAGCAAGTGGACGGCGAATGGAACGGTTACAAAATTATGGCAACGCCTTCTACAGGCATTCAATTCAAACCGGATAGCAATACCTTCGCCCTAGACACTGCTCAACCGGGCTGGCGTGAAATTGAATTGTACGCCGACGGACGCATCGAAACCCGCGTTAAACGCATTCAACACAAAACTTTTCTGCCGAATTTACAGGAAGAAGGGTATTGATTGGCATTAACGGCATTATGTAGCAGTTGCACAAAGATTTAACCGATTGAAAATACTAAAATCCTTGGAATTTTACTCAATAGGGATTTTTCTATTATGTCACAAAAATTATCCAAGCACGAATTAATCTCTCGCTTGCTATCACTAAAAGAAAAGCAAGATGAATTGACTATTCAAATACAACTTTTAACACAAGAAATGAATGCGTTAATTCAGTCGTATATGCCAAAAGAACCTAAACCATCATCTTTAATTACAGCACGATGGGTTACCTAAGTATTACAAGAAAATCGGCAGGGGCCGTTTTGCGGTGAGATAGCCGAAAAGGTTTTAGCTTTAACAGGAAACCCGCAATTTGTTGATATTGGAAATAAACACTATAAAGCGGTTAATTGGATTTTACTTAGATTGCATAAGCAAGGAATTGTCGAATGTACGGCAAGATTTTGGCGGTTAAAACCGTTCAAATAGGGTAGAAAATAGCGGTAGAAATACCGTTATTGTCGCTTATAATTTCATTTTAAGAGAGGACGGCACAACATTTTGTGTTGTTTCTTCTTTCTTATTTTTAGCTTCATCTAACAACGCCTTAAATTGTTTTTTAGCATTAGGCATTGATGCTTGCATTGCAGGGTGATTTTGCATTTGTTGAGTGAAATAGATAGTTTCTGCCATCTTATTTAGCTCAAGTGCAATTTGTTCAACGTCCATAATCTTATTAAGTAGCGGATCCGCTTGGATATTTTGACTATATAGGCTGACTAATTTATCAGGATCTTGAGCGAAACCTTTTAATCGTTCGGCAAGTTCAGGCGTAAAGGCTTCGGGGTATTGTTTGGCGAGAAAATGTAGGTCAAATAAATCACGTCCTTTAGTTCGCGTGTTATCGCTATCATAAGCTGCGTGCAGTTTGTTATCAATAATGCGTTCCACTGATGAAAAACGAATGCCATCTTTAACCGTAATTTGATCATCTGATGCTGGCGTTCGATAAGAAATTTCCATTTTTAGTGCATCTTTAACACCTGTATCACGGATATGATAATTCACAATATAACGACTCACTGTGTCTGTATCTTTTTTCACATTAATATCATCAATCACAATACCGTGTGGGGCGGACGCTTTGATTTTGTTGAGTAAATTCAGTTTTTTGGACGAGTCAAAATCCAAATCTTCGGAAAAGCGGTTTAAGCCGTAGCCGAGATAAAGTGCTGTGCCACCTTTCAGTACTAAAGGCGTATCGGTAAGATTTTTCAGGATACTCACCATCAATTTTTCGTGATGTTTATCGCGTTCGGTGATTAGATTATCGGGTTTTTGCGTTTCCATAATTGTAAGTTTTCCCTTTCTTGTTCGGTTAAATTGGGTTCGAGCTGGTTCAATAAATCGTAAACCGATTGTTTATCTTCATCGCTAGGAAACCATTCATCAAGCATAACTTCTCCAAGTGAACCAGTTTGAAGTACGGCGGTGTAGAGGTAATCAACGCAAGCACGAGGGTGGTCGGCAAGCCAAACAGGATAATTTTCAGGGTAATATCCCATTTCATTTAATCGTTGGGTGCCATCAATTACGCCTAGATTACCCAATAGATGATTGGTGTTCCTTTTTTGGCTTTCACCATAAATGTAAAAATCTTGCGGATAAGCATCGTCATTCAATGCCGCTGCACTATGCCAATCGCCAGTACCGTTTGGGCTATGTACGTTTAATGCCACGATGCTACTTACATAGCGCCCAGGGTTTGTTTGAGGGATATACAGCATAAACTTTCCTTAAACTTGATTATGTTTTAAGCTAATTATCTTTGAATTTCCATTTCACGTCCACCACATTAATTTCTAACTGTTCTACAACACCCTTATCCAGCCAATGTTAATACCCCACGCATGGGAACCGTAGGTTGAGGGTGAATGATAGGTTCTTGACCGCATTTTATTAACACGCGTTTGATCAGTTCATTCACGGTAAAATATCGGGCATTAAAGTGCGGTTGGTTTCAACGGCGTTTTTTTAAAGGGGATTTTCCATCCCTTTATTTCTTTGCTAAAATTCACCGCACTTTTCTTTGTGTTCGCTGTGGTTAGCGACCTTCCCACATAAAAAACTCAGGATTTATTATGTCAAATCAGCCTAACAAAGCCCTCGTGATTTTTTCCGGTGGGCAAGATTCCACCACCTGCCTGTTTCTCGCCATGCAAGAATTCGGCGCAGAAAATGTCGAAGTCATCACATTCCAATACGGTCAACGTCATGCCATTGAACTGGAAAAAGCCCGATGGATTGCACAGGATTTAAAGGTAAAGCAAACGGTGCTCGATACCAGCGTCATTAAAGCCATTACCCACAACGCCTTAATGGATCCGAACGCGCCAATCAGTCAAAAAGACAATGAATTGCCGAATACTTTCGTTGACGGACGCAACGCCTTATTTTTACTTTACGCCGCCATTTACGCCAAAAGCCAAGGCATTCGCGTTATTTATACCGGCGTGTGCGAAACGGATTTTAGCGGCTATCCCGATTGCCGCGATGTTTTCGTCAAATCTATGAATGTTACCTTAAACCTTGCCATGGCTTACCCTTTTGAAATCCGCACACCGTTAATGTGGCTGGATAAAAAAGAAACCTGGGCGCTGGCGGATCAACTTGGCGCGTTTGATTATATCCGCCGGCACACCCACACTTGCTACAACGGTGTCGAAGGCGGTTGCGGCGAATGCCCGAGTTGCGTTTTGCGCGAACGTGGATTGAAGGCGTATTTGCCGGAACGTGAGGAAAAATGCCTGAGAAAACAACCGCACTTTCGAGGGAGTAACATTTAAAAATTAGTTCAATTCAATATGTCATGTGAAATTAAACTTAAAAATTCACAGTTTCCCTTGTTTAAATTAGTTTAATTTAATATGCTGTATTGAGTTAAACTAATTTTGAGAGTGAATATGTACCTTTCCCGCCAAATCCAACCTTTAGTAAGTCGTCTACTTAAGCAATTTCCGGCAGTTCTTGTCACCGGTGCGAGACAGGTCGGTAAATCGACGTTGTTAAAGCATATCGCAAAAGATTACGCTTATTTGACCTTCGACGATCCTCTGCTGCTGGAACAAGCCAAACAAGAACCGCGTTTATTCTTTTTAAATCACGCAGGTAATGTGATTTTAGACGAAGTGCAGTATGCACAAGAATTGTTTTCTTTATTAAAGCTTGAAATCGATAAACAGCAAAAAAATGGGATGTTTTTGCTTTCCGGTTCACAGGCCTTTGAGCTTATGCAAAATGTCAGTGAAACACTGGCGGGCAGAATCGCTATTCTCAAACTACAAGGATTATCGCTACGTGAAATATTAAACGTTGAGTTTTACCTGCCTTTTATTCCCAGTAGGGATTATTTAGCGAGCAGAGAGAAAATGCTGAAATCGCCTGAAAATATCTGGCAAATTATTCATAAAGGCGATATGCCGCGTTTATATCAGCAGGAAACAGATTGGGAAATTTACTATTCTTCCTACGTTTCCACTTACATTGAAAGGGATGTGCGCCAGCTCACCAATATTACCAATACAACGGATTTTACCCGCTTTATGGTGGCGTTGGCGTCCCGCAGTGGAGAGTTATTGAACTACAGTAATGTGGCACAGGAAGTTGGCGTCTCTAACGAAACGATTAAACGCTGGACGGCGATTTTACAGACCTCAGGCATTATTTATTTGTTACAGCCTTATAGTAATAATCATCTGAAACGCACCATTAAAACCCCGAAGATTTATTTTCTGAACACCGGTCTCATGGCATATTTAACCAAATGGCTTACACCGGAGACCATTTCTAAAGGTGCAAAGAGCGGTCAATTTTTTGAGAGTTTTGTGGTGAGTGAAATTATAAAATCTTTCACGAATAACGGCATTGAACCACCACTTTATTTTTATCGTAATACCAATCAGAAGGAAATTGATTTGATTATTGAATACGATCGCACGATTTATCCCATTGAAATCAAAACGACTGCTAACCCGAATAAAAAAATGGCAAAAAGTTTTGCGTTGTTAAATTCGCTTGGGAAAGAATCTACTATCGGGCTGGGGGTGATTATTAATCAGTATCCGAATAAGCATTATTTGGCAGAGAATCTGGTGGCGTTACCTGTTAGGTATTTATAATCATCCTAAAAAACTGACTTTCGTCAGGTTTGCTTCGTTTTTAGTCCATTGCCGACCAGGCACCGATAATAAGGTGTTTTATGGTGTAGTCTTATTTTGATTGACGTTTAACACAATTCGAAACCGTGCTTTGCCTGATTTCAATCGCGCAATAGCTTCATTTGCTTTTGTGAGCGGAAAGATTTCTACCTGCGGTTTTACGCCTGAAAGTACACTAAATTTGAGCGTGCATTCTGCGTCAAATGGCGTACCTGTTAACGAACCTTGGATCCTTTGTTCTTTGCCTACTATACGGTTGAGCGGCAGTGCTAAAGGCTCGCCGCTTGCGCCCAACAGCAACAATTTTCCTCTTGCTTTTAAGCTTTTTGCCACATCGCCGATGGTTTCGGCGTCGGTTATAGTGCTAAGGATTAAATCTGCACCGCCCAATTCACGTAAAAAATCCACCGCACTTTGTTTTGCTAAATTAACGTAATGATGTGCACCAAGCGAGGTCATTTTTTCGGATAAGTCTTGCCGCCCGATAGATACCACTTCAAAGCCCATTTTTTGCGCGTATTGGACCGCCAAATGGCCTAAGCCTCCTGTGCCAAGCACTGCCACTGTGTCGCCGGCTTTGGTATCGCTGTTACGTAGTGCATTAAAAGTTGCTAAGCCGGCACAAAGTAATGGAGCCGCGTCAGTGCTATTCAGGCTTTCGGGTATGGCAACCAAACCTGTTTGGTTCACGATCATCAGCTCGGCATAACCGCCATCACGGCTTGCGCCTATGTAGCTTTGGTGCGCACAATGCACAAATTGTCCCGCACGGCATGCATCGCACTCATGACAATGTCCGCCAAGCCGACCTACACCAACCCGTTGTCCTACCTGCCAGCGCTTTGAAACAGCTTCACCTTTAGCCAGGAGCCACCCGACCACTTCATGCCCGATAACGCGTGGGGTTTGTAAGTTATGTTTGATATCGCCCAAATCTGCCCCGCACACGCCACAGGCTTCTACTTGAATCAATACTTGATGAGCGGTGGGCAATACGGTTTGCTTTTCGGTTAGTACTAAATCTCCTTGTGGCGTGGTTTGCATAGCTAAATAAGTTTTGGGAATCATAGCTTTTCCTCGTAAAAGTGAGTAAGTTTTTTAATGATTAAGTTTATTTTAAGGATAAAAAGTTGATATTTTCAATAGGTTTAAAATTAATGTAAAAATTCCCCTTACCTATTTCGCTTTATTTAATATGTACAAATCCGGATTTTCTTAAAAGTGCGGTCAGTTTTCACGATGAATTTAAAATATCCGCAAAATCCACCGCACTTCAACCTATTTAACGGCTAAAACTGCTATAATTCCGCCAATTTTTTCTACATATTTGAGACCGGTATGAAACAACTTTTTGCCACCACAGCCCGTGGATTTGAAGAACTTTTGAAATCTGAATTAACCGACCTAGGCGCGCGCGATGCGAAAGTGACGCAGGGCGGCGTGCATTATTGGGCGGATGATGAAACCCTGTATCGCACCTTGCTTTGGAGCCGTTTGAGTTCGCGCATTTTATTGCCTATCGTGCAAGCCAAAGTGTTCAGTGATTTGGATTTATATTCTGCGGTGGTGGGCGTGAACTGGCTGGATTATTTCGATGAAAAAGTCCATTTTTTCGTGGATTTTAACGGCACGAACCAAGAAATTCGCCACACCCAATTCGGCGCTATGCGTGTGAAAGACGGCATTGTGGATTATTTTGAACGTCATGGACGTGCGCGCCCGAACGTCGATAAAGAACAGCCAGATATTCGTATTCATGCTTATCTGAACCGTGATGAGGTGGTGCTTTCTCTGGATTTAAGCGGCGATGCACTACATATGCGCGGTTATCGTGAGGACACCGGCAAAGCGCCGTTGCGTGAAACTTTGGCGGCGGCGATTGTGATGCGTTCCGGTTGGCAGCAAGGCACGCCGTTGGTGGACCCCATGTGCGGTTCCGGCACCTTGCTGATTGAAGCGGCGCAAATGGAAGCGAAAATTGCACCGCAGTTATATCGCTTACATTGGGGCTTTGATTTCTGGCGGGGGCATAATCAGGCGGTGTGGGAAAAGGTGAAAGAAGAGGCTTTAGCCTTGGTGGACGCGGAAAAACAACGGGAAAATCCACTGCACTTTTATGGCTTCGATTTGGATCATCGAGTGCTGCAAAAAGCCAAACAAAATGCCAAAAGTGCCGGTGTGGCACATTTAATGCAATGGCAACAGGGCGATGTGGCGGCGCTTAAAAATCCAAGCCCAAACACCACGGGCACAGTGATTTGTAACCCGCCGTACGGCGAACGATTGGGCACAACGCCTGCATTGATTGCCTTGTATTCCGTGTTCGGGCAACGATTAAAACAACAATTCGCCGGTTGGAACGCGTCCGTTTTCAGTGGCGAACCGAGCCTGTTGGATTGTTTACGTTTGCGTTCCCATCGTCAGTTCAAAGCGAAAAACGGACCTTTGGATTGTGTGCAGAAAAACTACCAACTCGCTGAACGGGCAGCGCAAAGTGCGGTGGAAAACGCTGCCGAATTTGACCGCACTTCTGCCGCTTCTGCTCATGTCGCACCGGGTTTTGCCAATCGACTGCAGAAAAATATCAAGAAAATCGAAAAATGGGCGAAACAGCAGGGGTTGGATGCCTATCGTTTATATGACGCGGATTTGCCGGAATATAATTTGGCGGTGGATCGTTATGCCGATCATATTGTGGTGCAGGAATATGCCGCACCGAAAAATATTGATGAAAACAAAGCCCGCCAGCGTTTGTTGGATGCCGTGAATGCCACGTTAAACGTCACGGGCGTGGAGACCAATAAATTGATTTTGAAAGTGCGCCAGAAACAAAAAGGCACCAATCAATATGAAAAATTGGCGAATAAAGGCGAGTATTTTTATGTGAATGAATATGGCGCAAAATTGTGGGTGAACCTGACGGATTATTTGGATACGGGCTTGTTTTTGGATCACCGCCTGACCCGAAAAATGTTGGGTGAAATGGCGCAGGGCAAGGATTTTCTGAATCTGTTTGCTTACACCGGTTCCGCCACCGTTCACGCAGCACTTGGCGGGGCGAAATCCACCACTACGGTAGATATGTCAAATACCTATATTAACTGGGCGGAACAAAATTTATTGCTCAATGACATTGAAGGCAAGCAGCACAAACTCATTCAAGCGGATTGTCTGCAATGGCTGGAAAAATGCGATCGTCAATTTGATTTGATTTTTGTTGATCCACCGACATTTTCTAATTCCAAACGTATGGAAGACAGCTGGGATGTGCAACGGGATCACATTAAGTTAATGACGAATTTAAAACGCATTCTGCGCCCGAACGGCACCATCGTGTTTTCCAACAATAAACGCGGGTTCAAAATGGATTTTGTCGGTTTGGAAGCGTTGGGATTAAGTGCGGTGGAAATTTCCCGCAAAACATTGCCGTTGGATTTTGAGCGCAATAAGCAGATTCATAATTGTTGGGTGGTGCAGGCGAAATAGAAAACGCGCAAAAAAGAGACCGCACTTTTTGGTAAAACAATGATGACAGACATAAAAAACGCCCCGCATTGAGAGCGTTTTTTGTTGCTATTTGGGTTAGATATTGCACACAGCGAATAACACGATAATGCTATAAAGTGTTGCCAAACCGTAGAAGATGAATCCGCCGGCTGGGACGTGAACTTTAATGTCGTGCATTCCGTGGTGGACGCGGTGTAAGCCAGCCCACATCGGGAAGATGGTGAGCACGAGGATAACTAATTTGCCGAACCAATGGTGCGCGAAGGCAATGATGTTATCCGGGCTGACTAAGCCGAAAGGCAATAATAAACCGATGATCAGAATGAGTACCGGGAAAGCTAGACCGCTAACCATGCCACCCGCACTGAACATTAACCATACAGGCGGTTCGTTTGAACGTTTTGGATTTTGATTAACCATGTCTCCTCCCTAGATAAATACAAGTACTAAAGCCAATACGGTGACGGCGACGAATAATCCGCGTAACGCGTTTTTGATTAATGTCGGCGGTAATCCGGTGCTGCCGGACATAACTTCACCGGTCATGTCAAATAATGTCACGGCGTGCAACAATAATGCAGCAAGTGAAATAATGTTGAGAATCACTACAATCGGATTTTGCAGGAATGGAATGAAGCTTGCGATAAAACCGTCCGCTTTACCCAAACAAATCACACCGTAAAGCAACACCAGGCTGAACCAGACGGTCGGTAGTGCGGTGGCTTCACGCACCATATAGAATTTGTAGAAATCCCAACTTTTCCACCAAGTCGGGGTGATTTCACGGACGTATTTTTTACGTTTAGTTACGGTTGTTGTCATAATCTCTCCCCTTATGCTTTCGGTTTAAGCATGGAAATCAGATAGTCTTTCGCACTTTCTAATTTACCTTGGTTAATGGCGGTTGCCGGGCCTACGTGTTTCGGACAAACTTCGGAACAGGCACCGACGAAGGTACAGGACCAAACGCCGTTTTCGCCGTTCATGATTTTCATCCGTTCCGCTTGACCGTGGTCACGGTTATCTAAGTTATAACGGTGTGCCAAGGTTAACGCGGCAGGACCGACGAATTCAGGATTTAAACCGAATTGCGGGCAAGCGGCATAGCATAAGCCACAGTTGATACACATGGAGAATTGACGGTATTTTTCCAATTGTGCCGGTGTTTGTTTGGTACGGCTTTTTGCCAATTCTTTTGACGGATGCGGTTTGCCGTCTAATTCCGGCATTTTGTTGCCGATAATGTAAGGCTTGATGGCTTCCAGACTTTCGATGAAATGGCTTAGGTCAACCACTAAGTCACGTTCAATCGGGAAGTTGGCGAGCGGCTCGATACGCATATGACCGCTGTAGTCGCGCAGGAAGGTTTTACACGCCAGTTTCGGAATGTTGTTGACCATCATCCCGCAAGAACCGCAAATCGCCATACGGCAAGACCAGCGATAGGAAAGTTCTGGTTCCAATTTATCTTTAATGTAACCTAAGGCATCAAGCAACGAGGTTTGGCTGTCGAAAGGTACTTGGTAAGTTTTTAAGTGCGGCTCTTTATCGACTTCAGAATTGTAACGTAGAATCTCAACGTTCATGATTGGTTGTTCGGCCATGTTATTACTCCTTACCCGCTTGAGCTTGTTCTTTCGCCTTCGCTGCCGCTTCTGCAGCTTCTGCTTCCGCGCCGTAAACACGTTTTGCCGGTTGTGATTTGGTGATTTTCACCGGGCTGTATTCGATACGCGGTGCGCCGTTTTCGTTATAAAACGCTAAGGTATGTTTTAAGTAGTTCACATCATCACGTTCGGTGTAATCCAAGCGTTGGTGCGCGCCACGGGATTCTTTACGTTCAATAGCGGAATTGGCGATAGATTGTGCCACATCCAGGATATAACCTAATTCCACGGTGTAGAGCACGTTTGTGTTGAACACGCTGGAACGATCGGTAATACGAATATGTTTGTAACGTTCTTTGAGTTCGGCGATTTTATCCACCGCTTGTTGCATACTTTCTTGGGTACGATAAATACCGCAACCTTCTTCCATGGCTTGACCCATTTCATCACGAATATCGGACCAGGATTCGGTACCTTCTTGATCGTATAATGCGTTCAAACGATTAACAATGTCTTGTGCTTGCGCATCTACTGCCGCTTGGTTGGCAGGAGTAGTTTCAACGGCGCGTTGTGCGGCGTATTTACCGGCGACGCGACCTAATACCACTAATTCAGCCAAGGAGTTGGAGCCTAAACGGTTGGCACCGTGTAAGCCGGAAGAGGCACATTCGCCCACAGCAAATAAGCCTTTAATGCGGGTTTCGCTGTTGAAGTCAACTTCGATACCGCCCATAGTGTAGTGTACAACAGGACGTACCGGAATCGGCGCTTGTGCCGGATCCACACCTTCATAAGCTTTCGCCAATTCGCAAATGAACGGTAAACGCTCGTGTAAGTATTTTTCACCGAGATGGCGTAAATCCAAATGCACCACATCAACGCCTTTCGCGGTTTTTAACGTGTTGCCTTTACGCCATTCTTGCCAGAAAGCTTGGGAAACTTTATCGCGCGGACCTAATTCCATGTATTTGTTTTCCGGTTTGCCGATTGGGGTTTCCGGTCCCAAACCGTAATCTTGTAAGTAGCGGTAGCCGTCTTTATTGACCAAAATACCGCCTTCACCACGACAACCTTCGGTCATTAAGATGCCGGTGTTCGGTAAGCCGGTCGGGTGATATTGGACGAATTCCATGTCGCGCAGAGGAACGCCGTGACGATATGCCATGGATAAGCCGTCACCGGTCACGATACCGCCGTTGGTATTGAAACGGAATGCACGGCAACCACCGCCGGTTGCGATAACCACCGCATTGGCATTGATTTGTACCAAGGTGCCTTCCATCATGTTCATGGCAACCATACCGCGGGCATGAACGTCATCTACTAAAATATCCAACACGAAGTGTTCATCGAAACGGATGATTTGCGGGAATTGAATGGAGGTTTGGAATAAGGTGTGAAGCAAATGGAAACCGGTTTTATCGGCGGCGAACCAAGTACGTTCGATTTTCATTCCACCGAAACGACGCACGTTCACATCACCATCGGTTTTACGACTCCAAGGGCAGCCCCAACGTTCAAGCTGAGTCATTTCCACCGGGGAATGTTCAACGAAATATTCCACCACATCTTGTTCACATAACCAGTCACCACCGGCAACGGTATCATGGAAGTGTTTGTCGTAGGAATCTTCTTCTTTAATGACTGCCGCAGCACCACCTTCAGCCGCAACAGTATGACTGCGCATTGGATAAACTTTTGATATTAAAGCAATTTTAAGATTTGGATTAGCTTGAGCTGCAGCAATCGCCGCACGTAAACCACCACCACCTGCGCCAACAATGGCGATATCGACGTTAACAGTTTGCACGATATTCCTCCAAGTAAAGGGATAGTAATAAAAAATACCAAATAACTTTGGACCGTTAGGGTAGCGTCATTTTGCCACTATTTGGGGGGATTAAAATCTTTTTTCTCACTTTTGTTATACTTTCGTGATCTAACTCAAAAAAGTTAGAAAGAAGAGTGAGTTGTTCGTTTTTTATTCTTAAATATTGTGCAAAAATACACGGTGAGAGTAAAAAGTGCGGTCGATTCTCAAGGTGTTTTTGCATTTGTGCCGACTTGCTTTAGAATGAACCGATAATTTCCCCCCACCAAAATGAAAGGCCATTTTTATGTTGGAACAGGAACAATGGCAGCCCACGGCATCCATTAAAAATTTACTTGCCCGCGCCAAATTCATGGCGGAAATTCGTCGATTTTTCACCGATCGTGGTTTATTGGAAGTGGAAACACCGGTGTTAAGCGAATTTGGTGTGACAGATGTTCACCTTGCTACCTTTAGCACGGAATTCATTTCCCCTTTCGGCGAGCAATCTAAAAAATTGTGGCTTTCCACCAGCCCGGAATATCACATGAAACGTTTGTTGGCGGCGGGCAGCGGTCCGATTTTTCAAATCGGCAAAGTGTTTCGTAACGAAGAAGCAGGCAATCGTCACAATCCGGAATTTACCATGCTGGAATGGTATCGCCCGCATTTCGATATGTACCGTTTAATCAATGAAGTGGATGATTTGTTGCAGCAGATTCTGGAATGCCCACCGGCGGAGAGCATGAGTTATCAGTTCGCTTTTCAGCAATATGTGGGCTTGGATCCTTTATCGGCGGAACATGAAGAATTGGTGGAAAAAGCCAAAAAATATCAACTGATGAACGCCGAAGAAGAAAATCGCGACACTTTGTTACAATTCCTTTTCAGCGCCGTGGTGGAAGCGCAAATCGGGCAGGAAAGCCCCGTGGTGGTGTATCATTTCCCGGCAAGTCAGGCGGCGTTGGCACAAATCAGTTCGGAAGATTTACGGGTGGCCGAACGTTTCGAGTTTTACTATAAAGGCTTGGAGCTTGCCAATGGTTTTCATGAACTGTCCGACGCGCGCGAACAATTAAGACGTTTTGAACAGGATAATCACCAGCGGGAAAAAATGGGCTTGCCGCCACAAACGATTGATACCCGTTTGTTATCCGCTTTGCAAGCTGGCATTCCGAACTGTTCCGGTGTGGCGCTTGGCGTGGATCGTCTGTTGATGATTGCCATGGGTGCGGAAAGCATTAAAGAAGTGATTTCTTTCGCCATTGATAATGCCTAGTAATACGCAGGCGATAAAAGTACGGTGAAAAAATAATGTGTTTTTCGGCCGCACTTTTGGCTCACTTATTTCAAAATAAACATCGGTGTTTGGCTGACCGGATCGCGATGAATCTCCACATCCAGGTCAAACACGGTTTTCAAAAGTTCTTCCGACATCACTTCATCCGGCGTGCCTTTCGCCATCAGGTTGCCGTCTTTTAGCACGACCAAATAATCGCAGTAACGACAGGCTTGGTTTAAATCATGCAGTACGGTGATCACGGTTTTGCCGTTTTGTTGCATTTGGCGCATCATGCCCATGAGTTCCGCTTGGCGGTTTAAATCGAGATAAGTGGTGGGTTCATCTAACAAAACCAATTCCGCATCCTGCGCCAATGTCATGGCTAAGAATACCCGTTGTTGCTGACCGCCGGATAAATCGGAGACTAATCTGTTCGCCAACTCTGTGGTGTGGGTTTGTTCCATTGACCAGGTTACCAACGCTTCATCTTTATCGTTCAATTTGCCCCATAAATTTAAATAAGGCGAACGACCGTAGGCGATCAGCTCGCGCACTTTAATGCCCTCCGGCACTAAATGTTGTTGCGGCAGGAAAGACAGGGCTTTGGCGTATTCTTTCGGGGTGCTTTGCCAAATATCTTTGCCATGATGTGTAATCTTGCCGGTACGCGGTTTTAGCAGGCGGGCAATGGCTTTCAGGGTGGTGGATTTGCCGCAACCGTTCGGTCCGATTAAGGCAATCACTTGGTTATGCGGAAAGTCCAACGACAAATCCTGCACGATGATTTTATTTTGATAACCCAATTGTAAGTTGTTGATAACAATACTCATTATTTGGTTCTCATCAATAAATAGAAGAAGTAAGGGGCGCCGATAATGGCGGTCAGAATGCCTGCCGGCAACTCGGTCGGCGGATCGATGACGCGCGCTAAAATATCGGAAATTTGTAGCAATAACGCTCCGATTAACAATGCCGCAGGCAGTAAAGTGCGGTGTCGTCCGCCCACCAATTTGCGTGCCAAATGCGGTGCGACCAAACCTAAAAAGGCGATAGGGCCGCAAATGGCGACAGCGGTGGTGGAGAGCGCTACTGCCAGCACTAAGACGAAAATCTGAGTTTTGTTGACGTGAATGCCCAAGGTGGCGGCTTTATTTTCGCCCAAGCCCAAGGTGTCGAGATCGCGGCAAAAAATGAACGGTAGGGGCAGCAGAAGGAATAGCCAAGGCAACACCACATTCGCGTAGGTCCAGCTTCTTCCCCATAAACTGCCTGTCAGCCAGAGCATTGCCGTGTTGATTTCTACAGGATTGGTGAGCATCACATAATGGTTGATCGCCGCCCACAAGGCGGAAATCGCCACTCCGATGATCGCCATTCTGATCGGACGGAAATTAAAGCCGCAAATCACCCATAACAAGATGAAAGACAATATGCCGCCGATAAACGCAAAGAATGGAATCCAGTAAAAGGCGAGGTTCGGCAAAAAGATTAATATGGCGATGGCAACCAGCCCCGCCGCGTTATTAATGCCCAGAATATCCGGTGACGCTAACGGATTACGCACCACACTTTGCACCAACACCCCGGAAATGGCTAATGTACCGCCGATAAAAATTGCCAGCAACGCACGGGGCAGGCGGTATTCAATCAGCGTGAAATGGTTTTTATCGTCGGAATTAAACGCCGCGACAATTTCCGAAAAGGAGAGGGTATAAGTGCCTAAGCGAAGACTTAAAATAAATAAGGCAATAACGGCGACCACGGCAAACGGGTAAAAACCGAGAGAAAGCAATTTATGATAGGCATTTTTCATCAGCGTCTTCCTCTGGCAAATAACACGAATACCGGTGCGCCGATGAGTGCCAATACCGCGCCGGCAGGCACTTCGTTTGGAAAATTGACCGCTCTTGCCATGGTGTCTGCGATGAGCATTAACATGGCGCCAAGCAACATGGACATGGGGAGGGATTTGCGTAAATCGTAACCGATCCAATAACGCGCCAAATGGGGAATCAGCAGTCCGATAAACGCCACCGGACCGGCAACGCTGACGGCGGAACCGACGATGAGTAATGCCATAATATTGGCATACCAACGTAAGCGGAAAAGGTTGATTCCCAAAGAACGGGCGGATTCATCGCTGAGATTGAGCAGGTTTAACTTGCTGGCGAAGAAGAGACAAAATAACGCACTTGATAGTAAGAAAGGCCAAATGATATGCCATTCTTTCCAGCGTGCGTGAGAAATTCCGCCGGCAAGCCAACTCATGACGCCGAAGGCGTTATCATCGGCGACGATTAAGAGTAATTTCGTGGCGGCGGCGCAGAGTAAGGAAACGGCGATACCGGCAAGAATGACGCGACTGCGATCGCCGCTATTGTCGTGCCAGGCATTGCTGATAAGCATCACGGTAAGCCAGCTGATGCCGCCCCCGATGCTTGCGATTAAAGCAATGCTGTAACCGGATAGCAGCGAAGGGCTGAGGACGCTGGCGATGACCATTGCCAATCCGGCGCCTGAGTTGACGCTTAACAGGGAAGGGGAGGCTAATGGGTTGCGGGTGACGGTTTGCAATAATGCGCCGGCGACCGCTAAATTTGCTCCAAGGGCGATTGCCACCAAAGCACGCGGAAAGCGTAAACCCACCACGGTAATTTTCGCCAGATCATCCCCGTCGGGTAAAAAGGCGTTTAAGGCATCTAACGGAGCAATGGCGATGGGGTAATACAAAAACAGGCTTCCCCATAACAGGAAAGCCAGTAAGATAATGGGCAAGCCCCAACGAACGGTGGTGCTTAACATTATTTTTGCTGCACAAATTGCTCAACTTGCTTCGCCATAATTTCACTGGCCGCCATACCGCGTCCGCGCGCCCACATATCGGCATCAACGCTGAGCACCTGTTTGGCTTTTACCGCCGGAATTGCCTGCCACAAAGGCTCGCTTTCCCATTTGCGGGCGATACTTTCCTGACGATAGTGTGCAATGAACAAATAATCCGGTTTTTCCATGACCAATTGTTCCAGGTTGATTTCCACGAAGGCTTGCGTGCTGTTTGGTAATTTCGGCGTTTCAAAACCGAGTACGCCTAAGAAGCTGGCGACATAGCCGTTGTCGTTTTGTAGGTTGAATTTATCTTCGCGGGACGTGCCGAATACGCCTTTTTGTCCTTTCACATTAATGGATTTGGCAATGTTATCGATGTATTGGTTATGTTTGTTGATTTGCAGTTTCATTTCGCCGCCTTTGCCCAAGACATCACCAATTTTCTGCGCGGTTTCCAGGTTTTCCTGATAGCTTTCATGGCGGGAATCAAACATCATGGTCGGGGCGATTTTTTTCAGTTCGCCATACACGGCGGTGTGGCGGGAAGGATCGGCGATGATTAAATCGGGTTTTAACGCCGCGATGGCTTCAAGGCTCGGTTGCGAGCGGGTACCGACGGATTGCCAAGGTTTAATTTTGTCGCGTACTTCTTTCAAAATCCGCTCTTTGTTGTTGTCATCGGCAACCCCGACAGGACTAACGCCCACTTGTGCCAACGCATCCACAAAGGAATATTCCAACGCCACAATACGGGTTGGTGTTTGATCAATAGTAAATTCGCCTTTTGCATCGGTAACCGTTACTGCGCCGGCGTGAGTTGAACCAATAAAGAGAAGTGAAGCGAAAGTCGCTTTTAAAAAGTTTTTCATTTCCGAGTCCTAATGTTAAAAAAACCGCTCAGATTATACACAGAAACTCGGAATTGAGAATAGTTCTTTTTAACCTCCGACCACGTCGATAATCATCACTTCTGATTGTGAACCTAAACGCATCGGCACGCCCCAAAAGCCATAACCGGAGGTGACGAAGAAGTGTACACCGTTAATTTGTTCGTAACCGTAACTTAAACGGTAAATGAATTTGACAATCAGATTCGCCGGGAAAATTTGTCCGTTGTGGGCGTGCCCGGAGAGTTGAATATCAATAGGCAGCTTGGCGTGCTGTTCAATTTCCGATGGGCGATGATCTAACAGGATAATCGGCAGATTAGTATCTACGCCTTTCAATAATTGTTCCGTAGAAGGGCGGTTGGTCACCAAATCATCGTTGCGCCCGATTAATACGAAGCGATTATCCACCACCAGGCTTTCATCCATCAGTGGAATAATGCCGGCTTTCCGAATTTCCCGCTCAATGCGCGCCTGATCGCCGAAAAAATCATGATTGCCAAGGGTGGCATAGACGCCGAGCGGCGCTTTCAGTTTGGCTAAGTGCGGTTGCATTTTCTCCGCTAAATAAGCATTGACGTTATCGTCCATAATGTCGCCCGGCAGCAGAATAATATCCACTTTTTCCCGTTGCATAATGTCTGCAAGTTTATCCAGTTGTTTCCCGCCGAAAAACTTGCCTAAATGGGTGTCGCTTGCCATGCCGATCCGCAACGGCTTCATCGATTTGTCCAAATGCACCTGATAATGGCGCACTACCGGTGTGTAAGCGTTATATAAACCGACAGTAATAAAACTCAAAAAAAGGATTGGATAAAGCCATTTTAAAGAATGACGCCATTTTTTGCGCAATGAATAGAGAAAACCGACGATCAAACTGCTGAACGTTGAAAAGAGCAAAAGGGTTAAAATCAAGGCGGTGACACGAAAACTTTCCGTGTAAAGACGTAATGGCGCACTTAATACGAGCGCATTTAGTCCAAGAAATAGCACAATAGTCAGTGTGCGGCGTGTTTTGCCGTTAAGGTTAAATATCCAGTTAAGTGTTTGGCTAAAACCAAATAGCATAAATTGCAGTGCCAGCATAGCGGCTAGCATGGTGATGTAATATCGGGTTTCCATGATTTTTCCTGTTTACAGTGGCTAAAAAATGCGGTGGTTTTTTTCAGTAAATTTAAGGGCGGATAATAATATGAATGGTGGTATGAGGCAATGTAACGGTAAAATTGATCGTTTCCAAGCGGCAAATTTTTCGCTAAAATGCGTACACTTTTTTACTCAACTTTTTAATAACGGAAGAAAATTTATGTTCGGAAAAGGCGGATTGGGCAATTTAATGAAACAAGCCCAACAAATGCAAGATCGTATGCAAAAAATGCAGGAAGAAATTGCGCAACTGGAAGTGACCGGCGAATCAGGCGCGGGCTTAGTGAAAATCACCATCAACGGCGCCCACAACTGCCGTCGTGTAGAAATCGATCCTTCTTTAATGGAAGACGATAAAGAAATGTTGGAAGACTTAATCGCCGCGGCATTTAACGATGCGGTGCGTCGTGCCGAAGAGTTACAAAAAGAAAAAATGGCGTCAGTCACCGCCGGTATGTCTTTACCGCCGGGCTTCAAAATGCCGTTTTAAAAAACGTCCTAAAAAACGACCGCACTTTTTCTTCATTAACGGCAAAGTGCGGTTTATTTTTTCAGCAAATCCATCGGGAACCTTATGCAAACCAGCCCCTTGTTAGAAAATCTGATCGAAAGTTTACGCGTATTGCCGGGCGTCGGTCCGAAATCCGCGCAACGTATGGCGTATCATTTATTGCAACGCAATCGCAGCGGCGGAATGCGCTTGGCGCAAGGGCTGACGGAAGCGATGTCGAAAATCGGGCATTGTGAACATTGCCGCACTTTTACGGAAGAAGATGTGTGCAACATTTGTAGTAATCCACGCCGTCAAAATTCGGGCTTGCTTTGCGTGGTGGAAACGCCGGCGGATATTCTTGCTATTGAGCAAACAGGGCAGTTTTCCGGGCGTTATTTCGTGCTGATGGGGCATTTGTCGCCGCTGGACGGTATCGGCCCGCGCGAAATCGGCTTGGATTTGTTGCAAAAACGCCTGCAAACGGAATCTTTCAATGAAGTGATTTTAGCCACTAACCCGACGGTAGAAGGCGACGCCACAGCAAACTACATTGCGGAACTTTGCCTACAACAAAACGTCAAAGTCAGCCGTATTGCCCACGGCATTCCGGTGGGTGGCGAATTGGAAATGGTGGACGGCACCACGCTGACCCATTCCTTCTTAGGTCGCCGTGAAATCGGCTAACTCCTCTTTTCGTTTCCTCCCGTTTCTTGTTATGCGACTTTTTATAGCGGAAAAACCCAGTCTCGGACGCGCCATCGCCGATGTGTTGCCGAAACCGCATCAGCGCGGTGACGGTTTTATTAAATGCGGCGAGAACGACTGTGTCACTTGGTGCGTGGGGCATTTGCTGGAACAGGCGGAACCTGATGCGTACGACGCGCGTTTCAAACAATGGCGGCTGGAAGATTTGCCCATCGTGCCGCAAAAATGGCAACTCATTCCGAAAAAAGAAACCCACAAACAGCTGAAAACCGTTGAAAAATTAGTGCAGCAAGCGGATGTCTTGGTCAACGCCGGCGACCCCGATCGCGAAGGGCAGTTGTTGGTGGACGAAGTGTTCAGTTATCTCAACCTGTCGGCGGAAAAACGCAATGCCATTCAACGCTGTTTAATCAGCGATTTGAACCCAAGTGCGGTAGAAAAAGCCATCAAAAAATTGCAGCCGAATCGTGATTTTGTCCCGCTTGCTACTTCTGCCTTAGCCCGCGCCCGTGCCGATTGGTTATACGGCATTAACATGACCCGCGCCTATACTATTCACGGTCGGCAGGCGGGCTACGACGGCGTGCTTTCCGTCGGGCGCGTACAAACACCGGTGCTTGGTTTAATCGTGCGCCGTGATTTGGAAATCGAACATTTTCAGCCGAAAGATTTTTTTGAAGTGCTGGCTTGGGTGCGGGATCCGAAAGGTGAAAAAACACCTGAAAAACCGACCGCACTTTTTTCCGCGTTATGGCAACCGAGCAAAGCCTGCGAAGATTATCAGGACGATGACGGACGCGTGTTATCCCGCGCGCTGACGGAAAATGTGGTAAAACGCATTGCCGACCAACCGGCGGAAGTCACCGATTACACGGACAAACGAGAGAAAGAAACGGCGCCTTTGCCTTATTCGTTATCCGCCCTGCAAATTGATGCCGCCAAGCGTTTTGGGATGTCGGCGCAGGAGGTGCTGGACACGTGTCAGCGCTTGTATGAAACCTACAAATTGATTACTTATCCCCGTTCCGATTGTCGCTATTTACCACAAGAGCATTTTGCCGACCGAATGGCGGTGATGAATGCGATTTCCAGTCATTTATCCCAATTTCAGCCGTTGCCGGAAATCATCGATCCCGAGCAGAAAAATCGTTGCTGGAACGATAAAAAAGTGGAGGCGCACCACGCCATTATTCCCACGGCAAAAAATCGCCCGGTAGGTTTGACTTCGGCAGAACAAAATGTGTATTTTCTGATTGCCCGCCAATACCTCATGCAATTTTGTCCTGATGCGGAATACCGCAAATGTAAAATCACCTTAAATATCGCCGGCGGAACCTTTGTGGCGCAGGCGCGCAATTTGCAAATTGCCGGCTGGAAGCAACTTTGGGGCAAAGAGGACAGCGACGATGAACAGCAGGACGCGCTGCTGCCCGTGGTAAAAAAAGGGCAAATACTGCATTGCGAAAAGGGCGAGATTGTCAGTAAAAAAACGCAGCCGCCGAAACCCTTCACCGACGCGACTTTGCTTTCCGCCATGACAGGCATTGCCCGCTTCGTGCAGGATAAAGAATTGAAAAAAATCCTACGTGAAACCGACGGCTTGGGCACTGAAGCCACCCGTGCGGGCATCATCGAGTTGTTGTTTAAACGCGGTTTTCTGTATAAAAAAGGACGCAATATTCACAGCACCGAAGCAGGGAGGATTCTGATTAACGCCTTGCCTGATGTGGCAACCCAGCCCGATATGACCGCACATTGGGAATCCCAGTTGGACGGTATTAGCCGCAAACAGGCGAGTTATCAGCAATTTATGGAAAACCTGACGCAACTTTTGCCGGAATTGTTGCATTACATTAATTTTTCCGCCTTGCGTGAGTTAAGTCGGCATAATTCGGGTGTCAAAAAGCAGGGCATTAAAAAGAAAACATCGAGAATCACGAAAAGTTAACGGGAACGGAAAAGTGCGGTGGTTTTTAGCGGTGTTTTTTCTGATCGAATTTGCGCTAAACCGCCTAAAAATGCACAAAATGACTTGCGAAACGACAAGATATCCGTTAATATCTGCGCCGTTATTTTTCATTAAAATTTGCTAAATCAGAGAAGATAAAATGTACTCAGCTTTGTTAATCATTTATTTGGTCGTTTCCATTGCCCTTATCGCGTTTATCCTGTTACAACAAGGTAAAGGCGCAGATGCAGGCGCATCTTTCGGTGGTGGCGCGTCCGGTACGGTTTTCGGTTCCGCCGGTGCAGGTAACTTCCTGTCCCGAACCACAGCGATTTTAGCAACTATCTTCTTTATTATCAGTATCGTTATCGGCAACATCAATTCGCACAGAAACAACGTAAAACAAGGCGCATTTGACGATTTATCCGGCACAGCGGAACAAATTCAGCAGCAACAGCAACAACAAGCACCAGCTGCATTAGACACAAAAAACAACGATATTCCTCAATAAAATTTATCAAATTAAGCTCTGGTGGTGGAATTGGTAGACACGCTATCTTGAGGGGGTAGTGACCGTAGGTCGTGCGAGTTCAAGTCTCGCCCAGAGCACCAATTTTGAAAAGATCGCAATTTTGCGGTCTTTTTTTGTTGTATTTTTTCTTACACCTTCTTGCACTCACTCCTTGCTATTACAGGCTTTATTTAAATTTCTATCTTGTCTGGTTTTATTTCTTTTTACGTTTTCTTACGTTTACAACCGCTTATTTTAGTTATATGCTTAGTTATATGTTTTGAGTTTCTGAAAATGGGTATAGCTAAAATTTGATGAAAGCTTGTCCAAAAAGGGCTTATTCAAATTTGCCGATATAATAGGAAAATAGGGGCTTGAATTGGCACGTTTAACCAAACCGCTTACAAATACCGAAGTTAACAATGCTAAACCAAAGGCGAAGGAGTACACCCTATCAGACGGGAACGGTCTTTATTTGTTGGTGAAACCAAACGGCTCAAAGTTATGGCGGTTTAACTATTACAAACCATTCACACAGCCGAAGAAAAGGGCATTAATTGGCGTTGGTAAATTCCCTGATATTTCATTGCAACAAGCGAGGGAAATAAGAGAAAAATATTTATCCTTACTTGCTCAAAATATCGATCCGCAACAGCACAAAATAAGAACGGAACAAGCGGAACAGACGCGCTTATTGAGCACCTTCAGGGCAGTGGCTGAACATTGGAAGGAAAGCAAAGCGAGCAATATTAAGGCTTTAACCTTAAAGAAATATTGGGCGATTGTTGAGCATTATCTATTGCCTGTGTTGGCAGATTATCCTGTTAGTGATATTACTCCGGCAACGGCGAAGATAGCGCTGGAAATCCCTTATAGACAAGATAAGGCGGAAATGTACCGAAAATCAGTAAAGTTACTTAATGCCATTTTAAATCATGCGGTTTATTTCCACCACCAGCACCGGCGAACAACGCCGCTTCATGATCGAGCGTTTAAGAGAGCGCCCGCACAGCACAAACGAATTGCGACAAATGGGAATTTATTACCCACCCTCACGGATTAAGGAGCTGCGCAATCAAGGTTATTTGATTGATACGTTCTACCGAGAGGAAACCGACAGCACGGGCTTAACTCACCGCGTAAACGGTGGTGGAAAGTTATTTAATGAATTAGCCAAGGGCACCAATTTAACCCAAGAACAGACCGCACTTTTGAAGGCGTTTAATCAGGTGAACGGCTATCTAATCTATAAGTTTTCAGAAGTGGCAGAGCAAATAGACCAGCTCAATATTGAGCGCGTTGAAGAGCAAAAAACGACGGATAGCAAAATGAATTAATCCACCAACAAGACAGGGCGAGACAATCGCCCTTTTTTGTTTGCCTGTGGGTAGCACCCCCAACAGGGGTTGTAAATCCCTAAGCTACTCCGAGCCAAGGACCGCCCCACTAACTCAATTTTTACACCCGCGAAATTAAGATTTCAGATGACAGATAAAAATTCACCTATTAAGAAAGAGAGTAAAAAGGTACTCCCGAGGCGATACCCCAAGCCACGGGGTCAGACGCGCGCGGTTTCCAACAAATTTTCACATTCTTAGCCATCATCATCTTTTCATGGTTGTCACTTGCATGGGGTTAACTTATAAATTGCCGGATCTATTTTTATAGAGTTCGAAAATTCCCTGGCAAGAATCTATTGTTCAATGATTAAGCAAAATAGGGTATGACTTTTTGATTTAGTTATACGTTTAGTTATACGGTAAAGATTTTTAAAAATCTAACTTTAGTAACGATATGGATTGATTTGACTTAGTTCAAGTCTCGCCCAGGCACCAATTTATAAAAGATCTCGGTTTTGCGGTCTTTTTTATTGATTTTCTACATGTTATCTCACTATTTTAAATTAAGGAGTTTTCTATGAAAAAATTATCTGTTTCTCTTATTTTGGCCGGTTCTTTGCTTGCTTTGGCTGGTTGTGAAGAAAAGAATATGACAATTTATGATTATCTTCAGAACGAAGAACTGTTAAATAAAACATTAAATGAATGTATTAGTGGAGCTTTAAATGATGAACACAAATGTCAGACGGTAAAGGGTGCTTATGCTAATATAGATAGTTTTAAAAATGGCTCATTAAGTGAAGAACATCTAAAAATGCTTGGTAAAAAATAAGCCAAATAATGTTTTTACTCGAATTGATACCTTTCTGAATGAATTTTTAACGGGTATTACAGGGCATATTCAGAAATTGTTATCGTTGGGGTGGGATTATTCGATAGTTTACTTGAAACCACTTCTGACTTTTCAGATGTTGTTGGAAGAATTGGAAAGTAGAACTGCCTATAGTAACACTAAGTTGTATTGGTTTTAAATTAATGGTGATTCCAATTTTAAGTCATTTATTTTAGATTTTAAAATAAATGAGAATTAATTGATATTTTCTAAGTAAGATTTTCCCAGTTGATTCATTTGGCGTTGAATCCAAATTTGTCTGCGTTTGGTATAGAGTCCGGGCGCATCGACTTTGTAAATAATCGGGTTGGGCAACACAGCGGCTAAAAGTGCGGCTTCATTTTGCGATAAATTTTTTGCCGACTTTTTGAAATAAAAACGGCTTGCTGCTTCCACACCATAAATGCCATTCCCGAATTCGGCAATATTTAAATACACTTCTAAAATGCGTTTTTTTGACCACAAGGTTTCCAGCATCAAGGTCGTCGGCACTTCAATGGCTTTACGTAACCAGCTTTGCCCATGCCATAAATAAAGGTTTTTGGCTGTTTGTTGGGAAATGCTGGAGGCGCCGCGAATTCGTGTGCTTTTTTGATTATGTGAAAAAGCACTTTTTATGGCGCTGAAATCAAAACCGTAATGTTCGGGAAAATTCTGATCCTCGGCAGCAATGACGGCAAGCTGCATTTGCCAGGAGATTTCATCTAAGCTGACCCAATCGTAGCGCGTTTCATAGCCAAAATCGCCGGAGAATAAATGCGCCGCTTTCTGTTGCAGCATATAGGTGGAGTAGGGGATGGGAATGAAGCGAAAGGCGAAGGTAATCACCGCCATCGCCAGCAAAAAACGACATAAAAAACGCACCGCACTTTTGGTGGAGAACTTCCTGAAAAAAGTAAATCTGCGCAACTTCAGGTTACGCAGATTTAGCCATTCCAAAGGGGATTTAGTGATTTTTTTCTTGCTCATTGAGTTGTGTTTTTATCCAGTCAACGAAAGCGGGATCCATGGTTTTTAGCATATTGGATCCCCGTGTGATGGTTGCCGCGCTGGTGTTCAGATTTTGCTGAATTTCCCGTTGCGGCAAATTTTTATTGAGTAACCGGGCGACAATTTGGAGCCGAAGCCCCAGCGCGTCGCGCTCATCCGGCGTTAGTAATAAGGTTAATACATCCTGTGCTTTGCCTTGTTCAAATGCGGTTTGCAGTATATTAAGAAAGGCGTTCCATTGTTCTAAGTTGCGACTAATGTACATATTAACAATCCTATACTATTAAACTAGTTCGCCTAGTATAGCCGATCGTATTCCTCATTGCTAAAGGTTTGTGGATCTTCTTTTTTCTGCAGAATTTGATAGTAAAAATCGTAAGTTAACACATTTTGCACATAGCCTCGGGTTTCATAAAACGGAATGGATGCCACAAATTCATCCATTGCCAGCTTGCCATTGGCGCGCGCCAGCCATTTTTCTACGCGATGGGCGCCTGCGTTATAAGCGGAAGCGATCAAAATGCGGTTGTTCGGATATTTGGCATTCAGTTCCGCCAGATGTGCCGTGCCGAGCAAAATATTATTGAGCGGCTTGAATAAATCCCCTTCGCCCGTATAAGGCAATTTTGCGTTGTTTGCCGTGGCTTTTGCGGTGCTTGGCAGCAGTTGCATTAAACCCCGTGCATTGGCGGAAGATTGCGCCTGCGGGTTCCACGCGCTTTCCTGGCGGGCGATTGCCATGGCGAACGTTTTCGTCACATTATTATTCGCTACTGCCTGCGGTTTATTGTTGTTGATAAATTTCGGGCTGAGCGCAATATCAAAATAATCGCTATAGGCATTTGGCAAGCGTAACTGAATGTAATTAAAGGCTTTTGCCATAATGGAGCCGTCCACGCCCAAATCAAACCAGTTTTGTTGATTGGCGTATTGACTGAGCGCGATTTGTTTTTCTTTTTTATTTTCACCGGAAAGATTTTCCAGCAGGAAACGCCAACGCTGTTTTGCCGCGCCGAGGCGATCTAATTGACGTAATTCGGCGATTTCGTCTAATGTCGGGTTAACGGCTTTGTAGGTATCCGCCCAGGTAGCATCGGTGATACTCGGTGCTATGAGCAGTTTTGGCTGACCGAAATCATAACCGCTGCCACGAGTTTTCGGATCCAGTTTTGCCGCCGCCAGCATCGGATAAAAGCCCCGTTCGTGCGAAAGTGCGGTCAATATTTCCTGCGTTTTTTTGCTGTTGGTTTTCGCCATATTTTTTGCCTGCCAATAACGCCATTCCTGTTTCTGTTTGCCTTCTGCCGATAGGGAGTTGAGCCATGGGGTTAAATCGGTTTTTTGCCTAATTGCCATGCGCAAGCGGCGCTCGGTGAGATTGTCGGCATTGAGCTTGGCGACTTCCACATCACGCCATAATTGAAAGCTTGGGCTTTCGTTATCAAAGAAACGCCCGAGAAAGGCGATTTTCCACTCACGAATTTCGGCTTCGCTCAGTTGCCAATCTTTCGCCCATTGTGCATAAGCGGCAAAGTTAGGTTCTTTCATATTTTCCGGCAGCGTACGCAAATAACGGGTGAAACTTTGCAGCACGGCAAATTTCAGCATGATTTTATTATTGGCTTCGACCGGCGGTAATTTGGCTAATTCCGGTAAACTTGCCGGTGTTTTTAATAATTTCTGCAAACGTTGTAAACGTGAGGCAACTATTTCGTTTTCTTTGACATTACCCGCCTTCTTTAACTCTGTTGCTAACAATTCCAAGCCTTTTACATTGTTTTTGATAAAGAGATTCTCAGCTTTTTGATACACTTTTTCTGCCATTCTGCCGCCGTCGGAATACCATTTTTCCCGTAGCTGAGCATCGTTTGGCAGTTCACTATTGTTTAACCAAAGCTGCTCATAACGGGCGATGATTTTCGATACATTCGCATTCGGATTTTTATCAGATTCGGCACGTTTGCGCCCCAGTTGATATTCGGCATTCAACACTGCAAGTTGGGTTTCCAACTCTTTCGGTTTAACCCGTTGCGCGTGACCAACTAAGCCTTCAAGATCTTCCGTGTTGATAAATAAGGTAAAAAGTCTTTGTTCCAATTTTTCCCGTAGAAAATGAGTCGGATGCTTTTCGATAAATTGCTCAATGTCCTGTTTTAGCGCCTTAACTTCTCCCTTCGATGTGTCGTGATTTACGCTTTTAATGCAGGCGTCGAAATAAGCCGCTATGGCATCTGTTTGCAACGGATAGCCTTTCAAATCCTCAATCAGTTTCAGGAATACAGTTTGGTTGATAAAAACGCCGTTATTTTTGACCGCACTTTTCAGCAGGCTTTCTAACTGCAGAAAAGTTGCACGCTGTTTTAGCCGTTCTAATTCTGCGTGGTGTTGCTCCGGTTTGGCGTGCGTATGGGCAACATTCGCTTTATGCGTTGTCGCCTTGTGCTGATTGGCAAAGGAGGAGGAAAGTGCGGTCAAAATTAACAGTGAAATTGTTGTTTGTTTCAAATATCGCATAGTTATTTTCCTGTGGTGAATATGAGAAAGGTAGATGGTAAGTCTGCCTTTGAAAATGGGCTGAAAGCTGAAATATCGTTGTTAAAGCCGACGGCTGTATTTTAATTTATTGATATTATGACATGATATAAGCCCGCGTCGGGAGGCGCACGCTATCAGTTAAGTGTTATCCATTCGGCGTTATCTATCAAACTGCCGCTATCAATTAAAACACTTTCTTAAATGGCTTAACAATTACCTCGCCATATACGCCGGCTTCTACATAAGGATCCTGTGCTGCCCAGTCTTTTGCGGCTTGTAGGCTATCAAATTGTGCGATGACGGTGGAGCCTGAAAAACCCGCGTCGCCCGGGTTTTCATCATCAATTGCCGGATTCGGACCGGCGGTGAGTAAACGATTTTCTGCCTGTAATTGGGTTAAGCGCGCGAGATGTTGCTCACGCACGCTCAAACGTTGTGCCAAGGTATTCGGTTTGTCTTGCGCAAATATAACGTAGTACATGATTATTTCTCCGTTTGATGGGCTTGAATTTGTGCTAAGGCGTTATCCAATTCATGGTTGTTTTCACGGGGAATCGCTCTGGATTTGCCCTCGTTGTTTACGGCGACGAAGGTAAATACCGCTTCGGTGACGCAATAACGTTCACCGATGGGTTCGCTTGCCACTTTTTTCACCCACACTTCCACTTTGATTTTGAGCGAACTGCGACCCACATATAAACAGCGTCCGTAACAGCAGACCACATCTCCGACCGTCACCGGACGGATGAAGTTCATACTTTCTACCGCCACGGTCACAACACGCCCGTGGGCAATTTCTTTGGCGAGAATGGCGCCGCCCATATCCATTTGCGACATAATCCAGCCGCCGAAAATATCGCCATTGGCGTTGGTGTCGGAAGGCATCGCCAAGGTTCTTAACAGTAATGTACCGTGCGGTTGGGTGCTTCTTGGATCAACTGGTTGATGTACCATAATTTATTCCTTTGTTTGTTCCTGTTCGTTTTTAGGTAAATAACGGTAAATATAAAGACCGGTAATGAGAGTGGCAACAAACGTCATGCCGATAATGCCGAAGGATTTAAAGTCCACCCAAATATCGTCGGAGAGATATTGGCTGATGTAAATGTTCACCAGCATACACAAAATGAAGAACCCGCTCCAGCCGAGATTTACATTTTTCCACACAGCTTCGGGCAATTCGATTTCTTTACCGAGCAATTGTTTGATGAGCAGCTTTTTGAAACCGAATTGAGCGATTAATAACACCAACGCGAAAAGAGCATAGATAATCGTGACTTTCCATTTTAAAAATTCAAGATCGTTGAAATAAGCGGTAAGTGTACCGAAGAAAATCACCGCGCCGGCAACGAATTTTTGCTGAGCTTCAATTTTGCCGTATTTCACTTTCAAAATGATAAATTGCACGATGGTGGCAATCACCAAGGTGACTGCCGCTGCGCGAATACCCATTAGTTTGTACATGGCGAAGAATAAAATAAGCGGAATAAATTCAAGGAGTTGTTTCATTTATATTATACCTTTGGAAGAAAGCGTGTGTAAAAACGGTAGGTCACAATTAATGCAAAGATATTCAAGAATGCCACCATGATACCTGTAATCAACGCCATGATTGAATTAGTTGAAAAACTGACAAGAAAATTTTCTGCTATCGGTATAAGAAAATAGATGAGTAAACAGAAAATAACTAACATAGAAACGCGCCCGATAGCAGCGTGCCATATCGTTTTTCCGCAAGTGTTCACGGTGTCATCTGTCAGCAAGTAATGCACCGGCGCTAAACAGAGGCGAATGTATAATCCAATACCGATAATGATAGCAAGTAGTGAGATGATTGATGGTTGTATTTTCTGTTGAATTGCAATTATCGCTTCGGCCAGTCCGATGAAGATTGGAATACATATCACAAAGCTAATCAAAATTGCTCCCCAAATACGTTTTAAGGTTATGGAGAAGCTGTGTTGCAAGGTATTAAAGTGACGCAGACTGATTTGGTGAATACTCACCAAGCACCATGCACTGATAAAAATATAGATAAATTGTTTCAGAAAAAAGAAGATTACTAAATCTATAGCTTGTCCCTCTGACATCGCAGGAGAGATTTGTTTTTCGGTTAAGGAAATAATGACTTCATTTGGCAACATTGACGATTGCAACAATGCTATGGCGATGTTGGCAAAGAAATAGAGTGCCGACAATATAGTGACACTTTGTTTTTCATTTTGTATGAAATGGAAGCTATCTTTAATGATTTGGGTAAAGTTAATTGGCATTTCATCTACTCAATTTGATGTGAAATAAAGTGCTTAATTATACTGTCCTTTTGGGATAAAAACATAAAAAACTCCATTTTGATTTAACACAATGTTTTCCTTATGAAGGATGATGTAAAAATGATGTAGATTCTCTAAATTATTTTCTCTAATTTCCAAAAATTTGATTGAGATCACATATTGCATTACTCATAAAGTGGTATATTTCACCGCGCTTAATAAACACATTTTTATTAGGGATAAACGTTATAATAATTTTTAGGAGTTCATTATGCAAAAGCACAAAATTATCTTAGGTTTGGCGTCTGTTTTAGCAATGGGAGCGGTAAATGCTCATGAAGCAGGCAGCTTTATTGTTCGCGGTGGTGGTATTTTTGTTTCTGCCAATTCCAGTTCAGCCACTAAAACCCCGATTAATGTGAATTTAGATGTTGGAGATAACGCACAGTTAGGTTTAACCGGCACTTATATGTTCACTGACAATTTTGGAATTTAGTTATTGGGTGCAACGCCTTTTTCCCATAAAATTAGTGCGACTGTACCGGCGCTTAAGTTAGGCTTAGGTGATGTGGTTAAACTTAAACAATTGCCGCCCAGCCTGTATGCTCAATATTATTTCTTAGATCAAGATTCCGGTTCCCGCCCTTATGTCGGGGCAGGTATTAACTATACCCGCTTCTTTAGTGCAAAACCGATGGTAAATGCTGTTACTGATCTTGATGTGAAAAAACACTCTTTTAGCCCTATATTAAATGCCGGTATCGATATTAAATTAACCGATAACGTGTATTTAAATACCGCGATGTGGTACACCAAAATTAAAACAACCGCTAAATTTAAAGCGTTAGGAGCGGCTCATGAAGTAAAAATTAAATTGGATCCTCTTGTGTTCTTCACCGGTTTAGCATACCGCTTCTGATTTTTCTTCTTTTGTTTCTCATTGAAAAATTGGGCTTTCGCTGCCCAATTTTTTCTTCTTTTTTTATCATATCGAAGTATCTAACATTTCCTGTGCGTTGGCTAAAACGGCATCGGTGATTTTGCTTCCGCCCAATAACTTCGCCAGCGCTTTCACCCGTTGTTGAGCGGAAAGTGCGGTCATTCTTGTCTCCGTTTTTTGATCAACGGCGGATTTTTCTACAGAAAAATGATGTGTGCCGTGGCAGGCGACCTGTGGCAAATGGGTGACGCAAATGACCTGGCATTTTTCACTGAGTTTTCGTAATAGTTTTCCGACTACATTAGCAGTGGCGCCGCTTATTCCCACATCAATTTCATCGAAAATTAAGGTTGGGATCGCCGTTTGGTTAGAAGCTTGCACCTGAATCGCCAGTGCAATGCGGGAAAGTTCACCGCCGGAAGCAATTTTTGCGAGCGGCTGGGCGGTTTGTCCCAGGTTGCTTTGCAGCGTGAATGTGGCGAAATCTGCGCCGTTTGCCCCGATTTTGTCGTAATCTGTGTCCAGTGTAATGAAAAATTCCGCGTGTTCCATGGCGAGCTGTTTAATGGATTTGGTTACTTGTTGCGCCAATTTTTGTGCTCCGCTTTGGCGACTTTGATGAAGTGCGGTGGCGCTGGCGAGCATTTTTTCATGCGCTGCCTCCGCTTGCTTAATGAGCTCTTCTTCGCTGTCGGAAAATGCTTCTAACGCATTCAATTCCGCTTTTAATTGGTGGTGCAATTCCACCAATTCCTGTGGTTTTACATTATGTTTGCGTGCCAGTTGAACCGCCTGTCCGATGCGTTGTTCAATATTCGCCAACAGTGAGGGATCTTGCTCAATATTGCTGCTTAATGATTGTATTTCACCTGTGGCTTCCTGCACCTGAATCATCGCCTCATTGAGTAAATTTTGTACTTCTGCGTAACGGCTATCCAGTTTGCAAAGCTCGTCTAAATGTTTTGTGGCACGATAGAGCAGGGAGTCTACGCTCACTGTTTCATTTTCGCTTAACAGTTGTAATACGGATTGGGAAAGCTGGGTCAATTCTTCGCTATTGGACAAACGGTTATGATCCGCCTCCAATTCTGCATATTCATTGGCTTTCAAATTGAATTCATCCAGTTCGCTGACTTGATATTGCAAGAGTTGCTTTCGGGCTTCATTTCCCGCACATTTTTGCTGAAAGGTTTTCATTTGCTGTTGCAGATCGCGCCAGCGTTGGTAATCTGTTTGCATTTGTTGTAAAAGGGCGGGGTGATGACAAAAACTGTCCACCAGTTGTAGCTGATATTCGTTTTTTAATAACAGTTGTGAAGCGTGTTGTCCGCTGATTTGAATCAGGTGTTGCCCGATTTCTTTGAGCTGCGCAGCGGCGACGGGAATGCCGTTAATAAAACTTTTAGAGCGTCCGTCATGATTAATCATGCGGCGTAAAATACACTCTTCGGGATTGTCTTGATCCTGTAAGTCGTGCTCCAACAGAAATTGGTAGGCGGGATTGTTTCGGCTGATTTGAAAGGTAGCGCAAATGTCGGCGCGTTCCTGCCCTTCGCGTAGCATGGAAGCTTCTATACGTTGCCCCAAACAAACGCCTAAGGCATCAATGGCAATGGATTTTCCTGCGCCGGTTTCGCCCGTAATCACGGACATGCCTTGCATTAATTCAATGTTTAAGTGGCGTACGATAGCAAAATTATTGATAGTGAGTTGGGTTAACATAAACAATCCTCTTTACTGTATGTTTGTCAGTATAATACTGTTCTAATATACAGTAAAGCGAATTTTTATTGCGTTAGGATTTATTGCGTAACCAACCTAATTTAGAACTTAATACTTTGTAATAATTGTAGTTTTTTAGGTGCAGCAAACGTAGCTTATGTTCGCTTTTTTGGATGTGCACCACATCATAAGGGGAGAACGGCATGGTGATTTGGCTGTCGCAGCCCACTTCCAGTTGTGAAGTATTGTATTCGGCGAAACGCATGGAAATTTTGCTGTTGCCGTCAATCACCAAAGGGCGTGAAGTCAGGGTGTGTGGAAACATCGGCACCAAAGCGATGGCATCCAGTTTCGGCGTTAAAATCGGACCGCCGGCGGACAGCGAATAAGCGGTGGAACCGGTGGGCGTGGAAATAATTAAACCGTCAGAACGTTGGGAAAAGGCAAATTGATTGTTAATGTGTACATGAAAATCAATCATGTGGGCGATTTTTGCCGGGTGAATCACCACTTCATTAACGGCGATACCGCTTGCGACAATTTCATTATCTCGCTCAATAGAGGCTTTTAATAAAAAGCGCTCTTCCACAAAAAACTCGCCGTGTTCCAAACAGGCTTGCAACTGTGCATAGGCGTTTTTCGGGTCAATGTCCGTTAAAAAACCTAAGTTTCCGCGGTTAATGCCTATGAGCGGAATGTCGTATTTGGCAAGGATTCGCGCACGCCCCAGCATATTGCCGTCACCGCCGATAACGATAGCAAGCTGCGCTTCGCTGCCGATTTCATCAACGGACGCCAAATGTTTCGGCGGAAGTTCGATTTTTTCCCCGATTTCCCGTTCAACCAGAACATGATAACCGTGCTCCAACAGCCAAAAAAACAGGTTTTTATGCATTTGCAGGTTTAAGTCATTTCTCGGTTTCCCCACCAAACCAATGGTCTGAAATGACGTGTGTAAGCTGTGCGGTTTCACCGCATTTAAGGTATTCATATTTATCTTGTGATTAACTTGAATTCGGAAAATTGGGCATTATATTACAACAGAACGCCTTTTGCTTGCCAGTCGGCGCACATGGTAAGTTTAAGATTTTTTGCTATAATCGCCCAAATTTGACTCAAGGAGAAATAAGAATGACAAACCACCAAAGCGCAGATAATCAGCACGAATTGGAACAAGAGATTCAACCGGAAGACGTTGTTGATGAACTAAAAGAACAGGGTGAAGACCCGTTGGAAGAAGCTATTGCGCGTGTTCAGGAATTGGAAGCGCAACTTGCCGAAACCTCAAAAAAAGAACAGGATTTATTGCTACGTACCCGCGCCGAAATCGATAATATTCGTCGTCGCACCGAACAAGATATTGAAAAAGCGCATAAATTTGCTTTGGAAAAATTTGCCAAAGACATTTTAAATACGATCGATAATTTAGAGCGCGCACTGGCCACCCCGGCAAATACCGAAGATGACAGCGTAAAAGCACTGTTTGATGGCGTTGAACTGACTTTAAAAGAATTATTGGCAACGGTTGCCCGCTTCGGTATTGAACCTGTCGGCGCGGTCGGTGAAGTCTTCGACCCGGAATTACACCAAGCCATTTCCATGCAGCCGGCGGAAGGTTTTCAAAGCAACCAAATCACCGCCGTATTACAAAAAGGCTACTTGTTAAACGGACGCGTCATCCGCCCGGCAATGGTGATGGTGGCGGCGTAAGTTAATGCCAAATCGGATAAAAGTGCGGTCGTTTTGAAAAACGTTTTTTAAAACGACCGCACTTTAAAGCGAAAGAAAAGGAGAAGCGAGGGCTTCTCCTTTTTGTTTGGTTAGAATTCAAGTTGCATTGAAAGTCTATAATTACGACCCGGCGCGTTGAAGCGGTTGATACCCAATCCACTCTTTTGGTCAATCAGATTACTTGTACCAAATGGGCGGATTGATCTCGCAGAATCCCAAGTAATATATTTTCTGTTTGTGAGATTATACACTCCGGCTCTTAAAGTTAAATTTTTGATTGGCTTAATGTAACCGAGTAAATCTATCGTTGTATAAGAATTACTACGCCATTTGATGGAGCTGTCTTTTTTTCCTTCCTCTTTGTGGTACATATTGTAAGTATCTTTAGCTTGTTTTGCACCGGCATGAGTTATATACAGATCTAAACCGAATTTATCATCAGAATGAACATAACCTATACCATAAACAGCCGTTCTGGGCTGAATTGCGTTCATCGGAATATCGCCATCCATTCTCCCTTTTTGGTAAGTGTATTTATAACTTAAATTAAATCCATTAAGGATTTTTGCTAAATCATTAAGAGAAATTTGAGATACGATTTCAAAACCCGTTACTTTTGCATTGGGTCTGTTTATATTTTGATATACATTAAACGGGCGTAACTTAGAATGCCCTTGTAGTTGTTTGTTGCCTTTGTATACCAAATCAATGAAGTTATTATACCGGGTCTCAAATACAGACGTAGAAATATAACCCATATCATTATGTAAGGTTACGGACAATTCTTTCGTTTTTGCTGTTTCTTGCTCAAGATCCTTATTGGGTAATACAGAGAAATCAGGGTGTTTAAAGGTAAAATAAATCTCATCACCGGTTGGTGCCCGGAATGCTTTGCTATATTTCGCCTGCAAACGTAACCAATCTAGTGGATCTACCGTCGTATTCAATGAATATGAGCTGGCAGAGAACTTTTTCGGCTGTGCAATTTTTTTAATATTCGCATTTGCGTTAGCTTCCCGTCTTGCCTGATTTTCAGGAGATGTTAAATCGGATGGATCAAACTTTGGATCTGTTATATACAGATTAGTTACCAGATCATCAGGAATTTTGGGGGTGACGCCAGGGATATATTCCGGATTATATTTCACACGGTCATAACGGTAACCGACACCGAAACTGAAGTAATCATTTAATTTGAAATCGTCAATAAAGTACAGTGCACCTGTTTTAGTTTTCACAGGAATTAGGAAAGAATAAACATTCTTTCTATTGCAAAGTGCGTTGTAGCGATCCGGATTATTTATTGAAGGTGAACAATCTTTAGGATACTGAGCCCACCACTTTATATTTCTAGCACTGATGCCTGAAATATTTATCATTTCTTTTTTAGATTCTGCCCATAGCCCACCATAGAACAGATCATGTTCTGTACCGGAGATTTCAATATGCTTTGTTAAATCAATATTGATCTGCTTTGTTTTGGTTGTAAGATCACGCTGAGTCCATAAGTTTTCTTGATAGCCGGATTTATTTGGCATGAAAAATACCGGACCGCTTAATTGATCCTTACTCATTACTTTAGTTTTGGCATATTTTTTACCATCACGTTCAAAAACTTCGAATGGAATATCAACCGGTGTTCCATCACGTTGAAAACCCCCAATCGTTTTTTTATTACAGTTTATAGCATCACAGCTTAATATATGTGAAGTATTTGTTGTCAGAGTTTGTTCATCACCAATAACCTCTTCCGATTTTAAATCGTATTCTTTCCCATTTATTTCAAAGGATTTTTTAGCCGGAGCTCCGGGGATTTTTAGTTCAACAGTACAGAAATTACTCGGATCTGTTTCATCTTCTTCACAGTATTTAGAATATTTTACCCCCGGATATTTTTGTTCCAGCACATGCCATTGTGCTTTTTGCCACCGGTATTTTGCAGTGCTACTTGGATCTAAAGGGACTTGCTCTTTTATTGTTTTTGTTTGTGCCGGAGTATTTGTATATTTGGCTAATTTATTATCATTACCGACAAGTTTATTATCCTCATTATATTTCATACCTAACTTATTTTGTGAGGTAGGGCACTTATCATTTCCATCACAATAATCATCTGTTCTTGCTCGGGTTGTAATTTTTTGTTGGGAATAGGTGATTTTCAATGTATCCCAAAGCGGTGTTGTTGTGAAGTTTTCATAGGTAAAGGCGAAATTTTTACGTTCTACTTTATCATTGGTGTGACGTAACTCTTCCTCATCATAGGTTCTAAATTGAGTATTTGGCTTTAATGTGTAAGAAAAATCATGTCCTTTAGAGGTTTGCTTATATAAATCTGCCATAACGGAGAAGCGGTGGTTATCTGTTGGTTGAAATGCAAATTTCAACAATTTACTGTCTAAAGTGCGGCGATAGGGATCGGCCTTCTCTCTGGTTTTTCCCTGAACTCTCTCGTTGTAGTTTTTGTAACCAAAATTCTCTAATTCATGTCCTTTGCGTGATGTAAAAACAGCAATTGCGTCAAAATATTTATAGCGACCGGCAAGCGTTAGTGTATTGAGATTTTGGTTATCTGCTGTGTTGTAGCCCCGCTTGTAGGAAGCATAATAGTTTTTATCGGTCAAATAGTCGCGTGCATCCTTGGTTTCAAAACTGACCGAACCACCTAATGCGCCACTACCTGATTTTAAAGAATCAGCACCTTTTCGGATCGTGACTTGTTTTAGTGTCTCAATTTCTGCACTATTACGTGTATTATTAAAATTACCGTAACCTTCAAATAATTCTTTAAAACCTTGTGATGAGATGGTTTCTGCTTGTGCCAGTCCGTCAATTTGAATCGCAACCCGATTTTCCTCCACACCACGCACAGCAAAGCCGCTATTACCGAAACGCCCCGCTTCGACTACCGTTACACCGGTGTCATAACGAACTAAATCTTTTACATCTTGAGCTTGTTGCTTCTCTAATTTTTTCGCACTTTTAACCGTTTCACCGATTTTGGGCGGGGTTCTATCATCAGAATTTCCATTGCCTTCACTGCTGCCTGAAACCACAATTTCATTTAATTTTTCCTGTGTGTCGTTTTGGGCGTAGGCAGTGGAAACGCTTAAAGCAAGGAAAATAATATGAGAGGAGAGGTAGCCTAATTTTAATTTGCTCATATGTGACCCTCGGTATGCGAATTTTACTTCTGTGGATAAATGAAAATAATTCGCGCAATGATAATGAAATTCATTTCTTTTGCAAGAAATAAAGATAAGTTACATTGAGCTTATTTGATATATGTCATGATTGTTCAGCTTTTGAAGGAAATAAATCTCATCGGTGGAATAGGTCTTATCATAAAGTTATTAGAGATTTTCAATGGACGTTCCCTTCAGCAGCTTACGTATCCAGCTGCGACTTGCTGATAGGTGGTGAATTAAGTCTTCACTCAGCGGGAGTGGTTCGTTGTGAATCAATGACGCTAAGGTTTCGCCCAATATCGGAGCGGAGGTTAAGCCACGTGAGCCGAGGGCGCCGATTAAATAGAGATTCGGATAGTGGGCGGCAGGCGGAATGGATTGTTTGCGGCGGCGGAGGTTAAACAGATTTTTGTAATCCGCACATTGGCGATCAAAGTCAGGCACATTTCCCATCATCGGAATACGATCCCGTACGGCACAGCGCACGCCGATTCGCGCTAAATTGGCGGAGGTATCCACATCGTTTACCCAAGGCATTTCGGCTAAGTTTCTTTGGATTTTTGCCTGATTTTCCTGTTGTTCCTGTTCGCTGAAGGTGCGGTCGGCGCAATCGCGCACATGGCTGGCACCGATGCAATGGCTGGTTTTTGCTTGATCCGCAGGCGTGAGATAGCCGTCGTAGCAGAGCACGGATTTCAGTTTCAACAAATTTGCCGAGGTAGGAATTTGGCTGACCTGACCGCGCACGGCATAGAGCGGCAAATGCTGCGTTTGCAGGAACTGAGGGAGCTGATGTCCGTTCGCCAGCACCACAATTTGATGTTGAAAGCGTTCGCCTTGTTCATTGGTGAGCTGCCAGTGGTCGCCCAGCCATGAAAGTGCTGTCATTTTTTCCTGCGTTTTTAAGATCAAGCCCTGTTGTTGTAAGTGCGCAAAAAGATTTTGCACCAGTTGCTGTGGCGCAAGCCATGCCCCTTGGGGGATAAATCCGCCGCCACAAGGCAACGGCAAACCGACTTTTTCGCTTAATTCCGCCTGCGTTAAGGCTTGATAAAGATCGGTGGGCAAGTGATATTGCGAAATGTGATGTAATTTGACCGCACTTTTTTCGTTATAGCCGCACAATGCCACGCCGCAAAATTCATGTTCAAAGTCGATGTGTTTTTCCGCTTCGTGTAACAGTTGTAAGCCGTAAGCAAAGGCGTGAATGTAAAAGCGAATGTTGCGTTCGTCATCGTCGCTGAGTTGCGGATAAAAAGCGCCTTGTTTGTTGCCGGAAGCGTTCATCGCCGGTTGCGGATCTTCGCAATACAAGGTGACCTTGGTGCCTCGTTGAATGAGGGAAAGAGCGGTAAACACCGACGCCACGCCTCCGCCGATAATGGCGACATCGGCTTTTTCTTGAAATTGTGCCGCTTGCGGAAGATACCAGGGGGTGAAAAGTGCGGTGGGTTTTATAAACGTTTTTTCACCCGCCAAACATTCCCGTTTTTTGCCGAAGCCTTTGCGTTTTTGCACGCTGAATCCCGCATTTTCCAGGCCTTTGCGCACCGCGCTTGCTGCGGTGAAGGTGGCGAAGGTGCCGTGCGATTTGGTGTAGCGATACATTTGCGCGTACAGTCCGTCGTTCCACATTTCGGGATTTTTGCTCGGCGCGAAACCGTCTAAAAACCAAGCGTCGATTTTCTCCCGCATATAATCGCCGAGTTGCGGCAAATTGGTGTGAATATCACCGAACCATAAATCAAGGGTAGTTTCTTCAAAATGAAAACGATAGCAGCCTTCAATGGGTTCCAACCAATACGCCTGTAATTGTTCGGCGAGGGCGAAAAATTGTGGGTAATGCTGATGGGCGCGTTTCAGGGCTTCCGAGGTCAGCGGGTATTTTTCAAAGGAAAGGAAAAATAAGCGTCGTAATTTTGCTTGCGGAAATTGCTGACGAAATTCCCGGAAAAGCATTGTGACGGCAAAGAAATTCAGCCCTGTGCCGAAGCCGGTTTCCGCAATGACGAAATGCGCCGGCTCATGACTTTGCCAGCGCTGCCATAATTGGTTGCCCTGTTGAAAAACATGGCGACTTTCTTCTAAACCGTCCTGATTGGAAAAATAGACGTCATCAAATTGATTGGAAACGGGCGTGTTTTCTTGGTTGAATGTGATGTCGGCGTGAGTAATAACGCGCATTGGTCTTGCTTTCCTCTGTTAATTTTCAAGATGGCTATATGATACGCCGATTTTGCCTAACTGGTCTAACGTTATAATTAATGCTTGCAATATTCTGATTTCATAGTAAATTGCCTTTCAGCTAACATATGTAAGTCGAATTTCCCTCTAACAGATTAAGGAACAGAGAATGAAAAGAGTCGTAATTACCGGATTTGGTATCATTTCGAGTATTGGTAACAATAAAGAAGAAGTATTGGCTTCGTTAAAAGCCGGTAAATCCGGTATTGAAGTGGTTCCCGAATTTATCGAAATGAAAATGCGCAGCCATGTGGCGGGCACCGTTAAACTTAATCCGAGCGAATTAATTGATCGTAAAATTTATCGTTTCATGGGCGATGCTGCCGCCTATGCGTATCTTTCTATGAAAGAAGCCATCGAAGATGCCGGCTTAACGGAAGATCAAGTCTCCAACGAGCGCTCCGGTTTGGTGATCGGCGCAGGCACGGGTTCCGCCCATAACCAATTAATTGCTTGTGACGCCGTACGCGGTCCGCGCGGCGTGAAAGCTATCGGTCCTTATGCAGTAACCAAAACCATGGCGTCCAGCGTGTCCGCCTGTTTGGCAACCCCGTACAAAATCAAAGGTGTGAGTTACAGTATCAGCTCCGCGTGCGCCACTTCCGCACACTGTATCGGTAACGCTTACGAATTAATTCAATTAGGCAAGCAAGACATCGTTTTCGCCGGTGGAGCGGAGGAGCTGTCTTGGGAATGTGCCACTGAATTCGACGCCATGGGCGCTGTTTCCACCAAATACAACGACACCCCGACCAAAGCGTCCCGTGCCTACGATGCCAACCGTGACGGCTTCGTGATTGCCGGCGGCGGTGCAGTCGTGGTGGTGGAAGAATTGGAACACGCGTTAGCGCGCGGTGCGAAAATTTATGCGGAAATCGTGGGCTATGGCGCCACTTCCGATGGCTATGACATGGTGGCACCGAGCGGTGAAGGCGCAGAGCGCTGTATGAAACAAGCGATGGCAGGTTTGGATGCGCCTATTGATTACATCAACGTACATGGTACCTCCACCCCGGTGGGTGATGTGAAAGAATTGGGCGCGATTAAAAATGTGTTCGGCGATAAAATCCCGGCAATTTCTTCCACCAAATCCATGACCGGTCACTCTTTAGGCGCAGCTGGCGCGCATGAAGCCATTTATACTTTGTTAATGTTACACAATGATTTCATCGCCCCAAGCATTAACATTGAGACTCTGGACGAACAGGCGCAAGGTTGTAACATCGTCACTGAAACCGTTGAAAACGCCGGTTTGCAGACTGTGATGTCTAACAGCTTCGGCTTCGGTGGTACTAACGCCAGCCTCGTGTTCAAACGTTACAACGGTTAATCTCTCGGGGTAATTTTTCTCTTAAAGTGCGGTCGAAATTCATTGTGTTTTTCGACCGCACTTTTTTGTCTGGGCAAAACTTCTCCGCGTATTTTCTGTAGGGTACAATACTCATCCTTTTTCTCTTGTCACGAAATGCTATGAAAAATCTTAAAGACTTTGTTCGAGACTTTGTTCGACGCTATGTGGATTGGGTGATCCGTCTCGGGCGCATTCGCTTTTCTTTGCTTGGCGTAATGGTGCTGGCGGTGCTGGCACTTTGTACGCAAATTCTGCTTAGTTTGTTGGTAATGGGGAAAATTCTTTGGGCAGATGTGGCACGCTCCATTGTGTTCGGTTTGATTTCTGCGCCTTTTGTGATTTATTTTTTCACGGTATTGGTGGAAAAACTGGAACACTCCCGTCAGGCGCTTTCGTGTTCCGTAGAAGAGCTGCGCAGAGAAGTTCAAGAGCGGGTATCGGCGGAGAAGAAATTGTCGGAAGCTTTGGATAACCTGGAAAAAATCAACCGCGATAAAACCACCTTGATGACCACCATCAGTCACGAGTTACGCACGCCGTTAAACGGCATTATCGGCTTGAGCCGTATTTTGTTGGAAGAAAATCCCTCCGAACGACAACAAAATTATCTTAAAACTATCAACAGCAGTGCCCTTTCTCTCGCCCATATTTTTAGTGACATCATTGATTTAGAAAAAATTGATGCGAAACGTATTGAACTCAATCGTAAAGCCACGGATTTATACGCGTTGCTCAATGACATTGCCAATTTCGCGTTATTAATGACGGAAGAAAAGCATTTGCAATTTCAATTGGTTTGCCCGCCGACGCTACCTAATTGGCTGATGTTGGACGGCGTGCGGTTAAACCAAGTGCTGTGGAATTTGATCAATAACGCGGTGAAATTCACTCAACAGGGCAGCGTTACCTTATCTGTGGAGCAGACAGCAGAGGAAGAATTTGCGTTGCGCGTAACAGATACCGGTATCGGTATTGTCGAGCAGGATTTGCAGAAGATTTTTGAACTATATTATCAAGCGGGTTCTGATGCTAATAAATCCTTAGGCAGCGGCATCGGGTTGTCCGTGTCAAAAACCATTGCACAACTGATGGGTGGCGATTTAACCGTCAGTAGCGAAGTGGGCAAGGGTTCGACCTTCTTATTTACGTTCAAAGCCCGACAAGCTATCAAGCCGGTAGAAGAAGATGAACATTTGCCGCTAAAACTAAACATTCTTTTGGTAGAAGATATTGAAGTGAATGTGGTGGTGGCGAAATCTATGTTGGAGAAATTGGGTTATCAAATTGATATCGCCATGACCGGCGCCGAAGCCATTCGCAAATTTGAACAAAATTACTACGATCTGGTGTTTCTGGATATTCAGCTGCCCGATATGTCAGGCTTTGATATTGCCGCCCACTTCCGCCAAAACTACGAAAACGGCGTTTATGATTTTCTCCCGCCGCTTATTGCGCTGACGGCAAATGTGGTGCAGAAAAAACAGGAATATCTGGCGCAAGGCATGGACGATGTGATTCATAAGCCGCTCTCTTTAGAGGAACTGAGACATTGCCTGCATGATTATTTCGGCGAAGAACTGACTCAATTCAACCTGCCGAGCAATAAACCGCAAGCGGAATCTGTGGAGTTGGATACGAAAATGCTCACGGAGTTGGTGGAAATGCTGGGGGCGGATTTCGTGAAAAACAATCTCATTTTATTCGAGCAAACCATGCAGGATTATGTCGCCGAGCTACAACAGGCTTATCAGGCGTATTTGAACGATCCGCACACTCAACCGGAGGTGCTATCCATCGTGCATAAAATCAAAGGCGCACTGGCTTCCGTGGGGTTAAAACGCTTACAATGGATTGCCGCGCAGGCACAGAATGCCGACACGGCAGACTGGCAGGGCAATATCGCTCATTGGGTGAATTTGCTGGCAAAAGAATGGCAAACCGATGTAGCGAAATTACGGGAGTGGTTGGCAGGTTATTGATCGAAAAACGGTTGGAACAACGACCGCACTTCAAAAAGTACGGTCGTTGTTTATGGCGTTTTTCTGTAGAAAATTATTTTTTCTTCGCGTATTTCAAGGAGTCGATGGCAACGGCAAGGATGATGATGCTACCTTTGATGATGTATTGCCAGTAAGGGTTGACGCCGATGTAGGTTAAGCCGTAGTTGATGACGGTGAAGATAATCACCCCGGTGATAACGCCGATAACCGTACCCACACCGCCGGCGAAGGAGACGCCGCCCACTACGCAGGCTGCGATGGCGTCTAATTCGTACATGAAGCCGAGGTTATTGGTCGCACTGCCGATACGACCGGCCTCCAACATACCGCCGAAGGCGTAGAACATCCCGGCGATGATGTAGATTACCACGAGGTTACGCGCTACATTAACACCGGACACTTTTGCCGCTTCCGGGTTGCCACCAATGGCGAAGATGTTTTTTCCGAAGCGGGTTTTATTCCACATGACCCACACCAGGAAGGCACAAATGGCGGCGTAAATGGTGATGTAGGAAAGTTTAAATGAGCCGATGCGGAAGAAACCTTGAGCGAAGGTGGAGAAGTTTTCGCTGAAACCGGCAATCGGGGAACCGCCCACGGTATCGTAATAGAGGGAGTTGAAACCGTACACGATGATCATGGTGCCCATGGTGGCGATAAATGGTGTCACGTTCAGATAAGCGATAACTAAGCCGTTGACCAAACCGATAACCGCACCCACGGCACAGACCGCAAGAATGACTACCGGAATCGGAATTTCGCCCAAATCCGGGAACACGCGGTTTATGTTTTCCATGGATTGCAACATAGTGGCGGAAATCACCGCCGCCAAACCAACCTGACGACCAGCGGATAAGTCGGTGCCTTGTGTCACCAGTAAGCCGGCAACCCCAAGGGCGATGATTAAACGCACGGAAGATTGGGTAAGAATGTTACTGAAGTTCATTAAGTTAAGAAATGACGGATCCTGTGCGATGATGATGCCAAGTAAAATCAATAACACAAAATAAATCGCATTCTGTTTCAGAAAATCAAAGGATTTATTTTTTTCTAAAGCACTCATAATGTATTCCTTTCCTATTTATAAATATTTTGCCGCAAGTTGCAAAATTTCTTCTTGTGAGGTGTTCGCGGTTTCCACAATACCGGCGACTTTACCGTTACTCATCACCAAAATTCGGTCGGTGACCCCAAGCAATTCAGGCATTTCGGAAGAAATCATAATGATGCCTTTGTCTTTTTTGGCGAGTTCCTGAATGAGTTGGTAAATTTCAAATTTCGCACCGATGTCGATACCACGGGTCGGTTCGTCCAGCATGAGAATTTCCGGTTGGGTAAGTAACCAGCGTCCGATAATCACTTTTTGTTGGTTACCGCCGGAAAGGGAACCGATCGTGGTTTTGTGGGACGGTGTTTTCACGTTCATGGAATCAATCACCCATTGGGTGTCGCTGCGCATTTTTTTGTTGCTCAGTAATTTCCAGGAGGTGAGATAGGATTTCATATTGGAAATCAAAGAATTGAATTCAATGCTTAAATTGGAATAAATCCCGGTGGAGCGGCGTTCTTCGGTCACCAGCGCAAAGCCGTTATTGATGGCTTCAAGTGCGGTGTGATTTTTCACTGTTTTTCCGTGCAAGGTAATGGTGCCGCTTTTCAGTTCACGCACGCCGAAAATGGCTTCCACCACATCCGTACGTTTTGCTCCGACCAAGCCGGCGATACCTAAAATTTCACCTTTGCGCAAATCGAATGACACGTCCTGAATGGACGGTTGATTAAGTGCGGTCAGATTTTCTACCGTTAAAATCACTTCTTTCGGCGTATTGGTTTTTTCCGGGAAGCGTTGGGTCAGCTCACGACCCACCATCATGGAAACAATTTGTTCCATGGTGGAACCTTTCACCGGCACGGTGTTAATCCATTTGCCATCGCGTAAAATGGTGATTTCGTCGCAAATTTTCAAGATTTCATCCATTTTGTGGGAAATATAAATAATGCCGCAACCGCGATCTTTGAGTTTTTGAATGATTTTAAACAGATGTTCCACTTCTTTTTCGGAAAGGGAGGATGTCGGTTCATCCATAATCACGATTTTGGCGTTATAAGAAAACGCTTTCGCAATTTCGATCATCTGCATTTGAGAAACGGAAAGTTTCGCCACTTTTTCTTTCGGATCAATATCAATATCCAACTCGTCAAAAATGGCTTTGGTATCACGATAGATTTTGGCGTGATCCACAAACGGTCCTTTCAGCGGATAACGTCCGAGCCACAGGTTATCCATTACGCTGGTCTGACGCACCAGATTCAATTCCTGGTGCACCATGGAAATGCCGTTTTCCAGGGCTTCTTTTGAGGTTTTAAAGTTAACGGGCTTGCCTAAAAATAAAATATCGCCTTCATCTTTAGCATAAATACCAAATAAACATTTTAGCAGTGTGGATTTACCCGCACCGTTTTCCCCCATCAATGCGTGTACAGAATGTGAACGGACGGTCAGATTCGCCTGATCTAAGGCTTTTACGCCCGGAAAGGATTTACTGACATCCTTCATCGTAAGCAGCACTTCACCGCTTTGACTTTGGTTTCCGCTTGGACTTTGATTTTGTTCTGTCATATCCAACCTCACAAAAAAGGGGAAGAGACTTCATCAGTGTCTATGCCTTCCCCTCTGAATTTAAAACAAATGATTTATTTTAAGAATTGAGACAAGTTGTCTTTATCTACGCCAACATAAGGAATGCGCACAACGCGATCTTTAAGCTCCCATTTGGTGCCTTCGGTAGCCGGTTTGCCGTTTGCCAGGTTGTTGGATAAATCCACAATCGCTTTACCTTGAGTCGCGCCGTCATTCAATACGGTACCTGCAATGTCGCCTTTCTTGATGAGTTGTAATACTTCAGGCAACGCATCTACCCCGAAAATCGGTAATTTTTTGCCGTGTGCTTTGGTTGCTTCCAATGCGCCCATCGCCATGCCGTCGTTGTTGGAAATAATGACTTCAATGTCATTGGCTTTAGAGCTGGATAACCACGCATCCATTTTGTCTTTTGCCAGTGCCGCATCCCACATCCCGGTGTCGATAAAGAGTTGTTCCGTTGGAATGCCTTGCGCGTTTAGTTGCTCAATCACATACTTGGTACGTGCTTCCGCATCAGGGTGGCCCGGTTCGCCTTTTAATAACACATATTGGATTTTGCCGTCTTTATTTAAGTCTAATGCCGGCATGGCTTTCCATTGTTTAGCGATTAAATCCCCTTGGATTAAACCGGATTCTTTCGGATCCGTACCTACATAATAAGCGTTTTCATAGCTGCCAATGACTTTTGCACCCGGATCTTTGTTGAAGAACACCACCGGGATATTATCCGGTTTGGCTTTGCCGATAATTGTCGGTGCGGCGGAAGGGTCAACCAAGTTAATGGCAAGCGCTTTCACACCTTTGGAAAGTAATACGTCCACCTGGTCGTTTTGGATAGATTGTGCGTTTTGAGAATCATTCATCAGCAGTTTTACGTTTTGTAATTGTTCTGCATTTTTTTGAATTTCTTTACGCATTAAAGACATGAAATTGTCATCATATTTGTAAATGGTTACACCGATACGGGTTTCTGCTTGTGTTGTACTGATGCCGATACCAAAAACTATCGAGAAAACCACCGCACTTAATACTGTTTTTTTCATACTAGATGTTCTCCATTGACTGTTTTAAAATTGGAAGAGGTATTTAACATGATAATTTTTAAGGAATTATTATCAATTCTTACCTTTTTACACTGCAATCGGTACTCAGGTAATTGGACGTAGCATACAGGTTTTTATGTTTCAAGACTGTGATCATATTCACATTTATGAAAACGATTACATCTTTAATGTAAAAAATAGTTAAAATTTAGCGTTATTCTCCCGTGTGATGTATATTTTCGACGGAAAAACGTTGAACCAAGGTCGGATTGAATTGGGGGTTAATGGGCAGGCAAATGTCCATATCCACCAGACCTAGTGCCAGTTTTGCTGCATAATTCGCCATGAGATCAATGGGATAGCGAATAGTAGTTAATTTCGGTACCAAATAGCGGGCGATAGGCATATCGTCAAAGCCGATAATGGAAAATTGCTTCGGCACTTTGATATTGTTTTCATTTAAGACGGATAACGCGCCCGCCGCCATGGAATCGTTATACGCCACCACTGCCGTGAGATTGTCGTTATAACTCAAGAGGTTAATCATGGCTTCTTCCCCGCCTTCAAAATCCGGTGAATTATGCACAATGGCGTTTTCTACTATAGGAATATGGTGTTCGGTCAGCGCATTCAAATAACCTTGTTTACGTTCTGTTTCATCGTTAATTTTATGATTGGAGCCGATGTAACCGATATGTCGATGACCGGCTTGAATCAGGGTGTTGGTGGCGATAAAAGTGCCTTTTCGATTGTCCAGGCTGACGCAGCGGGATTCATAACCTTTAATGCAGCGATTGATAATCACCATGCCGGGAACTGAATCCAAGTATTCCGCCAGGGTTTGATCATCCAAAGCTTTAGAATGCACCACCAAACAATTGCAACGTTTTCGTAACAGGGTATCGATTGCATCACGTTCTTTTTCCGCCTGATGGTATCCCATGCCGATCAAAATATTTTTGCCGTGCTCCATTGCCACATGATCTACCGCTTTAACCAAAATGGCGAAAAACGAATCCGTGACATCGGTGACCACCACGCCAAGAGTATCAGAACTTTGCGAAGCCAATGCCTGCGCGTTGGCGTTAGGGCGATAGCCTAATTGCTCAATGGCATTTAACACTAAATGGCGGGTCTTGTCCTTCGTTGAAGGATGATTGTTTAATACTCTGGAAACCGTTGCGACAGATACGCCGGCTTGGTTGGCGACATCTCGAATTGTGACCATGGAATACCTTTATTATGTCGTTAAAATTAGGCAAATCATAATCCTAAATTTTTCTTTTTGAAAACGCTTACTTTAAAAATTGCCGGGTTCGTCACAAAATTTTCCGTTTTCTGACGTGTTTTTACGATAAAGCATGGGCGAAATGTATTTTTGTGATCCCGCTAACAGTTTATTTCGTTAAATATGGTATGGTATGACATATTTTTTGTAATCGTTTTCATAAGCTAAAAATCAATTTATCGAGGCACATTATGTCAACCGTTTTTGACCCGACAGAACACCCCCATCGCCGATATAACCCGTTGATTAACCAATGGGTTTTGGTTTCCCCCCACCGTGCCAAACGCCCTTGGCAAGGACAACGGGAAAAAGTGAGTGAAGAACAAAAGCCGAGTCATGACCCGAGCTGCTATCTTTGCCCGTGTAATAAACGCATCACCGGCGAACCGAATCCGGATTATCACAAGCCTTATGTATTCAAAAACGATTTTTCCGCACTGTTGGAAGATACGCCGGCACCGCAGCAGAACGACAATCCACTGTTCCAAAGTTCGCAAGCCCGTGGAGAAAGTCGTGTGATTTGCTTCTCGCCCGACCACAGCAAAACGTTGCCATTATTGACCGCACTTGAGATCGAGGAAGTCATTAAAGTGTGGCAGGAACAACTCCGTGAACTGGGGCAAAAATACCAATGGGTACAGATTTTTGAAAACAAAGGTGCCGCAATGGGCTGCTCCAACCCACACCCGCATGGTCAAATCTGGGCGAACAGCTTCCTGCCGAACGAGGTGGCTAGGGAAGATAAAGCACAATGTCAATATTATGAAAAACATGGTGCCGTGCTGTTGGTGGACTATGTTCAACAGGAATTGGAAAGAAAAGAGCGCATCGTGGTAGAAACCGCGCACTGGCTTGCCGTCGTGCCTTATTGGGCGGTCTGGCCTTTTGAAATCCTATTGCTACCGAAAGCCCACGTTAAACGCTTAACGGAATTAAGCGATGCGCAGGCGAAAGATTTGGCGGTGATTCTTAAAAAGCTCACCACTAAATATGACAACCTGTTTGAAACCTCTTTCCCGTATTCCATGGGCTTCCACGCCGCCCCGTTTAATGGCGAAGAAAACGCACATTGGCAACTGCACGCCCACTTTTACCCGCCGCTTTTACGTTCCGCCACCGTACGCAAGTTTATGGTGGGCTACGAAATGCTCGGCGAAAGCCAACGCGATTTAACGGCGGAACAGGCGGCAGAAAGATTGCGTGCGTTGAGTGAAGTACATTATAAAGTGCGGTGAAATTTCACATCGTTTTGTAGGGACAGGCTTAAAGCCAAATTCACGAAAATTCAAAAGGATATATTTATGCTCCCAATTGAAAAATCTCAATACATTTTCACCCAAAAACACCATAAGCAGTCTGAACTCACCGTTTATGCGCCCGGGCGTGTCAATATCATCGGTGAACATACCGACTACAACGACGGTTTCGTGATGCCTTGCGCCATTAACTACGGCACGGCGATTGCCGGGGCGAAACGCAGCGACCATATTTGGAACGTCTATGCCGCGGATTTGGATTTATCCGATGAATTTTCCCTTGATGGCCAGCTCCCTCAAAGTGAACAAAAATGGGCGAATTATGTGCGTGGAGTAGTGAAATTTATTCAGGAGCGTTGCCCGAATTTCAAACAGGGCGCGGATTTGGTGATTTCCGGCAACGTGCCGCATTCTTCGGGCTTGAGCTCATCGGCAGCGCTTGAGGTGGCAACAGGAAAGTTCTGTCAGCAACTGGGCGATTTGCCTTTAAGCCATACGGAGCTTGCGCTCATCGGCCAACAAGCGGAAAACAAATTTGTCGGTGCCAACTGCGGCAATATGGATCAGCTGATTTCCGCCCTCGGGCAACAGGATCATCTGTTGATGATTGACTGCCGTAGTCTGGAAACCCTGCCGACACCCGTGCCGCACGATGTGGCAGTGATTATCGTGAACTCCAATGTGCCGCACGATTTGGTGACGGGCGAATACAATACTCGTCGTCAGCAATGTGAATGCGCGGCGGCGTTTTTCGGCGTGAAAGCCCTGCGTGATGTTTCCGTCGCTCAATTTAAGGAAAGAGAGGCAGAATTGACCGCACTTTATCCGCTGGCAGCCAAACGCGCCAGACACGTTGTGACGGAAAATCAGCGGGTGCTGGATGCGGTGGAAGCCTTGAAGCGTAATGATTTAACCCGTCTCGGCGAGTTAATGGGGCAGTCACATGATTCCATGCGCGACGATTTCGAAATCACCGTGCCGCAAATTGATTATCTGGTGGAATTGGCACAATTGGTCATCGGCAAAAATGGCGGCGCACGCATGACCGGCGGCGGTTTCGGCGGTTGTATTGTCGCCCTTGCGCCCCATGACAAAGTGGACGCGGTGCGCAAAATCATTGCGGAGAATTATGAAAAACAAACGGGCTTGAAAGAAGATTTCTACGTTTGCACCGCTTCACAAGGAGTATGCGTATGCTAGAACAACGTGCACAAAGCACTGCACCGGACGGCTTGCCGTTTAACCTGTTTATCTTGCAAAACGCACAAGGTATGCGCGTGCAATTTACCGACTGGGGTGCGACTTGGATCTCTTGTTGTCTGCCGGTCAACGGCGAATTGCGTGAAGTGCTGTTGGGCTGCAAATTGGAAGATTATCCCGTTCAACAAGCCTACTTAGGCGTGAGCGTAGGACGCTATGCCAATCGTATCGCCAACGCGCAATTTCCGTTGAATGGCAAAGTTGTGCGCTTAACCGCCAACCAAGGCAAACACCAACTGCACGGCGGAAACGGTTTCGATAAACGCCGTTGGACGTTGGAAAAGTGCGGTGAAAATTTTGTGTGTTTTTCATTGTATTCCGCCGACGGCGATCAAGGTTTCCCCGGCAATGTGAAGGCGACGGTAACTTACACCTTGACGGAAGATAATGCGGTTAAAATCGAATATGCCGCCCAAAGCGATCAGGATACCGCACTGAATTTAACCAATCACGCCTATTTCAATTTAGAAAATGCGATGCAGGGCGCAGATGTGCGCAACCATAGCTTGCGCCTCAACGCCGATTTTTATTTACCGGTGGATAGCGAAGGCATTCCTAACTCGCCGCTCAAACATGTTGTCGGCACCGGCTTTGATTTCCGCATAGCCAAGCCAATTAAACAGGATTTTTTGCAAGGAGAACAGCTTGCTGCCAAAGGCTACGACCATTCTTTTATTGTGAATAAAGCCTGGCAAAAACCTTGTGTTCTGCTCACCTCTCCAAACGGCGATTTAAGCCTGGAAGTGCTGACTTCACAAGCCGCCTTACAGGTTTACACCGGCAACTTCCTCGCCGGCACGCCGACCCGTGAGGGTGCTCAATATGCCGACTACCACGGCATCGCCCTGGAAACCCAATGCCTTCCCGATACCCCAAATCACCCCGAATGGCAAAATTACGGCGGCATTGTAAAAGCAGGCGAAGAATATTACCAATGGACGGAATATCGATTTAAAGGAAATTAAAAAACAAAAAGTGCGGTAAAAATTTCATGTGTTTTTTGATTAACGGTTTTTATTTTTGTATAATCGGCGACGTTTTAATGCGTTATCGCAGAATCTTATGTCCGTGTGGTGGAATTGGTAGACACGTTAGGTTCAGGTCCTAATGCCTTAATCGGTGTGCAGGTTCAAGTCCTGTCGCGGACACCAAATCAAAAACGGTGCAGATCATCAAGGTCTGCACCGTTTTTTATCCTTGTTCAGCGATTTTATAATGTGAGTTGCTATTTATTCTTCAGTTAGAGAATAAAGTAAATTTTTGCCTTTTTCATAGCTAAGAATTTGCATTACACCATGCTTGAAAGTAATCCCCTGAGGGTTTTCAATACCATTAAATTCATAAACATGAGTGATTTCTCTTGTGATTGGATTTATTTCTAACACTTGAGAAAATTGCTTGCTTACTGCGTATAGATTTCCATTATAGGCAGTTAATCCTGTGATGTAATAATCACCTATACTTTTTCCTTCTGTTAGCGCTATTCCCTTTTTTACTTTCGGGGTGAATTCCTCAGAAAGAATATTGTCACTTTTATCGAAGCGGGAAATTATGAGCTTCTGATTTTTGGAATTCGGTACAGTAGCTGTATAGATGCTATTGTTTTCCGGTAAGTAAGCCATTGATAGAACGTGAAATAGGCGCGAGCGTACAGTGTTATAAGCACCACGGGCAGTTACAACATAATTATTTAGGCCTTCTATAAAACTCGGGTAGTTTTCTTTTGCAGTACGATTTGCATCTTCTTTAAAGAATACAAAAATTTTGTTCCACCCTAGTACGCCAAACTCATCTTCATTGAAGAATGCACTGCCTACCGGAATACGTCCATTAGCTCCGTTTAAATGATCTAACACGGAAAAGCGTTGAATTTCACTTAATGTATCATTAAGTAAGTATAATCCCCATTTTTCGGTGGAAATAAAGTATTTATCCTTTCCGTTATAAGCAATATCTGTTGCAGGGGCGTTTAGTGGTATGGTTATGGCTTCTTGTTTTTGAATCACTAATTTTCCGGTAGAAGACAATGGAGCTTGTCTTGCATCAGTCGTAAATTGCATAGCGGTTGTTGGTTGACTTGGCAAATCCGGTGCTTCTACATGCCAAGTATTGCGTAATGATGTCGGTCTGCTAAGACGTTTCCAGCTTTCAGTAGTCCAGTACCAATAATCGGAATTAAACGATAATCTTGCAGGATTACTAACTCCCATATTCGGAGGAAGTCCTGTACTTATGAATGCCTGAACCATATTGCCACAGATGACAATCATGAATATAGCCATACATGTTTTACTTAATATGTTCAATTGTTTATGAGATTGACTAACAAAGTTGTAAATATCTTTAGTAAAACAAAAAATTAAGGCGACAAAAATGAGAACTACAGCATGGATTACCATTGGCCAGCTATAAGTATGAGCACCTAAAATTTCAGCCCACCAACCTTGATGAATATCCCATGCAAAGCTGCCGGAGGAATGTCTAAAGCCGGCAAATATACCAAATACCGCGATAAATATTACCCAGCCGATATATTTAGGTTTTGGTCCATATCGTATTATTAGGAAAGTAAACATTACTTCAGCGAACATTAGCATACGGTGAGCCCAGCAAAGAATACAGGGGGACTCTTTATCAATAAAGCCCAGATAAAAAGAGGCAACACCCAAGACCGTTGCAATAGAAAGCGCAGATAAGCTTAGTATTCCATTGAATATTTTTTCATTCATGTTTTGCTCCTTACTCAATCAATAGGTAACACCCGGAAGAATCATTGTTTTCGTCGCCATAAAGAATACAAAAAATGCACTTAATACGACTACGCATGTAATCCTATAGGCTATTTTTTCTCCTTTGGGCTTAGAAAAAATTAAATAAGCCGCAATCAAATATAAAAAAAGCTGTAACATTTCCATATATACTCCTTAAATTTATCTGTATTAAACGATATTTAGCGGTTAGTAAGTGAAGATAGAATCATTTTAGTTATTCTATATTTTTCTTACAACTAAGCTAAATTGAACAGGAATTCCCACCACGCCATACCGATAGTTAAGTGGACGATTAAGCTGCCGAAGGCAATGATGGCGCCGGCGGTCCACCAGGATTTGATGTCGTTATAGCCGGCTCCAAATGCAATCGGACCCGGGCCGCCGCCGTAGTGCGTGACGGAACCACCGTAGGAATTGGCAAATAACAAGCCTAATGCCAATAATTCTGTAGGTGCACCGGCAACGTGACCGACGGTAGCGAATACCGGTACCATGGCGGCGACATAGGCACCGCCGGAGGCGAACAGATAACGCACGGCAACGCTGAGGGTTAAGATCACAATAAGGGCTAAAGTGCCTTGTCCTTCAAATTGTAAAACGGATTTTAAGGATTCGGCTAACCAGTCGAAGAATTTGGCTTTTTCAAGCAAGCCGGACATCCCGATGATACCGCCGTACCAAATTAAGGTATTCCAGCCGCCTTTGCTTTTTAAAATATCGTCCCAGGATACGATATTTAACACGATACAACACACCATCACGATTAATGCTACGATGGTCGCGTTGACGTTTAACGCAGAGGAGAAAATCCAGCCGAAGAGGGCAATGACGAATAACACGATTAACGCTTTTTCGCGGAATGACATTGGGCCGAGTTCTTCCAAGCCTTTTTTCGAGATGGCTTTGTTATCCACCTCTTTCATTTCCGGCGAGGAAACCCAGTAGCAGATTAACGGAATCACGAATAAGCACAGTAAGCCCGGTACGGACGCGGCTAAGAACCAGTGTAACCAGTCAATGTTGAAGCCGAGAATCGGCGCCATTAAGGAAAGGGCGAGGGCGTTCGGCGCCATAGCGGTTAAGAAAATGTAAGATGTGGTTTTTACCACCATGTACACGTTCATCATCAAATAGCGACCGGCTTTTTTCGGGCTTTTTTCCGGGTCTGAACCTAATGCCACCGCCACACTGTTAATGATAGGGAAAATAATCCCGCCTGAACGCGCGGTGTTGGACGGCGTTGCAGGGGAGAGCAGTAAATCCAGGAACATGGTCACATAACCCAAACGCAATGTGGTGCTGCCCATGGCGCCGATCATGTGATAAGCGATACGTTTACCGAGACCGGTGATAACGAACGCGGAGCTTAATGTGAAGGCAGTAAAAATCAACCACGTGGTGCCTGATTTATAACCGTTGAGAATGTCGCCGGCTTTCAGAAATTCTGCTGCACCGCTAGTATTACCGATAATCGCGCCGGACACCGCAACCGCCGCCAGCAAGATTACCGGTTCGCTGTACGGTTTTAACACCAAGCCGACGATGGTGGCGATATAAACCCCAAGTAAACGCCAGGCGATCAGAGAAAGTCCCTCCGGCGCCGGCAAAATAAAGGTGACCAACGGTATGGCTACCAAGATCGCCAGTTTTGCATTTTTAGATAATGCCATGTGAATTACCTCTTAAAGTTTGAAAGAAAATCATCAGCGCCAACAAATCGGCGCTACCGCCTGCGCTTAAATTTCGCGCAATGCAGGCGACATCAAATTTCATTAAGGCTTGTGTCAGTTTCGCTTTATCCGACACAACGGTTTGATCTGCAAGCAGATCTTTAGCTGTTTGCTGCACAAAATGTAATCCTTCCATACCGCCGCGATGTACTACGTTCGTGTCGGCATTGGTCGCCATTAAATGCAATAACAGAATGAGTAAACGATGTTCCCAATCCCGCTGATGATCTTCATCCAACAGGGGCAACAACGTTTGAATTTGTTGAAAACCACTTTCCGCTTCGCCGCGCGCGCCGGTTAAACCGAATTGACGGAATAATCGCACGCCGGCGGTGATCGGCAAATGGTGGGGATAATGTTGTAGCTCGGCAGTCAAGCCTTGCGCAAACTGCTCCACCAAATCACAAATGGATTTAACCGCAAAAACCACCGCACTTTGCGATAAATCCTGTTGCTGCAACAAGCGCCCGATGGCGGTACATACCAAACCAAAGGAGAAAATCGCGCCTTTGTGCGTATTCACCCCATGGGTCGCTTTAAACATCGCCTTTTCGGCAAGAACACCCAACGGACGAACCTGCGCTAAGATTTGCGATGGCGGCAGAGACGCCGTTTGCATCCCTTTTAATACGAACGCCGTAAAAAAAGGTGCCAAACTGACCGCACTTTGCTCGAAGGTTTGCAGGTTCATGTCCTTGTGCGCCCCGTTATTGATGGCATCCACCAAGCCGGGTTTCGGCGACAAACGGGCTTCCTGAATTAATGCAGAACAAACCGCGTTGCCGATTTGTTCCGCCAAATCATGTTGTTGCGCCCGTTTGTGCATTTCCGCCAGAATCTCCGCAACACCATGGGCGCGCGATCTGGCACAGACTTTGGCATCCGCACCGCACACCAGACAGGTTCGCGGCGGCATACCGAAATCGCTTCGACTAAGCAGATTGCCTTCGTGATCAAATACGTCCAAATCCCAAAGACGGGCGAGAGGAAGGCTTTCTTCCAGTTCGATCATTGCCGCTTTCAGTGCTTTGGCGTACATCGGCAACACAAAAAACGCTTCATGCCCCGTTTCCAACGGACGAATCCGTTCTGCGCTTGGGGTGATGGCTAACTGCGTAAAAAGTGCGGTGAGTTTTTCCAGCGTTTTTGCAAAGACATAATCCAGCAGGGCATTTTTTTTCACCCCGCCCACCGCGGTCAACGTGACGCAAAGCAACGTTTGACCGTACTGCGCCAATAGCTTTTGTTGCAGCAACGCACGCGCTTCCCGCGCAGATAAAAGCTGCTCAAGGGAGATTTCGGTTCCGGTGGTGGAAAAATTTTTTAGGGATATTGTCATAAAAATAACTGTAAAAACGACCGCACTTTATGAGTGTTTAGTAATCGCTACTTATTTAGTTACTGTTATTTATTTTAGTAACCGTGACTTATTACGATGGAGCGCGTTTCCCGACGCGTGCCTTCATTTTCTTATTTTTTATCAGCGCGCGTCAGAAGGCGCGCGCTATCGGTTGAGCGAAGAAAGTCGCCCTTTATTCTTTCACCTGATAAACCGTATCAATCACCGTTCCGTCGCGATACCGCACGACCGCTACCGGTTTATCGGTAAACTCGATTTCTTTCGGTTTGCCGGTGAGGCTGTAAGTGCGTTCACACAGTTGCTCAATGGTGAATAACGGAATGCCGGCGGCGGTTAATGCCTCAATGAGATCCGGACGTTTTGGATTCACGGCAACGCCGTGGTCGGTGACTAAAATGTCGATATTTTCGCCCGGGGTCACGCAGGTGATCACGTTTTCCACTACGGTCGGGATACGTCCGCGTACTAATGGCGCAACGATAATCGCCACCTGCGCGGAAGAAGCGGTGTCGCAGTGACCGCCTGACGCGCCGCGAATCACGCCGTCGGAGCCGGTGAGTACGTTCACGTTAAATTTAGTGTCAATTTCCAAGGCGGAAAGAATGACCACGTCCAAACGTTCTACGGAAGCCCCTTTGGAGCTGTAGTTGGCGTATTGGTTGGCGGACACTTCAATGTGGTTCGGGTTGCGCGCCAGGGATTCGGCGGCAACGGCATCGAAACTTTGCACGTCGATGAGTTTTTTGATTAAGCCTTTCTCGTGCAGATCCACCATGCTGGCGGTGATTCCGCCGAGGGCGAAGTCGGCTTTAATGTTGTCGCGCGCCATTTTTTCTTCAAGGAAACGGGTGACCGCAAGGGATGCGCCGCCGGTACCGGTTTGTAAGGAAAAACCGTCTTTGAAATAACCGCAGGCAAAAATCACTTCGGCACATTTACGGGCGATAAGTAATTCGCGCGGATTGGTGGTCATACGGGTAGCACCGCCGCCGATTTTTTTCGGATCGCCCACGGCATCCACTTGTACGATAAGATCCACTTTGTCTTGACCGATACTAATCGGGTGGTGCGGGTAGTCGGCGAATTCTTCCGTTAATAACACCACTTTGTCGGCAAATTCCGCATCCACGCGGGCGTAACCGAGGGAGCCGCATTTGCTTTTGCCGCTGAAGCCATTGGCATTACCGAATTTATCGCAGCAAGGTACGCCTAAAAAGGCAACGTCGATTTTCAGTTCACCGGATTTCACTAAATGCACGCGACCGCCGTGGGAGTGAATGTTGACCGGTTCGTCTAATAAGCCGCGGGAGATTTCTTCCGCCAACTGACCGCGTAAACCGGAGGAATAAATTTTGGTCACCACGCCGTTTTTGATGTGTTCGATGAGCGGTGAGTGGCTATCGATTAATGAACTGGAGGCAAGGGTCAGATTTTTGAAGCCCATTTCTGCGATTTTGTCCATCACCATGTTGACCACGAAGTCACCGGCGCGGAAGGCGTGGTGGAAGGACACGGTCATGCCGTCTTTTAAGCCGGCGCGTTTAATCGCGTCTTCCAACGAGTCGCAGATTTTGCGATCTTTCGCCGTGCGGGCAAGGGATTCCGCTTTCGGTACTGCCTGATACACCGGACGATTGGCATTGAATTTTGCAATGCGTTGTTCTCTTGTTGTCATTTTTCTTATCTCCCTTACTCTTCACGAATGCCTGATTTTGCGCGTTCTAACACGAGTTTCGCACGATCAATAATCGGCGCATCAATCATTTTACCGTTTAATGAAACCACGCCGGAACCTTGGCGTTCCGCTTCTTCCGCCGCTTCAATAATGCGTTTTGCCTGATCCACGTCTTTTTGTGTCGGTGCGAACAAGTTGTGTAACAATTCAATTTGACGCGGATTGATTAAGGATTTGCCATCGAAGCCGAGCTGTTTAATTAACGCTGCTTCTTTCAAGAAACCTTCTTCATTGTTGGCGTTGGAATACACCGTATCAAAGGCTTGAATGCCGGCTGCACGCGCCGCTTGTAAAATGGAACAACGGGCTAATAAAAGCTCAATACCTTCCGGCGAGCGTTCGGTTTTCAGGTTGCGTACATAGTCTTCTGCGCCCAAGGCAATGCCGATTAAACGCTTGGAAGCAGTGGCGATTTGATTGGCTTGGGTGATGCCCAGCGGCGATTCGATGGCAGCGAGCATTTTGGTGGAACCCACTTCACGGCCGTAGGTTTTTTCGATTTCGGTGATTTCGCGATCCATATCGATCACATCTTGCGCCGTTTCGGTTTTCGGCATCCGTACCACATCCACACCGGCACGCACTACGGCGTTTAAGTCTGCTAAACCAAATTCAGAATCTAATGGATTCACACGCACCACGGTTTCAATGTCTTTGTACAGCGGATGTTGCAGGGCGTGCGCTACCAATAAACGGGCGGTATCTTTTTCTTTCAACGCCACCGCATCTTCCAGGTCGAACATGATGGAATCCGGTTTATAAATAAAACTGTTACTTAACATTGCCGCATTTGAACCCGGCACGAACAGCATACTTCTTCTTAATTTCATAGCACCGCCTCCCAGTTAATGTTTTCGTCTGTGGCGCGTAACACTGCCGCTTTCACTCGTGCCTGTAACACACAATCAAGGGCGCCCTTGTCTTCAATGATCACTTGCGCCGCGGTGACGTTCAATTTGTTTAGCACCGCACGCACGGTCGCGTCGATTTGCTCTCCGAATTGCTTGGCGACCGAGCTGTTGATTTCAATATCTAATGAATCAAAAGGCTGAATCCGTACTTGTGCGTCACTGGATTCCAGTGTGCCGGCAACGGCTGCTTTCGTTATCTTCATAGGTTTTCCTTCTATTGGGTGATAATTAAAAAAACGTTTTTAAAAACGACCGCACTTTTGCAAATAATTTAACGTGCTGCTTGGTACAAATTCCGCCAATGCCGTCCAATGCTTTTCGGCTAATAATTTTCTGACGACGGAGGCGGAAATGGCTTGCCCGTTGATGGTTTTACGCGGGATTTCGATGACGTCGATTTTCGGCGCGTCCATTTCGGCCTCCATCAGCCAGTAGAACATTTGGCGGTTATATTCCGCGGTGACCGCGCAAGTCGGTTCCGTCCCTACAAAGCGGCGGTTAATGCCCAATGCGGGCGCGATATAACGGCGGAATAATTTCAAATCTACGGCAAAATAGCTGTCGTCGGTAATTTTTTGGTCTTTTAGGAAATAATCGGGAAAGGTGACTCGGGAAATAATGTAGTCGGAGCCGGAATGAAGGGTGATATTGGTTAAATCGGCAATGCCTTGTTGGGTTAATGTAAAACGTTCCTCGTAAGAAAATTGCGAGGCATCTTCACCCACCACGAATAAATGCAAGTGATCGCATTGTTGCAGCGCCTGTTCGATTAAATACCGATGCCCCAGGGTGAACGGATTGGCATTCATCACGATAGCGCCGATGTGCTGCCCGGATACCCGCATGGCGCGCCATTTTTCGCATTGTTTTTGCAATCGGGTGGCGCTGTTTTCCAGCAGCACGACGTAAGGATAAGCATCGGAAATGGTGTAAAAACCGCAGGCGTTAAAGAGTTTTTCGTATTCGGGTTTGGTGTAAATGAAGAGGTGGGGGCGATGGAGTTCGTAGGCGAGATTGACTAATTCGGTGCCAAGCTGTAGGGCAACACCGTTGCCGCGCTGGGATTCGTCAATGGCGACGCATTTGATGATGTTACCCGCCAAACCGCCGCAAACCGCAATCTGTTGCGCCTCGTCGTAACCCACGATGAAATACTCGATTTGCGCATCTAAATTTAATTCGTTTTTGGCTAAAAATTCGCGGATAGCACTGAGATCTTTATGCGCCGTAGATAGTCGCTCAAACTGCATTTGCCCTCCGGTAAAAAACGAAAAAAGTTGGCGTATTTTACTTGAGTTTCATCTTTTTTGCTAACACAAAAGGCGTATTGTTGATTTTATTCAGTTTTCTGCAGATTTTCTTTTTTGCCATGATTTTGTGACATAGCACAAAATTCGCAGAAAAAAACGACCGCACTTTTGTTCTTCCTTTTGCGCTTTCGGGGCAAATATGATACTTTTCGCCTGTCAATCCGATGGTAATATTTTTAATTTTTATGAACGAAGAACACTCGACCAACCAATCTGAAGTTACTAAAAAATCTTTTTTCCAATCCCTTTTCGGGCGTTTCTTTCAAGGCGAGCTTAAAAATCGCGATGATTTAGTGGAAGTGATCCGAGATTCCGAACAAAACGATTTAATCGACCAAAATACCCGTGAAATGATTGAAGGCGTGATGGAAATCGCTGAGTTGCGCGTGCGCGATATTATGATTCCGCGCTCTCAAATCGTGTTTATCGAAACCGATCAGGATTTGGATTCCTGTTTGGACACCATCATTGAATCCGCCCATTCCCGTTTCCCGGTGATTGCCGATGCGGACGACCGCGACAATATCGTCGGCATTCTGCACGCCAAAGATTTATTGAAATTTCTGCGCGCCAATGCGGAAGAATTTAATTTGTTGACGATGATTCGCCCGACCATGATCGTGCCGGAAAGCAAACGAGTAGACAGAATGCTGAAGGATTTCCGTTCCGAGCGCTTCCACATGGCGATTGTGGTGGATGAATTCGGCGCTGTGTCGGGTTTGGTGACCATTGAAGATGTGTTGGAACAAATCGTCGGGGATATTGAAGACGAATTCGATGAAGAAGAAGTGGCGGATATTCGCCAGCTTTCCCGCCACACCTATGCCGTGCGGGCATTGACGGACATTGCAGATTTCAATCAACAATTCAATACCCAATACGCCGATGAAGAAGTGGACACCGTCGGCGGTTTGGTGATGCAGGCATTTGGCTATTTGCCGAAACGCGGCGAAGAAATCACGCTGGATAACCTGCATTTTAAAGTTACCTCCGCCGACAGCCGCCGCATTATCCAACTCCGCGTTACCGTGCCGGACGAGCATTTGCCGGAGATGGAAAAAGAGGAAGAGGTTGTGGCGTAGTTTCTTCTTTCCCCTCTTTAGAAAAGAGGGGCGGGGGGAGAGTTGAACGATAACGGTGGCGCGCGTCTCCCGATCACAGCTGTTCGAAACATTATAATTCATTGATATTTTTAAATATCTTGCCTTCCTCCGTTTACGGGCAAGGTGCCCGAAGGGCGGAAGGGGGGATTTATCTTGATTTTTTCACAAGATCATGCTTAAAAATTGAGATTTTACCCCCCCCTCAGGGCTTCGCCCAGCTCCCCCTGTGAACGAGGGGAGCCAAGTTTTTTTTCTTTTTATATAAGTAGTTACAATGTTTCGAACAGCTGTGGTTTCCCGACGCGTGCCGTTTATTTCATTAAATAACGAAAATTTAGGAATTGCGTTAGAAAACGCGCGCTATCCCGCTTATGAACAAATATTTCACTTATCTTATCGCACTCATTTCCGGCGCTGCCGGCGTGTTTGCCTTTGCACCCTTTTATTATTGGGGCTTGTCTTACATCTCCCTGTTCGGTTTGATTTGGGTGATAAAAACACCGCAAAAATCCACCGCACTTTTGTCCGCCTTTTTATGGGGCTTGAGCTTTTTTACCTTCGGTGTGAACTGGCTGCACGTCAGCATTCACCAATTTGGCGGCGCGCCGTTGGCGTTGAGCTATTTCTTGGTGGTATTGCTGGCAGCGTATTTGTCGTTGTATCCGCTCCTGTTCGCCTATTTAGTACGTCGTTTGCAGGTGCAACGGGCGGTACTTTACCCCGTGCTGTGGACGTTTACCGAATTCTTGCGCGGTTGGGTGTTTACCGGTTTCCCTTGGCTGCAATTCGGTTATACCCAAATTGACAGCCCCTTTGCCGGAGTAGCGCCGATTTTCGGCGTGACGGGTTTAACCTTCTTCGTGATGTTTATAAGTGCGGTCATTTTTAACATCGTTTCTGCACTGACAACCCCGCCGAAAAAAGCCAATGTGGCGGTGACGAATGGGTTGATTTTGGCGGTTATCGGTGGCGTTGCTGCTTACACGTCGCAACTCAACTATGTAAAAGAGAACGCCGAAAAAGCCCTTAATATTACTTTGGTGCAGGGCAATATTGAGCAAAATCTGAAATGGGATCCCAATTATTTGTATCAAACCATGGAAAATTACGGGCGTTTGATTGGCGATAATCTGGGCAAAACGGATTTGATTATTCTGCCGGAAGTGGCGTTTCCGACCTACGAAAATGACATTCAGCCTTTTTTCCAAGCCTTGCAATCATTGGCGGAAAAAGCGGATACGGAAGTGATGGCGGGCACGCTTTATCAGGATGAAAGCGTGGGTAAATCGCTTAATTCCATTGTGGTGGTAGGCAGCAAAAGCGCGCCATACCATATGCAAACCGATAATCGTTACAGCAAGCATCATCTCGTGCCGTTCGGTGAATATGTGCCGCTGGAAAGCATTTTGCGTTCGCTCGGTTCGGTGTTCAATTTACCGATGTCCGCTTTCCAAAGCGGCGATGCGGTGCAGAAACCGTTACAGGCGAAGAACCTGAACTTCACGGCGGCGATTTGTTACGAGATTATTTTAGGCGCGCAATTACAACAAAATCTCACGGCAAACAGCGATTTTATCGTCACCATTTCTAACGATGCCTGGTTCGGCAACTCCATCGGTCCGTGGCAGCATTTGCAAATGGCGCAAATGCGTGCGCTGGAGTTTGGCAAGCCGGTGATTCGCGCCACTAATACGGGCGTTACTGCCTTTATTGATGCGCAGGGCAAAATCGTGGCGCAGGCACCGCAATTCGTGGAAACGGTGTTAACCCGTAAAATTGCACCGACCGAAGGCAAAACGCCGTATGCCATGTTTGGCGATATGCCGTTGTATGCCTTAAGTGCGGTGTTTTTCTTGTTGCATTTACTGGGAATGTGGCTACAGCGTATCATGCTGAGAAAGGCGCAAAAAGACTAAAGAAAAAAGTAAAAACACCGGATAAATGCCGGTGTTTTTGTTTTGGGTGATTAAGCCGACAATTAACGGCTGCGGAAAATGATGCGGCCTTTACTTAAATCGTATGGCGTCATTTCTACGGTGACTTTATCGCCGGTTAAGATACGGATGTAGTTTTTACGCATTTTGCCGGAAATGTGAGCAGTTACCACGTGACCGTTTTCCAACTCAACGCGAAACATGGTATTTGGCAAGGTTTCTAAAATCGTGCCTTGCATTTCAATGGAATCTTCTTTTGACATTTAATCCTCTAAAATAATTAATCAGTGCTACCGCCGGTTTCCGTTGGCGGAATCTTGTACAAAAATTCGGTGCGGATTATACCGTTTTTGTTGATGGCAAGAAAGTTTTTTAAATCAAGAAGCCTGCCGGAATCGGCTTTTTCTTCGATTCATGGTGAGAAAATCCGTAAAAGCTGATATATTAAAAACGATTATCATTTGTTTCCAATGGGAGAAATTATGTCCATGCAAGTTTTGCTTTCGAACCAACCGGCATCTGCCGCGTGGGGCGAAAAAGCGTTAATCAGTTTCAACGAAGATAAAGCCACCATTCATTTAACCGATTTTTCCGACCGCACTTCCGTACAAAAAGCCGCACGCAAATTACAAAATCAAGGCATTTCCAATGTCACATTAAGTGGCGAACATTGGCAGCTGGAAAATTGCTGGGCGTTTTATCAAGGCTTTTATAATGCTAAGAAACACTTCAAGGTTCAATTCCCGACCTTATCTGCCGCACAACAGCAGGAACTGAATCATCGCATTCAATGCGGCGATTTCGTTCGTGAAATCATTAATTTACCTGCCGCTATTTTAACCCCGGAAGAACTTGCCCAGCGCGCGGCGAAGTTTATCGTTCAAACGGCAGAGCAACAGGGCAAAAAAAGTGCGGTTGGTTTTTCCATCGTTTCTCGTGAGGAGTTGCTTGAGCGCGGTTACCACGGCTTATGGCAGGTGGGAAAAGGCTCGCAAAATCTGCCGGCAATGTTGCAGTTGGATTTCAACCCGACGGGCAGCCCTGATGCGCCCGTGCTGGCGTGTTTGGTAGGCAAAGGCATTACCTTTGACAGCGGCGGTTACAGCATTAAACCGAGCGACGGCATGAGCACCATGCGCACCGACATGGGTGGCGCGGCGTTATTAACGGGTGCGTTGGGGTTGGCAATTTTACGCGGCTTAAATCAGCGGGTGAAATTATTCCTTTGCTGCGCAGAAAATTTGGTCAGCAGTCGTGCCTTTAAATTGGGCGACATTATCCAGTATCGCAACGGCGTGACCGTGGAAATTCTGAACACCGACGCGGAAGGACGCTTAGTGTTGGCGGACGGTTTAATTGACGCCGATGCGCAACAACCGCAATTTATCGTGGATTGCGCCACTTTAACGGGTGCCGCAAAAGTCGCCGTCGGCAACGATTATCACAGTGTGTTGTCTATGGATGATAACTTGGTCGGCGAATTATTCCGTTCTGCCGAGCAGGAACAGGAAGCGTTTTGGCGTTTGCCGTTTGCGGAGCTACATCGCGGACAGATTAAAACCGCCTTCGCCGATATTGCCAACACCGGCACGGTTCCCATCGGCGCAGGTGCCAGCACTGCCACCGCTTTTTTATCCTATTTCGTGAAAAATTATCAACAGCATTGGCTGCACATTGATTGCTCCGCCACCTATCGCAAAACGCCAAGCGATTTATGGGCGACCGGTGCCACCGGTATTGGTGTGCAAACTTTAGCCAATCTATTAATTACTAAAGCAAATCAACAGTAAGAGGAGGTTACATGAGCTTACAACGAACATTATCCATTATTAAACCGGATGCGGTGAAACGCCACTTAGTCGGCGCAATTTTGGCGCGCTTTGAGCAACAGGGTTTTAAAATTGTGGCAGCAAAAATGTTGCATTTAACGCAGGAGCAGGCGGAAGGTTTTTATGTCGAACACCAAGGCAAACCTTTTTTTGTGTCGTTGGTGGAATACATGACATCCGCCCCTGTGTTGGTTAGCGTATTGGAAAAAGAAAACGCCGTGCAGGATTACCGCACTTTAATTGGCAGTACTAACCCTGAGAACGCTGCCAAAGGCACGATTCGCCGTGATTTTGCCTTAAGCCAACAGGAAAACTCCGTACATGGTTCCGACAGTCCGGAAAGTGCTGCCCGTGAAATCGCCTATTTTTTCGTGAGCGATGAGATTAGTCATTATTAGGATCGAACAATAAGCCCTTTCGTGAAAACAGAATGGCTTTTTAACAGAGAAGTGTGCTCTGTTTTTTTATATTAATTTAATTATTTAATGAGAGTAAGTTAGCAAAAGGTTACAAAACTTCTACAAGGAATTTTTATGAATTATATTAAGAAAATTATTTTATCTCTTTTCCTACTGGGACTATTTAGCGTGTTGAATTGTTGCGTAAAAGGCAATTCCATATATCCGCAAAAAATAAGTACCAAGCAGACCGGATTAATGCTGGACATCGCCCGACATTTTTATTCACCCGAGGTGATTAAATCCTTTATTGATACCATCAGCCTTTCCGGCGGTAATTTTCTGCACCTGCATTTTTCCGACCATGAAAACTATGCGATAGAAAGCCATTTACTTAATCAACGTGCGGAAAATGCCGTGCAGGGCAAAGACGGTATTTATATTAACCCTTATACCGGAAAGCCATTCTTGAGTTATCGGCAACTTGACGATATCAAAGCCTATGCTAAGGCAAAAGGCATTGAGTTGATTCCCGAGCTTGACAGTCCGAATCACATGACGGCGATCTTTAAACTGGTGCAAAAAGACAGAGGGGTCAAGTATCTTCAAGGATTAAAATCACGCCAGGTAGATGATGAAATTGATATTACTAATGCTGACAGTATTGCCTTTATGCAATCTTTAATGAATGAGGTTATTGATATTTTTGGCGACACGAGTCAGCATTTTCATATTGGTGGCGATGAATTTGGTTATTCTGTGGAAAGTAATCATGAGTTTATTACGTATGCCAATAAACTATCCTACTTTTTAGAGAAAAAGGGGTTGAAAACCCGAATGTGGAATGACGGATTAATTAAAAGTACTTTTGAGCAAATCAACCCGAATATTGAAATTACTTATTGGAGCTATGATGGCGATACGCAGGACAAAAATGAAGCTGCCGAGCGTCGTGATATGCGGGTCAGTTTGCCGGAGTTGCTGGCGAAAGGCTTTACTGTCCTGAACTATAATTCCTATTATCTTTACATTGTTCCGAAAGCTTCACCAACCTTCTCGCAAGATGCCGCCTTTGCCGCCAAAGATGTTATAAAAAATTGGGATCTTGGTGTTTGGGATGGACGAAACACCAAAAACCGCGTACAAAATACTCATGAAATAGCCGGCGCAGCATTATCGATCTGGGGAGAAGATGCAAAAGCGCTGAAAGACGAAACAATTCAGAAAAACACGAAAAGTTTATTGGAAGCGGTGATTCATAAGACGAATGGGGATGAGTGAAAATAGATTGCTAACGCGTGTTCAAAATAAAAGTGCGGTCAATTTAAAAAACATTTTTCAAATCGACCGCACTTTTTATCTATCCCTTCCTAATTCACTTCTCGGAACATAATTTCACTCGGGATTACGGAGCCTTGCCAGTAGAGTTCGCTTGCGACTTTTTCTGCTAATTGTAGGAAGCTGTGGGCGATTTCGCTGTCCGGGGCGGCGATGACGGTCGGTTCGCCGCGATCCAGATCTTGACGGAGGCGGATGTGCAACGGTTGCTGACCCAATACTTTGATGTTGTATTTATCCGCGATGCATTCCGCGCCGCCGGTGCCGAAGATGGCTTCTTGGTGACCGCAGTTGCTACAAATATGCATGGACATATTCTCTACAATGCCCAATACAGGCACGGAAACCCGTTCAAACATGGCGATACCTTTTACCGCATCCAATAACGCAATGTCTTGCGGTGTGGTGACGACCACCGCGCCGGTGACCGGAATTTGTTGGGACAAGGTGAGCTGAATATCGCCGGTGCCCGGAGGCATATCGATGACGAGGTAATCCAAGTCCGGCCATAAAGTTTCTTGTAATAATTGGCTTAAGGCACTGCTTGCCATCGGGCCGCGCCAAATGGTGGCGTTATCTTCGTCCATGAGAAAGCCGATGGAGTTGGCGTATAAACCGTGTGCTTGAATAGGGGTGATGTGTTTGTTGTCCGGCGATGTCGGGCGTTGGTGCGGTGCGCCGAGCATATGCGGAATGGACGGTCCGTAAATATCCGCGTCTAAGATGCCCACGCGTGCACCTTGTAGGTGCAAGGCGATGGCGAGGTTCACGGAAATGGTGGATTTGCCCACGCCGCCTTTGCCGGAGCTCACGGCAATAATGTTCTTCACGCCTTTTACCGCCGGGTGATTGTTGGCGCGTTTTAAGGTGGCGATTTGGTAGTTAAGCTGCCATTTCGCGTTTTTTGCGTCCGCTATCTGTTTTAACGGTGCGGTCAAAGCATTTTTTAAGTCCGCAAAGGCGGTGTTCCATGCAAAAGGCATGGTGATTTCAATGCGTAAGGTGTCGCCGCCTTTTTCAACTTTCTTTAAGGTATTGAGGGAAATGAGATCTTTTTGCAGGGTAGGGTGTTGAAAGTCTTTGAATAACCGAACAATCCGTTTCTTTTGTTGTTCCGTTAAATTTTCTGAAAATAACGTCGCCATAATGTCGTCCTTTCTAATGTAGCAAATTAGTTCGCTATATTTAATCACTCCCGCCTTTATCTGTTAAGTTAAAAATGTCTAAACCATGATTAAACTAGAAAAAATACCCTCAATAAGGTAACATAAGCGCCAATTTTTTCCCTGTTTTTCACGAATTCTTAAGGTTAATATTATGTCGAATAATAAACGTAAAATCCTCGTGACTTGTGCCTTGCCTTATGCCAATGGTCCGATCCATTTAGGGCATATGCTGGAACATATTCAAGCGGATATTTGGGTGCGTTTTCAACGAATGCGCGGCAATGAAATTCACTTTGTTTGTGCCGATGACGCGCATGGCACGCCGATTATGTTAAAAGCCGATCAAATGGGCATCACGCCGGAACAATTGATTGATGATGTGCGCCAAAAACACATGGCGGATTTTGCCGGCTTTAACATCAGTTTTGATAACTACCACTCCACCCATAGCGAAGAAAATCGCGAACTTTCCGAATTAATTTACAACCGCTTGAAAGAAAACGGTTTTATTAAAAGCCGTACCATTTCTCAATTATATGATCCGGAAAAAGGGATGTTTTTGCCCGATCGTTTCGTAAAAGGCACTTGCCCGAAATGTAAATCGCCTGATCAATACGGCGATAACTGTGAAGTGTGCGCGGCAACTTACAGCCCGACGGAATTGATTAGTCCGCGTTCTGTGGTTTCCGGTGCGACGCCGGTGATGAAAGACTCCGAACATTTCTTCTTTGATTTGCCGAGTTTTGAAGCCATGTTGAAAAACTGGCTGGGTTCCGGTTCCTTGCAATCGGAAGTGGTGAATAAAATGCAGGAATGGTTTGAAGCGGGTCTGCAACAGTGGGACATTTCCCGTGACGCGCCGTATTTCGGCTTCCAAATTCCGAATGAGGAAGGCAAATATTTCTATGTGTGGCTGGATGCGCCGATTGGCTATATGGCGTCCTTCAAAAATCTGTGTAAACGCGAAAGCCACATTGATTTTGACGGTTTGTGGCGCAAAGACAGCGACGCGGAACTGTATCATTTCATCGGCAAAGACATTATGTATTTCCACAGCCTGTTCTGGCCGGCAATGCTGGAAGGTGCCGATTTCCGTAAACCGAGCAATATTTTCGTGCACGGCTATGTGACGGTGAACGGTGAGAAAATGTCGAAATCCCGTGGCACTTTCATTCAAGCGGCAACTTATTTGAAGTACTTGGATCCGGAATGTTTGCGCTATTACTACGCGGCGAAACTGAGCAATCGCATTGATGATTTGGATTTGAACTTAGAGGATTTCGTACAGCGCGTGAATACGGATTTGGTGAATAAACTTGTTAATTTGGCTTCCCGTAATGCCGGCTTTATTCAAAAACGTTTCGATGGAAAATTGGCAGCGAGTTTGGACGATCAAGCCTTATTTGATGAATTTATTGCTCAATCGGAACAGATCGCCGCTTATTATGAAAACCGCGAATTCGGCAAAGCCATTCGTGAAATCATGGCGTTAACGGACAAAGCCAATAAATACATTGATGACAAAGTCCCTTGGGTGATTGCCAAAGAAGCAGGCAAAGACGCGGAATTACAAGCGGTTTGCTCTATGGGCATTCAGTTATTCCGCGTGCTTATGGGCTATTTAAAACCGGTGTTGCCGAAACTTGCCGAACGGGCGGAAGCCTTCCTGCAATCTAAATTAACTTGGGCGAATTTGGCGCAACCATTGCTAAATCACCCAATCGCCCCGTTCAAAGCCTTGTTCTCCCGTTTGGACGGCAAACAAATTGAAGCCATGATCGAAGCGTCCAAAGCGGAAAATGCACAGGTCAATGCACCTGCCACGGCGAAAAGTGCGGTCAAAAATACCGGTGAATCTGCGGGCGGCATTGAGCCGATTGCGGAAACTATCACCATTGACGATTTTGCCAAATTGGATTTACGTGTGGCGAAAGTGTTGAAATGCGAAGCCGTGCCGGAATCCAATAAATTATTGCGTTTTGAATTGGATTTAGGCGATCACAAACGCCAAGTGTTCTCCGGTATTAAAGCGGCTTACGACAAACCGGAAGAATTAGAAGGGCGTTTTGTGATTATGGTGGCAAACCTGGCACCGCGCAAAATGAAATTTGGTGTATCCGAAGGCATGATTTTAAGTGCGGGAACGGGCGGTGCCGATTTATTCTTGTTGTCTGCCGACGAAGGCGTGACGGCGGGAATGCAGGTGAAGTAGTCAATAATGACAAATTTATCGGACAGACTTTATGTCTGTCCGATAACCCGATGATATGAAAAGGACAGGCATAAAGCCTATCCTTATAGTTAAAGTCTGCGATTAAAGTGCGGTTGCTTTTCCGAGAGAATTTTTACTCGTACTCTTCCAACCACTTCAGCAAAATGGCTTCTAAAATGGATTCGTTAGATTTTTGCGGATCGTCATCAAAATTGTCCAGCTCACAAATCCAGCGGTGCAGATCGGTAAAACGCACGGTTTTTGGATCCAAGTCCGGGTTATTGTCATACAAGGTTTCGGCAATTTGCTGCGTGTCAGTCCATTTCATTAATGCGCTGCCTCATTTGCGTGGTTGATGTTATATTTCGGAATTTCCACCACTAAATCTTCATCACCGATGATACATTGGCAAGACAAGCGGCTGTCTATTTCCAAGCCCCAGGCTTTGTCTAACATATCTTCTTCCTGGTCGCATGGTTCATTTAATGAATCGCCGCCTTCGCGCACCACCACGTGGCAGGTGGTGCAGGCGCAGGAACCGTCACAGGCGTGGTGAATTTCCACGCCGGCGTTATGGGCGACCTCTAATAAATTGTCACCGGCGGCGGCATCAACCACCATGCCTTCCGGGCAAAACTCTTCATTGGGTAAAAAAATCACTTTTGGCATGCTAAACGTCCTCATTTTCCTACAATATCTTCAACGGATTGACCTGCCAGCGCGGCGCGAATAGATTTATCCATACGGCGTGCGGCAAAGTCCTGCGTTGCCAGATCTAATGCTTTGATTCCTTGCTTGATAGCAATGTAATCTTCTTGTTGTTTTAACTGTTCCAACGAAATAATCGTATTTTTGACCGCACTTAATTCGTCGTCATCTAATAAATCATAATCTTGCGCCAGTGCCGAACGCACGCTTTCCAGTACGCGCTCTGCTTCCACCCGTTGTTCCGCCAATAAGCGCGCTTGAATGTCCTCTTTGGCATTTTCCATGGAGGCCTTCAACATATTGGCGATTTCATCGTCCGTTAAACCGTAAGACGGTTTTACCTGAATGGACGATTGCACGCCGGTGGTTTTTTCCATGGCAGTGACGCTTAATAAACCGTCCGCATCTACCTGATAAGTCACGCGAATATGCGCTGCGCCGGCTGCCATTGGTGGAATGCCGCGCAGGGTGAAACGGGCAAGGGAGCGACAGTCGGTAACCATTTCCCGTTCCCCTTGTACGATATGCACGGACATGGCGGTTTGCCCGTCTTTAAAGGTGGTAAATTCCTGCGCGCGCGCCACCGGAATGGTGGTGTTGCGCGGAATGATTTTTTCCACCAAGCCGCCCATGGTCTCAATGCCGAGGGACAGCGGAATCACATCCAATAACAACAAATCAGAATCCGGTTTGTTACCGGCAAGAATATCCGCTTGAATCGCCGCGCCTAATGCCACTACTTTGTCGGGGTCAATGGAAGTTAGCGGTTGTTTTTGGAAAAACTTACCCACTTGTTCACGCACGTAAGGCACGCGGGTGGAGCCACCCACCATGACCACTTCGTGTACTTCGTCCGCTTCTACGCCGGCGTCTTTTAAGGCGCGACGGCAAGCTAACAGCGAACGTTTGACTAAAGGCTGAATCAGTTCGTTAAATTGTTCGCGGGTGATGTTGCCCAACCAATTGCGGTAATGGATCTGTGTTTCCGTTTCGTGGCTGAGGGTTAATTTAAGTTGATTGGCTAATTCAATGAGTTCGCGGTATTGGCTGTCGTTTTCCGGTTTCATCGCGGATTGTTCGATAATCCAATTCGCCAATAATAAATCGAAATCGTCGCCGCCCAGCGCCGTGTCGCCGCCGGTTGCTAACACTTCAAACACGCCACGGGAAAGGCGTAAAATTGAAATATCAAATGTGCCGCCACCCAAATCATACACCGCAATGACGCCTTCTTGTCCGCTATCCAAACCGTAAGCGATGGCGGCAGCGGTGGGTTCGTTGAGTAAACGTAGTACATTTAATCCGGCGAGTTTTGCCGCGTCTTTGGTGCTTTGGCGTTGTGCGTCGTCAAAATAGGCGGGGACGGTAATCACCGCGCCCACGAGGCTTCCGCCCAAGCGCTGCTCACCAAGTGCGGTCAGTTTTTTCAGTATTTCTGCAGAAATTTCAATGGGGCTGCGGGCGCCTTGTGTGGTTTGCAGTAAAGGCAAGCCGTTTTCGCTGGCAACAAATTGATAAGGTAAATTAGGGTAGCGTTGTTGAATATCTGCCAGGCTGCGACCAATTAAACGTTTGACGGAAATTACGGTATTTTGCGGATCATGCACCGCAAGTTCAGCAGCTTCATAGCCCACGATAATCTTGTCATCGCCGCCAAAATGCACCACGGACGGCAACAACGGGCGATCTTGCCCGTCGAGTAAAATTTCGCTGTGGCCATTGCGCACGGAGGCAATGAGGGAATTGGTGGTGCCGAGATCAATGCCTACCGCCAGTTTATGTTGATGCGGTGCGGCGCTTTGACCGGGCTCTGCAATTTGAAGTAATGCCATGTTATATCTCGATGTTTTTATTATAAATCAAATAGATTTTCTTCAACCCGTTCAATTTCGGCTTGGAGTTTTTTGATAAAACGTAATTTATCCGTAATCGCCCGCGCCGTTTGCCATTGTTGTTCGTTAAGTGCGGTGGATAATTCCGTTAAAATGGCGCCGCGGGTTTGCTGAATTTCTTGGCTGAAAGCGGTTAATTCGTTGGCATTTTTTTGCTGTTCGATATTTTCCAGGGTTTCCCGCCATTCCATTTGCTGCATCAAAAAGGCAATATCATTGGTGCTTTTTTCTTCTACGTTTTCCGTTTCGCCGGTGTTGATGTCGATAATGCTGTCGGCGCGTGCGATGGGATCTTTTAAAATGCGCAGGGCATCATTAATTTCCGCCGATTTTTGAATAGCGAGGCGCTGTTCCTGTGCGGAAGCCGCGGAGAAATTATCCGGATGTAGGGATTTTTGCAGCGCCAGATAACGTTCGTTTAATAACGCCGCATCCACTTGAAACGCAACGGGCAAATCAAATAAAGCAAAGGGATTGTTCATAACTGTCTCAATTATACGTTAAAGCTTTCACCGCAACCGCATTCGTCTTTCACGTTCGGATTAGCGAATTTAAAACCTTCGTTTAAGCCTTCTTTGGTGAAATCCAATTGGGTGCCGTCTAAATACACTAAACTTTTGGTATCGACGATGACTTTCACGCCGTGTTGCTCAAACACCTGATCGTCTTCGTTTAACGCATCCACAAATTCCAGCATATAAGACAAACCGGAACAACCTGAGGTTTTGACGCCTAAGCGCAAGCCGATACCTTTTCCGCGTTTTGCTAAAAATGTTTTCACGCGATCTGCCGCGCTTTCGGTGAGAGTGATAGACATATTTTATTTCTCCAAAACTAACAAATCGGACGATAACCGCGATCTTTCTTAATTTAGAAAAAGACAAAAGTGCGGTGGAATTTTTCGGTGTTTTGAAAAACATACAGAAAAGCGACCGCACTTTTATGTTATTAAGAACCTTTTTTCGCTTTGTAATCGGCAATCGCCGCTTTAATGGCGTCTTCTGCCAAAATAGAGCAGTGAACTTTTACCGGCGGTAATTCAAGTTCTTCGGCAATTTGGCTGTTTTTGATCGCACCCGCTTCTTCCAGGGATTTGCCTTTCACCCATTCGGTGATTAAGGAGCTGGATGCGATGGCGGAACCACAGCCGTAGGTTTTGAATTTCGCATCTTCAATAATGCCGTCGTCGTTGACGCGGATTTGTAACTGCATAACGTCACCACAGGCCGGTGCACCGACCATGCCGGTGCCGACGGCGCTGTCTTTTCTATCCATTGAACCGACGTTGCGTGGGTTTTCGTAATGATCGATAACTTTGTTACTGTATGTCATTTTTCTGTTCCTTTCCTAAAATAATGTGGCTAATCAGGCGGCTTCCATCGCCCGTCGAATTAGTGGGCTGACCACTCAATGGTGTTTAAATCAATGCCTTCTTTGAACATATCCCAAAGCGGGGATAATTCACGCAATTTTTCTACCGCACCTTTCATCAGGCTTACGGTATAGTCGATTTCTTCTTCCGTGGTGAAACGACCTAAGGTGAAACGAATAGAACTGTGTGCTAATTCGTCGTTACGACCTAATGCACGTAGGATATAAGACGGCTCCAGGCTGGCGGAAGTACAAGCGGAACCGGAGGAAACCGCGATGTCACGCAACGCCATTATTAATGATTCACCTTCTACATAGTTGAAACTGATGTTCAGGTTATTGGCGACGCGGTGTTCCATAGAACCGTTCACATAGGTTTCTTCGATGTTTTTTAAGCCGTTGTACAGGCGATCGCGAAGGGCTTTAATGCGAGGAATTTCCGTTGCCATTTCTTCTTTAGCAATCCGATAAGCTTCGCCCATGCCGACGATTTGGTGTACCGGTAAGGTACCGGAACGCATACCGCGTTCGTGTCCGCCGCCGTGAATAATGGCTTCTAAACGAATGCGTGGTTTCCGACGCACATATAAGGCGCCGATGCCTTTTGGTCCGTATAATTTGTGGCCGGACATGGACATTAAATCCACCGGCAATTCGGCAAGATTAATTTCCACTTTGCCAACGCTTTGGGTTGCATCTACATGGAAAATAGTTTTGTTGGCGCGGCACAGTTCACCGATAGCCTTGATGTCTTGAATCACGCCGATTTCGTTATTGACGTGCATGATTGAAGCTAAAATGGTGTCCGGGCGTAATGCCGCTTTGAATTTTTCCAAATCGATTAAACCGTCGGATTCCGGTTCCAAGTAAGTGACTTCAAAGCCTTCGCGCTCCAATTGACGGCAGGTATCGAGCACTGCTTTATGCTCGGTTTTGCAAGTGATAATGTGCTTACCTTTGGTTTGATAAAAATGCGCAGCGCCTTTAATGGCGAGGTTGTCGGATTCCGTTGCTCCGGAGGTAAACACGATTTCACGGGAATCGGCACCGATTAAATCGGCAATTTGATTACGGGCAACGTCGACCGCTTCTTCCGCTTGCCAGCCGAATTTGTGCGAACGGGAAGCAGGGTTACCGAAAACACCGTTGATGGTTAAATATTCCATCATTTTTTTTGCTACACGTTTATCTACCGGACAGGTTGCCGCATAATCTAAATAAATGGGTAGTTTCATTATTCACTCCTAAATAGTTATAATTTGACCGTACCTAGCTATTTGGTGGGTCATTAGCCGTTTACCACGACTAAATTTTCAAAATTCTGATTTTTATTAGGGGAGGCAACGCCCTGTTGTCTGCCTTTTTGTTGGAGTACTAATTCTTCCAAGGTAATTTCACTTAAGAAATCTTCAATGCGTTGACTCAATTTTTCCCATAAGGAATGGGTTAGGCATTCGGAACCGTTGCTACAGTTGCCATGTCCAAGGCAAGCTGTCGTTTCAATATTTTCGTTGACGGCAGTAATAATCATCGCAATGGAAATCTCACTTGGTGCAAAGCCCAATTTGTAACCGCCGCCCGGTCCGCGCACGCTTTTCACCACATTGTGCCGACGCAGTTTGGCAAACAATTGTTCTAAGTAAGATAAAGAAATATGTTGTCGTTCGGAAATATCAGACAAGCTCACAGGACCATCATTGGCATAAAGAGCAATGTCTAAAATTGCGGTTACCGCATAACGACCTTTGGAAGTTAATTTCATGTTTTTGTGTTCCTAATAAAATTATGAATGCGAAAAATCTTTACATTGTTGACTTATTTAGTCAACTATTATCCCTGTCAAGATTTAAGTTTTTTTTCTACCGCACTTAACATACCAAGCAGAATGTTTAATTCTGTTTTTTCTATCCCTGCACGGTTGTATAAACGTCTTAGCCTTTGCATAACGCCCTGATTCTGAATGAACCCAACAGAACGATAAAGCTGCTCCGTATGGCTAAAAAAATATTCTAATTCCTCCATCTGCGGGTAAATATTCGCGTTATTGCGGATATTTTGGGAAGGTGATGCAATCGTTTGAGTCAAATATGCCATTCTGACTTCATAAGCGATTAATTGCACCGCCATGGCAAGATTAAGTGAGGTATAATCGGGATTAGCGGGAATAGTCACATGATAGTGGCATTTGAGTAATTCTTCATTAGTTAAGCCGACGCGTTCGCGCCCGAACACAATGGCGACTTTCCCGTTTGTTGCGTAAGCAACGGCTTTTTTGCCGCACTCACGCGGTTCAATAAGCGAATTCTGCAAATGGCGCAATCTTGCGCTGGTACCGATGACTAAAGAGCAATCGGCGACCGCTTGTGAAAAGCTTTCCGCTGTGACCGCACTTTTCACCACATCTTCCGCACCGGCGGCAAGGGCGATAGCCTGATCATCCTCGCTTTGTTTCGGCGCGACTAACACTAAATCCGTTAATCCCATTGTCTTCATTGCCCGTGCAGCAGAACCGATGTTGCCGCTGTGTGAGGTTTCAATTAAAACAATCCGAATATTTTTTAACATTATTTTTACTACATGATTTAATATATTAGCTATTCTAACATAATACCCTTTATTTTTAGTCAACAATTCTAGAGATTTTTCTGATAGCTATTTCCTTATAAACTGCTTATAATTTGAGATCCGATTGTTCTTTAAAATCTGGTGGAATTTATGAATCCAATGTTAAATATCGCGATTCGTGCAGCACGAAAAGCGGGCAATATTATTGCGAAAAACTATGAGCGTCGTGACGATATCGAAACGATGGAAAAAAGTAAAAATGATTATGTGACGAATGTTGATAAAGCGTCTGAAGCAGCGATTATCGAAGTCATCAAAAAATCCTATCCGGAACATACCATCATTACCGAGGAAAGTGGTGCACTGGAAGGGAGCGATAATGACGTGCAATGGGTGATTGATCCGCTGGATGGCACCACCAATTTCGTGAAAGGCTTACCGCATTTTGCCGTTTCTATTGCCATTCGTGTTAAAGGCCGCACCGAAGTGGGCGTGGTTTATGATCCAATCCTTAACGAACTTTTCACTGCCGTGCGTGGCGAAGGCGCAAAATTAAACGAATTACGTTTACGCGTTGAAAACAAACGCGATTTAAACGGCGCTATTTTAGCCACCGGTTTTCCGTTCAAACAAACCAAATATATGTCGATGCAATTCAACATGATGCAAAGCCTGATTGCCGACGTGGCGGATTTCCGTCGTGCAGGCTCCGCTGCGTTGGATCTTTGCTATGTTGCGGCAGGTCGCGTCGATGGCTATTTTGAGTACGGTATCAAAGCTTGGGATGTGGCGGCAGGCGATTTAATCGTGCGTGAAGCGGGCGGCATCGTCACCGACTACAACGCCGGTCATGCCTATTTGAAATGCGGTCATATCGTGGCAGCCGCTCCGCGGGTTTTAAAAGAAATCCTCGGCAAAATCCAACCTGCTGTTGCCGACGACTTAAAATAAGATTTAAAACGACCGCACTTCAAATAAAGTGCGGTCGTTTTCTTTGGTGTTTTTAGTTGTTCGGTTGTTCGGTTTTTCGATTTGATTTGGTTGAACTGCTTCTTGTTTTTCACCCTCTGATTGAGGCGGTATTTCCACTTGCGGTTTTACTTCCTCCGCTTCCTCTTGCGGTTCAACTTCTTCCGTTTGTTTTAATATTTCCTGCCGGATTTCTTCCTCGGTTTTGCCGTTAATAAACGTGCCTTTGTCGGTTTTTTCCAGTTTAATTACGTAATTATCCTTGTCTTCCAGGAACAACGGCGAAAGTGTGTCTTCCGGTTTTATTTCCATTTGAAGTTGTTGCCAGAATGGCGAGTCATTTTTGATTTTTAGGCTTTGCTCATTGGTATCGTCGATTAAGCCCTTATTAAGGGTGATACTGAGTGAGCCTCTGAGGTTTTGGTCGAGTGTATCCAATGGTGTTTGGTTATCTTGTTGTGATTTAATCGCGCCGTTGATATCCAGTTTAAGCGGATAGGCTTTGGTACCAGGATAGGTGTTCAAATTCAGCGTAATTGTTGAGTTGTCTATGCTTAAATCTAATCCTTTCCATTGGTTTTCAATATATTTTTCTATGGTTTCTGAGGTGAAATAGGCAGAACACAGTGGCGCTGCCAGACCGGAACAAAATTGCGCTTCTGCCAGTTTCGGGTAATTGTTGACGGTAAGTGGAAGACTGACGGCAAGATCTTCAATTTGTATTTGTGCTTCAGGTAGTGCCAGTTTTTGCATGGAAAGTGTGGATGCGCCGCGATATTGATGGTTTTCTTCCATTGATTGGCTTTTTACGGATAAGTTCTCAGACACAACATTGCCATAATTGAATGATTGCAATGCAATTTCCGCGTTGCTATTGCCACCGGATTCTTTTGCCCATTTCTCTTTCAATTTTAACAAGACTTTGTTGTCTTCTTTCGGTGGGGTTTTTACCGTGAAGGAATCCAGATAAAAAGGAATGAATGCTAACTCATTTTCCAAGTTGTAATTTTCCAAGTGATAGATAATTTTGGCGCCTTTCGCCTGCCATTGCTTGTTTTGATCTTCCGGTGTTTGTTTGACGTTACCGACATTAAGTTGCAGATTAATATCTGCATTGTCGAGATGACGATTGTCCATTTTGAGGCTGAAGGTCGTGTCATTCAAATTGAAATAAGGTTTTTGATTTTTCGGGGCTTCAACGGATTTTACGGTAAGCGAACCTTTGAGCTCTTCATTTTGGGTCAACACGGCAACCAAAAAATTGACGGCATTTTTTATGCCTTGGTTATCATTGGTGAGTTTTTTAAATTCATCGGCAAAATCGACCGCACTTTTCACGCCTTGTTGGGTGAGATTGAGGGATAATCCGTTAATGGTGGTCTGGCTTTCTTCTGTGGGGCGTTCTTTGTTGGCAACGCGGAGGATATCACTGCTGAATTTGGTGGTTAAATCGCGCTGTTGTGCTTCTTCGTTTTTCTTAATATCAAACTGATATTTCGCACTTTTAAGCTGAATTTTAGTATTTTCACCGTTCATTAAATTTAATTCGGCATTTTTTATGTTAAGTTCAATGGAGGAAATATCATATTGATTATCACCCACAGGTACGAAATGAAACTGCCCGTTAATTTGTTCCAGTTTGCTGTTTTTATCGTAATTGAAGCCGCTTAAATCGGTTTTAATGTTGACATCTTTGTTTTCTGCGTTGAAATTTAGGGTAACGGCAAGGTTTTGTGATTTATTGGTGAAGTCACGGAATCCGGTTAACACATACGATTGCAGGTAATCTCCCATCGGCGAGAATTTACTGTTAATGGTATTTTTATCAATAGTGATGTTGAGATTTTTGTTTAATTGGTGCACCAGTTGATCGGACAGTTTGGATTCCGCTGTGATAAAAAACGGGAGAGCAGTAAGCTTGGCAGAAATCACATCGGTGGTTTTGCCATCAGGATTTTCAAGGCTAAAGGTTAAATGGCGGCTGAAAAAATTGTTATTCGTTTCGGTTACATTGAGGCGAAGTTGATTATCCAAGGAATAAGGGAATTTTTGTAGCACCTGCTCCACTTGTTGATTGGTGTAAATTTGTGCACCGCTACCGATAGCAACGATGATAGCGGCAAGTGTTAACGTGACTTTTCTTTTTTTGCTCATGTTGTCCTCAAGTTTGAATTTTATCGGTTCCCCAAAGGGGAACACCTATACCCAACCATAGGTAATTTATTACCTATGGCAGTTTCTAAAACGTCGTAAATGATTACTCATAAATCACAAAAAGTGATTTATTCGCCCCTATGGGGCCGCTGGCAGAGCCAACGTTCAAAAAACGTTGTTTTTTGTGCCCGCACTTAAGGCTTGTGTGCTCATTAAAACACACAAGCCCTAATCTTTTGAATACAAAGTGCGGTTAAAATTTCAATTATTTTTTAATTTTATTCATTTTTTAACAGGAAAACCCCTTGTTCGGAAAGTTGAATATAAGCTTCCTGCAATGTCGGGTTGAAGTGTTCCGGGCGGCTGTTAATCAACAAATCTTTGCCATGCCATTGCGCCACCACTTCCCAATGGTTACCCATGTACACCGCACTTTTAATGGTGCAACGTTGGGCTTCGCTGCCGGTTTCGGAAAGATAAACCGCTTCCGGACGAATCCCCACCAGGCAATCACTATCTGCCAAATGAAATTGTGCAGCGTCTTTCAGGGTTAACTCATAGCCGTCAATATTGACGGTGTTACCTTGCAATTTTGCCGGGAAAATGCTGGATTCACCCATGAAGTTGGCAAGAAATAGCGAGTTCGGGCGTTGATAAAGATCTTTCGCCGACGCTTTTTGCATAATTTTGCCTTTGTTCATTACGATAACTTCATCAGACACCGCGAAGGCCTCCGTTTGGTCGTGGGTCACATAAAGCGACGTGATGCCGAGACTTTGTTGTAATTCACGGATTTTTTCACGCATAGCGCGACGTAAGTTGGCATCCAGGTTACTTAGCGGCTCATCGAACAATAACACTTTTGGTTTGAGCACAAGCGCACGGGCAAGTGCCACACGTTGCTGTTGACCGCCTGAGATCTGATCCACATAGCGCTCTTCAAACCCGGCTAGATCCACCAATTCCAAGGCTTCTTTCACCCGCTGTTTACGTTCTTCTTTGCTCACGTTTTGCATACGCAAGCCGTAGCCCACGTTATCGCCGATGCTCATGTGCGGGAATAAGGCGTAGGACTGGAACACAATACAAATATCGCGGTTTTGAATGGAGGATTTGGTGACGTCTTCGCCGTCAATAAAAATTTGACCGGATGTCGGGTTTTCCAAGCCTGCAACCAAGCGTAAAACTGTAGTTTTACCGCAACCGGACGGACCGAGCAGGGTGACCATGGTGCCACGTTTAATGGTTAAATCCAAATTATCAATGACGACGGATTCGCCGAAAGATTTGGTGATATTTTTTAATACTAAGAAATCATTGTTCATATTTTTACCTACAACTTAATTCATTTTTTTCGCTTTGGAACGGGAAATGCGGGTGTCACCGACAATCCAGTCGAAGAATAAAATAATCGCCATCATTACCACGATTAAGAGGGAACCATATGCTATCGCGATACCATACTCGCCGTCTTCTACGCGGTTTAAGATATATGAGGTAGCTACCCTGGTATCTGCAGTAACTAAGAAGACAATCGCACTAACAGTTGTCATTGCACGAACAAAGCTTGTTACTAACGCAGATAGCAGCGCCGGTTTTAATAGCGGGAAAACAATAAAACAAATTGTTTTGAATGAGCTGCCTTTAAGAGATAAAGAGGCTTCATCTAATGATTTGTCTAATTGCCCTAAACCTGCAATTGCAGCACGCATACCTACAGGCATATTACGCATGATCATTGATAGAATAACAATGAGGCTGGTACCTGTAATGTAAATAGGCGCGTCATTAAAGGCAAGAATATAAGATACACCGGCTACCGTGCCCGGTACGGCAAAGCAAAGCAAAGTGAGAAACTCTAATGTTTTCTTACCTTTAAATTCTCTTCGTACAGTAATGTATGCAATTAATAAACCAAACAATGCAGTGATCGGTGCAGCTGTAGCTGCGAAGATAACGGTTTGAATCAATGATGGCCATGCTCCATCGCTGAAGCCTTGTCCAAATAAGGTAATGTAATTTTTCAGTGTTAGAGTGTAGTTTACACCCCAGTTTACGGTGAAACTACCGTAGAAAATACTACCGTACAATAATATGTTAAATACTACCCAACCCCCTAAAATAAAGGTAATGGCGTATTTCATTGTGGTTGGTAATTCTTGTACATCACCTCGATAAGATTTACCTGATACAGTTGTATAGGAACGATTGCCTATCCACCAATATTGGATGATAAAGATACCTAAAGAAAAGACTAACAATATTGTACCCAAGGTACTTGCAGAGGCGTAGTCCAGTTGGGAACCGGCTATATAGAAATAAATTTGTGATGATATAACATCAAAACTACCACCTAAAACTAATGGTGTACTAAAGTCAGCGATAGACTGGATCGCAACGACTAAGAATGAATTAGCTAATGCCGGTTTCAATAATGGGAAAATAATATTAAAGAAAGTTTGATAGCGATTAGCTCTTAACGTATAGGAAGCTTCCTCAATAGATGGATGAATAGACTTTAATGCCCCTTCTAAGATCATAAAAGACATTGGTGTTAATGCAAGAGTATGGGCAATAACAATACCTGTGAACCCATATAACCAATTACTATCAAATCCCAAGTATTCGACTAGATACCGGGTAATGTAACCGGAGCGTCCTAACATTAGAGTTACCCCTAATCCAACTACAAATGGTGGGGTGACAATAGGTAATATAGAGAATATTTTACCTATTACGGCACTACGTTTGGCAATTCTTGTTGTGTATAACGCGAATATCAAACCAAATGCTGTAGCGAGTACGCCTATTGTGCCGGCAACAGACAGTGAGTTTAGGATGATTCTGACAACATAAGGCTGCTTTATAATATCTATGACTTGCCCGGGAACAAAATCTGTCCCTTTATAGAACATTGACATAAAGATCGCCAATGTTGGATAAACGATAAAAAAGAATATTAATAGGACAATGCTAATTAAAGAGCCAATGATGAATTTATCACTTTGCATGACTTTCATTTTGGCAAGTGCATTCGTAGAAACTCCGATTAGTGCTATGGTGAGAACAAAAATAGAATAGCCCAAACTGATTTTTGCAATTGTGGCTGAGACCATCACAAATCCAAAAATTATACAGGATAAAATGAACTCTATTTTTCCCTGATACACAGCTCCTTTCTGTTTACATAGACGAGAAAATATAGGAATAAGGAATAATGAACCAAACCATAGCCAACTTAAATTAGGTTGACTCCACCCCATTGCGGCAAGTATTTCATCCGAAGTGGAATCCGATATTCCGTAATATAATGCCAATGATGGCAGGAAAATAAAGCCTGCCATTGCTAACATTACCCAAAAGAGATTGGAATTGAGAAAATTATACTGCTTTCTCATAAAGCCTCCGTTTCCAGGTTTACAATTTTATTTATTTAATTTGACTTCATGTACCCAACGATCAATCAAACGACTCCGTACATCGGAAGAACCAAATTTATCAAAATCATATTTAATTAAATTCAATTCATTTGATTTTAATGCGTAAGGAGAACCCTCGGCATTTATATTGGTTAAAATATGGTGAGATTGTCCTGTTTTCCAAGAGAGTTCTTGAGACTCTTTAGACATAGCCCAGTCAACAAATAATTGAGCATTTTTTAAATTACGGGCGTTTTTAATAATGCTTACACCGCCTAGCTCGTAACCGGTACTTTCGCAAGGTACGATGACTTCAATTGGCGCGCCATTTTGTTTTTCAAAAGAATAATTTTGTAAGAATCCAATTCCTACTGTGGTTTCCCCACGGGCTAAATTATGTGCGGGAGCCGTCCCTGCTTTTGGATACTGAGAAATATTTTTATCAAGATCTTTTAAATAGTTAAATGCAGCATCTTCGCCCCAAAGTTGAACAAAAGTGGCAATAGCAGTATATGCGGTTCCTGCGCTTTGAGGATCTGAAATTTGAATTTCATTTTTGAATCTTGGATCTAATAAATCTTTCCAACATTTTGGAACATCAGTAATACCAAGTTTCTTTAATTTCTCTGTATTAACACCAAAACCCAGAACTCCCATATAAACAACAGAGCTATAGTTGCCTTTACGGCGCCCCGGGTCTTTGAATTCCGGCATAACTTCCTTCAATAAAGGAGATTGATATGCTGTTAATAAATCCATTTCAGCTGCCTGTGAGTGGGGATCAAACGTTCCGCCATACCATACATCGGCTTGTGGATTATTGGTTTCTGCTTTTATTTTGGCTAGGGTGCTTCCTGAACTATTACGGATAAAAGTGGCATTTACATCGTATTTTTTAGCAAAAGCTTGGACCTGAGTTTCACACACTGAATTCTGCGCACTGCAATAGACGACTAATCGCCCTTCAGCGAGGGCATTAGTTGAGAAAAAAATGCCACTAAGTACGGTTGCAGATGCGGATACTGTTAATGCGATTTTCGAGAGTTTCATTTGAACACTCCTGTGTTTTTTATTTTATGATGGCGTGCGTCTCCTGACGCGTGTCCTCGGGATAGTGATAAGCGTGTGTCAGGAGACGCACTATCAAACTGCCCCTACGAATAAAAGTGCGGTTAAAAAAACACATGGATTTTTAACCGCACTTTTCAGCGCTATTTCGCTAATTTTACCTCTTGTACCCATTTTTCAATCAGGGCTTTTCGTTGTTCGCTGGCGCCGTATTTTTCAAAGTCGTAATTAATAAGGTTGAGTTTGTTCGGGTCAAACGCTGTTGGAGATTGTTCTGCGGTGGTGTTAGTTAGAATTTGTAAGGAATCCCCTTGTTTCCATGCCAATTCCTGCCCTTCTTTGGATAACGCCCAATCCACGAACAATTTGGCATTGTCGAGGTTGCGCGCGCCTTTCAAGATGCTCACGCCGCCTAATTCATAACCGGTGCCTTCACACGGAACCACCAATTCCAACGGTGCACCTTGGCGCTTTTCCAGAGCATAATCGTGTAAGAAACCGATTCCTACTGCGGTTTCGCCACGGGCGGCGTTACGGGATGGGGTGACGCCGGATTTGGTGTATTGGGAAACGTTCGGATGTAAGGCTTTTAAAAAATCAAAGGCTTGTTCTGTGCCCCACAATTGTACGAAAGTAGCTAACGCAGTGTAAGCAGTACCTGCGCTTTGCGGATCGGCAATTTGTACTTCACCTTTAAAACGTGGATCCGTTAGGTCTTTCCAGCATTTCGGTATGTCTTTAATACCTAACTTTGCAAGACGTTCGGTGTTCACACCGAAGCCCAAAATCCCCATGTAAATGGCGGAGACGTAGTGACCTTTGGTTTTTGCCGGATCGCGGAAGCGTTCTATGATTTCGTCAATGTGTTTGGATTGATAAGGCTCAATCAAACCGAGTTCGGCAGCTTGTGCTTGCGGATCGAAAGTACCGCCGAACCAAACATCTGCTTGCGGGTTATTTTTTTCTGCTTCCACTTTGGCGAAGGTGCTGCCGGAACCGTTGCGGATGAAGGAGGTTTTTACATCATATTTTTCGCTAAAGGCTTTGGTAGTGGTTTCACATAAAATGTTCGTTGCACTACAGTACACCACCAAGCGCCCTTTGGCGGTTGCCGCTTGTGAGGCGAGTAATCCGCCGGCTAAAAGTGCGGTGGAAATGGCGAGAGAAAGTGATTTTAATTTCATACGAATAACCTCTTTAATTGTCCATGAGATATAAAAATTTAATGCCAACCTGCGTTGGCATTTTGTTTTAGGTTATGAAGAATATTAACGAAATTTTTTCAGAATTAATGTGATAATTCTCACAAAAACAATAATTTTATGGAGTGAATTTATCGTTTCAGCTTCTGATTGTAAAAATTTTGTTTATCTATGTTGCTGTAAGGCAGCTGAATTCTAGACAGTAGCTCTATAAAAATCGGATTTTTTTCTTTATAATTCCCCGAATTTATTTACGTGCCTATTACACGCCAAAAGGGAAGGAAATCGGTATGTCAGATACTCAAAATTCATCTTGTATTATTATCGCCATCGCGGGGGCGTCCGCCTCCGGAAAAAGCTCTATTGCGTCCACTGTTCATAGAGAACTGTGCAATGAATTAGGCTGCGAAGAAATCGGCATTATTGCGGAAGACAGTTATTACAAAGATCAAAGCCATCTGGAAATGGCAGAGCGGGTGAAAACCAATTATGACCACCCCAATTCTATGGATCGCGATTTGCTCATTCAACATTTGAAATCCCTCAAGGTCGGCAATGCCGTCGATATTCCTGTTTATAGCTATGTTGAACATACTCGTACCGACGACGTCACCCATTTCACCCCGAAAAGAATCGTGATTTTAGAAGGCATTTTGTTATTAACCGATGAACGTGTGCGTCAGTTGGCGGATATTTCCGTGTTCGTAGATACGCCGCTGGATATTTGCTTTATTCGTCGTTTGCAGCGTGACATGGAAGAGCGAGGGCGTTCTCTGCAATCGGTGATCGACCAATATCGCGCCACCGTGCGCCCGATGTTCCTGCAATTTATCGAACCGTCCAAACAATATGCCGATATTGTAATCCCACGCGGCGGCAAAAACCGCATTGCCATCAATATGTTAAAAGCGCAAATTATGCAGTTATTAAGCCGAAAATAGGAGGCGCCCATGAGATTATGTGATACCGACATTGAACGTTATCTGGATGAAGGGCTAATCTCCCTCAATCCGCGCCCGTCGAACGATAAAATTAATGGCGCCACAATTGATGTGCGTTTGGGCAATTCCTTCCGCGTATTTCGTGAACATTCCGCCCCTTACATTGATTTGAGCGGTCCGAAAGAAGAAGTGTCGGCGCAGTTGGAATCGGTCATGAGCGATGAAATGATTATCGGTGATGACGAAGCCTTCTTTTTACATCCCGGCGTGCTGGCGCTTGCCACGACTTTGGAATCAGTAAAACTGCCGGCGAATATTATCGGTTGGCTGGACGGGCGTTCTTCTTTGGCGCGTTTGGGGTTGATGGTACACGTCACCGCCCATCGTATCGACCCAGGCTGGGAAGGCAAAATCGTGTTGGAATTTTACAATTCCGGCAAATTACCGTTAGCGTTACGCCCGAATATGATTATCGGCGCCTTGAGTTTCGAAGTGTTAAGCGGACCGGCGGCGCGTCCGTACAGCAGCCGCAAAGACGCAAAATACAAGAACCAACAAAATGCCGTTGCCAGCCGCATTGATGAGGACAAATAAATGAAAAAGATCGCAATTATTACTGTGGTCGTCATACTTGCGATCTTTGCATTTTTTGATGTCCAAATTCAGAAACTGGAAACGGTGGTTTCCGCGAAACTGGCGCAACATGAAACCCAATTTCAAGTATTTAGTCTAGGGTTTTTCCCACAACCTTACCTTGCTTTTGAAAACGTTAAACATAACCAAATCAGCATTGAAAAACTGACCGGTAAATTTCCGTTATCCGCGTTGTTTTCTGGGAATGTCAAATTACAGGCGCTGGAAATCCAAAACGCCAAATGGTCTAAAAACGCGCAGAATAGCGCCGATATTCAAATGCGTTTTTCCGATTTCTCCCTTGATAATATTTCTTCCGATGGCATTGTCTTTAGCGGCGATAATTCAGTTACGGTGGAATTGGCAAAACCCTTGTACGGCAACAATAAAATGTTTAATTTTCGTTTTATTAATGGCGTGCTTCAGCGTAGCGACGAGCGAGAATTTACGGCGCAGTTCGATCATGCCGTTTTAAATGAAGAAACTTTAGGCTTTATTCAGGCGGATTTGGATTTATCCCAATACACCAAGCACCTGACCGCAGACATTAATTCTTACTGCCTGCCTGATTCGCCTTGTACCGCACGCTTGGATTATGTCAGTGAGCCGGAAAAAAGTGCGGTCGGTTTTTCCGCTAAAAATTATCCGCTGGAACGCCTGCTAACCTGGCTCACCTTCCCGAAAACCATTACCGGCAATGCCGATGTGGACATCGCCGTGCAATTCGCCCATTCCCAAATTATCGACGGTAAATTCTATTTTGATGCGAGAAACGGCGAATTATTGGGGCTAAATTTGCTGGAACTGGCAGGACGACATTTGCCGATTAACTGGGATGTTTCAGCGTCAAAAGACAGATATAATACTAATACCAAATACGACCGGATGACCAGTAGCTTCCGTTTACAGGGGCATCAACTTGATATTGAAAAAATGATCTTGAAAACCACCGCACTTTTAGGTGAGGGGCGTGGTCGGGTGAATTTGCAATCCATGCAATGCTATGTTGACCTGAACCTTCGTCCAACCGATGAAAAATATACGGACATTGTGCTACCGATTCATTTCTTTAATAGTTGCTATTCGCCGCAATATGAAGTGAATATCGACAAAGCATTTCGCAATAAAATCAAAGAACTTCTTCGACGTAAATTAAAACAATAATATGGTCTCTTTAAAAATTGTGCGACGCCTGAAATTTTTTCGCGTTGTGTTATTGGCATTTGCCGCGTTTATTTTCAACACCACCGAATTCTTACCCGTCGCCTTGTTATCCGACATTGCGCAAAGTTTTGAAACCCCGGTGCAGCAAGCAGGGCTGATGATCACCGTTTATGCCTGGATTGTTTCCCTGATGTCGCTGCCGTTTATGTTAATGACAGCAAAACTGGAACGGCGCAGCCTGCTGATTAAACTCTTTATTGTGTTTGTCGCCAGCCATATCCTTTCCGTTGTGGCGTGGGATTTTTGGATTCTGCTGTTATCCCGTATCGGCGTGGCGTTTACCCACGCAATTTTCTGGTCCATTACCACATCCCTTGCGGTGCGGGTGGCACCGAAAGATAAAAAAGCACAGGCGATCGGGTTGCTGGCAATGGGTAGCGCGTTGGCGATGGTGCTAGGCTTGCCCCTTGGACGGGTTATCGGACAGTATTTTGGTTGGCGTGAGGCATTCGGCATTATCGCGTTCCTGGCGTTTGCCGTGTTAGTATTGCTTTATCGCTTCCTGCCGCACTTGGCGAGCCTCAATGCCGGTTCGTTGAAATCCGTTCCTTTGCTGTTTAAACGTCCGCTGCTGGTAGGATTATATGTGCTGACCATTCTGATTATTTCTGCGCATTTCACCGCTTACAGTTATATTGAACCGTTTATTGTGCGTATCGGCGCAATGAGCGATAGCACCGCCACGGCGATCTTATTGATTTTTGGCTTATCGGGCATTACCGCCAGTTTGTTGTTTAACCGCTTTCACCGTTTCGCACCGGCAAAATTTTTGTTGAGCACCATGGCTATTTTAGTCCTTTCTCTGCTGCTGTTATTGCCGTTCAGTCAAAATCAAATCGCCATGTTCCTGTTGGCGTTTATTTGGGGCGTAGGCATTTCCGGTATCGGTTTAAGTTTGCAGGTGCGGGTGTTGCAACTGGCACCTGATGCCACCGATGTGGCAATGGCGATTTATTCGGGGCTTTATAATATCGGTATTGGCGGCGGCGCATTATTAGGCAACCAAGTCATGCAACATCTCGGACTTGCCAACATCGGCTTCTCAGGCGCCTTGTTTGCAGCGCTTGGGTTGATGTTGTTTGTGTCTATCCATTTTCGTTATGGAAAAGCCAGTAGCGAAAATTTAACGCATTTATAATGAACCGAATTATTCATTAATAGATTAGAGAATATAAAAGTGCGGTGATTTTCCACCGCACTTTTTGCTTTATCTTTTCGCTTTCTTAATAAACTTCATCAAACGTTTACGCTTACGTAATTGGTTCGGTGTGAGTTTATTGCGTCTGCCGGCAAACGGGTTGTTGCCTTCCTGGAATTGCAGGCGAATCGGCGAGCCAATGATTTTCAGGCTACGACGGAAATGGTTGGACAAATAACGCTTATAAGAATCCGGTAATTTATCCACTTGGTTGCCGTGAATTACAATAATCGGCGGGTTGTAACCGCCGGGGTGGGCGTATTTGAGTTTTACCCGACGACCGCTAATCATCGGCGGTTGATGTTCCTCCGTGGCGATTTGCAGAATGCGCGTCAGCATGGAGGTAGTCATCTTTTGCGTGGCGCATTCGTAGGCTTCTTTGATGGAATCAAACAAATTGCCGACGCCGCTGCCGTGTAAGGCGGAAATAAAATGCACGCGGGCGAAATCAATGAAATCCAAACGGCGATCCAGTTCCGATTTCACCCGATTTTTTACTTCTGTATCCAAACCGTCCCATTTATTTACCACGATAACCAGCGAGCGCCCGGCGTTTAAAATAAAGCCGAGCAGGGATAAATCCTGATCAGAGATGTTTTCGCGCGCGTCGATGACCAGCAGCACCACATTGGCATCCTGAATGGCTTGCAGGGTTTTGATAACGGAGAATTTTTCCACCGCCAAATGTACTTTGCCCCGTTTACGCACGCCGGCGGTGTCGATTAGGGTGTAATCCTGATTGTCGCGTTCCATGGGAATATAAATGCTGTCGCGGGTGGTGCCAGGCAAGTCGTAAACTACCACGCGATCTTCGCCTAAAATGCGGTTGGTCAGCGTGGATTTACCGACGTTCGGGCGCCCTACAATGGCGATTTTGATATTTTTCTTGTCGGGCGTCTGTTCCTGCGCCAGCTCTTCGTCTAAAAGTGCGGTGTCTTCTTCATTTGAAAAATCAAAATCCTCGTCCCATTCGTCGAATTCGGCAGTGTCGGCATCATTGGAAGAAACGTCGGGATTTTCCACTGCACTTTCTTCCGTCATTTGCTCTGCCAGCGGGCTGAGTACCTGTTCCATTAAACTCACAACGCCGCGCCCTTGAGAAGCGGCGATTTGGGCAACGTCGCCCAAGCCTAATTGGTAAAATTCGGCGCAGTGGGAATCCGCATCAATGCCGTCCACTTTATTGGCGACCACCACGGTGGTTTTGTTTTGGCGTTGGCGTAAATAATTGGCGATGCCAATGTCCGCCGACGTTAATCCTGCGCGGGCATCCACCAAAAAGAGAACAATATCCGCCTCTTCAATGGCGAGCAGCGATTGCTCCGCCATTTTTTCTTCTACACCTTCTTCCGTGCCGTCGATACCGCCCGTATCAATGACGATAAAATCATGGCCGGCAAGGTGGGCATGACCATATTTGCGATCGCGGGTTAAACCGGGAAAATCGGCGACGAGGGCGTCGCGGGTACGGGTCAGACGATTGAATAGCGTGGATTTGCCGACATTCGGGCGACCCACCAAGGCAACTACGGGAGTTGTCATAAAAACCTCTCATAAATGAAATGTGCCACGGGAAGATTGATATCGGCACTTGAAAAACGGCAGGCATTATAGCGGATTTTAGCCATGATGAGAAATGACAAGGCTTTGGCGTGATAATTTATTTCTAAAAATCACTTTAAAAATTTTCTGTCGGCATTATATTAACCAGGTGAAATTTTATACTGGTCATCTCATCAATTCATTAAATGCTCTGAGTCGTTCTTGTACTTAGCGGCGAATCAAACCGAATAATATAATTTATAAACATTAAGCAATTAAGGATAACTATGGCAAAACAAAATTATTACGAGATATTAGGCGTGGATAAAAATGCCGATCTCGATGCAATTAAAAAAGCGTATCGCAAATTGGTGCGCAAATATCATCCCGATGTCAGCAAAGATCCTGACGCGGTGCAAAAAACCGCCGAGGTGAATGAGGCTTATGAAACCTTGAAGGATACGCAGAAACGGGCGGAATACGATGAAATGCTGGCAAACCCGTTTGGGCGCGCAGGGCAAGGTAATCCGCTCGGCGGTGCTTATCAGGGCAATCCGTTTGAAGGCGCGTATGACGATGGCAGTGGCTTCCGCCGTTATGAATTCCATAGTGGTGCGGGCGGTGAGCCGTTCGGTCAGGGGGATTTCCACTTTGAGGATTTATTCTCCGCTTTCGGTCGTCGCGGTCAGCAACAATCACAAACGCGCCAAACCGGTCCGATAAAAGGCGAGGATCAACACGCCGAACTCAGCATTGATATTTCGGCGGCGTATCACGGTGCGGAGCGTTCTTTAAGTCTGAATATGCCGACCATTGACGAGCACGGGAGAATTATTCAGCAAACCAAAACCCTGAATGTGAAAATTCCGAAAGGGATTGCCGAAGGGCAACAAATCCGCTTGTCAGGTCAGGGCTTACCGGGCATCAACGGCGGTACAAACGGTGATTTGTATTTGAAAATCCGTTTCCATGAACAGCCGGATCTCTATGTGAAAAACAAAAAAGACGTTTGTCAGACTATTGATATTTTCCCATGGCAGGCAGCGTTGGGCGGTAAAACCGTGGTATCCACTATTGCCGGAAAAATGCAAATCAATCTGCCGACGAACAGCCAAAGCGGTAAAAGCATTCGTTTGAAAGGCAAAGGTATTCCGGCAAAAGAAGCGGGCGATTTGTATTTGAATATTCGCATTGTGGTACCGACAGTGGAAAATGACGCGGATCGTGCCGCATGGGAACAATTAAGCGCGCATTTTGCCGCGAAGGCGTAACATCAAGTAAGGAATTTACGTTATGAAACAAAATATTGATATTAAACTGAGTTTTAGTGAAATGTTGAATGTGTGCGCCGGTGAGCGGCAGTGGTTGCTGGCATTGATTGACGAAGGAATTATTTCCGTGGAAGGGCAGCCGGAACAGGCAGTATTTAGTGGCTTTCAAATGGCGCGCGTTCGTCGCGCTCATCGTTTAAGCCATGATTTTGAAGCCAGCGTGCCTGCTTTGAGTTTGATTATGCAACTACTTGATGAGGTGGAGGAATTGCGTAAGCAAACGCGCTCCATTTCGTTGTTAAGCGATCATTAAAAAACATTTGAAAAACACACCGCACTTTGAAAGTCTGAAAGTGCGGTCGTTTTTCTATGCGTTTTTACACGGCAAATGGGTCTTGCAGAATCATGGTTTGTACGCGATCCGGTCCGGTGGAAAGAATGGCTACCGGTACGCCGGTGACTTCTTCGATGCGTTTGATGTAGTCGCGGCAGGTTTGCGGCAATTGGTTAACATCGGTGATGCCGAAGGTGTTTTCTTTCCAGCCCGGCAAGGTTTCGTAAATCGGTTCAACGCCTTCCCAATCTTTCGCGGCGAGCGGGGCGTATTCCACGATGTCACCGTTCGGCATTTTGTAGCCGACGCAGATTTTCACTTCATCGAAACCGTCCAGCACGTCTAATTTGGTCATGCAGAAACCGGAAATGGAGTTCAGTTGAATAGCGCGACGAATTGCCACCGCGTCAAACCAACCGCAACGACGCGGACGACCGGTAACCGCGCCGAATTCGTTACCTTTACGGGCGATTTCAGCACCTGTTTCATCAAATAATTCCGTAGTGAACGGACCGCCGCCCACGCGGGTGCAGTAGGCTTTGATGATTCCCAACACATAATCCAGATTGCGCGGACCGAAACCGGAGCCTGTCGCTACGCCGCCGGCGGTGGTGTTGGAGCTGGTTACATACGGATAGGTGCCGTGGTCGATGTCCAACATGGTGCCTTGCGCGCCTTCAAATAAGATGTTGTCGCCGTTTTTGCGTGCGGTATCTAAGATGGTGGTGATGTCGGCGACCATGCCGGTGATAATATCGGCAACGGCGAACACGTCATCTAAGGTTTTTTGATAATCAACGGGTTCGACTTTGTAGTAATTGACCAGTTGGAAGTTGTAGTAATCGAGGATATTTTTGAGTTTTTCGGCGAAGGCGGCGCGATCGAATAAATCTCCTACGCGTAAACCGCGACGTGCCACTTTGTCTTCATAGGCAGGGCCGATACCGCGTCCGGTGGTGCCGATGGCCTTTTTGCCCAACGCCGCTTCACGGGCGTGATCCATGGCAACGTGATAGGGCAGAATTAACGGACAGGCTTCAGAGATCAATAAACGGTCGCGCACATTCACGCCACGACTTTCCAGTTCGCCCATTTCCTGCATGAGTGCCGCTGGGGAAAGCACCACGCCGTTACCGATTAAACAGGTGACATTATCGCGCAGGATGCCTGATGGAATTAAACGTAGAACGGTTTTTTCACCGTTGATGATTAAGGTATGACCGGCATTATGACCACCTTGGTAGCGCACCACATATTTCACGCGATCGGTGAGCAGGTCAACGATTTTCCCTTTTCCTTCATCGCCCCACTGAGCGCCGAGAACGACAACACTTTTACCCATAATTTTCTGCCTTTTTTAGCTTGAGGTTATAAAAATCAACGGTTGCCTACTTTACTCTTTTCGGCTTGGAATCTCAATGCAACTCCTTTATTTATTCGCCAAAAGGACCGCCCTTTTAGGCGCGGGATAGCCTTCGATGGTTCTGCAATAATCATTGGGATCGAGAAAATCCGCCAGTGATTCATTTTCCAGCCAGTCGGTTTTGCGCTGTTCTTCCAATGAGGTTACCGCCACATCCACACAACGCACATGATTAAAACCGGTTTTTTGTAACCAATGAATTAACGCGGCAACGGAAGGAATGAAATATACATTTTTCATTTTGGCATAGCGATCCATCGGCACTAACACAGTGTTTTTGTCGCCATCCACCACTAAGGTTTCCAGCACTAATTCGCCGCCTTTAACCAGTTGGGCGCTCAGTTGGGAAAGATGATCCAACGGCGATTTGCGGTGATACAGCACGCCCATGGAAAACACCGTATCAAACGCCGCTAGGGGCTGCATTTGTTCAATGCCGAGAGGAATCAGATTGGCGCGGCGATCGTCGTTTAGCAATTTACGCACTGCTTCAAATTGGCATAAAAACAGTTCCGTCGGATCAATGCCGACCACCATTTTCGCCCCTTCACCCACCATGCGCCACATGTGATAACCGCTGCCGCAGCCGACATCTAAAATAATGCGATCCTGCAACGGTGCAAGATGGGGCAGCACGCGATCCCATTTGAAATCGGAGCGCCATTCGCAATCCACATGAATGCCAAGCAAATCATAGGGGCCTTTACGCCACGGCATGAGCTGTTTGAGGTGGTGCACAATACGTTGCCGTTCGCCTTCGGAAAGAGGAGAAACGCTTTCAGATTTGACCGCACTTTTCAAGTCAATGCGGGATGCTGCCAAGTGCGGTAGAAATTCCAAGACTTTTGCCCATTTGGCATAGTCGCCATGGGTTTGTTGCTGCCATTGTTTGAGTTGCAGGGGCAGCGTTTCAAGCCATGGCGAAAGGTTGGTGGTGGCGATTTGTTGATAAAAAGGACGAAAATCGATCATTTTGCTATCTCGCTTATAAGGCTTCTTTGTACGCTTTTTCGGCTTTGTCAAAGGTGTCGGTAATTTCCGCATCCGGTTTTGCCGACAGCAACGAAACCACGAAAATAGCAATGGTTGCTAGTAAAAAGCCCGGAATCATTTCATAAACCTGAGCCAATTCTGTGTTTTGCGGCAACCATTTTTTCCATGCAATCACGGTGATGGCGCCGGTCAACATGCCCGCCATGGCGCCCGAGGATGTCATGCGTTTCCAGAATAAGGAAAATAACACGACGGGTCCAAAAGCACTGCCGAAGCCCGCCCAAGCGAATTCCACCAGTTTTAACACCAGGCTTTTTTCATCTTGTGCAATCCAAATAGCAATGCCGGCAATCACCAACACCATGGCGCGACCAAGCCAGATAAGTTCTTTTTCCGACGCTTTCGGGCGAATGAAGCCTTTGTAGAAATCTTCTGTAATCGCCGTGGAGGAAATGAGTAATTGCGCACTTAAGGTACTCATTACCGCTGCAAGAATAGCGGATAGCAACACGCCGGCAATCCACGGGTTAAACAGAATACGGGATAATTCAATGAAAACCTGCTCCGGTTCTTTATTGACCAGGGCAGCCGATTCAGTGCTGGCGTTGGCGTAAAAATAAATTATGCCGAAGAAGCCGATAGCGATAGCGCCCACCAAACAAAGCATCATCCAGGTCATGCTGATTTTGCGTGCGTTGTTGAGAGAATGGACGGAATCTGCCGCCATGAAACGGGCGAGAATATGCGGTTGTCCGAAATAGCCCAAGCCCCAAGCGGCAAGACTTAGCAAGCCGACGGTGGAGGTGCCGCGGAATAAATCCGTAAAGTCTTTTTGCGCGCTAATTTCCGCTTGTTGTAAGACGTTTTGCAACTCGTTAATGCCGCCAATGGAAATCACCACGAAAACCGGCGTGAGCAATAACGCGAAAATCATTAACGTGGCTTGAATGGTGTCCGTCCAGCTGACGGCAAGGAAACCGCCGATGAAGGTGTAAATGATGGTGGCGAGCGCGCCGTACCAAAGTGCGGTGGAGTAGTCAATTAAAAACAGATTGCGGAATAATTTCGCACTGGCAACCATGCCCGAGGCGCAATAAATGGTGAAAAACACCAGAATAATGGTAGCGGAGACGATCTTCAATAAGTTATGGGACGTGCCGAAACGGTGATGAAAATATTCGGGCAGGGTTAAAGCGTTATTATTGAATTCTGTGTAAACGCGCAGACGACCGGCGATAAACAGCCAGTTCAGGTATGCGCCGAGGGTTAAACCGATGGCGATCCATCCTTCAACCAAACCGGATAAATAAACCGCGCCGGGCAAGCCCATTAACAGCCAGCCGGACATATCGGAAGCGCCGGCGGACATGGCGGTGACGAAACTACCCAAACGGCGACCGCCGAGAATGTAGTCGGAGAAATTTTGGGTGTAATAGTAAGCGGCAATCCCGATACCGAGCATGCCGACGATATAAATAACAAATGTGATAATTGTTGGATCTAATCCAAACATCGTACCAACCTTAGTACATAGACTGCTGAAAAATGTGAAAAGAGGCGCATTTTACCGCATTTGCCCCTATTATTCTATTTTCCTTTTCGTTAGACTTATTAGACGAAAAAAAAATTAGCAAACTTAAGAGCAGGGACATTATGGATTCGGTCGAATTATTGGTCAATGTGACACCCAACGAAACTCGCATTGCCCTTGTAGAAACAGGTATATTAAAAGAAGTACATATTGAACGCCAAGGCAAACGCGGTATTGTGGGAAACATTTATAAAGGGCGCGTGACCCGCGTGCTGCCGGGAATGCAGTCGGCGTTTGTGGACATCGGCTTGGAAAAAGCCGCCTTTTTGCACGCCTCAGACATTGTCTCGCACACCGAATGCGTGGATGAAAACGAACAAAAGCAATTTGTGGTAAAAGACATTTCCCAGCTGGTGCACGAGGGGCAGGATATTGTCGTGCAGGTGGTGAAAGATCCGCTCGGCACCAAAGGCGCGCGCCTTACTACGGACATTACGCTGCCTTCCCGCTATTTGGTATTCATGCCGGAAAACAGCCATGTGGGCGTGTCGCAACGCATTGAAAGCGAGGAGGAACGCGCCCGCTTAAAAGAACTGGCGCTGCCGTTATGCGATGAGTTAGGCGGCTTTATTATTCGCACCGCTGCCGAAGGCGCAAGTGAGCTGGATTTACAACAAGACGCGGAATTCCTGAAACGTTTATGGCGCAAAGTGCTGGAACGCCGCGCTAAATACCCGACCCGCTCCATGTTATACGGCGAACTGGCGCTTACCCAGCGCATTTTGCGCGATTTCATCGGCGCCAAATTAGATCGCATTCACATTGACTCCCGTCTCTGTTTCAATGAAGTCAAACAATTCACCGAAGAATTCATCCCGAATCTAACCGACAAACTGATTTTATACTCGGGAAATCAACCGCTCTTTGATGTCTATAGCGTGGAAACGGGCATTCATAACGCGTTGGATAAACGGGTGAATCTCAAATCCGGCGGCTATTTGATTATTGAACAGACAGAAGCCATGACCACCATCGACATTAACACCGGTGCTTTTGTGGGGCATCGCAATCTGGAAGAAACCATTTTCAATACCAACATCGAAGCTACCAAAGCCATCGCCCAACAGCTCCAACTGCGCAATCTCGGTGGCATCATCATTATCGATTTTATCGATATGCAAAAAGAAGAGCACCGCACCCGCGTGTTGGAATCCTTGCAGGAAGCCCTTGCCGGCGACCCGGTGAAAACCAATGTCAATGGTTTCACTCAGTTGGGGCTGGTGGAAATGACCCGCAAACGCACCCGCGAAAGTTTGGAGCGCGTGCTATGCGGCGATTGCCCCGCCTGCCAAGGGCGAGGAAGGGTGAAAACCGTGGAAACCGTGTGCTATGAAATCATGCGCGAAATCATTCGTGTACACCATGTATTTGCCAGCGAACAATTCGTGGTTTATGCCTCTCACGCCGTCGCCGATTATCTGATTAACGAAGAATTCCACGGCTTACTGGCGGAACTGGAAGTGTTCATCGGCAAACAAATCCAAGTAAAAACCGAAGTGTTTTATACTCAGGAACAGTTTGATGTGGTGGTGATGTAGCCTTGACGATGTAAAAGTGCGGTGGATTTTGCCGGTGTTTTTAGGTCATGGAGAGGCATTAAAAAACACTGCCAAAATCCACCGCACTTTCTGTGAAAACTAACAAAGGAGAGCTTATGAAACTCTATGTTTACGACCATTGCCCGTTTTGCGTGCGCGCCCGCATGATTTTCGGCTTGAAAAATGTTCCCGTTGAACTCGTGACCATCTTAAATGACGACGCGGAAAAGGCATCGTTTTCCCGCCGAAAGTCAACGTCTATGTGGAAACCCTGTCCCGTTTGAACCAGGTGCCGTTGTATTGGGATAAAACGATTTAAATGAGGAGGGAAAATATGAAACCCCTTTGTGTTGTCCTAAGCGGTGCGGGCATCAGCGCCGAAAGCGGCATTCCTACTTATCGCGCGGAAGACGGCTTATGGGCAGGGCATAAAATTGAAGACGTGTGCACGCCGGAAGCCCTGCAATGGAACCGTAAACAGGTGTTGGCTTTTTATAACGAACGCCGCCGAAATTGCGCCGAAGCCAAACCTAATGCGGCGCACAAGGTGTTGGTGGAATTGGAACGCTCCTATAATGTACAGATCATCACGCAAAACGTGGACGATTTACACGAACGCGCGGGCAGCACCAACGTGCTGCATCTGCACGGCGAATTAACCAAAGCCCGTAGCAGTTTTGACCCTGATTACATTGTGCCTTGCATGGGTGATCAATCGGTGAACGACAAAGATCCGAACGGACATCCAATGCGCCCGCACATCGTTTTTTTCGGTGAAAGTGTGCCCGTGTTGGAACCGGCCATTGATTTGGTTTCGCAAGCAGACATTGTGCTGGTCATCGGTACATCCCTGCAAGTTTACCCGGCAAACGGTTTGGTCAACGAAGCTCCCAAGAACGCTCAAATTTACCTCATCGACCCAAACCCGAACACGGGCTTTATCCGTCATAAAGTCAACGTAGTAAAAATGAAAGCAGGCGAAGGCGTGCCTAAAGTGGTGGCGGAATTATTGGAGAAGGCAAAAAACGGTTAGAAAAATGACCGCACTTTGATCTGCACCCCAAAAGTTGGACATCACACCCAACCAATTAAGGTGCAGATTTTTATGGGCACACATTATTCACTCAAATTCAAATATCACATTGTCAAGCTTGTCTTAGAAGAACATTGGGGCGTTCGTGAAGCCGCACAGCACTTCCATATTGCCACCCATTCCTCGACCTTTATCAGGCAAATCAGGGGCGGGATGGTTACCACATGATTCGGTTCAAGTTACAGCGGGAAGGGATTTTTCTCAGTGGCAAAACGGTGTTGTCGCACATGCGGGCGCTGGAGATTCGTTCTTGTGTGAAAGTGAAACGACGTAAGAACGCGGGGAAAACGAGCCATATTGCACCGAATTTACTGCAACGTAATTTTACGGCGACGAAGTTGAAGGAGAAATGGGTGACGGATGTAACCGAACTTCGGGTGGGACGTGAGAAACTGTATCTTTCTCCTATGATGGACTTAGCCAATCAGGAAATTATCGCCTTTACAACGGGACGTCGCCCGACATTTTGCTTGGTTTCGTCAATGTTGAAAAAGACGCTGATTCGGTACTTGAAGATAAATACTGTTCTGAATTTATATTTTCGGCAGTACTAATTTCTTTTGAATCACTATCGTTAATCTTAGTCTCAATATATACCTCTCCAGCAAAAAAATCAGGGCGATCATTGATGTTTTCCCAAATTATTTCCGGTTTTATTTTTAAAAGTGTAAATGGTTTGGGTGGGCACCATCCCGAATCTGCTTTTATTCTACAATGCCAAATAGCAGTGTTGTCAGGCGTGGATTCGACAATATTAAGCGATTGCATTTCACTAAATAATTTAGGGTTATCTGAAGGAACCGATATTCCCTGCTCCAGTAGATAGGCTCTAATTTGATCTGCCGTAGATTTGCTCATTAACCAAAGACCATCGTTTGTATACCAACCATCTGCCGGGCCTTTAGATGTATTGATCTTTAATTTATTTTGTAATAGGTGGCGTAATGCGAGAATTACCATACCAAGCAAACCAACGTGAACCATTTTGAAGTTGTATTTCTATATCAGCAATAACTTTTCCAATATCGTGAACAAGTGCCTGATAAATGACAGCAGCAGTCCAGGCATCTCTTTGCCTTGATTGTTCTTCAGGTGCAGCATTCGGTGGTAAAACATAGTTTTGCCGTAATTTTGCAGCAAAAGAAAGCACCTCCAATCCATGATCAAGCATTCCTCCTAAATGGGAGTGGTGATGGGTTTCTGAGGCAGGTAACAATTGAACAATCTCAGCATAGCGTTCAATTGGTTTTTGGTATAGCGACTCAAACATATCTTGAGTCATGGATACTTGTTGCCAAATTAGATTTAAGTATTTTTGGCGTAATTCACTTTTTAATAATTCCACCGCAGATAATGGGCTGATCCAACCATCATTATCAATCACCGACAGTGTTGGCTGGGTAGAAATACCAAGGGATTCGGTATTACTTTTTTTACTTAGCATTTTATGAAAAATAGAAAACATTATAGTTGCTTCATGTTTTAGTAAGGGGAACTGTTTAATGTTGCAGAATACAAGTGATGGACATCAAAACAACAAATAAGTGATCATTAAAAACGAACAAATATAGTGAGTGTAGTTCCAGCCTTTTGAAAAGGCCTTTTGACCTTTTTAGGTAAGACCTTTCCCTTGGGAAGGTTATCCTTAAATTTTACCCTTAGCCCGATAGGGCTCCCTTGGGCCTTTTACCTTTTGGCAATTTTGTTGTATGATTCCAAGATAGATCATTATTACAATCCGCGCGCGTTGGAGAAAATATGTTAAATCAAGCTAAATCAAAAAATGGGCAAACTCATCTTCAAGAAAGAGTTTTATCAATGTTTGACCAATCCTTAACAGAAGAGCAGCGCTTTTTACAAGGTGTCTTAAATGGAAAAATTAAGACTTACTCACATGAAGATGTAATGAAAGATTTGCGCAAGGCATTGAAGCGATGAAACAAGACTACATTGTTCAATGGTCTGAAATGGCTAGATTTCAGCTTTTAGATAAAGCAGAATATATTTACACACAAAGCCAAAATAAGGAAGTAGCTGACAAATTCATTGAGGAAATAGAGTGTCTATCAGAAAAACTTAGTTATATTGCTGATGCCTATACCGACGGGAAGTTTCATATTTTCCCTCTTAAAAATGGGCATTCAGTAAAGTTTCTTGTTGTTGGAACCTATATTATGATTTACGCTTTTTTGCCAAAAGGTGTGAATCATTAAAGGAGAAAGTGTGTATCATTGGGAGCGGAGCATTTAGAATGTTATTTAAAGAACCCGAATATGAAGAGTTTTTGGTTCAAAAAATTCAAACGGGGTTAGCAGACCTTGCTGAGGGGCGTTACTCAACTGCTGAACAATTTAAGCAAGAAATGGAACAATTATTAGTTCGTAAGGAACGTGATTTACAGCAATTAGAAGGTAATATCACATATGGCTAAGCCGAGGGTTATTTCTGATAATGCTAAGCGTGATATTGCTGAGATTTTAGATAACGCTATTGAGTATACGACTCATACTGCTATTGGTGTAGGGGCACGCGGGTAAATATTGCCTCACGTATCTCCATCTTACCCATTTCTCGCATTCTCGGTGTAAGTCATAACTCTGGATAAACGGTATTGTCTAAAAATTGAGATATGGCCCCCTGCGGATGTTCAATAACATCCACATTCTTGAAGACCATTTGCGAATATTGTTTGGTTACCGGTTTATTCTGGTATGCTCCCTGCCCCTCCCCCTTTAAATACCGTTGCCTAGGCTTCCGACTTCAGCTCAGGGATTTTGTCCTCTGTGATTATACTTGGATACAACCTGTTCCGGTAAAAGTGTGTATTTTGCAACCAAAGTTTGTACGAAACAGCCAGTAACACATTCCCCAATTTTGTAATCTGCGCATTGTGGAGAAGCGCTGGCAGCCATAGAAAATTATTTTTTAAATTCGATAAAAAAAAGATTGAAATGGTGATATTAAAGTAGTATCATCATTAAAAATGATAGAGGAGGTTTTTTTATGCAATTGAGACAACAAGCAACGTTAGGTCTGTGGGGAAAGTGTATCGGTTTACGATTAACAGGCAATTTACGTACAGTCCCTCAGTTTTCAGCGGGTGATATTGTGGATATCGAGATTTCTGAAAATGGTTTGTACATTTCAAAAAGCCAAAAAAAACTGACTGAAGCTGATTTATTAAAAGGAATAACGACTTATAACGCTCATGCAGATGAGTTTAACGTCGCTGCTTTACCGCAGGAATTGGACTATTAAGTATGTATGTACCAAAACGTAACGACATTGTTTGGTTGGATTTTGAGCCGAAGAAAGGAAAAGAAATCGGGAAATATCGCCCGGCATTCGTTTTAAGCCACGAAATTTATAATAAATCAACCGGGTTGATTATTTGCTGTCCAATCAGCACGAGTATTCGTGGTGCGGTAACGGAAGTGCCTATCGAAGGATTAGATAGTCCGAGTGTGGTTGCAACTACATTAGTCCAAACATTAGATTGGCGTGAAAGACATATTAAATTTATTAAACAGGCTGAACCACACATTTATGATGAGGTCCTCAAACGGGTAATCCTGTTACTGGGTGGTGAACGTCTTTTGCGATAAACAGATAAGTTTTGACTCTTTTATGGTTATAGCATACGTTGTGGCATATATATCAATCTTGGACTTAAAATACAGGAGGAGACATGGAAAGAACTGCGAAATTATTCAGAAACGGACGCAATCAAGCCGTACGGTTACCGGTGGAGTTCGAATTTGATGCTGAACAAGTATACATTCGTAAAGAACAAAATGGAGATATTGTACTTTCATTGACTTCTTCAAGAGAAGCTTCTTGGCAGCGGTTGTTTAAGTTACTTCCCAAAATAAAAAATTGTGATGATTTTCTCAGCAAAGAAGAGCGGAATCAAACGATTACGACCCGTTACCCGTTTCCCGGGATAGGTGAATAATAGATGTATATGCTTGATACTAACACGGTAAGTTATATTTCCTACTTAACAGATTTATTCATATTTTTATTTCAACAGATTTCAAAAACTATATTGAATCAAAAAACAATTCCTCTTCCTTTTTTATATATTTTATCTAGTTTTATTTTATCAAAAAAAGGATAAAATAAGAAAAATTTGCCCTTTTAAATTTAAGGATGGATCTAAGGAGAGGTACAATGAAAAAGTTTTTACCTGGTCTTTTATTGATGGGTTTAGTGGCTTGTTCGTCAAATCAACGAATGAGTGACTATTCTCAGCCTGAATCTCAATCTGATTTAGCACCTAAATCTTCAACAACACAATTCCAACCCCAACCCCTATTATCAAAAGCATCTTCAATGCCATTGAATTTGCTCTCTTCATCCAAGAATGGACAGGTATCGCCGTCTGAACCATCAAACTTTATGACTTTGATGGGACAAAATGGGGCACTGTTGACTGTCTGGGCGCTAGCAAAACGCAATTGGTTATGGGCTTATCCCAATATATATTCGCAGGACTTTGGAAATATTCGTAATTGGAAGATAGAACCTGGTAAACACCGTGAATATTTTCGTTTTGTTAATCAATCTTTAGGTACATGTATTGAAGCTTACGGTAATGGTTTAATTCATGATACTTGTAGTCTGGACAAATTAGCACAAGAGTTTGAGTTATTACCTACTGATAGTGGTGCGGTTGTCATTAAAAGTGTGTCACAAGGACGTTGTGTCACTTATAATCCTGTAAGTCCAACATATTATTCAACAGTTACATTATCAACTTGTGATGGCGCAACAGAACCATTACGTGATCAAACATGGTATCTCGCTCCTCCTGTATTAGAAGCAACAGCGGTTAATTAAGCTAAGGAGTTTATATGCAATGGGTAAAGCAATTAAATGTGGTTTTCTGTACGATGTTATTTAGCTTTTCAAGTTATGCTAACTTGAGTGATTTCAAAGTAGCAACTTGGAATCTGCAAGGTTCTTCAGCTGTAAATGAAAGTAAATGGAATATTAATGTGCGCCAATTATTATCGGGAGAACAAGGTGCAGATATTTTGATGGTACAAGAAGCGGGTTCATTACCAAGTTCGGCAGTAAGAACCTCACGAGTAATTCAACATGGGGGAACGCCAATTGAGGAATATACCTGGAATTTAGGTACTCGCTCCCGTCCAAATATGGTCTATATTTATTATTCCCGTTTAGATGTTGGGGCAAACCGAGTGAACTTAGCTATCGTGTCACGTCGTCAAGCCGATGAAGCTTTTATCGTACATTCTGATTCTTCTGTGCTTCAATCTCGCCCGGCAGTAGGTATCCGCATTGGTACTGATGTATTTTTTACAGTGCATGCTTTGGCCACAGGTGGTTCTGATGCGGTAAGTTTAATTCGTAATATCTTCACTACTTTTACCTCATCACCATCATCACCGGAAAGACGAGGATATAGCTGGATGGTTGTTGGTGATTTCAATCGTGCGCCGGTTAATCTGGAAGCTGCATTAAGACAGGAACCCGCCGTGAGTGAAAATACAATTATTATTGCGCCAACAGAACCGACTCATCGGTCCGGTAATATTTTAGATTATGCGATTTTACATGACGCACATTTACCACGTCGAGAGCAAGCACGTGAACGTATCGGCGCAAGTTTAATGTTAAATCAGTTACGCTCACAAATTACATCCGATCATTTTCCTGTTAGTTTTGTTCGTGATCGCTAAGGAGAATACTATGAAAAAATATTTATTGAGCTTCTTATTAAGCATGATATTGACTTTGACGAGTCATGCAGAATCAAATCCTGATCCGACTACTTATCCTGATGTAGAGTTATCGCCTCCTCCACGTATTAGCTTGCGTAGTTTGCTTACGGCTCAACCAATTAAAAATGACCATTATGATTCACATAATTATTTAAGTACACATTGGGAATTAATTGATTACAAGGGAAAAGAATATGAAAAATTACGTGACGGTGGTACGTTGGTTCAATTTAAAGTGGTCGGTGCAGCAAAATGTTTTGCTTTCCCAGGCGAAGGCACAACTGATTGTAAAGATATTGATCATACTGTGTTTAACCTTATTCCAACTAATACAGGTGCGTTTTTAATCAAAGATGCCCTATTAGGATTTTGTATGACAAGCCATGACTTTGATGATTTGAGGCTTGAACCTTGTGGAATTTCAGTGAGTGGTCGAACCTTTTCGTTGGCGTATCAATGGGGAATATTACCTCCTTTTGGGCCAAGTAAAATTTTAAGACCACCGGTGGGGAGAAATCAGGGTAGCTAATATTTTACATATAATTTTATTTCTTCAAATCAAGATGCTTAGTGGGGCGAGGGAATGTAATTTTATTATTATGCTTATTTCATTTTTGCTTTGAGACAGGAAGTAAATGACACAGTTATCCATTGCATTAATAGTGAGTTATCTGAAGATTCGGACTCTAAAAATATTACTATTTATACAACAAGCTCCTTAGTAACTGAAAAAGCGCTAGAAATAAGAATAAATCTATCTACTCGCAACTCTCTTAATAAAGTATAACTTATCAAAGAAACACCTGAACTGCTTTTTGATGGCGATAAGTTAATTGTATTAGAGGTTGATAGTCTTGATAAATTGCATGAAGTATATACTTTTGTAAGTTGTCATATGCGTAAATTTGGTGAATTACATCATTTGGAATTAACTTGTTAAGTTTTGAATAACATAGAAAGGTGAAAGTATGAATTATGCCTTAATAGGAATTTTATTATTTTTAATGTCCACTAATTTAACATCAGGGCTGAAGGGAGCGGATCGAAAAGTAAAAATAAAAGTAGCTCTATCTTATCTTTGTTTTTTTCTTCTTTTTGGTGTATTGATGGTATCTTACCACTTTGCTAGTTCTAATTTGTTAGAAAATCCAATAATGCAAAAACTAACTCAATAGATAAAGCTAGGTGTTCAATGTCATCCGTTTGTAATAAGGTTAATAAGTCATAATAGAAGCGAATTTTGCTCTCCGGTGATTCGATATCTAACGGGCGCATGCGATAGCTATAACCAATCTTCCGTATTGTCGGTCGTATTGTCTTCGTTGCAACGGGAAAGACTGTTTTGCCAGATATCATCGAATTGGATATCGGTATTGAATTGATAATTTTGCCAGACAGACAATCAACAAATCCAGTTCGGCTTCAACACTATCGGCGGAGTCCCCTTTCCATGGCTTGTATAAACATTCGATGGACCAAAAGCGCTGATCCTGGGTTTCGGTGAAAAGTTCTTTTAATGCCTGAATTCGGGTATTACCACCATCTGCGATAATATAATACGGTTCACCCGGGCGTTGAGTAATATTGGGTTTATGATCCAATCCGCGACGACGAATTGATTCTTTAATCATTTCAAAATTCGGGTTGCGGGTTTTCCGTGGGTTATGCTCATAAGGGCGTAACTTGTCCAGGGTCAACATCACGCAGCGATAGAAACTCATGAATTCCGCCGGGAGCGGTTTCAGCTAAACTATAGTAAGAACTTAGTGTCGGTTGTGTATCTGTATCAATCAGTAAGGTTCTTAAACCATGGTCCGCACAAAATGCACCGATATTGGCAGCATTAGTGCTTTTGGCAGAACCACCTTTTGTACAGGATATTGTAATAATGTAAGGTTTTTTAGAAGTGTGGTTAATGCACATATTTTACTCACTTAACAGAAGATTAACGTTAAGGAGTATTTGGGCAACCGGTCCGGAGCTTTAACTTTTTGGTGGGTCGTGAAGGATTCGAACCTTCGACCAACGGATTAAAAGTCCGCTGCTCTACCGACTGAGCTAACGACCCGTGTGCACTTTTCTTTGGAGGGTAGCTATTTAATAAGAAAGGTATTATTAAATGGTGCCCGAGGCCAGACTTGAACTGGCACGCCTCGAAAGGCGAGGGATTTTAAATCCCTTGTGTCTACCGATTCCACCACTCGGGCTTGGAGCGGGAAACGAGGCTCGAACTCGCGACCCCGACCTTGGCAAGGTCGTGCTCTACCAACTGAGCTATTCCCGCATCACTATTTGGTAGCACCAAATAACGGGGTGCATTTTACGGATTTCTTTCTGTTAGTCAAACGGAAATTTTAAAAATTTATTTAACTGATTAAAAATAAATCAAATTTAAGTTATGATCAGTGGCAGTTCGTTAAAACACCTTGAAAAAGGACCGCACTTTATTTGTGGAAGTCTTCCAACAAGCTGTCTTTTGCTGCAGTGAGATATTGCAACATTGACCAAATGGTTAAAATCGCAGCAATATAAAGCAGGACAATGGCAATTACTTCCATGGCAAAGTTATAACGCCATAACAACCCGCCTAACGCCAACATTTGTGATGTGGTTTTGACTTTTCCCAACCAAGATACCGCAACTTTGCTACGACTGCCTAATTCTGCCATCCATTCGCGCAACGCGGAGATAATAATTTCGCGGGAAATAACCACAATGGCCGGCAATGTGATCCAAAAAGTGTGATTGTATTCCACAACCAATACAAGCCCGGCAACCACCATGACTTTATCCGCAACGGGATCCAAAAATGCGCCGAAGCTGGTGGTTTGTTTCCATTTGCGTGCTAGATAGCCGTCCAACCAATCGGTCACTCCGGCGATGAAAAAAATTAGAGTAGTTAAAAATGGCGCCCAATCAAAGGGGAGGTAGAAAGCGATGATAAAGAAAGGAATTAAAATAATCCGAAATAGCGTCAGAAAAATGGGGATGTTAAATTTCATAGGATTGCTTTAGGTTGCCATTGATTGGAGAGTTATTGTAAATCAGATTATGCCTTTTTTAAATGGTAATTTCGTAAAATTTTGTCGCAAAAAGGGTTTTGTTATCAGACCGGATTAGCGTTAATATGCTTGTCAACTTATGTATAAATCATCAAAATAATTTATTTGCTCCGCCAGAGTTGTTAGCTATGCCAACGTTTAAAAAATGTAAATTTTGGTGACCGCACTTTTTCTTTGATTTTATAGGACTCTCCATGTCAGAAAAATTCTCTTTAGCCACCACATTCGTTCATGCCGGCAGAAAAAAACGTTATACCCACGGTTCCGTCAATCCGGTAGTACAACGCGCTTCATCGTTGGTATTTGATTCTTTAGCGGATAAGAAACACGCCACCATTAATCGTGCCAAAGGTGAATTATTTTATGGCAGACGGGGAACCTTAACCCATTTTGCCTTGCAAGATGCGATGTGTGAATTGGAGGGCGGGGCAGGTTGCTATTTGTATCCGTGCGGTGCGGCTGCCGTGACTAACAGTATTCTTTCTTTTGTACAAACCGGTGACCATATCTTGATGACCGGTGCGGCATATGAACCGACGCAGGATTTTTGTAATATCGTGCTTAGAAAATTAGGGGTAACGACCACCTTTTATGATCCGCTGATGGGAGGTCAAATTGCGCAATTGATTCGACCGAATACAAAAGTATTGTTCCTTGAAGCACCAAGTTCGCTCACCATGGAAGTGGCGAATATTCCCGCGATGGTGAAGGCTGTGCGGGAAGTCAATCCGGAAATTGTCATTATGATTGATAATACTTGGGCGGGCGGTGTGCTATTTAAAGCCTTAGAACATGATATTGATATTTCCATTCAAGCGGGCACAAAGTATTTGGTAGGGCATTCCGACATCATGATTGGCACGGCGGTATCCAATGCGCGCTGCTGGGATCAGCTACGGGAACATTCCTATTTAATGGGGCAAATGGCGGATGCTGATAGTGCCTATATTACAGCGCGTGGGTTACGCACATTGGGCATTCGCTTGAAGCAACACGAAGAAAGCAGCATAAAAATAGCGCAATGGTTGACGCAACAACCGGAAGTTAAGGCAGTTTATCATCCGGCACTACCGAGCTGTCCCGGGCATGAATTTTTTAAACGGGACTTTCTCGGCGCCAGTGGTTTATTTTCTTTTGAATTAAAACAAAGACTTACGCAACAACAATTGGAGATTTTTATGAATCATTTCCAATTATTTACCATGGCATATTCTTGGGGCGGTTTTGAATCGCTCATTCTTTATAACCAACCGGAAGAGATTGCAAAAATTCGTTCGAATATTCAGAGAAAATTAGAAGGCACATTAATTCGGCTGCATATCGGATTAGAAAATGTTGATGATTTAATTGCAGATTTAAGCGCCGGATTTATGCGTTTAAAATAATCAATTTATGATTATTTTTTCTTCATTTTTATGTGTAAAATGTGATCTGTATCAGAAAATTGGAACAAAAAAGTGAACTTCTGATTGACACTATTATTTTTCTTTGCCAAGATTGCGAGGCTTCAAAAAGGAAGTAGCTTGAACTCTTCATCATCAAGTGAAGAGTTCAATTTTTACCCTATAACAAATGATTTCTGAAAAGGAATGAAGATTATGAAAAAGACAGTAATCGCATTAGCAATCGCTGCATTAGCAGCAACCGGCACGGCAAGTGCTGTAAAAGTTTATAATCAGGATGGTACGAAAGTTGAGCTTGGTGGTTCAATGCGTATCTTCTTAGGCAAGTTAGGTAAAAATCAACGTGGTGACCTTGTAAATGATGGTTCCCGTATTAAAATTAAAGCGTCTCAAGAATTAGATAACGGCTTATCTGCATTTGTTAGTTATGAGCTTCGTTTCGAAAGAGAAGCTCTTAAAAACAAGCAAAAGGCAAGTAATAATTTTGGTGATCCGACAACTCGTAAATTATTTGTTGGTTTAGGCTTCAAAGATGTGGGTGAGTTAAGTTTTGGTCGCCAGTCTACTAATGCAGATGATGTTTTGGGTGACAGCCTATATTATGGTTCAGGCGATTTAAGTGACTTGACCACTCGTTCTGACAAATCTGTTAAATTCCGGTCTGCAGATTTTAATGGGTTTAGTTTTGGTGTGGATTACTTATTTGGTAATGCAGAGAAGTATAAAGGAACAGCTAATGCGAATCGCTATAAGAATGGTTATGGTGTAGCGGCTTTTTACAATTATGATTTTGCAGAAAATCATAAAATTGACTTTGGTGCTACTTATGCGGTTGACCAATATGATACGTTGACAAGTTCATCAACCAACCGTAAAGAACACAAGTGGTTGCTTGCAACTCACTATCAGCTTGATGCATTGAAGTTAGGCGTAGCATATGGACAATATCATTCTAAAACTAAAGGTGTAGAAGCTGTTAAAACTCGTTATATTTTCTTAGAAGGTAAGTATGACTTGAATGAACTTACAGGTATTCCAACAACCTTTGGTTTACAATGGGAAAGAAAGAGTGCAAAACAAACTTCAGCAGCGCCAAGCCATATTGAAAATCACTATATTGTGAATGTTGATTATGAATTTAATAAACATGTAATTCCTTATGTGTCATATATTCGTGCAACTGATAAAGATGATAAAATCCGTAAAAACGAAAATATTTACGGTGCAGGTTTGCGTGTATTTTTCTAATTTGAGTTAAATCTCATTGAAAAGACCGACTTTAAGTCGGTCTTTTTTTGCTTATTAGGAAAAAGAAGTGTTTTTGGACTGTACTTGATTTTTGTTCTTATTAGGCTAAAATGTATCACAAAATGATACGTTGAGGTGAGGTAATGAATACAAGACTAGAAATTAAACAATGGGGAAATAGCAAGGCAATTCGCTTACCGAAAGATTTTATTCATACACTAAATCTTGATACGGGTGATTTTTTAGAATTAAACCAAGTGGATAATAAATTTATTTTAACGGTTATTCCTAAAAACAGCCCAAAGAAACGATTAACCTTAGATGAACGTTTGCAAAATGAAAACTATCAGATTTTAAATGATTGGGACAATTTTCCTATTGCCGGTGAGGAGTTAATTTAATGTATATTCCTGAACGTGGCGATATTGTAAGAATTTGTTTAAATCCGGTTGTTGGTAATGAAATTCAGGGGGAACAACGACTGGTTTTAGTCATTAGCCCCATCTTCGCCCTCAATCATTAACGATTGCCGTGATAATATCTTGGACTTCCTGCACTAACTCAATGGGTGCAGTTTCCACTTTCTTAATCGCTCGATTACGCCAATCTAATGTTCTGGATTGATTGGCTACAACGCCACCTAATGTATCCAAACCATATCCCATTAAACTCACATAAAAGCCACCTTTTCTAGAAATTGAGGCTTCACCTTGCGTGATCGGGCAGACTAAAATTAATCCATATTGATTAAAACGTTTGATGCGAATAAAAAGTACGGTAGAAACACCAAAAATTTCTACCGCACTTTTCTGTTTTTAAACTGGTTTACTTCGTCAGATCATCAAAGAAACGTTTTACGCCATCTAAGAAGCTGGAGGATTTCGGACGTTGCTTGGTTTGTCCTTCCAGGCTTTCCTCCAGTTTGCGTAATAATTCTTTTTGCTCCTCGTTTAATTTAACCGGGGTTTCTACAATAATTCGGCAAGTTAAATCCCCTGCGTAGCCGCTTCGGGTTGACGTGACACCTTTCCCGCGCATACGGAATAATTTTCCGGTTTGGGTTTCTTCCGGGATTTTTAACTTCACACGACCATCCAGTGTCGGCACTTCAATTTCTCCACCAAGGGCAGCCATGGTAAAACTGATCGGTACTTCACAATAGAGGTTGCTGCCGTCACGTTCAAAAATATGGTGTTCTTTAACATGAATCACCACATATAAATCGCCTGCCGGGGCGCCGTTTTCACCTGCAGCGCCTTCACCTGAAAGACGTAGTTGATTGCCTGTGTCCACGCCCGCCGGGATTTTAACGGAAAGATTTTTCGCTTTATTGACTCTGCCGTCACCATGGCAGGTTTTACATGGTTTCTCAATTTTCTTACCGGTGCCATGACAGAAATGACAAGGTTGTTCTGTTACAAAGAAGCCCTGTTGACGACGTAAACGACCGGCACCATGGCAATGCGGACAGGTTTCGACTTTCGAACCCGCTTCAGCGCCTGTGCCGTGACAAGTATCACATGGGGCTAAGGTATGAATTTTTATGTCTTTTGTAGTGCCTTTTACAGCTTCTTCCAGCGTAATTTCAATGTCGTACCGCAAATCGTCACCACGCACAACGCGTTGGCGCCCACGTCCGCCACCACCGAAAATATCTCCGAACATATCGCCGAAAATATCCCCGAAATCCGCACCGCCAAAACTGCCGCCACCAAAGCCAGTTCCTTGTTCAAACGCCGCGTGCCCATATTGATCATAGGCAGCGCGTTTTTCTTTATCGTTTAGCACTTCATAGGCTTCTTGAATTTCTTTGAATTTTTCTTCTTTCTCTTTATCGCCCTTGGTTCTGTCAGGGTGATACTGCATCGCGAGCTTTTTATAAGCACGTTTGATTTCTTTTTCATCGGCGGATCGGGAGATGCCGAGGAGTTCGTAGTAGTCTTGTTTTGCCATTAGGTGGTTTCCGTTTTGGTCTTGGTTTTGTTCTCTGTTTGAGGAATTTTTCTTCGTTAATTAGTATCGGGTTTCGCCGATGGCGACCTACTTTTCTTTGCTTGTGCAAAGCAAAGTAGGCAAAAGAAACACACCCCGGATAAGCCGCTTTTCCTCTTTCCAATAGGATTTTCCTTACGGAAATTTTCGAACTCGCTACGCTCAAACAAGCGAAAATTTCCTAAAAATCCTATCTCCATTCGGGCGTCTTATACGGGGACCCCGTTTTATTCTTTCTCCGAATTTTCCCCTCTTTTGTAAAGAGGGGGGGGGAGATTAAAAGTGCGGTTAAAAATCATTTAAAATTTGACCGCACTTTTGTTTATCGGTTAGTTATGAGTAAATACACGAAAAGGGCGTAATAATACGCCCTTTGTTATTATCTAACAAATCAATTACTTGTTATCTTTCACTTCTTCAAACTCTGCATCAACAACATCATCATTTGGTTTGCTGTTGCTTTGAGCTTGTTGTGGATCGCCGTGTGGTTGAGCGGTTTGTGCAAGTTTTTGTGCAACTTCGGCTAATGCTTTGATTTTTGCTTCGATAACTGCTTTATCTTCGCCCTTCGCCGCTTTTTCCAAGTCACTTAATGCGCTTTCGATGGTGCCGCGATCTGCTGCAGGTACTTTGTCACCGGCTTCGTCCAATTGTTTGCGTGTGCTGTGGATTAAGTGATCCGCTTGGTTGCGGGCTTGTACCAATTCTTCAAATTTACGGTCGGATTCGGCATTTGCTTCAGCGTCGCGTACCATTTGTTGAATTTCTTCATCGCTTAAACCGGAAGAGGCTTTAATGGTGATTTGTTGTTCTTTACCTGTGCCTTTATCCTTCGCAGAAACGTGGATAATACCGTCTGCGTCGATGTCGAAGGTCACTTCAATTTGCGGCATGCCGCGTGGAGCCGGATTGATGCCTTCAAGATTGAATTGACCTAACGATTTATTGGCTGACGCTTGTTTACGCTCACCTTGTAACACATGAATGGTTACCGCACTTTGGTTATCTTCCGCTGTTGAGAACACTTGTGATTTCTTGGTAGGAATCGTGGTGTTTTTCTCAATTAAGGTGGTCATTACGCCGCCCATAGTTTCGATACCCAATGATAATGGGGTGACGTCTAACAATAATACATCTTTCACATCACCGGCTAACACACCGCCTTGTACCGCAGCACCGATAGCGACCGCTTCATCCGGATTCACGTCTTTACGTGGTGCTTTGCCGAAGAATTTTTCAACTTCTTGTTGAACAAGCGGCATACGGGTTTGACCGCCGACTAAAATCACATCGTCGATTTCAGACGGGGATTTGCCTGCATCTTTTAATGCAATACGTACAGGCTCAAGGGATTTCGCCACTAAATCCTCAACCAAAGACTCTAATTTTGCACGAGTCAATTTGATGTTTAAGTGTTTAGGACCGGTTGCATCCGCTGTGATGTAAGGAAGATTTACATCGGTTTGTTGGGCGGAAGAAAGCTCGATTTTGGCTTTTTCTGCCGCTTCTTTTAAACGTTGCATTGCAAGCGGGTCGTTGCGTAGGTCGATGCCCTGTTCTTTTTTGAACTCATCCACTAAGTAGTTGATGATACGGTTATCAAAGTCTTCACCACCTAAGTGTGTATCACCGTTGGTTGCTAATACTTCAAAGGTTTTTTCGCCGCCTACTTCATCGATTTCGATGATAGATAAGTCGAATGTACCGCCACCTAAGTCGTATACCGCGATGGTTTTGTTGCCAGTGCCTTTGTCTAAGCCATAAGCTAATGCCGCGGCGGTCGGTTCGTTGATGATACGTTTAACGTCTAAACCTGCGATACGACCTGCATCTTTTGTTGCCTGACGTTGTGCGTCGTTAAAGTATGCCGGCACAGTAATAACCGCCTCGGTAACCGGTTCGCCCAAATAATCTTCGGCAGCTTTTTTCATTTTTTTCAATACTTCAGCAGAAATTTGCGGAGGCGCTAATTTTTCTCCTTTCACTTCAACCCACGCATCGCCGTTGTCTGCTTTGGTAATGGCGAACGGCATAATGTCGATATCGCGTTTTACTTCCTCATCTTCAAAACGACGGCCGATTAAACGTTTGATGGCGAATAAGGTATTTTTCGGGTTGGTTACCGCTTGGCGTTTTGCCGGTTGACCGACTAAAGTTTCATTGTCATTTGTATAAGCAATGATTGACGGAGTAGTACGATCGCCTTCTGCGTTTTCGATAACACGAGGTTTTTCACCTTCCATGACGGCAACGCAAGAGTTGGTTGTACCTAAGTCAATACCAATAATTTTTCCCATTTGTTTTCTCCTAGTGAAATTTAATTCTGTGTAATGATTTACAAATTGTAAGATGTGGATGCTTTTCCGCATTTCAAGTCATATTTTTAAAAATTTTTGACAGAGGAAAAGTGCGGTCGATTTCCTGTTCGTTTTCGTAGAATAAGGTTAAAAATATGAACTTCAAGGGAAAATGAAATTTTTTTCATTTTTGTTTTGTGAATGAATTGATCCCTTTTTTATTTATGTTAGATTAGCCGAAATCATTATTATTGCGTATCATCTATTATATAAAGGACATATTGTATGAAAAAATCAGCGTTAGCTTTAGGGGTGGTTGTGGCGTTAGGAGCGACTTGGACCGGTGGTGCTTGGTACACTGGCAAGGTGGCAGAAACGGAATTTGCCCGTCAAGTGGATATTGCCAATAAAGATCTTAACAAATCCGCCTATTCTTTAGGCTTAGATATTCGATTTGATAATGTTTCTTTTGAACGCGGCTTATTCAGCTCTAAAACCAAATATAAAATTCTGGTTTCTGAGCTTGATAATCCCGGTAAAACCTGGGCATTGCCGTTTGAAGGCATTTTATACCATGGTCCGTTGCCGTTAAATCAACTTTCCCACTTTAACTTCATGCCAAGTATGTTCTCGAGTGTAGATTTCATAACCAAAAACGAAACCACAACGCCTTGGTTTGACGCCACGAAAGGTAAAACGCCGGTTATGTTGACGACCTCCGTCGGCTATAACCAAAGTGGTTCATCCAAGGTGGAACTGGTACCTTTTGAGGCACTAATGAAAGACGGTACATTAGCAGCTAACGGTTTTGATGTGAAATTCGGCTTTGTACGCGAAGGCATTAATAAACTGGATTTAGACCTCACCAAACTAGTGTATAGCAAGTCGGATAGTAAAGATTCCATTGAGTTGAATGATGTAAAAATCGACGTGGATTACCGGCGTATTCCGGAGTGGGAATATCTTCCTATCGGTAAAAAATTTTTGTCCGGTGGCGTAATTAAAATTAACGACACAGATGCCGAAGGTAAAACCAATAATGTTGAATTTAAAAACTGGAAAATTGATTTCGATACGGCCAGAAAAGACCAATTTCTGGATTTCGGTGCGAAAATTGCATTTAACGGCATGACTATTCGTGGTATGGGCTTTGGTGATTTGACTATTGATTCTGCTTTTAATCACGTTGACGGTGAAACTTTTAATCAATTAATTCAGGTTTATACCGAGGCGGCGAAAAAGCAGCAAGAAGAATTTGCCGAAGCCAAATTACAGGCAGCGAAGAAATTCCTTGATACTCAACCGCAATTTGTGTTTAGTCCGACATTAACTAATCAAGTCGGTAAAATTGCCTCAAATTTAGATATTTCTATTGCAAGCTCTGATTTTGAAAATTCTATTAGCAAAGGAAAAATCTTCAATCTATTTAATCACTTTATTTTCAAAGTGGATGCGAACAAAGATGCTTTAATCGAAGAAATGGCGAACGCACTGCAATTGAAAAGCCCGGATAGAGAGCAAGCAATGAAAATGGCAGCCACACAAGTGAATGAAGGTGTGAAAAGCGGTGTTCTGCAAGGTGTATTGGTCGAAGACGGTAAACAAGTAAAATTGGATCTCGTATTGGAAAAAGGCCAGCTGAAATTAAATGGTCAGGTGATTTCGGAAGAACAAGTGGCTTCTATGTTATTCTTAGCCGCGATGTCAATGGGACATTAATTTCTCGTCTGGCAAGAACCGAAAATTCGTTAATTTAATTAAAGTGCGGTCATAAAAAATATTATTTTTTATGACCGCACTTTTCATTTGTAAAGCGAACTTTAGTTAAGGTAAATTTTTTGTAAAACAGTAGGTTATGTCACATTTATTCGCAATAATGGTTTGCCTTCCAGTCATTAATTGAGTATCCTTAGCCGCAACAAAAACAAGTGCTATATAAATAGCCAAACATATTTTGCTTTCCGAGTAGTGCCTCCTGTGAGGCACTTTTTTTATCCGATTTTTTCTCAATAACCTAGCAAGTTCCAAAATAAAAAATCCCGCGCTGAACGAACGGGATCTTTTTGAATTGGATGAAACTACATTCTCTCGACGGTTTTAATGCCCAGTAAATCTAATCCTTGTTTTAAGGTTCTTTCTGTTAATAACGCCAGTTTTAAACGGCTGAGTTTTACCTGTTGGTCTTCGTTATTGAGAATCGGGCAGTGCTCGTAGAAAGAAGAGAACACGCCTGCCAATTCATATAAATAGGCACAAAGAATGTGTGGCGTACCGTCTTTTGCCACGAGTTGAATGGCTTCTTCAAATTGCAGTAATTTGATTGCCAACGCGCGTTCTTTTTCATTCGTTAAGGTTAATGGCGCCTGTTTTACCTCTCCGGGGCTGATTTGGCTGCGGTTAAAGATAGAACGAATGCGAGTGTAAGCGTATTGCATATAAGGCGCAGTGTTGCCTTCAAAGCTTAGCATATTGTCCCAATCAAACACATAATCGGTGATACGGTTTTTGGATAAATCTGCGTATTTTACCGAACCGATACCTACCGCCTCGATCACATCGGCTTTTTCCTGCTCGGAAAGTGCGGTGGATTTTTGCGATATTAATACGCCGGCACGTTCAATGGCTTCGTCCAATAAATCCGCCAGTTTTACGGTGTCGCCACTGCGGGTTTTGAATGGCTTGCCGTCTTTGCCGAGCATCATGCCAAAATTTTTGTGTTCTAATTGGAAACTGTCCGGCACATAACCGGCCTTGCGGGTAATCAGCCAGGCTTGTTGCATATGTTGGCTTTGGCGGGTGTCGGAGAACACCAATGCACGGTTGGCTTTTAAGGTTTCATAGCGATATTTGGCGGCGGCAATATCGGTGGTGGTATAAAGAAAACCGCCGTCTTTTTTCTGCACGATAACGCCCATCGGGCCATCGTCTTTATTTTTAAATTCATCTAAATAAACCACCCATGCACCGTCGTCTTCTACGGCGAGACCTTGTTTTTTAAGACCTTCTACAATGCCCGGCAGCATTGGGTTATACAGGCTTTCACCCATGACATCTTTTTCGGTTAAGGTCACATTTAAACGATCGTAATTGTGTTGATTTTGTTGCATAGTGATTTTTACCAGCTTTTGCCACATGGTACGGCAATATTCATCGCCGCTTTGCAGTTTCACTACATAATTGCGGGCTTTCTCGGCAAATACCGGATCTTCGTCATAATGTTTCTTCGCTGCACGATAAAAGGCTTCCAAATCGCTGAGTTCCATTTCAGAGGCGTGTTCGTTTTCCATTTTTTCCAAATAGGCAATTAGCATGCCGAATTGTGTACCCCAATCGCCTACATGGTTAGCACGGATAACATGATTGCCTAAAAATTCCAACGTACGCACTACAGCGTCGCCGATGATGGTGGAACGTAAATGCCCCACGTGCATTTCTTTGGCAACGTTCGGGGAAGAATAGTCTACCACCACTGTTTGTTTATCCTGATGGTGAATGCCTAATTTCGAATCTTTCACAGCGTTGCCGATATTCTCCGCTAACCAGCCGTCTTTCAGAAAAATATTAATAAACCCCGGGCCGGCAATTTCGGTTTTTTCCGCAATATCTTGCAATTCGGCCTTCGCTAACACCAGTTGCGCAAATTCACGCGGGTTTATGCCTAATTTTTTGGCAGCAGGCATGATGCCGTTGGCTTGATAATCGCCGAATTGCACCTTGCCCGATTGGCGAACCAACGCATTACATTGTGCATCGGCGCCGGCAGCAAGCATCGCCTGTTTGATTTTTTCGGATAAAATAGATTGAATATTCACGGTTAAACCTTAAACTTTTTAAATAAGTTGGGCTGATAAAAATAGCTGGGTATAATACCGCTCTTTAACGTTTCAGAAAAGCCAAAAAGGAAAATTATGTCGTTTCGTTTCCCTCATAAAATGTTTGAAAAACAGACCGCACTTTTCACTGATTTTGAAGATTTTGAACAAAAAATTCATACTTTGGCGCAACGGCTTGATTTAAATTTGTCGGAATATGAAATTGACCATCTTTCTTTACGTGTCAATACCGAGCAAGCGGCGCAAGCATGGTTGGCGTTATTGTTAAAGCAAGGTTCGGTGTTACGTGATAATGTAGTGAACGGGCGTGTGATCTATCTTATTCAGCTTAATGAGCCTATATGCTTTGTCGGGCAATGGGTGGATGTGGTGGAGTTGCCGCTGCCGAAAGATAAGCATTACCCGCAAGAAACCTGGGAGCATATTGAGGTGGTTGTGCCGTTTTGGGCGAACGAAACAGCAGATGAATGGGTAGCACGCATAAAAAAATCGTTTTTGCGGAACCAATTTTCAGATCTGACAGTCAAAGCGAGCAAACCAAAAGCAAGCGGTGAAATACTGGATAATTTATCCGTGGCGGTGAGTTTTTTTGATAAAACACACAACCATACTTGCATTAAGTTTCATCCATATAGTATCAAAAAAATCATTAATGCGGTATGATAGGTCTGATTTAATAACTTCATAATTTTAAGGAGCATTTTATGAAAAAAATCGTATTAGCTGTTTTAGTGGGCTTAACTGTTGCCGGTTGTGCTAATCAAGATGTTTATAGTGGCAGTGTGTATTCTTCGGGACAAGCAAAAGAAGCGCGTTCTATTAGTTATGGTACCATCGTTTCAACCCGCCCGGTGAAAATTCAGGCAGATAACCAGGGCGTGATTGGTACTATTGGCGGTGGTGCAATTGGTGGTATTGCCGGATCTGCAATCGGTGGTGGTACAGGTAGAGCGCTTGCAACGGCTGTTGGAGCAATTGCCGGTGCAGTTACCGGCAGTAAGGTTGAAGAAAAAGTCAGCCAAGTTAGCGCCTTGGAAATGGTAATCAAAAAAGATGACGGAAAAGAAATTGTTGTAGTGCAAAAAGCCGAACCTAACTTAGTGCCGGGTGCTCGGGTACGTATCGTCGGCGGTTCACGTTTGAACGTTTCTGCACTTTAAGTGCTACCTATTCCTAAAAGGCTTTTGGCGAAATCCGAAAGCCTTTTTTACAGCCTAAACTTCAACAACATTTTCATTCTGTGCTAGAATGCTCCGATTTTTTTATTTCCTTTTCTATTTTCCTTCTGAAGGTCAAATAATGAAACCCTCTATTATCAATAAATTAGATAGCTTAAAAGAACGTTATGAAGAGCTGGAAGCCTTGTTAGGCGATGCTTCCGTGATTAGCGATCAGGACAAATTCAGAGCCTATTCCAAAGAATATGCACAACTTGAGGATGTTGTGAAAAGTTTTAACCGCTGGAATCAGCTCAATTCCAATCTGGAAGAAGCGCAGCTTTTGCTGGACGATCCCGAAATGAAAGAAATGGCGCAAATGGAGATCGAAGAGTCCAAAGCGGAACTTGAACAGGTTGAACAGCATTTACAAATTCTCTTATTGCCGAAAGATCCGAACGACGAATATAACTGTTATCTTGAAATCCGCGCCGGTACCGGTGGCGATGAGGCGGGCATTTTCGCCGGTGATTTATTCCGTATGTACAGCCGTTATGCGGAAACCAAACGTTGGCGTGTTGAAGTGCTCAGTGAAAATGAAAGCGAGCAGGGCGGATTTAAAGAAATTATCGCGTTGGTCAGCGGTGACGGCGTGTATGGTCAGTTAAAATTTGAATCGGGCGGCCACCGCGTGCAGCGAGTGCCGAAAACTGAATCACAAGGGCGTATTCACACCTCTGCCTGTACTGTTGCCGTGATGCCGGAATTGCTGGAATCGGAAATGCCGGAAATTAACCCGGCGGATTTACGCATTGACACCTACCGCGCGTCGGGTGCGGGCGGTCAGCACATCAATAAAACCGATTCCGCGGTGCGTATTACGCATATTCCGACGGGCATGGTGGTGGAATGTCAGGACGAACGTTCACAACATAAAAACAAAGCCAAAGCTTTATCGGTGCTGGCCTCCCGTCTGGTGCAACAGGAACAGGAAAAACTGGCGCAGGAGCAAGCTGACACCCGTCGTAATTTATTGGGTTCCGGCGATCGTTCCGATAAAATCCGCACTTACAATTACCCGCAAGGGCGCGTTACCGATCACCGTATTAACCTGACGATTTACCGCTTAGACGAAGTGATGAACGGCAAAATTGATGACTTGATTCAACCGATTATCACCGAATATCAAGCGGATCAGTTGGCGGCGTTGTCGGAGCAGAATTAACCATGAGAACGAGCTTAACGGCTCGTTCATTTTTTAACGATGAACTACCAACAATGGCTGCAACAGGCCATACAAGCGTTAAATCAGGCGAATCCCTCGGAAAATGGCAAAACCGATGCACAGGTGTTATTGCAATTTGTGACGCAAAAGTCTCGCGCTTTTATTCTGGCTTTCGGTGAAACGGCATTGGATGAAAAAACGCTGGAAAAACTGACCGCACTTTTAGCCCGCCGTTTGCAGGGCGAACCCATCGCTTATATTCTCGGTGAAAAAGAGTTTTGGTCGTTGCCGTTAAATGTTTCGGCAGGCACGCTGATTCCACGCCCCGACACGGAAATATTGGTGGAGAAGGCAGTGGCGATTGCCATTGAAAAGCTACAAAAGTGCGGTCAAAATTCGCAGCGTTTTCGCATTCTCGATCTTGGCACCGGCACCGGCGCGATTGCTTTGGCATTGGCTTCGGCGTTAAAACCTATTGCACAAAAACACACGGTTCAGTTGGATATTATTGGCGTTGACCTCACGCCTGAGGTGGTGGCATTGGCGAAATCTAACGGGGAAAAAAATCAATTGAATGTGGCTTTTGTGCAAAGTTGTTGGTTTGAAAATGTTACGGGGACGTTTGATTTAATCCTGAGTAACCCGCCGTATATTGATGCCCATGACGAACATTTAACGCAGGGTGATGTGCGTTTTGAACCCTTGTCCGCATTGGTTGCAGCGGAAGAAGGTTACGCGGATTTACGCCATATTATCGCCAATGCGCCGAAATTTATGCGGGAAAACGGCTATTTGTTGGTGGAACATGGTTGGCAGCAAGGGGAAAAAGTGCGGTCGATTTTCCAAGAGAATTTTTGGTCTGCGGTTGAAACTTTGCGGGATTACGGAAATAATGAGCGCGTCACATTAGGTTGTTGGGCGCAAACTGAAAATAAATAAGGAAGGCGTATGCAAAATAAACTCATTCAATTAGGCGATATTCAAATTGCCAACGATAAACCCTTTGTTTTATTCGGCGGCATGAACGTGCTGGAAAGTCGTGACATGGCGATGCGCGTGTGCGAAAAATATGTGGAAGTGACGCAAAAACTGGGCGTACCTTATGTGTTCAAAGCCTCTTTTGATAAGGCGAACCGTTCTTCTATTCATTCTTATCGCGGTCCGGGCATGGAGCAGGGGCTGAAAATTTTTGCCGAGCTCAAACAAACTTTCGGTGTAAAAATCATTACCGATGTACATGAAATTTATCAATGTCAGCCTGTTGCCGAGGTAGTGGATATTATTCAGTTGCCGGCATTTCTTGCCCGTCAAACGGATTTGGTGGAAGCCATGGCGCGCACCGGCGCGGTGATTAATGTGAAAAAACCGCAATTTTTAAGCCCGGGACAAATGGGCAATATCGTGGAAAAAATCGCCGAGTGCGGCAATGATAAAGTGATTCTGTGCGATCGCGGCACGAATTTTGGTTACGATAATTTAGTCGTAGATATGTTGGGTTTCAGCGTCATGAAAAACGTGTCGAAAGGCTGTCCGGTAATTTTTGACGTGACCCATTCATTGCAATGTCGCGATCCGTTCGGTGCGGCTTCCGGCGGACGCCGTGCACAAGTTACCGAACTTGCCCGTTCCGGTCTGGCGGTAGGATTGGCGGGGCTGTTCTTAGAAGCCCATCCGGATCCAAGCAACGCAAAATGTGACGGACCATCGGCGTTACCGCTAGATAAGCTGGAGGCTTTCGTGAATCAAATGAAAGCGATAGATAATTTGGTGAAATCTTTTCCCGAATTGGATACGGCGAATTAATCCTTTCAGTATTCGATATACATTCAACATATAGTGCATAAAATTCCATTTATGCACTATATATGCTAAAAAGTACGATATTTTTATTAAATTAAAGTGGATTTTTACTTAAATTTACGATATTATCCCGCTCAGTTCTATAAACGTAAAAAACCTATTTAAAATAACTACTTAAATTTATGTTCAAAAAATTATTGATTATTATCCCTTTACTCGTCTTAACCGCTTGTTCAACCGGCACAGCCTCATACCAACCGGATCAAGATGAAGAACAGCTTAATCAATTAATTACCTCCCAATTAAAAACCAACAAACCCCGTCAATACTCCGGCATTATGGACAAACGCCTTTCCAAAATTTATCAGGAATGGGCAGGGACCCGTTATCGTTTTGGCGGCACCACAAAAAATGGCATTGATTGTTCCGGCTTTATGCAAACCACCTTTTTAGATGCGTTTGGTGTGACATTGCCGCGTTCGACTTCCGAACAGCGTTATGTCGGTAAAGCGATTCAAAAGAAAGAACTGAAAGTGGGCGATTTGGTTTTTTTCCGTATAAATAATCATGTAGGCGTATACGTCGGCAACGACCAGTTTATGCATTCCAGTACAAGCCGAGGCGTGATTATTGAGTCCTTAAGCGACAATTACTGGGCGAGAACGTATACCCAATCCCGTCGGGTTCTTTAAGTTTGATTAGATTGAATAAAAAGTATTCTGCATCCCAATCAGATACCACAACCAACTAAACTATGGATTTTTATGGTCAAACATTATTCAATCGAATTCAAACATCATATCATCCGCCGACGTAAGCAAGCGGAAAAAAACGGTCATATTGCGTCAAACTTACTCACGTGCAATCTGATTACCAGAAACTCAAAGAGAAGTTAGCCACAGACTCAGCTGAGTTTTTGGCAGAGAGTGAGAAACTGTATCCTTTCCTCAATGTGAGCTTAGCCAATCGGGAGATTGACTCCTTTACAACTGTATGGTGCCTGACTTTCGGCTTAGTCTCGCCAATGCTGGAAAGCGATATTTAATTAGGTTTATTTATCTATCCAAGTTTTTGGGTGCAGAGCACTTTTAAAGACTAAACAGCCAATCATCTTTCTTCGGTGTTTGCAAATAAAAGCCTTTTTCCCTGATATTTTGCAAAACCTCCGTTTTGTCTGCATTCACCAGCGGCTTTTCGCCAGTCAGGTTAAACAACATGACAAAAATTGGTTTTCCAAATATCTTTAGCAGCGCCTCAGGTACACCATCAAAATGACTGCGCTTTTCAATATAAAGATACATGCCCGCTTCCTTCGGGCTTTTATAAATGGCACATAACATAATTTTGCTCCAAAATGAGGTTCGAGTTGCTGATTTTGCAATAATTCTTTATTATTAGAAGCTCTTTTTCTTGGAATTTCGTGATGGCTCAAGATATTATCGAACTACGAACAGGTCAATTTTCCGCCGTATTTATCAGTATCAACAGTTCAAGCTTAACGGCGATCAAACGTGCGCTGGCAAAAAAAGCTAAAAACGCACCGTCTTTGTTTCAGAATATTGAAGTGATTTTACAGTTCAATCCGGTGTTGGAAAAAGTCAATTTAACCGTGTTGAAAGCCTTACTTGCCGAATACAACATTCATGTCATCGGTGTAGCTGACTGGCAAAACCATCTGCAAAGAGAATTAATCCTCAGCGCCGATTTACCGATTCTCGGCAACATTGATAAACCTGTCTGAAATTCTTCCCGAACCGCGCTATCAACCGACTAAAGTTATCGCCTACAACGTGATTGGTAAACAGGTGATCTACGCCAAAAACAGCGATTTAATCATTCACGGTGATGTGGAGCATGGCGCCGAAGTGGCGGCAGACGGCAATATTCACATTTACGGCGAATTATTAGGGCGCGCCATGGCGGGCGTCAACAGCAGTTCAGGATCTATTTATGCACAATATTTAGATGCCGAATTCGTGGCGGTAAATAGCCGTTTTCTGTACAAAGAAAAAATCCCAACTGAATTTTTATATCGTTCAGTCAGGATTTTTGCGGAAAAGGATAAATTAGTTTTTGCCCCGTTTTAAAAAGCAGTTTAGACTGCTTTTTTATTTGCTTTCAGTTTCGCTTTTTACCGCGTCTTTCATTTCATCAGTTTGCGTTGCGGTGGCACCCATTTTTTCAGATACGGCATCTTTCACTTCGGCCATTTTATCTGCCGCTGCGTCTTTTGCATCTTTGACTGCTTCAGCTGCTGTATCTTTCATTTCATTGACTTGTGTTGCCATGGCATCCATTTTTTCAGATATGGCATCTTTCACTTCTGCCATTTTATCTGCCGCTGCATCTTTTGCATCTTTGGCCGCTTCAACTGCAGCATCTTTCATTTCACTGGCCTGCGTTGCCATGGCATCCATTTTTTCAGATACGACATCTTTCACTTCGGCCATTTTATCGGCTGCCATGTTTTGTGCATCTTTGGCAGCTTCAACTGTAGCATCCTTAACATCATTTGCGGCGTTTACTACAGCATCTTTAGCCTCGGAGACACTTGTTTTCGCCTGCTCGGCTTGTGGTGAAGTTTTGCTGTCATCACAACCGGTTACACTTAAAGTTACGCCTAACACTAATGCGGCTAATACTGATTTTTTCATCGTTACTCCTAAATTAACAATTGAAAGATAAACGCCTTACAATATTGTTCTGTAAGACACCTATAGTGTGTAACAAAAATTTACAAAGGCAAGTATTTTTTTGTTAAAACTTGCTTAAAAATAGCAAAGTACAATTAATAAAAAGTCACAATAAGATGAAATATATCGTTTTTTAGATTTTAATTTTGAAGCAAAATAAAATTTACAAAAAATTTAATATAGGTCAAAATTTATCCAAATATTTAATTCCGATGACCTCAGCGCACTCATCACCGAGATAAATTTCCGCAATGGTTGCCGGGTAAAAACTCGCGGGATTTCGACCGCACATTTCTTTCACAATGTCGCCAACTAAAGGCAAATGAGAAATGATTAACACATTTTCCACACCTTCTTCAGCTAACACGGAGAGATAATCGCTCACAATGCCGGAATCGCCGTAAGGCGTGATACCATCCCAAATTTTCAGTTTGTCGGTTAGCTTTTGTTCATAAACTTCATTAATTTGATTAAAGGTCTCCAACGCGCGGGTATAAGGGCTGACCAACACTTTATCCAAGTCAAGTGCGGTGGATTTTAACCAAGTTCCTTGCAAAGTGGATTGTTCCTTACCGCGCGCATTAAGACGGCGTTCCTTATCAGAATTCACCATTAATTCCGCTTCGCCGTGACGCATAACAAATAAACGCATGACCATTAAATCCTAGTTGGCTTCTTTTACTGCTGCTGCAATTTCTTCTGCACATTGCTGTGCCAAAGTGCCATCTTCACATTCCACCATGATGCGGATAAGCGGTTCGGTACCTGATTTACGCAACAAAATTCGCCCTTTGCCCGCCAACCGTTTTTCCATCTCGGCAGCAACCATTTTCACCGCACCACTTTCCAACGGATTTTCACCACCGGCAAAACGTACATTGATTAGCACTTGCGGGAATAATTTGACCGCACCCGCCAATTCATTAAGGGACAAACGATGTTTTGCCATCGCAGCCAATACGGCAAGAGAAGCAATAATGCCATCCCCGGTAGTGTTGCGATCGGCAATGATAATATGACCGGAGTTTTCTCCGCCTAAGCCCCAACCGCGTTCCTGCATTTTTTCCAATACATAACGATCGCCCACATTGGCACGCACAAATGGAATCGCTAATTGTTTTAACGCCAATTCAAGGCTCATGTTGCTCATTAATGTGCCGACCACACCACCTTGCAAACGACCTTCACGCAACGCTTCGCGGGCAATAATAAATAAGGCTTGGTCTCCATCGACTTTATTACCAAGGTGATCCACCATAATTAAGCGGTCGCCGTCGCCATCATACGCCAAGCCGACATCCGCATTGGTTTCTACCACTTTGGCTTGTAACGCCGCGATGTCGGTTGCACCACATTTTTCATTGATGTTCATACCGTTCGGATGCGTCCCGATTTCAATGACTTCCGCGCCCAGCTCGCGCATGACATTCGGCGCAATGTGGTAAGTCGCACCGTTGGCACAGTCCACCACGATCTTGTAGCCTTCCAGACTCAAATGCGCCGGGAATGTACTTTTACAAAATTCGATATAACGACCCGCCGCATCTTTAATTCGGCTGGCACGCCCTAATTCGGCAGATTCCACGCAATCCATCGGTTGTTCTAACATGGCTTCGATTTCTTCTTCCACTTCATCCGGCAATTTCGTGCCTTGCGTAGAGAAAAACTTGATTCCGTTATCGTAATACGGGTTATGTGAGGCAGAAATTACAATGCCGGCTTCAGCGCGGAAAGTGCGGGTTAAATAAGCCACTGCCGGGGTCGGCATTGGTCCGGTAAAAGCGGCAGACAAACCGGCAGCCGCCAAACCCGCTTCAAGCGCGGATTCCAGCATATAACCGGAAATACGCGTATCTTTACCGATTAACACCACGCGGGAGCCATGATTTGCCAGCACTTTGCCCGCAGCCCAACCGAGTTTTAACACAAAATCAGGGGTAATCGGATGAGATCCCACTTTCCCACGCACCCCGTCGGTGCCGAAATATTTACGTTCAGCCATGTTTAATTCCTTTTTTTAAATACGTTATTTAACTGTTTAGGGTTGCCTGCCAGATTTTTAACGCATCGGCAGTTTCGCCGACATCATGTACGCGCAAAATACGGGCGCCATTCATCGCGGCAATTAAAGCAGCGCTGACACTACCGACGGTTCGTTGTTCCACTGGTTTATCCAGCACCGCGCCAATCATTGATTTACGGGATATGCCCGCCAGTACAGGATACCCCTGCTGGCAGAAAACCCAGAGTTGTTGCAATAAGCGATAATTATGTTGCACGCTTTTGCCAAACCCGAAGCCCGGATCCCAAATGATGTTATCTTGTTTGATTCCTGCCGCCAGACATTGTTCCGTACGTTGCTGCATAAATTTTAAAACGTCGGCGACCACGTCCTCATAGTGAGGATTTAACTGCATAGTGCGGGGCTGCCCCTGCATATGCATAATGCACACCGGCAACGCCAGCTGTGCGGCAGTCTCCAACGCTTGCGGTTCCTGCAATGCACGAATATCGTTAATCAAATCCATGCCGGCATTTGCCGTTTCACGCATGACCTGCGGTTTTGATGTGTCTACCGAAATCCAGCAATCGAATCGTTGACACACTGCCTCGACTAAAGGCACAACACGTTGCAATTCCTCTTCCAAAGTGACTTCATCCGCCATCGGTCGGGTGGATTCGCCGCCGATGTCAATAATCGATGCGCCCAGCCTTAGCATCTTTTCCACTTGTGCTAACGCTTTGTCTAACTGAAAAAACTTGCCGCTATCGGAAAACGAATCGGGGGTGAAATTGAGAATCCCCATAATTTGGGGAGTAGAAAGGTCTAAAACTTTATTGTTGGCGGTTAACTTCATGAGGAATTCACTTGCTTGTCTATGCAAAAATGATACGCAAACCTATGCGTAAAAGTGCGGTGCATTATAGCGGAGTTTCTTAACCTTGCCAAAATAATCCGAAGCATGATGTGCGTTATGATTCAAGTGTCAACAGTAAGCGCTAAATCATACACTCATCACAAAACCCTTACCACAGGCTCATTTGTTCCGATTGTTTTTCTTCCGGCAAAGTGACGTGCAAGCCGATTAAACGCACACTGCGCCCTTGCTTGCGTTGCCAAATTTGCGCCAACAGCAGGCGAAAATTTTCTTCGGAAAAATCCACCGCACTTTTTTCCAAGGTAGTGACCTGAAAATCTTCAAATTTTAGCTTCACCCCGATTTTGCGAAATTGCGCCAGCGGAATATTCGGACAGGCACGCTGCACCCGCGCCACTAATTGAGAATACAGTTTTTTCAAAACATCATCTCCTTGGGCAAGCTGCTCAATATTTTCTAATAACGTGGTTTCCACGCCCACCGATTTACGCTCCCGATGAGGTTGCACCGGGCGTTCATCAATGCCATGGCTATATGCCCAAATGTGCTGCCCCACTTTGCCGAACAAATTAAACAGCGCATTGCGATCGTATTTTTGCACATCGGCACAGGTCGCCAGACCCATTTGCAGTAATTTTTCCGAGGTCACTTTGCCCACGCCGGGAATCTTTTTCAACGGTAATGCGGCGACAAAATCCGCCACCTCTTTCGGTTCGATCACAAACTGCCCGTTCGGCTTGTTTTGATCAGAGGCGATTTTCGCCAAAAATTTCAACGGTGCCACGCCCGCCGACGCGGTTAAATGTAATTCATTAAAAATCGCCGACCGAATATCTTGTGCAATCCAAGTGGCGGAACCGGCACATTTATCGCAATCCGTGACATCCAAATAGGCTTCGTCCAGAGAAAGCGGTTCAATAATAGAAGTATAACGTTGAAATATTTGATGAATTTGCTGCGACACTTCGCGATACAGCGGCATATTGACGGGTAACAGAACCAGATTCGGGCATAATTGCAGGGCTTGCGCGGTAGGCATGGCGCTATGCAAGCCAAACTCGCGCGCTGCATAATTGCAAGTGGTCAGCACGCCGCGTTGCTCCGCTCTGCCGCCTACCGCAACAGGTTTATCGGCGAGGGAAGGATTTTCACGAATTTCAGTGGAGGCATAAAAGCAGTCCATATCAATGTGAATAATTTTTCTGGGTTTGCGCGTAAGAGAATCTGGCATAAAAAAGTGCAGTTAAAAAAACAATCAAATTTTTGACCGCGCTTTATCACACAAAACTGTATAAATAAACAGTAATTAATTGGCAACATTAATTTGTTGTCTGTCGGCGAGGATCAAATTATGCGTCACAGAATACACCTGAATCGGCTCCTGCAAATGGGTAAACAGGGAACGGTATTGCTCTGGGATTTGATTAAAAGGAATGCGTAAATTAACGGTGATTTTGGTTTTCGGCGCCATCGGCTGCACAAAATTTAACGACACATTCTGCGAATAAATCATTTGCTGATCGTACAAATACGCGGCAAAACGCTCCACGAATACGTTCATTACTACAACCATGAATGTATTCAAGTAAAATTAAAAGGACTAAGCCCTGTGGAATACAGAACTCAGTCCTTGAATTGAAGGCGTCTAACTTTTTGGGTGCAGATCAAAAATTCTCACTATCTTTTTTAATTCAATGCACGTTGCGAATCAAAATTGATTCCCCTAAAAGACCTAGTAAAAATGGCTCAAATTTTGACTAAACAGAATATGAATGCCGGGAATTTTTTAATTCCGAAAAATATTCTGCGTGAAATAAAAAAATTCAATGGAAACAGTATATTTTATCGTTAGCAATAAAATCTGACTTTCACTCACTTCTCAAAGAAAAAACTTTTCTTTTTTATCGCTTGACATACTGGATAAAATGCCAGTATATTATATCCTGTATAAACGAACAGTTAATTTTAACTAAGGATTCCCTATGAATTATCAAAATCATGCCGCAGTCCAAAATGATCAGTCTTTTTCTTATCAGCCAATGCCGTTTTTTGATGATATGAAACAAAATAACTTGTTCTTTAACAAAAAACTGGATCTTAACTTGTACTGCATCAGACGCCCGCAACAAACCTGCTTTATTCGCGTAACCAATCCGAATATGTTGGCGTGGGGAATTGATGTGGGTGATATGTTGATCGTAGAAAAAAATAATGAGTTATTCGTTGAAGAACTGGTTGTGCTTGAAGTCAATAACGAATTTCATGTGTATGAGTTTATCGCCCATACAAACGGCGAATTCGTTTTCTTATCGCTTGATTCCAAAACCGAAAATATTAAAATCGCCGACTGGCGCAAACTCCCTATCGTCGGCACCGTCACCAATGTGATTCATCAGCTGCAACGCAAAAACACCATGCGTTTTGCCGCGTAATATTGAATATAAAGCAAAAAAAGTGCGGTCGAAAATTTAATTCTTTTTTCGACCGCACTTTGATCTGCCTCCCAAAAGTTGGACAGGTTAGTTAACTTAAGTATTGAGCTCGGTACTGTACCGGGCTCAATACTTTTAAATCGAGTTTAATTCGTTTTGGTTTTAATACACCAAATTTACCCGGCTGTAATCTTGCTTAACCTGTTGATAATAAAAGGTTGAACGAGGTATTTCGGACACTTGCAGCAAGTCATTTGAGGCATGTTTTTCCTTTAACTTTGCGGTGACTTTTCTTTTTTCTGTTGTCGTTCTTGACTGCCCAATTCCACTAACTTTTTTAGATAATCAATCTTCGCTCTCGCAAGGGCGGGTTCTCGTTTGAGTTTTTTCAAGGCTTGTGGTGAAAAGTCGGTTGTTTCAGTCACTTCAATCTGCATTTTTTTCATTTTGGGTATTTTAGGTTTAGTATAAGGTGATTTTACGCCATCAAGTCCTCTTTCACGAAAGGCTTTTAATCAATAAATGACTTGAGAATGAGGAATCTGATGAAGTTTAGCCACCTCACGGATACCAAATCCTGTTCGGTGACCTGTTTGATAACTTTTAGATGAAATTGATAAGAGTAGGGCATAATCTGCACTTCAAATTAGATGCCCGGGTTTGGGGGCAGATTAAAGTGCGGTCAGTTTGAAAAAAGTTTTTTAAACCAACCGCACTTTTTAGGCGTTGAATTAGCTCATGCGGTAATTCGGTGCTTCTTTAGTGATCGTCACATCATGTACATGGCTTTCTTTAATGCCGGCGCCACTGATGCGCACAAATTGGGCTTTGGTGCGTAATTCATCAATGGTGGCGCAACCGGTTAAGCCCATGCAGGAGCGTAAACCGCCCATTTGTTGATGGATAATTTCTTTCAATAAGCCTTTATAAGGAATGCGTCCTTCGATACCTTCCGGCACCAGCTTATCCGCCGCGTTGTCCGATTGGAAATAACGATCGCTGGAGCCTTTCGCCATGGCGCCGAGGGAGCCCATGCCGCGATAAGATTTGAACGCACGTCCTTGGTACAATTCAATTTCACCCGGTGCTTCTTCCGTGCCGGCAAACATCGAACCTACCATCACGCAGCTGGCGCCGGCGGCAATGGCTTTGGCGATGTCGCCGGAATAACGAATCCCGCCGTCGGCAATGACTGGAATGCCACGATCTTTTAATGCTTCTGCGGCGTCGGAAATGGCGGTAATTTGCGGCACGCCCACGCCTGTTACGATACGGGTGGTACAAATTGACCCCGGGCCGATGCCCACTTTCACTGCGCTTGCACCCGCATCCGCTAAGGCAATGGCACCTTCGGCTGTCGCGATATTGCCCGCAATAATCGGTAAGTTAGGGTATTTCGCGCGGGTTTCACGCACGCGTTGCAATACGCCTTCGGAATGCCCGTGAGAGGAGTCGATCAATAGTACGTCAACACCGGCTTTTACTAAGGCATCAATACGTTCTTCATTGCTGGCGCCCGCGCCAACCGCCGCACCTACGCGCAAACGACCGAATTCGTCTTTACAGGCGTTCGGTTTTTGTTCGGCTTTTTGATAGTCTTTTAAGGTAATCATGCCTTTCAATTTAAAGTTATCATCCACAACCAAGACTTTTTCTACGCGGTGTTTGTGCATGAGTTGGAAAATTTCTTCACGTTGCGCGTCTTCTTTAACGGTTACCAAACGATCTTTCGGCGTCATAAAATCGGCAACGGTTTTATTGACATTGGATACGAAACGAATGTCACGACCGGTAATAATGCCCACTAAATTGTTGTCGGCATCTACCACGGGATAACCCGCGAAGCCGTTTTTTTGCGCAATGGCTTTTAATTCGCTGATGGTTAAATTAGGCGGAACGGTAATCGGATCCGACACCACGCCGCTTTCAAATTTTTTCACTTTACGCACGCGGTCCACCTGGCGTTCGATCGTCATGTTTTTATGAATAAAGCCAATACCGCCTTCTTGCGCTAATGAAATTGCTAATTTGGCTTCAGTCACAGTATCCATGGCGGCGGATAACATTGGAATGTTCAGGCGGATGGTGGAAGTGAGTTGGGTGGAAAGATTAGCAGTGTTCGGTAACACGGTAGAATGAGCGGGCAGGAGAAGAACGTCGTCAAACGTCAATGCCTCTTTTTGTATGCGTAATGCCATTGCAATATCTCTCTTAGTTGAGTGTTTAGGGAAAAATATTGCGGGAGAATTATACAGATTTTACGTTAAATTGGGAACAAAAATTTATAAAAAATGCCATTTGGCGTATGATAGAGGCAATTCTTTCAACAAGGAAACAGTATGGCGAAATTATTAGAGTTATTGGTGAGCGGCGTTGAAAATTCATTGGAAAATCTGACCGCACTTTTAGGCTGTGACGCGCAGCAATTGCAACAGGAAATCCTCCAATTGGAGCAGCAGGGGATATGTTTTGAGGTGGAAAACGGTCATCTTTATTTGATCCCCGAAATGCCGCTATTAGATGAAGCACGTTTGACACAAGCTTTAGCGCCTTATGGCGTAACGCTTAAACCGGTGATTTCCTCGACTAACCAATATTTGTTGGATCACTTGGAACAGTTACAAAAGGGGGATTTATGCTTGGCGGAATATCAAACCACAGGGCGTGGACGCCGTGGCAGACAATGGATTTCACCCTTTGCAGGGCAAATAATCATGAGTTTTTATTGGCAGCTGAATCCAACAAAATCTCTGGATGGATTGAGCTCGGTGATTGGTCTTGCCATTGTTCAAGCATTGGCGGAGTTGGATATGTACGGATTCCAAGTGAAATGGCCGAACGATATTTTAGTTAATGATCGAAAACTGGCGGGTATTCTGGTGGAGATCGTTAATCGCAAAAACGGCATGTTGAATCTGATTGTAGGCATCGGCATGAATATTTCCCTCGGACAGAATAAAAAAATCGATCAACCGTGGGCAGAATTAAGCGAATTTTTCCCGCAGGTTGATCGTGAACAAATTATCATCAAAATGACGAAAACCATTTACCGTTACCTCGAACGTTTTGAACAACACGGCATTGATGCCGAACTGCAACAACAGTGGCTTAATCACGATGCGTATTTCGGCGCGGAGGTCAATGTTATTACGGAAAAAAGTGCGATTTCCGGTACTGAACAAGGCATTGATGCTGCAGGACATTTATGCGTCATTACGGAAAACGGCAGACAATATTTCAACGCCGGAGAAGTGTCCTTACGCAAAAAATAAACTTTTTCATAAAAGCCAAGTCTAAAGCGGTGGGTAACAACGAGAACATTACTCATCTTATTTTAGTAATTTAATGAGGTTTTAAAATGAAAAAACGGGTTCAAATTCTTGGCATCGTGACGTTAGCCGTGGCTTTAACCGGCTGCCATAATTTAAGCAGAACACAAAAGAATACCGCTGTCGGCGCTGCAATCGGTGGTGTTGCCGGTAACGTTATCGGCGGTTCAACCGGTGCCACTTTAGGTGGTGCGGCACTTGGCGGTTTGATTGGAAGCCAAGTGGGCAAATAATTTATTTTACTTAACTCGGAAAGCCAAAAGTGCGGTCAGAAATTCAAGCGTTTTTCTGACCGCATTTTTTTGATCTCCATAATTTTTTATCTCAAAGGAAAACACAATTTGGCGAGTTTATGAGCAAATAATAAAAAAGTTCAATTTTTTGTAAAAAAACTCTTGCAAAGAATTAGTAAATACCTATAATACGCGGTCACAACGACGCGCCGTTGTAGGTTTTTATAAACAGTGCGTCGTTTTTTGTTCTTTAACAATCAATCATACAAACTGTGTGGGCACTTATAGATTCGTTTTAGATAATTTTAAGATTGAACTTAATAGGTGCCGGAAGATTCGTTTATTTATATTATTTATAATAGATTAATTAAGTCAGCTATTGAGGGATTAAGCTTTTTGAATTGAAGAGTTTGATCATGGCTCAGATTGAACGCTGGC